>NZ_LIVM01000006.1 GCF_001418685.1 Apibacter mensalis
ATCCTGAGCCAGGATCAAACTCTCCATTGTAATTTCTTCTTAAATTATCAATTTCATGGCCTCATATCCTCAAAAGAATCTTCCTTTAACTTCCAGGTTGTGTTTTGCTACTTTTTCTTTCGTAAGCTTTGTTATAAACTTTTTTATTTCAACGATCTTTATGCTCGTTCAGGTACTCTCTCTTCTCTTTTCTCTCTTCGTTATTCCTGACTTGCGGATGCAAAGATAGTTACTTTTTTTTTCTTCGCAAGTTTTTTTTAATCTTTTTTTCTTAAATACTTTGCCTAACCCAGACCTCTTAACCCTAAATTAACTAGTTTTCAATTGTTTATATTCTGTATATACCTTAAACTTTTTTTTCGTGTTCGGGAGTTTTATTAGTTTTTTCCCTCCTTTTTTAATTAATTCCTCGTTTTTTGTTAACTTTTTTTATCCGGTTGGTTAGCTTCTTATTAAGTATTTCCTATTTTATCTACATAGTCTACTTTTATGGTTTTTATCATATGCTAGTGAGTATCTTTCTATCTTTCTTTAACGTTATTTTCTTTACGAAGTCTTTCCAATTCTTCGAATACTAAATGATAAGAGATGGTTTTTTCTTTAAATATATCAAGTATTGTTTTCTTTTCTTCTTCTGTTGCTCCCAATTGATTTATTATGTTGGTAAGATGCATCTTCATATGTCCTTTTTGTATTCCGGTTGTAATTAATGATCTTATGGCAGCAAAATTCTGAGCTAGTCCTGCAACCGCTGCTATTTGCATAAGTTTTTCTGCTGAGGGATTGTTTAATATTTGCAAGGATGCAATGACCAATGGATGAAGATTTGTCAGACCTCCAACTATTCCTAAAGAGATCGGCAGGTCGATCCAGAAACGAAATCGATCATTTTTAATTTCACAATGTGTTAAACTTGTATATTTTCCGGTATGTGAGGCATAGGTATGTGCACAAGCTTCAACTGCTCTAAAGTCATTTCCTGTGGCTAGTATTACTGAATCTATACCATTCATTATACCTTTATTATGAGTTGCTGCTCTGTAAGGTTCCACTTCTGCTATTTCAACAGCTTGTTTAAATTTCCAAGCAAATTCTTCAGGAGATATACTAATATCGTCTCTTAAGTCTTTTATTTTGCAGCTTACTTCGGCTCTTGCCATACAATCTGGGGTGTAATTGGAAAGTATGGACATGATAATCTGAAAATTGTTTTTTTCTTCCTCATCAAAGATATTGGATTTTTGAAACTCTGCTTTAAATGTTATTGAAAATTGTTCTAAGCATGAATTAATAAAGTTAGCCCCCATACTATCCTGTGTATTAAAAGAACCTTTTATCTGATAATAATTTTCAAGCTCATTCGATTTATCTACTAATTCGATATTGGTTATACCTCCTCCTCTCATTCGCATATTCTTAGTTAAATCCATGGACTGTTTTATGAGTTTTTCCTTTAAATGGATTTTGAACCATTGTAATAATTTAGATGCATCTCCTTTATACATAAAGTGAATATGTCCTAATTTAGTACTTCCTAAAAGTTTGGTCTTAAATCCCCCTTTATTTAACCAAAATTTAGCCGATTTGGCGGCGGCGGCTACTACAGAACTTTCTTCAATTGCCATGGGTAGAACGTATATATCATCATTTATTAAAAAGTTGGGAGCTATTCCATAGGGAAGGTAAAAATTGCTTATAGTGTTTTCCGCGAATTCATCATGTAATTTTTGCAAATCTGCGTTATGATTCCAATACTGTGTTAATATATTTTTTAATCCTTCTGAACCACCTCCGTATTGTTTAGTCAACCAGTTAATTTTTTCTTCTTTGTTTAGTTTGGAAAAACCTTCTATAATTTTACTTTTCATTTTTTACCTGATTAAGTCTTAAACAAAAATAGAATATATATTATAATTGTATATATTATTTATCTGCATTAATTACTGAGCATGTTTAAGTTTACACCACTTTTTTGTTAATTCTTTTAACAAAATAAATGATAGATCTATTATATATTATTATTTATATACCTATTTTTAAGTATAATATTCCAATTTTATTAATTTAAAAAAACTTGGATGAAGTTTAATAAAGTTTAATCTTTATAATATTTAACAATTTTTAAATCAAAACAATTATTTGCCTTAAATTTTCATATTTATTTTTTGAACTTTTACTATTACTATATATTTGTATTAAATCCAACAAGTATATGGCAAACCAATCTACTATAATCAATATTGAACAGAAATTAGCTTTCGATTTAGCCAATTATACTAATAAAAACTTATTTATAACCGGAAAGGCAGGGACAGGTAAAACTACTTTTTTAAAGGAATTAAAAAATTCTACAAGCAAAAACACCCTTGTTGTTGCCCCTACAGGTGTAGCTGCCATTAATGCAGGAGGGGTAACTATACATTCTTTATTTGGTTTTCCTCTTACTAGTTTTATTCCTGCTAATGACGGATGGATTGATCGTAATATTGCTATTACTAAATTAGAACTTCATCAGCATTTTAAGTATAATAAAGATAAGAGAAAATTATTTTCGGAAGTAGAATTATTAATTATTGATGAAGTTTCCATGTTACGTGCGGATATTCTTGATGCAATAAATTGGTCATTACAATATACAAGGAAAAATCCTGCTCCTTTTGGTGGGGTACAATTAATAATGATTGGAGATATGTACCAATTACCGCCCGTAATTAAAGAAGAACAATGGAATCTTTTAAAAAATTATTATAAAAGCCTTTTTTTCTTTGATGCTCTAATTTTGCAAAAGAACCCTCCGATATGTATTGAATTTAAAAAGGTTTACAGACAAGATGATGCTGTTTTTATTAATTTATTAAATGCTATTCGATATCAGGATTTTAATGCTATTGATTTTGATTTACTTCATGAAAGATATAATCCTGATTTTGTTCCCAAGGAAACCGGATATATAACTTTAACTACTCATAATTCTATTGCTACGTTTATCAATGAAAATGAATTAAAAAAGCTCAACAAACCTATAAAGTTTTTTGAGGCTATTATAGATGGGACATTCCCTGAAACTTCTTATCCTACCGATATAGAATTGGTATTAAAAGAAGGTGCGCAAATTATGTTTATACGAAATGACAGTTCCGGCAACAGAAGGTATTTCAACGGAAAAATTGGTATTATTGAAAAAATTGAGGATTTTGATATTTATGTTCATTTTGATAATCAAAAAGATTCTTTTTTATTAGAACATGAAGTTTGGAAAAATATAAAATATAGTCTTGATCCTGAAACCGGAAAGATTACAGAAAAAGTTTTGGGTTCATTTTCTCAATTTCCGATCCGACTTGCTTGGGGTGTAACTATTCATAAAAGCCAAGGGCTGACTTTCGATAAAGTTATTATCGATGCCGGAAAATCATTTGCTTCCGGTCAAGTTTATGTTGCTTTAAGTAGGTGTCGTACTTTAGAAGGAATCATTTTAAAATCTATCATCAAGAGTCATAATATTATTCAAGACTCTAAAATTAATGAGTTCCAAAACCGGATGTGGAACGTGTATGAGTTGGAAAATACACTCAATGAAGAGAAATACAACTTTGGACTTGAAACTCTTTTTAAATCCTTATCAGTACTTTCACTAATTCATAACATACAGGAATGGAGGAAAATGACTATTGAAAAGTCTATTCCTGAAAAACAACATGTACTGAATTTGGTTGCTTCCATGGATGAGTGCTTTCATTCTCTATTGCTCGTAAACCAAAAATTCCAACGGAATATTCTCTCTCGTTTTAATTCATCTACTGTTATTAATAAAAAAGAATTATGGCAAACTATTGAAAAGAGGGCGAAAGATGCTGTTGAATATTTTGCTGATGAACTTTTTAATAAGGTATGGAAACCTTTACAATCTCATTATCTTGAATATAAAAATAAATCAAAAATCACTCAATATTTAAGATTTATTTATGAATTTGAAAATAACATAAAAATAAAAATAAAATCTATACTTTCTACCCATCTTATTGACCAAAGAATTACATATAAGGAATATGTATTTAATTCTGATTCTGAAACTGTTTCATCTATCGTTAAAAAAGAGGACACGATTGATATTACTTTACAACTTTTACAAGATGGTAAAAGCTTAACCGAGGTTGCAAAAGCGAGAAATTTGACGGTTTCAACTATCAGTAATCATGTCGCCAAGCTAATCTCAAAAAATAAAGTTTCTGTATATGATTTTATCTCTAAGGAGAAGTATGTTGTTATTGAAAAAAAATTAATTGAATTAAACACCAAGGAGCTAAAAATTATTAAGGATTCATTAGGTGATGATTTTTCTTATGAAGAAATTAAATTTGTACGTAGCGAATTGGGTATATAATAACAATACTGTGAGTGAAACTGAAATTTATTTCTCAAGAACGCGGATATCCACTCTTCTGTTTTGCGCCTTGCATTCGGGGGTATCATTCGCTTCACAAACCGGATGCTGTGAGCCATAACCTTCAAATGATATTCTTTCTGTATGTATTCCTGATTTAATTAATTCTTCTTGAACTATTTTTGCTCTTCCCTCAGAAATTTTTTTATTAGTTTCTTCAGATCCTGTAGCATCGGTATAACCTCCTATTTTTACTTTAGTTTTAGGAAATGCTTTTAAAATTTGTGATAAATTTTTCATTTGTTTTCCTGATTCTGAAGTAATGATTGATTTTCCAGTATCAAAATATACTCGATCTAATGTAATCCACCCTTTGGTTTTATCTTCGCTTACATTTATAGTTGAATCTATAAGAAAATTATATAATTTAGCTTCAGTAGAATTATTTCCTACTTCAACTATTTCTTGCCCATTGGGTAGTTTTATGGTAAATATATTACCTGTTTCATAAATAAAATTTCCTGTTGCCGGATCTAAAGTTCCTTGAATAACTGTTCCAACGTTATCTGCTTGAACCAATTGTTCTTTTTCTAATTTCTCTTTTTCTCCTTGTTGTCTTAGTAATTCTTTTTTCTTGTCTCTGTCACATTCACAACTAGTTAGCGTAAAGATTAAGGTTAAAGTTCCTAAAAAACTTAATAGGACTTTTTTATATAAATATTTATTTTTATTCATATTATAAATTTAAGGTAAAAAATTTACTCACAGTATTGTTTATTATTATAAAAATTAAGAGGGTAAATTTACATTAATATTTTAAGTAAGAAAATTTAAAGAAATAATTTATTTTAATAAAATATTTAATAGCATAAAGCAACCACTGAATTAGAAAAATTTATAATTTATTAAAAATACTAATATTTTATTGATCATTAAAAACATAATTTTTATTAGTGAATTTATTTTAAATAGTTAAACAACAATATTTTTTTATTATATTACATTTCAACATGTTACTATGTTCAAATTTAATTATATAAATTTATACTTTATGAAATTTTAGCTTTGAAAATTGTATTCTTATTGGTAAAATATAAATTATGTTAACACATGATTTTCTCTTCATATAAATAATTTATCTTTAAAAAAAATCTTTCTATTACCTTAATAATTTTAAAATTTATTTTTATAATTATCCTTAGTTGGAGATAACGAACATTTTTTTGTTATTGGTATTATAATTACAAATTTATATTAGTTTACTATACAATTCCAACAGCTTTGTATGTTAAAAAAACTCTTCGTTGCTGGTACGGCTCTGAAAATATTTTTACTTTAAATGATTTTTTTGGTGAATCAAACCATGCACTACTTTTTGAAAAAAATTAATCCTGATAAAAAACCATATATGAAATGAACGTTTATGTCATTTTTATTACAACGTCAAAAGTATAAAATAAGGTTACATAATTCATCCAAATAACTTGCATCTTAGTAATAAACTATTGGGTAGATACTTTAGTGAAATTATTTTTTATGGTGCGATTGTTAATGCTTATTATTATAATTAAGAAAGACATAAAAGTTTCTTCGGCCAACTATTACTTTTTTTGACATTACCAAAGTAATATTTCTTTAAAATTACTGTATCAAGATTTTATAAGGAAAAAACAGTACCTCTTTTCTCTAATCCATGCAAACAGAAAATAGTAAATAAGGAAAATCAATTTAATTAAATTTTGAGTATGTAAAATTTACAAAACATAATTTTATTTTATATCCGCGTCTTAATATTCAGACAAATTAGTTATAATCAATAAACTAAATATATAATTAAGTTATAAAGTTTAACCTAAAAGTTAATTTTTTTACTGGATTAATTATATAATGAATAACTAGAGTTAGATATAAGACAAATATTGAACTGCAGATATATCATTTGATAAGCAAATTAGAGTCCAATTTATCTATTAAAATTATTCTTATATTATTTTTAATCATTATTTTATCTTTATAATCAAGCTGAAAAAATTTACTTTTACATATAGGTTATCTCATGTTTTATATTAATGATTTGGTATTTAAAAAGGAGATTTGAAATTTTAAGTTTTTTTTAAATTACAGAATTTATTTTTAATACACATTTATATTATTTTTTAAATATAAAAAAATTTTTTTATATCTTATTTTATTCTATTTATTTTATATTTTTGTATTAAAATTAAATATTAGATTAATTTAATAACAAATAAAAAAATGGCAACAATAAGAGATAATGAATTTATATTAGATTTAAGTAATATATATCCAACTGTTACCAATGTAATCTTCTCGATTAAAGAACATAGAATAACAGACGGTCAACCTTGGGAAGGTATCAACAGAATATCAATTTCAAAAGGACGATGTTATTTAAATGTACGAGCAGGAAGAAAGGGAAAAGGATATGTGGCAGATTGGTTTAAATCAAAAGTATCCGGAGGAATGGCAATTGTTTGTTCTTCAGGAGCAACACGCCCTGATGACTTAAATTTTGCATTTCTAGGAGACTTAACTTTAACTTTTTTAGGAGAGCGAAACCTCACTATTCCTAATTTAGTTATTGCTCAGGGTCATACCGGCACTACTAATAACTGGTGGCTTGGATCTTCCGCCATGACTCCACTTAAAACTATTTGCACTATAAACTTTCATGCTGGATCAGTTAATCAATTTATTTTAAATCAAACGTTTCCTAATTGGATGTCAAATATAATTGATAGCGTTAAATTATCTAATTTATCCATTCCCGGGACACATAATTCAGGAACTAAAGATGTTTCTAACAACGTTGGAGGGGTAAGATGTCAGAATTATACCATATGGGAACAATTGGAAGATGGAATTCGTTTTCTAGATATACGATTGTGTGATAAAGGTGATGAATTAAATATTTACCATAATAATACTAATTGTAATTTATCCTTTACAAGACTATTAAATCAGTGTAAATCTTTTTTGGAAGAAAATTCTAAAGAAACAATTATTATGTTATTAAATAGTGAAAATACAGATGGTAATATTACAGAATTGTTCTTACGTAAATATTTTACAAATTCAGCATACAATTCATTGTTTTACAAAGGTAATAAAATACCCTTCTTAGGTGAGGCTAGAAGTCATATTGTTCCACTTTATAGATTTAAAATTGATGATTTAGCTTTAAATAAATATGGATTAAATAAAGAGAATATAGGTGTTATACTTAATGGTTGGAATTGGGAAGGTAAGTCTTCAGATATGGGAGGAGATAATTTTTTTATTCAAGACCAATACGACCAGCATGATACTCATAAAAAATATTCTTTAGTGACAAAGTATATCTCACAATCCATAAACGATTCTGACACTTTTTATATTAATTATAATAGTATTGGCTATAAGGTAGCTAATGGTCGCACTCCTTATATGTACGCATGGGGTGGTTTGGGTATAGATCCGGCAATGAATCCATCTTTATCCGAATATTTAAATTCTTTACCTGAAAAATGTAAAATAGGCACCATAATGTTAGATTTTTATAATAATAAAGAAGGGGATAAGGATAATAGTATTATTGCAAAAATTATAAATCGTAATTAATATTTTAATCTAAACAGCTGAGAAACTTATTACTAGTAAAACTAAATAAGTATCAAATGGATAATTTTGACCGAAAATAATAATATTTTATATTCATGAATAAATATAAAATATTATTATTTTTTTTCAAATTTTAGAAAATATAATAGATGATTATTACCTAAACCGTATTATTTTTCATCCTCACTACTATAATTAGTAATTCTGTTTATCAGACTTAAAATTGATTTTATAATAAGCACTTGCTTCAACTTTTATCGAAATTTTAGTATGTTAAAACACAAGTATTAAACTCAACTAGCCAACAAGTATAGCTTAGGAAAGCTATCTTTTTTTCAAGAGCTCGTATGAGTTCAGAACAAGCTTCACTTGCAGAATCTTATCAGATTTTATATCCATTTTCGAAATGGAAAAGTCTACGTAACAAGTCATGAAACGGATATTCTTACGGGGCGCGGGGAAATACTTTTTTTTCAGGCTATTAACCATTTTAGTTCTCTATATAATTTTGGGGATACAAATATTTATATAAGCATAATTTTGCCACTTAACTTTTGAATGGATTTTTTATGTTTTCTCTCTTTATAATAATAAGATAATAATAAGAATTTTGTAATATATAAGAAAGCTGATACATAAATTATTTAAAATGAATTTATCTTCTACCTTACGGGAAGGTATTGAAAAAAAAAATTCGCATTTCTCCAATAACTTTTCTGCTAAACTTACTTATCCGTTTGAAAAAAATATAGATGAACCGGATCCGTATTTTATTTGTCCTTATAAACGTTTCAATTACTCAAAAATATATTCTGAATGAATGGGAAAATTTGAAAATGTAAAATATAGGTATTGTCTTCTGAAAGGAGTAAAAAATATTTTATTTTTTTCCAATTCATAATGCATAAAAGTCGTAAATTCTTTTCATAGAATTGCACTTTTAATTTCTCAATAATCCGCTATAGTAAGTGTTTTTCTCATCAAATGTCAGTCCATTTTATTAGGGTTATTTTAGCATAGACATGATCAATATACAATTGTAAATCCCTTTGTCTTAGATCTGGATCAGTATTTTTTTTAGATTTTAGATCAAATTCACCTTTTTTAGCTGAGAAATCAAGACGTCAAAAAATTTTTTTTGTTTTGGGATTTGTTCAAAGGGAATTTAATTATATAAGCCTATCATTCCTCTATATCTATTTGAGATCTTAAAAGATATAGCTATAAAATGATTTTTTTTCTAAATAATATACAAAATAGTGATCGCGAAAGGATTCGAACCTTTGACCGTCTGCTTAGAAGGCAGATGCTCTATCCAGCTGAGCTACGCGACCCCTTACTGATATATTAAGTCGGGGTGACAGGACTCGAACCTGCGACCCTCTGGTCCCAAACCAGATGCGCTACCACCTGCGCTACACCCCGAATTTACCTTGTGTTAATGCGGAGAGTGTGGGATTCGAACCCACGCGACAGTTTCCTGTCGACAGTTTAGCAAACTGCTCCGTTAACCACTCCGGCAACTCTCCAAATTTAGTCTGAATTACAACTAATTTGGAGTGCAAAATTAAGTGTAAGATTTTATTTATGCAAGTATTTTTTTAAAATTTTTGACTAATATTTATTTTACTGTTTTTTAACTTTGTTATTACATAATTAAATATATGATACAATTATTAAAATTCAACATTTTTATCTTGTGCTCTACACTTTTCTTTTTAAGTTGTGGATCACAAAAAAAAATTATCTTTGATAGTAAAGTTATTAGAGATACCGTATATATTACCCATGCAAATCCTAACTATCATATTATTACTGAAGCTAATCTACCGGAATATGTTATTTCCCAAAAAAATTTTCCTTCTGTAGCTTTCAATGAAAGAATAAAATTCTTAGTGATACATTATACCGTATCGGATTATCCAACCTCCGTTAAAATATTAGCTAAAAAGGGGCAAGTAAGCTCCCATTATCTAATAACTGATCAGCCTAATGATACCATTGATATATTAGTAAGTGAAGATAAAAGGGCTTGGCACGCAGGAATAAGCTCATGGAACGGCACAGAAAATTTAAATGATACTTCCATTGGTATTGAAATAGTGAATAAAGGATTCACTAAAATAAAAGATTCTTTGCTATTTGCTACTTTTCCAGAGTATCAAATTAAGAAAGTAGCCGCTTTATCCAAGAATATTATCGATCGATACCAGATCGATCCCGTAAATGTGGTGGGCCATAGCGATATTGCCCCATTAAGAAAACAAGATCCCGGACCTATGTTTCCATGGAAAGAATTATATACTAACTACGGAATTGGTGCTTGGTATGATGAATATGATAAAGATGTTTTCTTGTCTCAATACATTCCGGATACCTATCCCTATACTTCTCCGTTGGAATTTCAAAAATCACTTAGAAAATATGGTTATAAAATTGATTTAACCGGAGAGTGGGACAAAAATACTTTTTTAATTGTCAGGGCATTTCAATGGCATTTCAGACCAGAAAAAGCAGATGGCATGGTAGATGCTGAAACTTGGGCAATTTTACAAGCTCTAAATAAAAAATATCGTTCCGATACTAAATAACTTTTTAATTTTATCAAAAAAATAATTTCATGTCACACAAATCAGGATTTGTCAGCATTGTAGGCAAACCCAATGTAGGAAAATCCACTTTGATAAATCAATTAATAGGAGAAAAATTATCCATCGTAACTCCAAAAGTTCAAACTACCCGTCATAGGGTGTATGGAATTTGGAATGATGAAAATACACAAATTATATTTTCCGATACGCCCGGAATTATACAAAGCCCTGCCTATGAATTACAGGAAAAAATGAACGAGTTTGTAAAAGAATCTTTCGATGACGCAGATTTAATTCTATTTATTACAGAGTTTGGTCAAGATAGCAACCCGTCTGAATTTTTAATTAAAAAATTAAATTCGGTGAAAATTCCTGTTATTGTTTTGCTGAATAAAATTGATAAAGCTAAAGATGCAACTAATATATCGGAAAGTGTTGCATACTGGCATAACCAATTACCAAATGCGGAAATTCTCCCTATATCTGCCTTACATTCTCTTAATACAGAATTAATTCTTCCAAAAATAAAAAGCATATTACCGGAAATGCCTCCTTATTACGATAAGGAACAGTTTACCACCCTATCTGCTCGTTTCTTTGTAAATGAAACCGTTCGGGAAAAAATATTGCTCAATTATCAAAAAGAAATTCCTTATTCGGTAGAAGTCGTTACAGAAAGCTTTAAAGAAGAGGATTATATTATTCGTATAGAATCTACTATCTATGTGGAAAGAAATACGCAAAAAGGAATACTTATTGGTCATAAAGGACAAAAAATACAAAAGGTAGGAACGCAGGCGCGATTAGATTTAGAAAAATTTTTTAATAAAAAAATTTTTCTAAATCTCTACGTCAAAGTTAAAAAAGATTGGAGATCTAATGATCGGGATCTAAAAAATTTCGGCTATATTCATACATAAGAACGAAATAACTTTTTGATTGATTTGCTATTATTATCTTGCAATATTACCACAAAAAAGTAATCTTTGCATTCTTTTTGATCCTGATTTTTCAACTGTTATTGTTACCTTTGTTGAAATTTGAAGACTTTACAATGAATAAATATATAAAACTTGGTATTGCAGCCCTTATAATTGGATCGGGCGTTTATCTAATGTTTAATCGACAAATAGGCCTTGGAATCTTATTGGTCTTTCTTTCTGCTATTCCCATTTTATTATTTTTCAGAAATGAATACATCTTATTAGCCTTTTGGAAATTGCGTAAACAGGACCTGGTGGGCGCACGTTCCTGGTTAGACAAAATTACTAATGTTAAAAGTCAATTGGTAAGAAAGCAATATGGATATTATAACTATCTTATGGGTATAACTGAATCACAAAGTAATGCTGCTAAGGCCGAATCGTATATGAAAAGCGCTTTGGATTATGGCTTAAGCTTTAAGCACGATCGGGCATTGGCTACTTTTAATCTGGCTGCCGGAGCTATGATGAGAGGTAATAAAAATGAAGCGGAGCGTCTTTTGAGTGAAGCTAAAAAGCTGGATACGTCCAATATGCTAGGAGATCAAATTAAAATGATGAAAGAACAAATCAAAAGGGTAAATATTTCAAGAAGCAACATGATCAACCCAAATATGAGAAATCGTTCCAAATTCATGAAATAATTCATTTAAGTTTATAGCTATATTATGTTTTTCATATGGAATAACTTTTTGAATCTCAAGTTTTAAATAACCTATTTTAGGTTTACATATAAAAAAGGCTGTTAAAAATTAACAGTCTTTTTTATCTATATAAATTTCTATTCTTTATTGATTCATTGTTAATAAAAATTCTTCATTGGAAAGTGATCGATCCAATCTTATTTTTAAAAATTCCATAGCTTCCAACGGATTCATATCTGCCAGATGATTTCTTAAAATCCACATCCTTTGCTGTGATACAGGGTCTAATAATAGATCGTCACGACGTGTAGAGGAAGAAACCAAATCAATAGCAGGATAAATACGCTTATTGGCAATCTTTCTATCCAATTGAAGCTCCATATTTCCTGTTCCTTTAAATTCTTCAAAAATTACTTCATCCATTTTAGATCCTGTATCTATTAATGCAGTTGCAATAATGGTTAGGGAACCTCCTCCTTCTATATTTCTTGCGGCTCCAAAAAAACGTTTAGGTTTATGAAGTGCATTTGCATCCACCCCGCCGGAAAGCACTTTACCGGATGCAGGAGATACCGTATTATAAGCTCGAGCCAATCGAGTAATGGAGTCTAATAATATTACTACATCGTGTCCACACTCCACCATTCTTTGAGCTTTAGATAATACAATATTGGCAACTTTTACATGTTTTTCAGCAGATTCATCAAAAGTAGAGGCAATTACTTCTCCTTTTACGCTTCTTTGCATATCGGTAACCTCTTCCGGTCGTTCATCGATCAATAATACAATCATGTAAACTTCCGGATGATTTATTGAAATGACATTAGCAATGTCTTTTAGTAAAATAGTCTTACCCGTTTTTGGCTGGGCAACGATCATCCCTCTTTGTCCTTTTCCAATGGGAGAAAATAAATCTACCACACGAGTTGACAACGTAGCTCCATTTCCTGCTAATTTAAATTTCTCTTCAGGAAATAACGGAGTTAAATGCTCAAATGATACTCTATCTCGAACAAACAAAGGGTCTCTTCCGTTAATTTCAATAATTTTTACCAAAGGAAAAAATTTTTCGCCTTCTTTAGGTGGACGAACTTCTCCGGTAACCGTATCTCCGGTCTTAAGTCCAAAAAGCTTAATTTGAGATGGCGAAACATAAACATCATCGGGAGAGGAAAGGTAATTAAAATCAGACGAACGTAAAAATCCATACCCATCCTGAGTAATTTCTAAAACCCCTTCTGTTTTTATAATACCTTCAAACTCATAGTCAGAAGAACGATATTTATTACCGTTAGTGTGCGGTTTGTTAGCAAATTCATTTTTTGCATTGTTTTTCTTCTGATTGGGACAATTGGCTTTAAATTCTTCGTCAAAAAGCTTTTTATCATCCTTAGATACTATAGTTTTTTGAAAATGGGTGCTGTCTGCACTTTTTCTTAATATAACTTGTGGTTTTCTGTAAACAGGAATATCAATCTTAAAGTCTTCATCGCTATCCGAAGTTTCCTTTTGAATCCCATCATTAGCTAACTCTTCATCATGGAAACCTCTATTTTCAACAACTTCATCTTTAGTAAATAAGGTTTCTCTCTGCTGTTTAACAGGTATTCTTTTTCTTTGTCTCTTTTCAGTTACTGTAGGTTCTTCTTCAGTGGACTTTTCCGACTCACCAAAGTTTATTTGTTTATTTTGATAAGCTAAAATTAATTCAATCAATTCTGATTTTTTTAATCCTGAACTTTTAATTTTTAATTCATTAGCTATAGACTGCAAATCAGCCACTTTCATTGCTTTAAGCTTTTGTTCCTCAAACATAAGTAATGTTTAGTATGATTTTAAAATTACTCGAAAATTTTGTAAAATATTGATTTTGATTATTTTATAAAAGAATAAAGTAGTAACTTTATGAAAAATAATACACTAATCTTTAGTAGATTATTCAGCAATATTACAAAATATTTTATTAAAACGCTAATTTTTTATACATTTGCTGTTTTAAAAGCTAAATTTTGATCCAAAGAATTCAAAGTATATATTTATCATTAACCGGTATAATCGGTTTGGTTGTTGGTTATATTACCGACTTTATTCCTGATGAATTGACAGATATGTTACTTTTATTCATGATTGGATTGTTAGCTTTTGTTTCTCTATTCTGCTTTAAAAGCAGAGGTGTTCAAAGAAAAATTAATTATTTAAACATAATTATAAACGTAGTGTTGATCGGTTTTATGGTTTATGATTTGCTAAATTCATCTGGAGGAAGAAATTTTCTTCCTGAGAAAGGTGTTGAGTTACTCGTCCCGGTCCTGCTGATTATTCTGCTTGCCATGGCAAATAAATACATCAATAAGGATGATAAGCTCGTAAAATCTGTAGACAGATTCCGTTAAAACTCATAACAACTTTTAATGAGTGCAAGAGTCGTTTTTAAAATAAAACGACTCTTATTTTTTGCAACAATATTATTAATAAGGGCAAGGATGAACAGGCTTCAATCCAAAAACGCGTAAAAAAAAATTGGTGTACTTTTTCCATAAATACAATCATACTTATACTGATCATACAAGCCACTTCCCAGGCTATCACATATGGTAAATCATCTTGATTACAAAAAGTTAATACAAATGATAATGCGGATGAAAATAGGCAAAGACATGATGCAAACTTGCTTTTACGTATTCCTAAATACTTGGGAATAGTAAAAATGGTATCCTCTTCCATATCACATATATCAAAAGGTATGGTTATCCCTATAATAAATAAATAAAAAAACAAATAAAAATTCAACTGTAGAAATAGGCACTGTATTCCCCACGCATAGTGTTGAATAGGACCATACAAATGAAATAACAAAAATTTTTAACACCGAAATACTTCTAAATTGTATTCTTGTAAAATTTGGATTATATAACAAAACGATTACGCCAAGAAATAAAACATTCAGAAATAGTTTTAAATTTTTTTCTTTAATTAAAAGATATAGTACCATTACTATTCCTATAAAAGAAACATAAAATGATGAGTAGTTCAGTTAAGCTCTACCAGTCCAATAAGCTGACCGAAGCCTGGTATTCACTATCGGTAATTGAAAAAAAACACATATTCTTGGTTATCAGAGAAGTACTCAGAGATTTATTGATACTCAACAGGGAAACCGGACTTTATTTGATAACTTGCTTATTATAATCTAGTCTTGTGGGAATTTTATCTTATATTTAAAGAACAGGAACAGGCAGATCCGTTGGTTATGAAAAAATATAAGATACAAAAAGGCGATACTACTTTTCTCATTGACATGTTGCTAACATTTATGTTTTACCTCCCTAATGAGTAAAAAATATCAAAATAAAATAAGGTTTTATTTTTTGCCTATTGTATATTTGCTGTCCTTTTATTATTATACTTTCATGCAAAAAATATATTTATCTATATTAATATTTATTATACTAATATTTATTTCATTACCAATAGTTCATATTCCGATAACTTCTTCTTCAAGAGGTGTTGTACGTTCTTTTATAGAAAATACGAATATTACCTCTATGGTTAGTGGAAGAGTAATAAGAAATAACCTGAAACAAAATAATCAAATAATAAAAAAAGGAGATACTCTTTTAATCATAACAGCAGAACAAATAGAAACTCAAAAACAATTACAAGGCATACAGGCATCAGATTATTATGCTCAGTTAGACGACCTCAATAAGATAGTAGAAGGTAATTTTAGTTTATTACAAACAGGGCAATATCAAAGAGAAGTTTCAGCCATGTTTGAGAATATTGCTCAAATTAAATCTGAATTAGAGCTTGCAGAAAAAGATTTTTATAGGACGAAAACTTTATATAATCAGGGTGTAATATCTCAATCAGAGTTTGATAAAGATCTATTTAAAGTGGAAAATATTAAAAAACAAATTTCTACAATTAAAGAAAAACATATTGCACAATGGCAAGCAGATAAAAGAGAAATAGAAAGACAAATTCAGGTGCTTAATTCAGAATTTAAAAGATTAGATCAAGAAGCTAAAAATTATATAATCACTTCCCCAATTTCAGGAAGATTAATAAATTTTCATGGAATACAACAAGACTCATATATAATACAAAGCCAAGAGATAGGAACTATTTCTCCAGAAGAAATGATAGTTATAGAAACTTACGTTTCCCCAAAAGACATAGGGTTTATATATCTTGGACAAAAAGTTAAAATACAAATGGATACATATAATTATAATCAATGGGGACTTTTAGAGGGAAAAGTTATTCAGATTGACAAGAACCTTACAGTTAATCAGCAAACAGGAGAAAGTTTTTTTAGAGTATTATGTTCAATGGATAAAACTTTTCTACAGTTAAAGAATGGATATAAAGGGAAAATTGAAAAAGGTATGACTTTAACTACTCGTTTTCATTTGATTGATCGCACTTTGTGGCAATTATTGTTTGATCATGTTGATAATTTGGTTTAATCCTAAATTAAAAGAATAAAAATTAATCTGTATAAAAATGGGACTATTTGTACAAAAGTAATAAAAACATAACACCTATTAATATAATCAACTATATATAAAATAGTTATGTTTATGTTGCTTTTTGAGCATAATGATTTCAGATGATATAGAGAAGAAATATGTAACTAATAAAAAAAGAAATACTTGTTAAACAGCATGATTATAAAGATTGTGGTGTAGCTTGCTTAGTTTCAATATGCGCATATTATGGAAGGTTAATTTCGATTGCAAGAGTTCGCCAAATTTGCCATACAGATACAAGAGGAACTAATTTATTATGATTAATACGAGGTCTTAATGATCTTGGTTTTAATGCTAAAGGAGTTAAAGGAGATTTAGATTCAATTACAAAAATTCCTCTTCCCTCTATTGCACATGTCATTGTTAATAAAACAATGCATCATTATGTAGTTATCTATAAAGTTCATAAGAACATTGTTTCATTCATGGATCCAGCTAAAGGAAAAATTGAAGCATATAAAATAGAAGAATTTGCAAAAATATGGACAGGGATGTTAATTCTTTTAGAGCCTAATGAATATTTTGAACAGCGTAATGATAAAATAGGTATATAACATCTATTAGATTTGCCCCAACGTTTTTTTTGATACTATGAAGGTTGGAGAAATTATTTCTAGAATAAATGATGCAGTCAAGATTCGTACTTTTATTAATGACGCTGCTATTCAAATTTTTGTAAATATTTTCACAATTATTTTTTTATTTGCTCTAATGTTTACTTATTACTGGAAACTGGCATTAATTATAGCAATAGTTATTCCTTTATATTTTTTAGTATATTGGATAACAAATAAATTAAATAAAAAAATAGAAAGACAATTAATGGAAGATTCTGCTGATTTAGAATCACATTTAGTGGAGTCCATTAATTCTGTAAGAACTATAAAACAGTTTGGTTTAGAATCTTTTGAAAATAACAAAACAGATAATTATTTTTATAAGTTATTAAATACAATATATAAATCAGTTTTAATCACTCTTTTTTCTGGAAATTCTACAGAATTTTTATCTAGAATATTCACTATTATATTATTATGGTCAGGTTCTAAATATGTAATAGATAAGATTATAACACCAGGAGAGCTATTATCTTTTTATGCTTTAATAGGTTATTTTACTAATCCTGTAACAGAATTAATAGGACTAAATAAAACTATTCAAAATGCTGTTATTGCTGCTGATCGACTTTTTGAAATTATGGATTTGGAAAGAGAGGAATCAACAGATAAATTTGAATTAACACGAGAAAATGTAGGGGATATTGAATTTAAAAATGCCACATTTAGTTATGGTAGCAGGATAGAGGTTTTTAAAGATTTTAGCTGTATGATTCCTAAAGGTAAAACTACTGCTATCGTTGGTGAGAGTGGTTCTGGTAAAACTACTATAGCTTCTTTATTGCAAAATTTATATACTTTAAAAAGTGGAAAGATAATGATTGGTAATTATGATCTAAATTATATTTCGAATTATTCTCTTCGGAATTTGATTTCTACAGTTCCCCAACAAATAGATCTATTTTCTGGAAATGTAATTGAAAACATAGCATTAGGAGAGGATTTCCCAAACTTACAGAAGATTATGGACATAGCAAAGACTACTGGCATTTTAGAATTTGTTGAAAAATTACCTAATGGTTTCCAAACTTACTTAGGGGAAAACAGGGCTCTCCTTTCTGGCGGACAAAAGCAAAGAATTGCTATTGCTAGAGCTATTTATAAAGATCCTGAAATTCTTATTCTTGATGAAGCTACATCTGCCCTAGATTCTGAATCAGAGCAAATTATCCAAAAAACATTAGTTGAATTTAAAAATAAAGGAAAAACTTTGATTATTATAGCGCACAGATTAAGTACTATTGCTTTTTCTGATAATATAATAGTTATTGAAAAAGGAAAACTATTAGAAAACGGATCTCATCAAGAATTAATTAAATTAAATGGTAAATATGCATCATTATGGAAAAAACAAACTTTATCTATATAGTTTAATGTAAAAATTATTTAATAAATAACATTTGTTTTTAATTTTTTAATAGATTTTAGAGTTTGTTTGAATATAATCAATAGAATAAAAACAAATATAAAAATTACATAATAAATATTATTATCAGTATAAAATGTTAAACTAAAAGAAATAAAAAATAGTATCAAAGAGGCTATCGAAAATAATATTGTATTAAAGAAAAAAATATATCTAAGTAATAAGATTAAGATTGAAAGTACAATAGCCATAAATATGGTTAAAATATCAATAGTATTAGAGATTAAATCTATAATAATATGAGGAACCACAAATATAAATATGAAAGATAAATGAGATTTTATTAAATTTAAAATAAAATAATATTCGGATAATTTAGATAGTTTAATAAATATAATTTTATCTCTATTAGAGTTTACAAGTAAATTAACAAAAGGTATGGCAAAATAAGTTCCTTTTACCAAGTTTATATTATCATAAGATATACCTTCTATATGTAGATAATAACTTAAAAAAAAAACAACAATTATGAAAGGATATTTTCTTATATATGTTATATATACAGGATCATAACTATTTAAAGGTAGCGAGTAAATTAGTTTTTTATTTAAAGAAAGTCTAGTAAAAGGTAAAACAAAGATAAAAATAGATATTGAGATAAATAGCACGTTACTTTTTATAAAAATAAATATTAAGAGGGGTAAGTTATATAAGAAATAATCTATTAATAATAAAATGATTAATTTTTTTCTTCCAAAAATATGGTAAAGTAAATTATAATCTTCTCTATTACTATGTAGTACAAATATTTGTATAAATAAAAACATAAATAAAACATATGTTATATATATATTATTATATTTATTTATGTACAATAGAGAAGCAATATAAAAAATGAATATTAATATTTTTGAATTATCTTTATATACAAAATTTTTATATCGATTTTTATATATAAAGAATAAAGCCTTTTTAATTTTAAACATTTAGCTCAAAGTTTTTTAATAAGTTTTCTTTTGTGTGTTTTATAACAGTAGTTTGATTTATAAAGTAACACTCTTTAAGATATGGTAATATTATTTCAATAATATGAGAAGATATAAGAACAATATTTGTTTTACCTAACTCTTGAATATATTTTAATAATGAATAGTTAGATTCGATATCTAATCCGTTAAATGGTTCATCAAAAATATATATCTTATAATCAGATATTTGTAGAATCGAGTTCAAGTATACTTTTTTTTTAGTACCGGTAGAGCATTCTTTAATAATTTTATTTAATTCTATGTCAAATAATAATTTATCAGGATCTAAAGTATTATTCTTTCCTCTAGAAATATTCTTATAGAACATTATAAACTCATGACAGGTTAGATATTCATACAAATCAGGTTCTGTCGGTATCCAGGCAATTTCAGGACTTTCAAGTTTATTATTATTAAATAAAACTTCTCCTTGATATTTAGTAAATCCTAAAATGCAGTGAAATAAGGTAGTTTTTCCTTGTCCATTTTTTCCAAAAAAACCATATATCCCATTTTCAAGTATATGAATATTAACATCTTTTAATATGGTTTTAGATAAATATTGCTTGCTATTTATTTTTATTTTTAACATGAATAAATATATTATAAATGTATAAATAAAATATGGCTTACAAATATTTGTAAGTCAAAATCTTTACTTCAAAGAACCACAAACTCCTACAGTTAGAGCTATAGCTAAAGGACCTATTCCTCCTTCAGTGTTTACTAATTCTTCATCAGTAAGTTCTTTTACATTTAGTAAATTCAAGTTTTTGATGAGTTTTAAATTTTAAATTAATAGGGTAAATATACATATATTTTATTATAAATTCAATAAAATTATAATATATACACTAATACCTTTAAATAGGTTTAAATAAATTATCCCATTAAAAGAATATATATAACTATATTTGAATATCCACAGCTGAAGGAGAAAGAGGTAACGTGGTGACGACCTTGACTAGTATCGCTTAAAATAATTAAGCAGAACAACCGGAAGTACCAATATGATCAGATAAAAGTTCACCAGTTGTTTTTATTTTAGCCCTCGTGATGTGTTGGGGATTGTTAGCTTTTATTTCTCAATTCTGCTTTAAAAGCAGAGGTGTTCAAAGAAAAATTAATTATTTAAACATAATTATAAACGTAGTGTTGATCGGTTTTATGGTTTATGATTTGCTAAATTCATCTGGAGGAAGAAATTTTCTTCCTGAGAAAGGTGTTGAGTTACTCGTCCCGGTCCTGCTGATTATTCTGCTTACCATGGCAAATAAATACATCAATAAGGATGATAAGCTCATAAAATCTGTAGACAGATTCCGTTAAAACTCATAACAACTTTTAATGAGTGCAAGAGTCGTTTTTAAAATAAAACGACTCTTATTTTTTGCAACAATATTATTAATAAGGGCAAGGATGAACAGGCTTCAATCCAAAAATGCGTAAAAAAAAATTGGTGTACTTTTTCCATAAATACAATCATACTTATACTGATCATACAAGCCACTTCCCAGGCTATCACATATGGTAAATCATCTTGATTACAAAAAGTTAATACAAATGATAATGCGGATGAAAATAGGCAAAGACATGATGCAAACTTGCTTTTACGTATTCCTAAATACTTGGGAATAGTAAAAATGATATCCTCTTCCATATCACATATATCAAAAGGTATGGTTATCCCTATAATAAATAAATATAGGCTTAAAAATTCTGAGATTACTTTACAAGTACTTGCATTTCCAATGAGTAAAATTGTATAGACCCAAGCAAATGATATGATAAAAATTTTTAGCAACGGGATGTTTCTAAATCGGATCTTTAAAAAATTAGAGTTATACATTATAACTAAACTCCCAACAAATAAAGTATGGAAGAGTTGTGCTAAATTTTTTTCCTTAAATATGAGATAAGCCACAAGTAACAAACTTACAGTTACCAGGTAAAAAGAAGTTTTTTTTAAAATTTTTTCTGACCAAGAGTTTTGAAAACATATAAAGTTATAGGCAGATAATGCAGAAAAGAAAACTATTCCAATTCTGTTATAATTTACAGAATGGTTCAACCATCCAAAAAATATGCATAATAAAGCAATCATGAAAGAAACCCACAATTGAGTTTTAATTAAAAACCTATCAATAGTTTTTTTCATTTCACGAGATTATCAACCACCGACTCTTTTAGGATTATTTTTAACAAAGGAATCCCAACCCGAATAAGATTTAGAATGATTTACAGCGGATCGGGTTCCGCTATTTAGAACGTGGCATACTGCTAAAGCCAGTCCGTCTGAAGCATCTAAATATTGAGTAGGAAAATCTTTTAAATTCAACAAAGTTTTTAACATTCCTGCTACTTGCTCTTTGGATGCATTACCGTTTCCTGTGATTGACATTTTTACTTTTTTGGGAAAATATTCTGTAATGGGAATTTCCCTTAATAAACCAGCAGCCATAGCTACGCCTTGAGCTCTGCCTAATTTCAGCATAGATTGAACATTTTTTGCATAAAAGGGCTCTTCAATCGCTAATTCATCCGGATGATAAGTATCAATGAGCGATAAGGTCTTATCAAATATTCTTTTTAGCTTTAATGCATGTGATCCTACCTTTTTAAGGATTAGCTCATCTATACATAACAACTCCATTTTATTTCCCACTACACTAATTATTCCAAATCCCATAACGTTCGTTCCGGGATCGATTCCAATTATAATTCTTTCCGTCAAAATATTTTAATATGTAATCTTAACAATTTTTTAAATATGCTTTCCAGCCTTCTTCTTTATATCTTATAGCTTCTTGTTCAGGATTCTTTGCTCTATAAATTCCTCTTCCAACAATAATGAAATCTGTATGATAGTCTGAGAAAACTTTTTCAGGGGTATTAAATTGCTGACCTTTTGAATCTTCTGATTCAGTTAAATTTACACCCGGAGTAAATAACAATAAAGATGGTGGTAATTTAGATTGGGCGACACATCCAATTACATTGGACATTTTACTTGAAATATTTATCGCTTTAGACTTATAGTTTTCATCAGTTAAAGTTCCTTTTGATGACATTTCTGCAATAGTAACCACCCCTATTTCTTCTCCAAATACTTGTAAACTCTCTTCTCCGGCTATAACATGAGAGGTTACTAAATCCGCCCAATCGGAAATTTTATAAACTCCGCCGTTAAATTGCATTTGTTGTGTATTACCAATATCTCCAAATTTCCTGTCCTCAAATAATAAAAAGTTTTTAATTGCTGCAATCTTTTTTAATTCGTACACAAAGTTTTCTGAAAAATCTGTGATTATATCTGCATGCAATTTGATAGCCACAATAAAGTCTCCTATTTGATCAGCTAATTTTAATATTTCTTCAGATTTATAGGTATCTAAAGATGCTATTAAATTGGTTTTTTTAGATAATGCAATTTCAATCAGTTTTTTAGAGATCGGATGATTCTGCAATTTTAATTTCTCCTCGTAGGTTAATCTTGGTACACTAAACTGTACTGTTGGTCTTTCTTTAAGAAAATTTTTAATTTTAATAACCTTCGAATGATTTAAGAATTCATGGTTGTATAGGATATCAATCACATTTTCAATACTGAACAAGGTATGAACATTATACCCTTTATTTTCCAATAATTCTTTTCCACCCTGCTGTCTGTCTAATACAATAACGATATCTTTTACTTTCAACCCTTCTTTTTCTACTTCTTCTATAGTTTCTAACAAACTTTTTCCACTTGTTATTACATCTTCAACTAACACGCAACGTTGTCCTTCTGTAAAAATTCCTTCCAACATTTTTTTTGTTCCGTAATTTTTACTCTCTTTTCTTTTTATTATTAACGGCACTTTGGATTCTAAAGACATTGCTGTTGCCATAGGTAAAGCTGCATAGGGAACACCACAAATAAGCTCGTGCCTACAATCTTTTAGCATTGCTAATAAAAGCTGAGACAATTCGCTTAATAATTCTGGACTGGATGCTAAAGGACGTAAATCAACGTAAAAAGGAGACAAAATCCCACTTTTTAAAGTAAATTCACCAAATTTTATTATTCCCAGTTCGTAAGATTTAAGTAAAAATTTTTCTTTGTTAATCATCTTTTTTTTGATTTAAGCAAAGGTAATAAATTAATAAATTTCAGTATTTGTAAAAAAGTAAGAGAAAATAAATTCCACCAATATTCAATTTAGTAACAATAATAAAATTTTATCCTATCTATCTTTTATTTGATGGTGAATCTTTTAACTCAAATCTTCTTTTGTTGGCAAATGATTTTTGTGCCTCAACAATTTTGCGATCAATTTCATTCAATTGTACTTCATTTATATCCATATTTTCAATTGCCTTTTCAAATTGATCTTTTCCTAATTTCTCTACTGAAGTAAATCCTTTTATCGAAATAATCATATTTTTGATATACTCTTCACATAAGTTTTTAAGATCTTCTCCTTCTTTAGGTGCTTCATATTGATTAATTTCGTTAATCAATCTTTCCATTTTTTCTAAGGCAACTTTCCCTCTTTTAGTGACGGAAACAAAGTCATTGGTATCTGGGTATTGTTCAACCAGAGCATAAAAGGTAGTATATTCCCTATCCGCTTTATTAAGATTTTCCATTAAATTATCGTTAAATTTTCCAGGCCCCGAATTACAAGAGAGTAAGCTAAACAGCCACAAAAAAAAGAATAAAATTCTTAATCTCTTCATATAACTTTATTTTTAATCAAATATATAAAAACATTCAATCTTTTTAACCAACCTCCTATAAATATAAAAGATAAAATGAAATTACTCTTTTTTACTAAAATTATATACATTTGTAACCTATGAGAAATCGTTGGTTAATTTTACCTCAACCCGATCCTGATAAAGCTCAAAAATTAGCTAAGGAACTGGAATTTCCTATGGAAATTACCGGTCTTCTTTTAAAACGAGGTGTTTCTACATTTGAGGAAGCTAGAACTTTTTTTAAACCTTCGCTTGATCATCTTCATGATCCTTTTCTTTTAAAAGACATGAATATTGCTGTAGAAAGAATTGAAAAAGCTATAAATAATAATGAAAAAATCCTTATTTACGGCGATTACGATGTGGACGGCACTACGTCTGTAGCAATGATGTATCTTTTTATTAATTCCTTTTATAAGCATATCGATTATTATATACCGGATAGATATGAAGAGGGATATGGCATCTCTTATCAAGGTATTGATTTTGCCTCTTCCAATGGTTTTTCTTTAATAATTGCTTTAGATTGCGGTATTAAAGAAAAGGATAAGATTTCTTATGCAAAAGACAAAAACATTGATTTTATTGTTTGTGATCATCATTTGCCGGATGAAGCTCTTCCGGAAGCTGTTGCTATTTTAGACCCGCAAAGACCTGATTGCAGCTACCCTTATAAATTTTTAAGCGGATGTGGTGTTGGCTTTAAGTTGATACAGGCTTTGTCAACAAAAAAACATATTCCATCGAATGATATATATCCCTATTTAGATTTAGTCGCAATCAGTATAGCTGCTGATATTGTCCCCATAACTGGGGAAAATAGGATTTTAGCAGCCTTCGGATTACAACAATTGTTGGAAAACCCCAGAGTAGGTTTAAAGGTCTTTTTACCTAAAGAAACCCGTGAAGCCTTTTCGATTAATAATATTGTATTTGGTATAGCACCCAAAATTAATGCAGCAGGGAGAATCAGTCATGCAAGTAATGCGGTAAAGTTGCTTATTACAACCAACGACATTGAAGCCAGAAAGATTTATACTCAAATTAATGAGCTTAACAATGAACGCCGAGAACTTGATGCTAACATTACTTCCGAGGCAATTCAAGAAATTATAAAAACAGGCCAAACCAGCACCTATTCCACAATAGTTTTTAATCGCAACTGGCACAAAGGGGTCATCGGAATTGTCGCCTCCAGACTTATAGAAGAATATTATAGACCTACCTTAGTATTTACTGAAGGAAAAAATAAAGACCTTGTTGCTTCTGCAAGGAGTGTTACCGGCTTTGATATTTATAAGACTTTGGAACAAACCTCTGAATATCTGGAACAATTTGGTGGTCATATGTATGCTGCCGGACTCTCCATAAAAAAGGAAAATTTTCTACCCTTTAAAGAAAAATTTGAATCTGTAGTTAAAGAAACTATTAAGGAAAGCCAAAGAACACCTACCATTGAAATAGATGAGGAAATATCCTTATCTATAATAAATAAACGTTTTTTCAAGCTAATCAGCTATTTTGCGCCTTTTGGTCCGGCTAATTTACGCCCAGTGTTCTTAGCCAGGAATGTTCATTTCGGAGGAGATTATAGGCTAATGGGAAAAGATCGATCTCATTTAAAAATTATTGTTTTTCAAGATTCTATTAAAAATTCTTTCGAAGCCATTGCTTTTAAAATGGGACACCTTTTACCAAAATTTGAAAAATACCCTTTTGACATGGTTTTTACTTTATATGAAAATTATTGGCAAGGCAAAACTTTTTATCAGCTGCAAATAAAAGATGTTAAATTTTATAAGGATTAGTAACTTCGCTGAATGAAAGTAGGTTTATTTTTCGGGTCATTCAATCCCATACATATAGGACATTTAATCATTGCAAATTACATTATTGAAAATACAGACCTTACTACTATCTGGTTTGTGGTAACTCCGCAAAATCCTTTTAAAAATAAATCTACCTTATTAAAAGATCATTATAGGTTGGAAATGGTAAACCTTGCCATTGAAAAATATCCCAATTTCAAATCTTCTTCGATTGAATTTACATTACCTAAACCTTCCTATACCATTGATACGTTGGTTATACTTAAAGAAAAATATCCTTCATATGAGTTCGCCTTACTGATGGGAGAAGATAACCTTAATACCTTTCACAAATGGAAAAATTATGACCAAATTCTAAAATATCATTCTTTATTTGTCTATCCTCGTATTGACGTTATACAAAAAGAAACAGCTATTGTTCATCCTCATATCCATAAAATTTCTGCTCCCATCATTGAAATATCCTCTACTTTAATACGTACGATGATTAAAGAACACAAAAATGTTCGTCCTATGCTGCCTCCGGAAGTGTTCAACTATATTGACGGAAGCAATCTTTACAAATAATTACTTTTTTGTAATTTTGCAAGTTGTTTTTGCTAAAAAATTATAAGTAAATGAAAGATATCATAAATAGGAACTTAGAATCCGGTTTATCATTACCTATTATGGAACATTTTTATACCATTCAGGGAGAAGGAAGGTATACTGGCACAGCTGCTTATTTCATAAGAATCGGAGGTTGCGATGTGGAATGTCATTGGTGTGATGTAAAAGAGAGTTGGAATCCTGCTATTCATCCGGTTAGTTCGGTTGATAAAATTGCTGAAATAGCTGCTTCTAAATGTAAAACCATTGTTTTAACTGGAGGAGAACCGTTAATGTGGAATTTGGAGCCCTTGACGATTAGGTTAAAAAATTTGGGATGTAGAATACATATTGAAACTTCAGGTGCTTATCCTCTATCCGGACATATTGACTGGATATGTCTATCTCCTAAAAAAACTGCCCTTCCTTTAAAAAGTGTCTATGCGAAAGCAAATGAATTAAAAGTAATTATTTATAACGATCATGATTTTATCTTTGCGGAAGAACAGGCCTCAAATGTGAATCAAAATACCATTCTATATTTACAACCTGAGTGGAGCAAAAGGAATAAAGTTACCACTAAAATCATCGATTATGTAATGAAAGAACCTAAATGGCATATTTCTTTACAAACTCACAAATATTTAAATATTCCATAATAATTTCAAATAGATAAAATAGGTTTTGGCATAATTATAATTCTTCCACTCTATATCTATATTTAAATTTTCTTATTATCAATATTTTTATATAAGGAAATAAGTAATTAGTTTACCTATATTTTTATAAATATCACATGTTACAATTCAATTCTTATCGATTAAAACCATTTCTCATATTTATATCTTTTATTTACATACAGAGACTTTTTTTTCTATTTTAATAATTAATTTAAAAAATTATCATGGAAATATTTTCATGTATATAGTTTTTTTTTATTCTTCAATAAAAAAGAATGATACTTCATTGCAGTTAGTACCTTATTTTATTAACTAATTTTGAAACAAATAATATTTTGATAAACAAAACAATAAAATTATGTCAATAGTAGGTAAAAAATTTCCAAACATTTTAATAGATGCCATGGATCACATGGGTGATGATTTAAAGATCAATATTTTTGAAGAGGCAACCAAAAAAAATAAAAAAGTTTTATTATTCTGGTATCCAAAAGATTTTACTTTCGTTTGCCCTACCGAATTACATGCCTTTCAACAAGCACTACCTGAATTTGAAAAAAGAAATACTATAGTTATAGGCGCTTCATGCGATACCAATGAAGTACATTTTGCCTGGTTAAATACCCCTAAAGATAATGGAGGTATAGAAGGAGTAACGTATCCTATATTAGCGGATACCACACGTAATCTTTCTAATATTTTAGGAATTTTAGATATTGAATCATCCGAATATAATGAAGATTATGAAACAGTTGTATTAAAAGGATCTAATGTTGCCTACAGAGCTACTTTCTTAATAGATGAAGAGGGCAAGGTTTTTCATGAAAGTATTAATGATATGCCATTAGGAAGAAACGTTCAAGAATACTTACGCCTGATAGATGCTTACGCTCATGTTCAAAAATTCGGTGAAGTATGTCCAGCTAATTGGGAAGAAGGGAAAGATGCGATGAATGCCAATCGTAAAGGCGTATCAGATTATTTATCTTCTCATTAATTATAACATAAAAAAACAAAAAAAATGGTACAAGAGCTAGAACAAGATAATTTAAGTGAAATTATCAAAGAATCTCCGATAGTTATCGTTCAGTATGCAGCCTCATGGTGTGGAAACTGTAAAATTATGAAGCCTAAATTCAAAAAAATAGGAGAAGAAAATAGTACTATTCCGTTTTTGATTGTAGATGCAGAAAAATTCCCGGAATCTCGAAAATTAGCTAATGTAACTAATCTCCCTACTTTTGCTTCTTTTAAAGACGGAAAACTATTAAATCAAATACAAACTAATAAATTAGAACCTTTACAAGAATTAGTAAATGAAGTTACCCGTAATTAAACATTTAACTCAATTCATTGAAAATAATGATGAAGATTATATCAATGAAACTATTGAAACCTTAGAGAATCTAACTGATGCTCCGGGTTTGAAAGATGAAGAATTAGATGTTTTAGGAGAAGTAATATCTAATATGTACGGTGCTATAGAAGTTAATAAACTAATGAAAGAGGGTATGGATGAAAAAAATGCCTTAAATGCATTTATGAAGCGTGTCCTTGGATCAATAGATAAATAGTCTGTTTTTAAATTTATTTTAAAAAACTTGCAAGAAATATCTTGCAGGTTTTTTTATTTCTAAAAATGAATACTAAATTAAATATTATTTTTATATTTCATGTCGAAACCGTAATTTCGTAAATTAAAATAAATTAAATTACGAATAAATGGCTATTCTTGGACAAATAAGAAAAAGAAACGGGTTATTAATAGGTTTTGTTGCAGTAGCATTATTATTATTTTTATTAGGCGGAATCGATTGGAGCAGAATTGGCAAGAAAGATCCCAATGTTTTTGGAAAAGTAAATAAAGAAGCTATCTCTCGCCAAGAATATTACAGTCAACTTCGTCTTTTATCTTCTCAGTATCAAGATCAATATCCGGAAAATTTACTTGAAGGACAAGTTTGGAATTCGCTAATTGAACAAAAATTAATTGAGCAAAAATTCAATGCTTCGGGTTTAATTTTAACTGATAAAATGATTTGGAATATGGCCAAATCTTCTCCTTTATTTAACAATCCTCAATTTAAAGATAAAAACGGAAATATTAACACTAAGTTGATTCAGGATGAATTCCAAAAAATGGAAGAAAACCAAAATGCTTCCCCGGAATATAGGGAATATTTCCAGACTATGATGACCTTGAAAAAGAATTTTGGTTACCAAGCTATGGGAAAACAATTTTTAGGAGCTTATGGTTCAGGAATGTTAACTAATAATAAGGAAATTGAAACATTAGCACAAAATCAATCCTATATAGCTAATATAGAATTTGTTAAAATCGATTATAATAGTTATCAAAAAATAAATCCTGTAAAGGTTACAGATGAAGATTTAAAAGCTTATATTGAAAAACACAAATCTATATTTAAAATTGATGAAAATAGAACGCTAGATTTTGTGTATTTTTCTGCTAAACCCACCCCTTCTGACGAAAACAATACTCTACATGCTTTAAATGCCTTATTATCTAAATCAATTATCGAAGGAGATACTATTCAAGCATTTGGTTCAGTAAAAAATGACTCCTTATATATTAGTGAACTAAATACTGCACAAATAGCAGATAGACCTTTTATATCACAATACAGAAGTGAAAAACAATTACCTCAAAACATACAAAAGTGGGTAAAAAATGCTTTTATAGGACAAATTTCTAATGCTTATAAAGATAATGGATACTATGTTTTATCCAAATTACTTGCTAAAAAAAATACGGATTCCGTAACCGCAAAAAATATATTAATAAGTTATACAGGAGCTAAACAAATTCAGCCTAAGACGGCTAGAAATAAAGACCAGGCAAAAAAACAGGCAGATGAGTTAGCTGCAAAATTAAATGCAAATCCGAATGAGTTTTCTAAGTTAGCTTCACAGTATTCGGATGATCCAACCATTTCATCAAATAAGGGTGAAATGAAATTAACTACCGCTCAAGACTTTCCGGCTCCTTATAAAAAATTACAACATTTTTTGGAAATCTCTCCTATTAATAAAGCTGAAGTCATTGAAACCCCTCAAGGATATCTAGTTCTAATGATTTCTGAAAGAAAACCAGATGATATTGTCTATAAATTAGCAGATCTTGCTAAAGAAATTAAACCTTCTGAGCAAACCATCGAAACAGCCAGAAAACAATCAACCAATTTCATACAATCTATTCAAGGGAAATCATCTAGAGAATTCATTGATTTTGCAAGAAAATCTAATTACAAACCGCAACAACAAAGAGGCATATTACGTTTTGGCTCTATGCTGAATGGGTTATATACTGATAAAGATTCCGATATTATTGCTTGGGCTTTTGATTCTAAAAGAAAACTAGGTGATACTGAGTTATTTACTACCGGCGATCAGAGTTATATAGTAGTCAGGGTTTCTTCTTTATTTAGTAAAGGTTTAGCTGATCCTTCTTTAGTTAGAGATGAAATTGAAAGTGTGGTAAGAAATGAGAAACTGGGTAAAATTATTGCAGAAAAAGTTAATTCTCAAAACCAATCATTAGAAAATTTAGCAATTGAATTTAAAACCACTAAAGGTAATGCTTCTATAAGCTTTGATAACCCATCTGTTAACGGTGAATTCGAACCTAAAGTTGGGGGTGCTGCTTTTGGAATAAAGCAAGGCGCTAAGTCTAAAGCCATTGAAGGCAAAAGAGGGGTGTATGTGATTGTAACTAAATCCATTACAAAAGGACAAATTGGTGACAAAAAACAACTTAAGACCTCTTTAATGAACCAATATGCTCAACAAATGCCTTCTTTACTTTTAAGATCGTTATATCAGGATTCTGACATTATCGATTATAGAGGAATATTGCTAAATCAACAACAAAAATAATTTTTAGTATAAATATTAAAAAAAAGCATACTTATTAATAAGTATGCTTTTTTATTTTATTGAGTAGTTTCGATAATCATTTAAAAATCATTTATACATTTTATCGTAAACAATCATTTTAGCTCTTTTAAAATTTTATAATATCCATCACTAATTAAATTGATTGGGATTATTCTTTTTAAAAAGATATTTGTTTAAAATATAATTAAGAAGCCTTTTGGAATATAAATAAAAGCTTTTAATAATTTTTTTACATTTATGGATTCAAAAGTTTAGCTGCTTCTTTGGCAAAATAGGTAGAAATAAGACTGGCTCCTGCTCTCTTTATACATGTTAAGCTCTCAATAACTATTTTATCATTATCCAACCATCCATTTTTTGCAGCTGCTTTGATCATAGCATATTCACCACTAACCTGAAATACTGAAATAGGGACGTCCACTATCTCATTTAATTTAGAAACTATATCTAAATAAGGAAGGCCTGGCTTAACCATTACTATATCTGCTCCTTCTTCAATATCTTTCAATGTTTCATTAATAGCTTCTTTACTGTTGCCATAGTCCATTTGATAAGTTTTTTTATCTCCAAATCCCGGAGCGCTTCCCAAAGCGTCTCTAAAAGGACCGTAGTATGAACTGGCATATTTTGCTGCATAACTCATAATACCTACTTCATGAAATCCATTTTCTTCTAAAGCTTCTCTAATTGCTGCAACTCTTCCATCCATCATATCGCTTGGAGCAATAAAATCTGCTCCAGCTTCTGCATGGCTAAGGCTCATCTTTACTAGCGCATCCACTGTTAGATCATTTATAATTTTATTGTCTTCAACAATTCCGTCATGACCATAAATGGAGTAAGGGTCTAAAGCGACATCCGGCATGATTACCATTTCCGGTACAGCATTTTTAATTGCTTTGATTGATTTTTGCATTAAGCCATCTTTATTCCAGGCTTCTTTACCGGTGTTATCCTTTAGATTTTCATTAATTTTTACATAAATGTTCACAGCTTTAATCCCTAAAGACCATAATTCTTTTACTTCCTTAACAGTAAGATCTAATGACTGGCGATATATTCCGGGCATTGACGATATTTCTTCTTTTACATTTTCTCCTTCTGCTATGAATATGGGCATAATAAAATCATTGGTGGTTAGAGTTGTTTCTCTAACTAAGTCTCTTATAGCTTGGTTTGTTCTTAATCTTCTATTTCTATTATATAGTATCATTATTTTTAGTTATATGTTAGTACTTGTCCTTAAAAAAAGGTATGATTCAAAGATGTTATAATGGTTAATCAGATTAATAAAATCTTTTTTACTGCTTAAAAATATATATTACATTTTGATACCACTCCTATCTGCAAAATATTCTGCGAATTTTCTAATTTCCTCTGCTATTTCTTCTTCATCAGTAGCTCTTTGATAGGAATCTCCCAACGAATGTAATACTTGATGAAAAAAACGCTTCATTTCATCTATAGGCATTTCTTTCGTCCATAAATCAATTCTTAATGCTTCTTTAACTTTGTCATCCCAGACGGATAGTAAAATAGCTTTACTTTCTGCACTCACTACTCCTCCGTCAGGGGCTGCCCATATAATTTTTTCCGGAATATGGTTTTCATCTAATTGTACATTAAAATTTATTTCTGTTTCTTTCATCAGCATCTATATATAAAATTTCACTTTATTTTTTTCTGATCAAACTTTAGTGTTCCTCTGCATCAGGACTAGGCTTATACTTAGATTTTGCGAATATTTGTTCATGATTAGGATTCTTTATAAATTCTTGTAAGCTTACTTGATCGTTTTTAATTAAATATTTCCTGCAAATTTGCCATCCAGTCCAACAACCAATTTGCCCGGGACTTTGGGAATCAACTTCCGTATAAAATTTGGAGAACGGCGCTAACGATAAAAACCTATCGGAAAGGGATATATCATCACTGAAAATATAATTATTTTCAATGAAGAAATTCCATATTTCAAACTCATTATCTCTTGCCCAATTTATCTGATCTTGAGTATATCCTATTTTATAACAATCTTTGATTTCAGGAAGGAATGCATCTTCTAAAATTAAAATTTTACCTTGATAAATCATCTGTGAAACAAAGGATTGGCTGGTTATCTCTCGGGGAACTAATGCCATCCCCTTGATTATTTCTTTTGCTGTTTTTGAAGATAAATATTCCATGCTCATAGTTCTCTGGATATATCTGTCTATCTTCATCATATCATAGTATTTATTCCCGTATCCTAAAAAACAGTCCGTTGCGATAAGTAAATAATTATTTTGTGGGATATAAGTTATGGGATTCAAATAATCGGAGGTAAATGAAGAATATAAATATACGGTAGGTAACTTAAAATCAGGATAATAATATTTGATGTGCTTAAAAAGATCTTCAAGCTCTGCTTTTATTTTATCATTAGCGACTTTTTTCTTTATTTCAGAATAAATATTAAGTTCCATACTATCCCTTCGATCTCTTTCAAATCTAGAATCCGGGGTAACCTGACTTAAATAAAAAGGATATTTTTTTCTGAAATTTGAAATTGAAAAATTTAAATTATAAAAATCATTAGCTATATCATGAATTTCAACAGATACTTGTATCTTGCTTACATCTACTTTCCATCTCTTATTTAAATTGTCTTTACTGTTTTTATGTGTGCAGCTTATGACTAATAATAATATTATAAGATATTTAATAATCTTCATTATCTTTACACTTGATTTTTAATGTATAAAATTACGCGCAAAGATACAACATTATGAAAACAACCAAGGTAATTTCCTATATTGTTAATTGGTTAAACGATTATCTTAAAAATAGCAACACAAAAGGATTTGTTGTAGGTGTATCCGGAGGAATAGATTCTGCCGTGGTGTCTACATTAGCGGCCCAAACCGGTGAACCCGTATTAGTATTAGATATGCCTATCCATCAATCCGAAGACCAGGTTACTCGTGCACGAGAACATATAAAGTTTCTCACAGAACAATACAAAAATGTTTCCGGAAAAACTATAAACCTTACCACCACTTTTGAAGCTCTAAAATCAGATTTACATGCTGACGAATCTCATGAAAAAAATAATTTATCTTTAGCCAATACTCGTTCTCGCCTTCGTATGATTACCTTATACTATTATGCAGGTCTTAACAATTATCTGGTTTGTGGAACGGGTAACAAAATAGAGGATTTTGGTATTGGCTTCTTTACTAAATATGGAGATGGCGGTGTGGATATTAGTCCTATTGCCGACCTTTTAAAAAGTCAAGTTTTTGAAATAGCCCGGGAATTACATATTTCCGAATCCATACAAAAAGCTAAACCTACCGATGGTCTTTGGACTGATGAAAGATCTGATGAAGATCAAATTGGTGCTTCCTATCCGGAGTTAGAATGGGCTATGAAAGTTCATGAAAATCACAAAGCTACTGATTTTACAGGAAGGGAACGTAAAGTTTTTGAAATTTATGATAGATTAAATAGATTGGCTCAACATAAAATAAATCCTATTCCGGTTTGTCAAATACCTAAAGAATTGCTTCATTAAATTTCTTAAAAGTTATAGTATCATAAATTGTTTCTATGATGATGTTATTTATTTTACACATGTATTAGCGTAAAGAAAAAAATCATAAAATTGCAAAATATCTAAAAAAGTTTTAAAAATTAATAATTTATTTTTCTATAATTTATTCAATTATTATTTTTGTTTTAGAAATTAAACTTGATTATGGGACGTGCATTTGAATATAGAAAAGCCTCAAAATTAGCAAGGTGGGATAAAATGGCAAAGCAATTTAGCCGTATCGGGAAAGAAATTGCCATTGCTGTAAAAGCCGGAGGCCCCAATCCCGAGTCTAACCCTGCACTTCGTCGTTGTTTACTCAATGCCAAGGGAGCAAATATGCCAAAAGACAATGTGGAAAGAGCGATAAAAAAAGCTTCAGGGGCAGATGCAGAACAGTATGACGAAATAACCTATGAAGGTTATGGCCCGGGAGGTATAGCCATTTTTTTAGAATGTACAACTAATAATCCTACCCGTACCGTGGCCAATGTTCGTGCTATATTTAATAAATTTGAAGGTAATCTGGGAAAAAACGGAGAACTTACATTTATATTTGATCGAAAAGGAATATTTACCTTAGATAAGTCAAACCTCACTATGGATTGGGACAATTTTGAATTAGAAATGATTGATGCTGGAGCTGAAGAAATTGAAGAAGATGAAAATGAAGTAATAATTACCTCCTCCTTTGAAGATTTTGGATCCATAAATCATAAATTTGAAGAATTAAGCATAGAGCCTAAAAGTGCTGAATTACAAAGATTACCTAACAACACTAAAGCCCTCCCGTTAGAACAGGCACAAATTATTTTGAAAATGCTTGAGAAATTTGAAGATGATGATGATGTTCAACAGGTATTTCATAATATGGAAATTACGGAAGAATTACAAAACGCTATAAATTAGAATTTTTCATATATATAAAAGTAAAAAGTTTCTTATTCTAATAAGGAGCTTTTTATTTATTACATCCTATCCTATTTCTAAATCATTATATTTATTTTACTAAATCTATCTATAAAAAGTGCTTTTTAAATTACCCTAATGATTTATTTAACCAATATTGTTGATCTATGCTTGAAACTTTAATCCTTATAAATAGTATGTTTTATCTTCGGTTGATCTTAGCCAATTTTTTTTCAGCCCATAAAGTCGCAAATGGGAAAAAAGCCGACATAAGTACAAAAACAAAATCTTCATCATCCCATTTATAGAGCTTTCTGACTAGAATCGCCAAAATAATATAGATTGAAAAAAACAGACCATGAATCATACCTGCCGGAATCATGAATAGGGTATCATGTAAACAATATTTCAAGGGCATAGCGACAAAAAAAAGCAAGAAACAACTTATGCATTCTGTATAACAGGCGATTCTAAAATATTTTTCCAACTTTTTTTTATTCATTCGTTTTAATATTTGCATACAAAAATAATCATTTATCAAATTAATTTTTTATTTTATCGAAAACTATTATTTTTCTTTTTATTTAATTATTCACATATGCAAATACATCCTCAGATCATTTCTATTTATTTTATAATATAAAAATACGATATAAAGATTATTATATATCAATAATTAAATATTATGCAATAATAAACATATATCTTGCACCTAATTTATATCATGTCTATGTTAATATATAATAAATAATTTGTACCTTATGAGAAAAAAAATAATATGATGAAAAAAAGATTTGTATTATATGCGTTAGCCGGATTTTGCGCATTTAATTTTAGCAAAGCGCAAACCTATCCACAGATCGTAGTTAATAATCAAAAGTTTTCTGATTGGAACAAAGATGGAAAACTTCAGCCTTATGAAGATACTCGATTGTCAGACTATGAAAGAATTAATGATTTGATTACTCGTTTATCTGTTGAAGACAAAATACATCTTCTATTAGGTACAGGAATGGTAGGGTTTGAAATGTTGAAAGGCTTTGAAGCATTGGACCCTAAGGGGGTTACAATTCCCAGCTATCTTATGCCCGGTTCAGCCGGTTCAACCACACCCATTGATAAATGGGGAATCCCTGCGGTAATATTTACTGATGGCCCTGCAGGCGTACGTATTTCCGCAAAAAGAAGAAATGAAAAAAGGACCTACTATGCTACAGGTTTTCCCGTAGGAGCTCTTATTTCAACAACGTGGGATGTGGAAATGGCTGAAGAAATAGGGAAAGCTATTGGAGATGAAGCTTTACAATACGGTTCGGATATTCAATTGGCTCCGGCTCTAAATATAATTCGTAATCCTTTATGTGGACGTAATTATGAATATTATTCAGAAGATCCTTTAATAGCAGGTAAATTTGCTTCAGCTATCACTCAGGGAATACAGAAAAATGGCGTGGGTGTATCATTGAAACATTTTGCAGCGAATAACAGTGAAAATAATCGAATGGATTTAGATGTACATGTATCTCAAAGAGCTTTAAGAGAAATTTATCTTCGAGGATTTGAAATTGCTGTTAAAGAATCTAATCCAGCTACCATCATGTCTTCTTACAATAAAATTAATGGAGCATACACTTCAGCAAGTTACGATTTATTAACAACTATTTTACGTCATGAATGGGGCTTTAAAGGAGCAGTAATTACCGACTGGTTTGGTGGGTTCGCTAATGTTTCAGCGATAAGTGATACAAGCTATAAGGGAATAAGTAGCGATTCTTATGATGAAAATATTTTTGCTCAGCAAATTCATGCCGGAAACGATCTATTAATGCCGGGTACGCAAATCCAATTTGAAACCCTTAAGAAATATATTGATACAAAACGTCTGTCTATAGAAGATGTAGATAATTGTTTGAAAAAAGTATTGGAAATTATATATAAATCTCCACGAGTAGCTGGTTATAAACCTACCAATAACCCTGATTTAAAAGGTCATGCACTTTTAAGTAGAAAAGCGGCCTCAGAAGGAATGGTTTTATTAAAAAATGACCAGGCAACTCTGCCTTTAAAAAAAGGAAGTAAAATAGCCTTATTTGGAAGTGGCTCTTATAATATTATTGCTGGTGGTACCGGTAGTGGGAATGTAAATAAAGCTTATGTGATTTCTTTACCTAATGGGTTAGAAGACAATGGTTATCTGATTGATAAAAATTTAAACCAAACATATTCACAGTTTGTAAAAGAAGAACTCGCTAAAATTGAAGAACTTAAGAAAAATTTACTTGCTATTTTACCAATCATTACTCAGCCAGCAATTAAAGAAAAATCTATTCAGAATAGTGCAAAGGAAAATGATATTGCTATCATCACTATCGGAAGAGAAGCGGGTGAATCCGGAGATCGAAAAATTACTGATGATTTTGATCTTTCTGAAAAAGAACAACATTTAATTTCTGAGGTATCCAAAGCCTTTCATCAACATAATAAAAAGGTTGTTGTGATCATAAATTCAGGAAGTGCCATTGAAACTTCCAGTTGGAAAGGAAAAGTAGATGCAATACTATGGGCTAGTCTTCCGGGACAAGAAGGAGGCTACGCTATAACTGATGTACTTTCAGGAACAGTTAATCCATCAGGAAAATTAACTCAAACCTTACCGGTTAAATATACAGATGTTTCATCATCCTCAAATTTTGAAGGAGTTCCAGCAGATAAACCTAAAGACGTTTCTTATAAGGAAGGTATATATGTTGGCTATAGATATTTTAGCACCTTTAATGTTGCGCCTTCTTATGAATTCGGATATGGGCTTTCTTATACTAAATTTGATTATTCCGAACCTGTGTTAAGCTCTGCCCAATTTAATCAAAAACTGGTTATTTCCCTTAAAGTTAAAAATACCGGAAATGTTGCCGGTAAAGAAGTAGTTCAATTGTATCTTTCTGCTCCTAAGGGTGATGTAGACAAACCTGCAAAAGAATTAAAAGGATTTGTTAAGACTAGATTATTGAAACCGGGAGAAACTCAAGTGGTCTTTTTCGAGTTACAACCTAAAGATTTAGCTTCTTTCAATCCTTTAGCTTCTGCATGGATTGCTGATGCCGGAGTATACAAAGTTGAGTTTAACTCTTCACTTACTAATACTAAACAAGTATCTTCTTTTACGTTACCTGATAAATTAATCGTTGAAAAAGTAAATAACGTATTAAATAATAATCTTAATTTTCTAGACCTTAAATCAAATAGATAGGTTTTTGCTTAATTGTCTGGAGCGGAAAATAAATTATTTTCCGCTCTTTTTATTTATAAATTATTTCCATATATATATTTATTTATATAAATGGTTTTTCTTAAATTATACTTTTATAAAAAGACTTTATTTTTTTATCATAATTTAGTTATTTGTTATTTTTCAAAAAATTTATCAGTACTTTTACCATGATAATCTATTTTTCATTTATATGTCTTTAGCAGATTCATTACAAACTATTTTAAAAACAATACCATCAGATGTTCGTCTGATAGCCGTTTCTAAAACTCGTTCCGCAAAAGAAATTGAAGAAATGTATCATTGTGGACAAATTGATTTCGGTGAAAACAAAGTGCAGGAATTAATTGAAAAATACGATCAATTGCCAAAAAGTGTTCGTTGGCATCAAATTGGGCATTTACAGAAAAATAAGGTAAAATATATTGCTCCTTTTATTTATCTTATACATTCTGTAGATAGTATTGACCTTCTGGAAACTATTGAAAAGGAAGCTCTAAAAAACAATCGCACTCTATCCGTTTTATTACAGATAAAAATAGCTCAAGAAGAATCTAAATATGGCTTAACATTCGATTCTGCTCTTGAAATTCTTAAGTTAAAAAAGGACGGTAAGTTTCCACATGTTAGCATAAAGGGGCTTATGGGCATGGCATCATTTACAGATAATATTAACCAGGTTGAAAAAGAATTTTCATCTCTTCACGATTTTTACATTACTCATCAAAAAGAATATGGCTTAACTGTTTTATCTATGGGCATGTCCGATGATTATCTTACGGCAATAAACTGTGGAAGCACCATGGTTAGAATTGGCTCTAAATTATTTGGAAAACGTAACTATACCGTATAATTTTTTACGGGTATAGTTTGGAAAGCAATATCTTTCAATTGATTATCTTGTGTAAAGAGATAATCTATTCTGCCTAATAATAAACCGGCCCAGCCGACTTGGTTTAGAAGGACTTCTTTGCCTTCTTTGTTTATATATTTTTCAGGCTCTTTAAAAAAGGTATGTGTATGTCCTCCAAGCACTAAATCTATTTGTGAAGTTTGCTGACAAAGTTTCACATCGCAAACCTTATCGGGAAAATTAGGATATTTGTATCCTATATGAGATAGGCAGATTACCAAATCGCATTTCTTTTCTTTTTTTAACATTCTCGCTTGGTCTTGAGCAATCTCAATAGGATCAATATATATAGTTTCTAAATAATTCTTTTTATCTACCAATCCAGCCAATTCAACCCCAACCCCGAATAATCCTATTTTAATACCACCTTTGTTTATGATTTTATAATTTCGGGTTAATCCTTCCAATATGGTATTGGTAAAATCATAGTTGGAACAAAGAAAATCAAAACGAGCATGCGACAATTGTTTTTTAAACTCTTCTAGACCATTATCAAATTCATGATTTCCCATGGTTGAAGCTTCATATCCCATTTTAGACATTAATTTAAATTCCAATTCTCCGCCAAAAAAATTAAAGTACGGAGTTCCCTGAAAAACGTCTCCTGAGTCTAATAATAATACATTGGATTCTTCCTTTCTTATTTTATCAATGAGAGTTGCTCTTCTAGCAAACCCTCCTTGGTTAGGATTATTGGGATATGTGGGCGGAAATGGTTCTATCCTGCTATGTTGATCATTAGTATGCAATACAGTTATCTTTTTATCTGATTTTAATATTGAGGAAGAAAAGGTTATTTGGGGTAAACTTAATGCTGCTCCTGCTATCGTTGTTGTTTTTATAAATTCTCTTCTTTTCATATTAATTTGTTTTAATTTTGAAAGATTAGCCTTTCATTTTTACTATCCGGCAACACTTTATACTGCTTAATCTGTTCTATTAAAATATCTCGTAATCTCTGATGTGTCACTTCTATCGAATTTGATTTTGTTAAAAAATACATCCTGTCTCCTCCATTCATTAAATAATCTATGGTTACAATCCAATAGTTTTTATCGGGATCAAAATCTTTACCTGCTATATATGCTGAATGAAATTTATCATTTTTATATATAATTTTTATTCCAGCCAATGGGTGGCCTTTTTTTTCTTTTCCTAAATAATTAAACATTTCTTCCATCTGATTCCCATTGAGTTGTATGTAAACCATTTCATTTTCAAAAGGAGCTACTTCAAATATATTTTCCACAGTTACAACTCCCTTGGGTATACTTGTTCTAATCCCTCCTATGTTCAGAAGACAAAAATCAGGTATTGCTATACTATTTTTTTCAGCATATTTTTTAGCGTATTCTAACAATAAATCTGCTAATAGGTTCCCTTCATTACTTGAGTACCCTATTTTCGTAAAATCTTCTTTTGCATAACTAATAGGTTGTTTCAGAATAGAATCCAATTGTTTTTTATAAGGATAAATGTATTTTATGTATTGAGAATCGGCTATAATTGAATCCGTAATCTCTCTATTAAGATGTATCTGATATACTTCTTTTTTTATTTTACTTGTTTTACAATTTATCAATATTAATAAAATAAAACCTAATAAGATTACGCGGCTTATTACTCTCATAAATTTCCCATCAAACTTATTTAAAGTTAGATAAATTTATTTAATCTGCAATATTCTTAATAAAAATTTATTTTCTATTATACCCAAGAGGATCAAACTCCTTTGATTGTTTAAACAATTCCTCTTTTAGATTATCTTTTCCCAATCTCTCTCTCTAAAGTTTTATCATTGCGAAAAAGCGATTTCCAAAAATCAGGATTTTTGCATTAATTTTTCCACCAAAATTTTCTATAATTATGAAAAAATCATTCATAGGTAAACCATCCATTTTTAGGACTGAACTGTTTTTTTCGGGATAAGTATTTGTAAATAGTAATTACAATATTAATCGTATTTTCTGTTTACTTAATTTTAAAATTTTTATAGTAAATTTAAATAATTTAAAATCCTCTGTATGCCATTTTACAAAATAATTTTTTGGTTTGATCTTTGAAAGGATTATTAACATTGATAATGTTTATTGGCAAAATATCAGATTTATAAATTAATTTTATCCTAAAATTATAGGTAAAGTTATTTTCTGGAAATTTCATATAGTGCCAAATTTGTTCAAAAACAATTGCATTACAATTATCATTTATCCATTTGGTTATACAAAAAATTAGTCAAGTAATGAGGTTAGTATGTAAGCAGGTAAAATGAAGATTAAAATTTTTATCCTAACTCTATCATTTCAAATTGAATATTTTATCCAGAAAAATTAATTAACAAATTAATAATATTATGTCAGTATATCCATCAAAATAAAAATTTTTAAATTTGTATTTTGTTATAAAAATATTTTGAATGAAAATCCTTGTTACAGGAATCGCAGGTTTTATCGGGTATCATTTGGTAAATTCTTTGATAAAAAGAGATGATGAAATAATTGGTCTCGATATTATTAATGATTATTATGACGTTACTATAAAATACGGAAGATTAAAAAATTGTGGATTTGCTATCTCTGGTATTGAATATAATAAACTCATTAAAAGTTCTAAATATCCTAATCTTTCATTCATTAAGCTAAATCTTGAAGATAAAAAGAATATAGAAAATTTATTCAAACAAGAAAATTTTGATCAAGTAATTAATCTAGCCGCTCAGGCCGGAGTAAGATATTCTTTAGTAAACCCTCAAGCTTATATTGATTCTAATATTACCGGATTCCTTACTATTTTAGAATGCTGCAGGCACTATTCTATTAAGCATTTAACTTATGCCAGCAGTTCAAGTGTATACGGTTTGAATGAAAAACAACCTTTTTCAACTAAAGATAATGTTGATCACCCGGTAAGCTTATATGCTTCCAGCAAAAAATGCAATGAACTAATGGCTCATACTTATAGCCATTTATTTGGAATACCTACTACCGGATTACGTTTTTTTACTGTATATGGTCCTTGGGGTAGACCCGATATGGCATTATTTATCTTTACCAAGGCCATTTTAGAAAATAAACCTATTGATGTTTATAATTATGGGAAAATGCAACGTGATTTCACTTACATTTCTGATATTGTGCAGGGAATTATAAAAGTTAATGATAATCCACCGGAAGGAAATCAAAACTGGAATCCTAATAATCCGGAACCTTCATCTTCTACTGCACCTTATAAAATTTATAATATAGGAAATAGTAAGCCTGTAGAGCTTATGTCGTTTGTAAAAACCATAGAAGAGGAATTGGGTAAAAAAGCGATAATAAATTTACTCCCTATCCAGCCCGGAGATGTTCCGTCTACATACGCCGATGTAACAGATTTAATTGAAAATTTTAATTATAAACCACAAGTTTCAGTAAAGGAAGGAATTAAAAATTTCATTGACTGGTATAGAAATTTTTATTCCATTTAACTTAAATATCGATACAATGCTTTTATCTCCTCAAAATATTAAAATAAGTATAATAGGGCTTGGATATGTTGGACTTCCTTTAGCTTTAGAATTTGCAAAGAAATATAGGGTTACAGGTTTTGATATTTCAGCCGAAAGAATCAACCAATTAATTGATTCTAAAGACATTACTCGAGAAGTGACTTCAGAACAAATATCCAATGTTTTAGTTAATTCCGCAAAAGATTTAGAAAATCAAAATGGTTTTTATCCTACTTCTAACATAGAATATATTAAAAATTCAACCATATATATCGTTACAGTTCCTACTCCTGTAGACTCCTCCAACAGACCTGATTTGACTCCTTTAATTTCTGCCAGTACCACTGTAGGAAAAGTAATAAAAAAAGGAGATATAGTTATTTATGAATCTACCACTTATCCCGGATGTACAGAAGAAGAATGCGTACCTATTATAGAAAAGATATCAGGATTAAAATATAATCGTGATTTTTTTGCAGGATATTCTCCGGAAAGAATCAATCCTGGAGATAAAATTAATACTCTCACTAATATAAAAAAAATAACTTCCGGTTCTTTACCTGAGATCGCTGACATTGTAAATAATTTATATTCCTCAATAATAACTGCAGGTACCTATCAGACAAGTAGTATTAAAGTTGCTGAATCGGCAAAAGTAATTGAAAATTCTCAACGAGATATTAATATTGCTTTTGTAAATGAACTAGCCAAAATATTTAATTTATTAGGTGTGGATACGACAGAAGTTTTGGAAGCTGCCGGAACTAAATGGAATTTCTTACCATTTAAACCCGGACTGGTCGGCGGACATTGCATCGGTGTTGATCCTTACTACTTAGCCCAAAAAGCTATGGAATTAGGATATCATTCCGAGATTATTCTTGCCGGAAGAAGATTAAATGATTCTATGCCTTATTATATAGCTTCAGAGGTTATTAAATTAATGATTAAAAAAGATATTATAATAAATAATTCTGATATCTTGATTTTAGGTATTACTTTTAAAGAAAATTGTCCGGATGTTAGAAATACGAAGGTCGTTAATATAGTGAAATGTTTTAATGAATATGATTTAAACATAACAATATGGGATCCTTTGGCTGATCCTAAAGAAGTTAAGAAAGAATATGGTTTGGATATATATAATGAAATTCAGGAATCCAAGAAATTTGATACTGTGATTCTTGCCGTACCACATCAAGAATTTAAAAACATAAATATTAAGAAATATTGCAAACAAAATTCTGTGGTTTACGATTGTAAATCATTCCTGGATAAAAATAGTATTGATTCCCGATTATAAAACTTTATTATGTCATACCCTTTAGTTACTGTCTCTATTCCTGTTTATAATTGCGAAAAATATATTGAAAGATGTATAAAATCCGTATTGAATCAATCATATTCTAATATAGAAATATTGTTAGTCGATGATAAAGGTAAAGACGATAGTTTGAATATTATTAAAAGGATTCAATCTCAATATCCTGAAAAAATACGAATTATTGAACATGAAACTAATCAAGGACTTTCAATAGTTAGAAATACAGGTATAGACCATGCCAAGGGTAAATATTTATTTTTCTTGGATGGTGATGATGAAATAGTTCCCGACTGTATTGAAGAATTAGTTAACTTAATTACTAAAACTCAGTCTAAAGTTGCTGTAGGTGAAATATCAGCAATTAATACTTTTAAAAAAACAAAATATACAATATTTCCTTTTACTCATTCCCTTACTTCTCTAAAAGGAAATGATATTATCTTTGAGTATTTTTGTAATGGTTCCTGGTCGGTAAGTGCTTGTAATAAACTTATACAGGTTGATTTTTTTAGAAAAAATAAAATTTATTTTATTAAGGATCTATTTTCTCAGGATGAATTGTGGTCTTTTCATACGGCATTAAAGTTAGACAGCATTGCATTCTTACATAAAACTACTTATTTTTATTATCTACATCATGAATCCATTATTTTTAATAAAACTAAGAGAAATTTTGAGAATCATCAAACTATAGTTGAATATTTTACACAAGCTTTTAAGGAAGCAGGCCCTTTAAGGAGAAAATTTATGCTTAAGCATATTATCTCATTTAAAGAAACGACTCTTACTATGCAATGGAAATGCATGAAAGAGGATATAGTTTATTGGAAACAAAATTATCAAAGATTAAAAAAAGCTCCTTCACTATCTATTTTTGATTACTTTTCTTCTTTTTATTCAATGGATCAAAAAAAGAAAAATCTTTTTCAAAATTTACCGGTTACTATGGGATATAAATTATTTAAATGGAGATTTGAACGTGGATAATTTTTTTTAATGTTTTAAAAATAGAATACATTTTATTATATATTTTATTTGATATGTTAAATCTAATTTAGCACAATAAGGATAAACCGTTACATATTGGTATAAAATTTTCCATGATAATTGCTTTTGAGCAAGAAAATAACCTAACACACTTTTTTTATATGTGCTTTCTAAAAATTTTGAACTGAATGGACATCCTATACTTTCATTATATTCAATTAGCCTTTTTGCCCAAACTATAAAAAGTTTTAAATCTTGAAAATTTCTTATTACGTGATGCACTAATAAAGCATCTATATATTTTTTATGATACAATTTGGAATTTTCATCTATTAATTGACTAAGAACTTTATAATGTAAAGCTTTAGAAATTTCCCATTGTTTTTCATTTTTTAGTATTTTATTATTATGTCTTGTAAAAGATGCTTGATTACCTGTAAGTCGATAAAAATAAAGCGCTTCAGGAATGGTCATAAATTTTCCTCCTTGTAGTAAAACCCTAATAAACAGGTCATAATCTTCTGAAAATCTTAAATTTTCATTGTAATATAGGTTATTTTCTCTAATATATGAAGTTCTAAACATGGTTGCTGGATGTGCTACAGGACAGCCTAATAATTGCTGATCCTTAATCTCAATGTGACTTATGGGAAAGCGTATTTCTTTTTCTTCTAATCCGAATGTATACAAAAAAGTTGAACACACAGCTACATCCGGATTACTCTCCATTACTTGCACCTGTTTCTCGATTTTATCCACTGCATAATAATCATCCCCATCTAATAGTGCTATATACTTTCCATGGGCTTGTTGTATTCCAATATTTCGAGAATTAGCCGGGCCTAAATTTTCTGACTTTTCAATGATCTTAATTTTTTTATTTTTCGTGTATTTTTTTTCTAGTATCGCTGGTGTATTATCTGTAGAGCAATCATCTATAATTAGTATTTCCAAATTGGAATACGTTTGATTTAATAAACTATCTATCCCTTGCTCAATATATTTTTCTACATTGTACGTGGGAATTATTATTGAAACTAAGGGTTGATACATAGTTATGTCAATTATTTTTTTGATAACTTTTAAGAATAAAAATATTATTAATTACTTCGTAATGGTTTATTCAAAGGATAAAAATATTGCTAGTAATTACTTCTTACACAAAATTAACAAAATTCAAGTTTGCGTTATTGTAATTCTTGATTCGAACATATTTCTAATAAAATATGGAAACTTTTTTATGGATGAGTTGTACTAATAAAAATTTAGTTATTTGAATTAGGTGTGTTAAATATTATGTATAAAAAATATTTTTCAATTTATAGTTCATTATAAAAATATTGATTATCTCAATATATAAAACGACAGTCCTATTTTTATTGAAAATTGTACTACTACTACAAAAAATTCATTCCTTCTTTTTCTGAAATTTTTTTATTCTTCAAAATCTCCTTTTCCTTTAGTTTTATTAGTATCATAAATTTATTTAATACTAATTTCCCCGATTTAAGATCTAGGAAAAGAAAAGCTTTGAATAAATCCGAAAGAAGTAACCGATATTCAACCAATATTCTATTTCCTTTTAATAAAGGATTTGAAATATCTAATAAAACTTTTCTTTTATATTTTGTTAATAACGCATCAAAATATACATGAGGGGACCTTTCTTCTCTATCGTGATATACATGAACGGAAGGAACCACACCAACTTTCATTGAATGAAAGCGCATTCTATGGGTATAATTATCATCTTCGGCATAATGATAAAATGTTGGATTAAAACCTCCTACTCTCTCAATTGTTTTTTTGGGAAGCAACCAACAGGCTGCCGGAACAAAATCAAAATTAAAAATAACTTCTTCAGTTGTTTTATGTGTACTTAAAACAGAATAAAGTTTTCTACTTTTAAATGGGTTTATACAGTTATAGAATCCTTGATCAATTAAACTTCCTTCTCCATTCATATGCAAAGGGCTTAAAATTCCATAATCAGGATGATTAATACTATTTTTTATCAGTACTTCTACTGTTCTTTCCTGTACCCATGCATCCTGATTTAACAAAAAGAAATAGTCTGCCCCTTTTTCATATGCTCTTTTAATTCCTATATTATTGGCTTTTCCAAACCCTTCATTGGATTGATTTTCAATAAGATCAACGATTGGATAATTTTTCTTTATAAACTCAACACTTCCATCTGTTGAAACGTTATCAATAGCTATAATATTTATTTTTAAGCTTGATTTTAATAATGATTCAAAACATTTTTGAATCCAATGTTTTTGCATCCCATTGTAAATAACGATTATAGCAAAAATATTATTTTTCATTTACTATAATTTAATTTTTTTATATACACGTTTAATCTTTTACTAATAAATTTCTCAACAATTATATGAAAAAAAATATTTTATGAATTAAAGAGTTTTATATCGTTATTTTTTTAAATAGCAACTTTTTTAATATACTTTAAAATTTTAATATTTGCTTTTATAAAACCTTTTATTCCCAACTTACGTATGTTTAAATATTTTAATTGTTTATTTATGGACCAAAAGAAAGGATATTTATATTTATATAAATAATCAATAAATACACCGTATTTTTTCAATTCATATTCTTGATTATTTTTTTGATCTTTAGGAACAATATAATTTTTACGTATATTGATTAATTCTGTAAACCATTCTTGAGACAAAGTTCCATAAGAAAAATGTTTTATAAGTATTTCTCCTGTAACTATATTGGTGTATTTTGAAGAAACTCGCAATGAAAAGTCCATATCATAACCATGAAAACCCTTTAAATCATCGCTAAATGGAAATTCTAAATATACATCTTTTCTACAAGCCAAAAAAACACCATCTAAGGAATATACTTTTCTACTGTTTCCATATTTTTTATCTAATCTATAGGTTATTACATTCTTATCTTCTGAATCTGATTGTATTAAATTATAAAAACAAGCATCATTTAAACCCCACCAGAAAGCCGGAACATTGGGTACATAAGCAGAACCGGCAACACCTACTATTCCTATTTTTTTATCATCTAATAAATTTAATAATTTACTTCCCCAATCTTTTGTTATAAAAATTGTATCTTCATGAATAAAAAGTAAATTTTCATATTTAGCCTGAACGGCTCCTTGATTATAAGCACTACATATCCCCATTAATCCTGGATTCCAAATATTGATAATTTCATATGGTATTCCTTCTCCAACAGTATCTTTAACACTTTTACAAAATGATTGAAAATATCTTTTATTATATGAAGAAACTATTATTGATATCATTCGTAAATCTCGTTTATTATTTATATATATGAAATTTTTTTAATTTTATAAAACAATTTTTTGAGTAAATTTTATTAAACTTTATAAAATTTATCGTATATATAGTAAGTCCTTCATTACATACTTTATAATATAATACTTCTCTAGAAATATCTTTCTTGATCATTGAAGCTAAATATTGTTTGGTGAAAAATTTTAATTTATTACATTTAATATAATAATTAAGTCCTGCATGCAAACCATGGAGCTACAATTTAACCGTACTTTTGATTTCACCAACATTTTAATTCGTCATTAATTATATAATTAGCCGATATCCCAACGCTAATTTATATTATTCTTTAAGTGTCTAATTTCTCCAAAAATATAAGTAAATAAGACATTTTAATACTAAAATTTTAAAACTTGTTTTTTAAGGATATTTTTTACTAATTTCCCTGTGTTCAGCTTCTAAATTAATTTCACTATTTTATCTATATTCCCTTGCATTCAATAATTTTATCAATATTAAATTTATATTTATCTTAGAATTATTTATATGAATAGTTCATTCCTTTTAAATAAAAATTTCATAGCTTGTTTCTTGCTCACTTTGACATGCTTTGTTTTATATCTTGAACGTAATACCACTTTTATTTTTTCAAAAAAATTTAACTTATAACAATAGTTAAAATGATTTATTTTGCTTGAACTTTCTAATAGAGTTGCATTGATTAGTTCATTAATTGAACTATAAAATTTGTCAAAATTCACTGAATTACGTACTGTGTGTTTTCTATTTTTATTACTTTTATAAATATCACCCAATAATTCTTTCCATTTTTCTAAGTTGTATAATTGATTTATATATTGATATTGCTTATGCATCTTCTCATCTCTTATTTTTGGAGATTCTATTACTTCGGATAATTGAATAAACCATTCTTCAAATGATTTCGGATAATCTAAATTGTACGCTTGTTTATCAGAAAATAATTTCATACCATCGGCTGGATTGTACATTAACTGAATGTATTTTTGTCGTTTTGATACTTGTAACATTGCCGTAAAAGATGCCATAGGGAATCCTTCTACGTAAATATCACAAAATTCTTCATAATCCTTTAAATTAGTAACATTTCCTAAACATATTATTCTGGGATGCTTATATTTTTGATAAAATTCACATGTAGGGCTTACTCCAGCTATAAAAAATATTACATTTTCAAAGGTATTGACTATTTTATATGCAGCTTCGAAAAAATTATGTTCACCAAAAGGTTTATATTTATATTCTGAGCCTGTAGATAATAGTATAACCTGTCCTTTTTCTTTAACAAAATTTAGACTTTTTTCTTTTTTTTGAGTATTATCAACCGGAATGGGTAAAAACATCTGAAAATTAGCACCTCTTCTTTCCTTATCTAAAATAATATTAGATTCTCTAATCTGTATTAAGCAATCTATTATGGAAATTCCTATCCAAAAAATATGGTCTGCATGATTTAAAAACAAAACAGGAGTTTTAAATAATGGGTCACTAAAAGCTATTGTAGGGATAATATCATTCGGATGTATGTGTAAAATAATCAGATCATATTTTTGTGCTATCTGTTTAAGTTGAAAAGCTCTTTCTAAAATTGTTCCTTCTAATGTAATAATTGGGTTACAATTTGTATCTATTTCTTCTTTTACTTTAGTAGATAATTTATTTTCTGTCATTCTTGTTAAAATTACAGTATGTAAATTATCTTTATCTATTTTTACCCAATTGATGAGTAATTTTGTATGCCCTCCTATATCGTATAGTTCTGTCGCTATATGTAAAATGGATAATCTATGGTGTGTATGTGATTCCTTTTTTATTGGGGAAATTGGAGGTATTTTTTGCCCAAGATTTAATAGTAATCTTTCAAATTTCCAATTTACGTAATATCCTGTAATATTATACAAAGCAAAGGTTGCTAATTGCCTTAGATATAGGGCACAATCTTCATACAATCCTTTATCATATATAGCCTTTGCTGTTTTTAGTGAAGAATCAAAATATTTTCTGTTATCAGTAATCATTTAATATTTTCACAACTTTTTTAATTTCATCTTGATGTAAAACCGCTGATATAGGTAAGCTTAGTATTTCTTTACTCAATTTTTCTGTTATTGGAAAATGTAAATGATTATAATTTGAGTAAGCTTCCTGTTTATGTGGAGGTATAGGATAATGAACTAGGGTCTGAATATTATTTTTTGTTAAATATTCTTGTAATTCATCTCTTTGTTTACATCTAATTACAAATAAATGCCAAACATGTTGCTTATTTTGAATACAATTTTCAATTTTTGGCAATTCTATCCTAGCATTTTTTATATTGTTTAAATAATAATTTGCTACCGCTCTTCTTTTTTGATTTTCTTGATCATTATATTTTAGTTTTGTATTCAAAACTACTGCTTGAATTTCATCAAGTCTGCTATTCAAACCTCGATATTTATTTATATATTTTTTTTCTGATCCATAATTTGCCAAAGTCCTTATGGTTTGTGCTAGGTCTGCATCGTTTGTACTTACTGCACCTGCATCGCCCAGAGCTCCTAAATTTTTACCCGGGTAAAAACTAAAACCTGCGGCATCTCCTAAATTTCCGGTTTTAATTCCATTCCATTCTGCACCAATAGCCTGTGCATTATCTTCAATAATTTTTAAATTATTTTTTTGAGCTAATAATTTTAATTCATTAGAAAATATTGCTTGCCCATATAAGTGGACAATCATAATTGCTTTAGTTTTGGATGTGATCTTTTCTTCTATTTTTGATATATCTATGTTAAATGTTTGTTCATCAGGTTCTACAAAAATTGGAATTAATCCATTTTCTGATATAGCTAAAACCGAGGCTATGTATGTATTGGCAGGAACAATCACTTCATCCCCTTCATTGATAACTCCTAATTCTTTATATCCTTTTAATATTAAACGTAATGAATCCAAACCATTGGCTACACCTACGGTTTCTTGTACTCCTATATATTTTGCCAAATTATTTTCAAATTCTCTAACTTTTTCCCCTAAAAGATACCATCCTGATCGATATACTTTTATGATTTCTTCTTCAATTTCTTTTTGAAATTGAAGATTTATTTTTTGTAAGTCTAAAAATTTTATCACGATTATTATCTTTTATTCAAATAGATCACCAAGAATATTCAATGTTAAAACCTGGTAATGAAATTCTCTTGTGTTATTATTCTATTTAATTTATTCATTTTTCAATACATAAAATTGTCTGTTAAAAGCATTCGCAAACTAAAACCTAATCAATAATAAGTTTTTCTGTAAGCGTATTCTCCTTAAAAAGATAAATACAAATGTTTTTGTTAGATTAATTAAAATACAACCCAACTTTAATTTATAATTACATAATTTTTTTATATTTATACAATATTATTCATCAATCTGAATCTTAACAGTTACTCCTTTTAATTAATCCTAAATATTTAAAATAATCTTTCGAACTTATCTTTATTTTGCTGAAAATTTATCCTTGTCAGTACAAAGTATATATTTAATTCATCTTCTTTAATAATTTTAGGATTGTATTTTTTATGATAATTAATTACTGATCTATTTTCTCTTCTTACTTCGAACTTTAATTTCGTATACCCAAGTATTTCAAATACAAATTTTTTGACAAGGAAATCGACTTTAATAGAATTTATAGGTTTTTTCAACTCTGGTGCTGAAATCCAACTCCCTATTTCTACTGATTCAGAATTTATATTATAAATTCTATAGGTGGCGAATCTTTCTTTATCTTCATCAAGTGCTATAAAATAGTACTCTTGTTTTAGTTTTTCTCTTTCTTTATATTTATTTAACCATTCTACTTGTAATGATAAATCATTGGGGGTAGAATTAATATATTTAGATTTAACCTTATTATTTCTCAATTTAAGTATGAATTCTGCGTCTTGAATATCTACAAGCCTTAGAACTATTCCGAAATTACATATTTCCATTTTTTAAATTCATTATAATCCCTGATGTAATCATTTCATCAATTTTTTAAATTCGTCATAATTTCTTATGTAATCTTGTTCCTTATAAAAATCTGAAGCCAGACATAATAAGACTGCGTTATGTGAAAATTTTATATCTCTCCAAATTTTGCTGGGAATATATAAACCTTTTTCAGGAGAATCTAAGATGAATGTTTCTGTATTACCATATATATCTTCAGTAGTAAATTCAATGTTTCCGGATACAGCAAATATCAATTGCTCAAGTCCTTTGTGAGCATGTCCTCCTCTCTGAACATCCTGTGGGGTAAAATAAGTCCAATAAACCCTTTTAATATTAAAAGGAATATTTAAATTTTCTTCAGCAACAGTTATATATCCTAAAACTGAAGATCCTATTTTTGATAATTCTATAATATGTGGTTTATTCATTATTTAATATTCAGTTTATTCATTATTACCCATAAAACTTATTTGAAAAATTAAGATCCGGACGAATCAATCCAGGAAGCAAATTATTATTAGATCCTAAAGATTCATTTAATATTTCAAATTGAATTACTTCGTTTTGTATATATAGTGGATATCTCTGATCTTCTCCAAAAATCAAATTAAATTTATAAACTCCGGCATTTAATAAATTGGATTCTATTTGACCTTTTACAATATATATTCCTTTTTTGGAATCTTTATTTACAGTTATTAATTCACCTGTATGAAAAATGACTATTTCATCTGAATTTCTTAATTCAAATGTTGCATCTAAGTTTATTCCTGCTTTATTATTATAAAATACTAATTCAAACTCTACCCCAGATGAAATGGTCAAATAATTTCCATTTATCGGTTTCGTATTGAATTTAAGTATTTTTATATTTTCATTACCTGGTGCGGAATTCATATTTCCGTCATGCTCAAAACATGAGGGAATATTATTTAATTTTTGATAGTATTCAACTGAATCTAATGCTCCGCCAATATAAGATATACTTCCGTGTTGCATCACTACTCCTTGATTGCATAGCGTTTTAATTGCCGCCATGTTATGACTCACAAATAAAACCGTTCTTCCATCATTAATACTTACATCTTTCATTTTACCTAAACATTTCTTCTGAAACTCGGCATCTCCTACTGCTAATACTTCGTCTACCACCAAAATTTCTGGCTCTAGGTGAGCAGCAACTGCAAATGCCAAACGTACATACATTCCGGAAGAATATCTTTTTACCGGCGTATCTACATATCTTTCAACACCCGAAAAATTCACTATTTCATCAAATTTGGAACGTATTTCTCTTTTAGTCATTCCTAAAATTGCTCCATTTAAAAAAATATTTTCCCTTCCTGTTAATTCCGGATGAAATCCTGTACCAACTTCCAATAAAGAAGCTATCCTTCCGTTTATTTTGATACTTCCAGAAGTAGGAGAAGTGGTTTTAGATAATATTTTTAATAATGTTGATTTTCCTGCTCCGTTTCTTCCGATAATACCCAAGACTTCTCCTTGGTTTACATCAAAACTTACCTCTTTCAATGCCCACACATAATCTGAAGTTCCCTTAGTGGTTCTGTCATTCGTTTCTCCTATTTTAGCAAAAGGATCGCCCTTTCCCCTTGTTTTCCACCACCATCTTTTAAAATCTTGCTGTAAAGTTCCGGTACCTACTTGTCCTAGCCTATATAATTTTGATAAATTTTCTATTTTTATTGCTAAATTCATATTTAAAAAACGAATATTTTTATGAAATTTCTGGATAATTGTAATGATTTTAATATCTATTACACAGTATCCATAAAGCTTCTTTCTACCTTATTAAAAATTATAATGCCAAAAATTATGCTGAATAAGGCAAATATTGTACTGTATAACAATCCTCCCCAACTTAAAACTCCTGTTCCTAAAAAACCGTATTTAAAAACTTCAATTATGGGTGAAATAGGATTAACCATAGCTACCCAATGAAATTTTTCTGGAAGCTTGTTATAAATCATAGATATAGGGTAAATGATTGGGGTAGCGTACATAAGCAATGATACACCGAATGATAATAAATAGGATAGATCTCTATATTTGGTTGTCATAGAGCTAATAATCATACCAAGTCCTAATCCTATACCTGCCATAAGTACCAGTAAAAATGGAAGCAATAATATTATATGTATATTAACTTGTATAGGTTCACCTTTAAATAAATAATATAACAAAAAGATTAAAAATAAAAAAAATTGTATACCAAATTTAAGTAAATTGCCAATAACTATGGATAAAGGCATAATTAAACGGGGAAAATAAACTTTTCCAAATATATTTGCATTATCTCTGAACACAGAAGAGGTACCTGTCAAACAATCTTGAAAATAGTTCCAAAGAGTTAGCCCTGATAAATAAAATAAAATTCCCGGCAATCCACCTGTCTTTATACCTGCTATACCCCCAAAAACAACAGTAAACATCAAAGAGGTTATAATTGGGTTTATAAAAAACCAAAGGGGACCTAAGATGGTTTGTTTATAATTGGCAACAAAATTCCTTCTTACCATAAGGACTAACAGGTCCTTATACTCCCAAACTTCTTTAAGTTTAAAATCTAATAGTGAATGTTTTGCACTTATCTGTTCTGTCCATTTTTGAGTTTCTTCCATTTACTTATTAATACTAACGTTTATAATAGGTAATATTTTTAAGATATTCTCCATATCCGCTTTTTCCATATTTATTTGCAATCTCGTATAATTTTTCAATAGTTATAAATCCTCTCTTATAAGCTGTCTCTTCAATACATCCAATTTTTATGCCTTGTCTCTTTTCGATAACACGAATGTATTCTGTGGCATCGTGAAGAGAATCAAAAGTTCCGGTATCCAACCAAGCTGTTCCTCTGTCCATTACTCCTACTTCCAACTCTCCATTTTCTAAATAAACTTTATTTACATCTGTAATTTCATACTCTCCTCTGGCTGATGGCTTCAATTTTTTAGCTATCTCTACTACTTTATTATCGTAGAAATATAATCCCGGTACTGCATAATTAGATTTGGGACTTAATGGCTTTTCTTCAATTGAAATAGCTTTCATATCTTCATTAAATTCAACTACCCCATATCTTTCCGGATCGTTTACATGATAGGCAAAAACTATTGCACCTTTTGGGTTAGTCTTAGATCTTAATAATTGACTTAAACCTGCTCCATAAAAAATATTATCACCTAATATTAATGCTACTGAATCATCTCCTATAAATTTTTCACCTATCACAAAGGCTTGAGCTAAACCGTTAGGTGTATGTTGAATTTCGTAAGTTAGCTTACATCCGAAATCCGATCCATCCCCTAATAGCTTTTTGAATGCTTGTTGATCATGAGGAGTGGTAATAATTAAAATATCTTTAATTTCTGCATCCATTAAAACCGATAATGGATAATAGATCATTGGCTTATCATACACGGGCATAAGTTGTTTACTTACTGCTATAGTAAGAGGGTACAATCGGGTCCCTGATCCTCCAGCTAATATAATTCCTTTCATATAATTATTTTATTATAAATGTATTAAACATAAAATTGTAATCTGACCTATCGGTATTATTTTTATTTTCTACTATTTGTAATGTAATGGTTTTATCTTTATAATGCATAACCCCTACTTCTCCGTATACTTTGTCCTTGGTATCATCGGCTTCATAATACGTGGTAATACAATCAAATTTTCCCAAATGGGTAGGGTTATTTTTGCTTATAATTTTAAAGTTTACTTTCTGATAAAAAAATTGAAGTTGATTGATCTGATCATTTAATATTGAGTCTGCAGATAACTTTTGATTAAAAATACTAATAGCCATAGTACTTTCTACTTTATAATTAGTGTATTTATCTAATTCTATATATCTGTTGCCTTCTTTGAAATAATCGTTTTTCACTTTCCAATTAAAAGGTAAATTAATTGATAATCCTTCTTTTTGATAGTTATGCGTAATTTTGGTCTTATTTTCCTTAGTTTGTGTACAAGAAGATACTACAATTAATAATGAAAATATAAATGCACTTATTTTACTTTTAGTCATAACTCTCATTAAGTTAGATCATATTGTTCATCGTAGTATTTTCTGTAAGATCCGCTAGTTACATGATTTAACCAATCCTTATTATTCATATACCAATCAATAGTCTTGGTTAATCCTTCCTCAAAATTTACGGATGGTTTCCAGCCAAGCTCTTTGTTTATTTTGGTTGCATCAATAGCATAACGTAAGTCGTGTCCAGGGCGGTCTTTAACAAATGTTATTAATTTAGCGCTTTCTCCTTCTTTTCTACCTAATTTCTTATCCATCAATTTGCATAATAAATGAACTAAATCAATGTTTTTCCATTCGTTAAATCCTCCTATATTATAATTTTCTTTGTTTTTCCCTTTGTGAAATACTAAATCAATAGCTACGGCATGGTCAATTACATATAACCAATCTCTGGTATAATTACCATCACCATAAATAGGTAAGGGATTATTATTGATTATATTATGAATCAGTAATGGAATGAATTTTTCCGGAAAATGATTAGGTCCATAATTGTTAGAACAATTGGTAATTACCACAGGTAAGTTATAGGTATCTGTATAGGCTCTTACGAAGTGATCTGAAGATGCTTTCGAAGCTGAATAAGGAGAATGAGGATTGTATTTAGTTTCCTCAGTAAAAAAACCGGTTTCACCTAAAGCACCATAAACTTCATCGGTTGATACATGATGAAATCTTTTTCCTTCATAATTATTATTCCAAACTTTTTTAGCAGCATCCAAAAGAATAACAGTTCCGATTACATTGGACTTTACAAATTCCAGAGGGGTGGTTATGGATCTGTCAACATGAGATTCAGCGGCTAAGTGTATTACTCCATCCGGTTGAAATTCTGAAAATATTTCTTTTATTTGTTCTTCATTAGTGATATCGGCTTTTAAAAATTGGTAATTAGGCTTATTTTCTATATCTTTTAAATTTTCTAAATTACCGGCATAGGTTAATGAATCAAGATTTAAAATTTTATATTCCGGATACTGATTTACAAATCTTCTGACTACATGAGATCCAATAAATCCGGCACCACCTGTAATTATTATTTTTTTCATTTATTTAAAAATTATCTATCCATTTATTAATTTTCTACCAATACTTTTATAATAAAAGCCATGAATTTGTAATTCATCTAAATTATAAAGGTTTCTACCATCAAAAATAGCTTTATTATTCATCTTTTTTTCTAATATATCAAAATGCGGATTCCTAAATTCACCCCATTCCGTTACAATAATTAATGCATCTGCCCCTTCTATACATTCGTACATATTAATAGCATATTCTATCTTATTACCCAATATTTTTTTTACATTTTTAACGGCAATAGAATCGTATGCTCTTATTTTTGCACCTTTATTAAGCAGCATTTCAATTATTTCCAGCGAGGATGCTTCACGTATATCATCTGTATTTTCTTTAAAAGCCAACCCCCAAATTGCTATTTGTTTATTTTTTAAATTGCCCAAATATTTTTCGACTTCAGGCACTAAAATTGTTTTTTGTCTCTGATTTACCTCTTCTACTGATTCTAAAATTTCGAATGTGTAGCCAACTTCTTTACCACTTTTAATTAATGCCTTTACATCCTTGGGGAAACAACTTCCCCCATAACCTACTCCCGGAAATAAAAATCTATTCCCAATTCTTTGATCTGAACCCATCCCCAATCTAACTTTATCAACGTCTGCTCCTACTTTTTCACAATAATTAGCTATTTCATTCATAAAAGTAATTTTGGTTGCCAAAAAGGAATTGGAAGCATATTTTGTTAATTCAGAAGATTTTTCATCCATCTTGATCATTTTAGCACCGGCATTGGTTAAAGACAAATAAATTTTATCCATTATTTCAAAAGCTTTCTGTGAGCTGGCTCCTACAATAACTCTTTCAGGATTCATAAAATCTTCCACAGCGTACCCCTCCCGCAAAAATTCCGGGTTTGAAACAACATCGAAGGGAATTTGTGTTTTTGATTTTATTAGGTTATAGACTTTTTCTGAAGTACCTACAGGAACTGTACTTTTATTTACAATTAATGTATATTCAGTCATAAGATCTCCTATTTGACCGGCAACCTCTAAAACATAAGATAAATCAGCTGAGCCATCCTCGCCCGGTGGAGTGGGCAATGCTAAAAAAATCACATTGGAAACACGCATTGCTTCACTCAAATCGGTAGTGAAAAACAAACGTCCTCCTTTTATATTTCTTAGAAATACTTCTTCTAATTGTGGCTCATAAATGGGCACCTGCCCATTTTTCATCAGGGTAACTTTTTCTTCATTTATATCAACACAATGTACACTATGGCCCAAATCAGCAAGGCATGTTCCGGATACCAATCCTACATACCCTGTACCAACAATTGTAATATTCATATATTTAAATATTTTGCAAAAATATAATTTAAATTTTACTTATTTTTTCCATTGTTTTTACAATAGGTTTTCTTTTTGATTAAAATAATTTATAGCTCACCCCCCAGAAAAGGGAAATATTTGCGATCCCCCTATCTTTTCCATATCCTGGAATGACTAAATTATCAATATTTTTCTGTTTGTTTGAATATATAAGAAATTTCGGACGAACCATAAAATCAATATAAAATGGTGAGTTTCCTATTTGAACTTTTGCTCCTGTTACTGCTTCCAACCAACCTGAACTCACATTCGCTTCCGGTAAAGAACCTTCTCCTATTATTTGTATTTGCCCTTTGGAATTCATTCCCCTAAGGGGATATTTTTTTACCTTTTGTTTGAAAGGTGAATAACCCAATCTTGCTCCTATATAAAACCCTTCTGCTGATTTTTCATAGTTGTTTGTCAATATGTAATTTATTCCTATTTCTCCATAAGTTCCTTTTGCATTAATATTCCAATTATTTTTATTATAAATATTTTTTTCATAACCCAGTTCAGCAACAGCCGTCCACCTGTTTTTAATTTTATAAGCAATAAAACTACTATAATTTTTTTTATCTGCAAAACAACCGGCAACAGGATTTAATAAATCTATCCCTATGAACAGTTGATGTTCAGGTTTACTAATTGATGAAGAATTTTTGCTTTTAGTTTGGGAATGAATATGTATCCCCAGAAGTACGCTAATAAGCAATATGTAAATTCGTTGAGGATTCATTATAAATATGGTTGGATTTACCCGTTATGGTTTTTATATTTGTAAGTGCAGTTGCTTCATATGTTACATTATTAAATATAACCTTGAACCCACATGCCTTTGAAACAAAGTGTTGTTCCGTTAAGTATTTTATAGTAATAATATTTTTACATGAATCTGGTGTATGTAATGTATCGTATAAATAAAAAATAGTTTCGTCAGATAAAGAATTTAACGGTAATTGAATACTGTCTTTCTTTTGAAAAACGCCTTCTGATTGAATAGTACCATCCGGATTTTTCCGGTCTACATATAATCGGTTTTTCTTATATTTACTACCTAAACTATCCAATTCAATGGTTAACCTCGGTGTGGTAACTTTATCACACACATCATCATCTACACATGAAAAAATGAGTATACATAAAAAGAATAGGGTAAATAATATATTTATTTTTTTTTGAAACATTTTTTTATTTAAGTTTAAGAAGCGCAACACTTTCTACATGATAAGTCTGCGGAAACATATCTACAGCTTGAACTTTTTTTATTTCATATTTTTCTTTCATTAATTCCAAATCTCTTGCCTGAGTAGCTGAATTACAACTTACATATACTATTTTTCCGGGAGCTATTCGTAAAATAGTTTCCACTACGTTTTTATGCATACCTTCTCTGGGCGGATCAGTAATAATTATATCCGGATGACCGTTTTCATAAATAAATTCTTCTGTGAATATATCTTTCATATCTCCACAATAGAAACTACAATTTTTAATATTATTATATTCAGCATTTTCTTTAGCTGCTTTTATTGCCTCAGGAACAGCTTCTACTCCAATCACCTTTTTTGCATTAGCTGAAATAAATTGCGCTATGGTACCTGTTCCTGTATAAAGATCATAAACTACTTCATCGCCATTCAATCCGGCAAAATCCCTTGCTATCTCATATAACTTTACTGCTTGTTTATAATTAGTCTGAAAGAATGATTTGGGACCAATCTTAAATTTTAAGTCTCCAATTTCTTCCATTAAAAAACCATTACCATGAAATGTTTTAACGTCTAAGTCGTGCAAGCTATCATTTCCTTTAGAGTTAATAACATAAAGAATTGTTTTTACTTCTGAAAATTGTTCGCGTATATAATTCAATAATTTTTTAATATTTTCTTCTTCCTCTCTAAAAAACTGAAGCAAAACCATTAAATCGTTTTTAGAATTAGAACGTATCATTAAAGTTCTAAGAAATCCGTTTTTTTCTTTAAAATCGTAAAATTCCAACTTATGTTTTATAGCAAACTCTTTAATAGAATTTCTGATTTTATTCGAAGGTTCTTGTTGTAAAAAACATTCTTTAATATCTAACACTTTATTCCATTGCTGAGGTATATGAAAGCCTAAGGCTTTTTTATCGATGATATTGGTTTCGGATTGTATTTCTTCTGAAGTTAACCATCGAGCATTAGAAAATGAAAATTCCATTTTATTTCTATAATAATACTTATCCGAAGAAGGAACAATGCTTAATTGTTGAAAATTTTCAATTTTACCAATTCTTTTTACATTATTGTAAACCTCTTTCTCTTTATACTCCAATTGTTTCTCATAAGAAAGATTTTGCCATTTACACCCTCCACATATCCCAAAATGAATGCATTCGGGAACCTCTCTATCAGGGGAATATTTTATAAAACCTACAACTTTAGCTTCATAATACTTCTTTTTAGACTTAATCACCTGTACATTAACCACATCACCCGGTACAGCATAACCCACTAATACTGTTTTTCCTTCTTCTGTTTTACCTATTGCAACTCCCTTAGCACCGGCAGTAATAAGCTCCAAATTGGATATTTGTATATTTTTTTTCCTTCTCAATCTGCAGAATATAAAATAAGGTTACAAAAATACACAAAAAATGTATTTTATAAAAAGAGTTTCTATATACTGATTTTGAACTGGATAATGCAAACATTTTTATCTTATAAAACTATTTTAATCTAAAAAAATGCTGTATTTTTGATTCTTGAAAACAAAACAAAATTATTAGTCCACAATGAATTTATTATCTGATCGCCTTAATCGTCTTAGCTATTCTCAAACTTTTGTAATGTCTAATAAAGCTCGAGAATTAAAAGCTCAAGGAATCAATGTTATTAGCCTAACTTTGGGAGAACCTGATTTTGAAATTCCGGAATTTGTCAGGGAATCTGCTATCAAAGCGATTAAAGATGGAGTAAAATCCTATACTCCTGTTCCCGGATATCCGGAATTAAGAAAAGCTATAGCAAATAAATTTAAAAGAGATAATAATTTAGAATATCAACCCGATCAAATTGTCGTTTCAACCGGTGGAAAACAGTCTATCATTAACGTATTGCTTTCTATTATTAATGATGGTGATGAGGTAATCGTTCCGGCACCTTATTGGGTAAGCTACTATGAAATGGTTAAACTTGCCGGCGGGGAAAATATTGTTGTAAAAACTACCATTGACACAGACTTTAAAATTACCCCTGAACAGCTTGAAAATGCGATTACCCCTAAGACCAAGGCATTTTTATTTAGCTCTCCATGTAATCCTTCAGGAACTGTTTACACTAAAGATGAGTTATATGCCTTAGCTAAAGTTTTAGAAAAGTATCCAAATATAATTATTATTTCCGATGAAATATATGAATATATTAATTATGAAGGAAAACATGAAAGTATAGCTCAATTTCCGGAAGTTTTTGAGCAGACTGTAACAATTAATGGGGTATCAAAATCATATGCTATGACAGGTTGGAGAATTGGATATTTAGGAGCTCCCAAATGGCTTTCTAATGCTTGTGATAAAATTCAAGGACAAATGACATCAGGAGCTAATTGTATTGCTCAAATGGCATCAATAACAGCTATAGAAGCAAATCCTTCGGTTATCAATTATATGATTGACGGTTTCAAAAAGAGACGAGAGCTTGTATACAATTTATTACTTGAAATTCCTGGGATTAAAGTAAATAAACCAGCTGGTGCTTTTTATTTTTTTCCTGATGTTTCATTTTATTTTGGAAAAACTATTCAAGGACATAAAATTACAAATTCAGATGATTTTGCCTTATTATTATTAGAAAAAGCACATGTTGCAACGGTGGGCGGAGTATGTTTCGGTAATAGTAATTGCATAAGATTGTCCTATGCTGCTTCTGAGGAAGATCTTATCGAGGCTTTGAAAAGAATTAAAAACACTTTATCGTAAAAAATAAATTGTTTTTGATTATAAAAAATAAAAGCTGTGAAAATTCACAGCTTTTATTTTTTAATAAATATTCAAACCTAATTTTTTTAGGTTCCGGTCAATTCATCTATTTAGATAAATCAACCGTTTCTGCTGTTGGGGCATTGTTCATTACTGATTTTACACCATTTTTAGCATTAGTTTCATTGTCATAAAGTTCACTGGTCCCTACTATTTGCCCGTTACCGGCCTTTAGGTTAAAGAACCACTTTTTGTTAGTGGACTGTTTCAATTCAAAACGATCTTCGTTTTTAGAATTTCTTTTTACAGAACTAACTCCTTTTTGACAATTTGTTTTCTGGGTATACCCTTCACTTGCCAGGATAATCTGCCCGTTTTTCGCTTTCAGTCTAAATCGAAAAGCACCTGATTTGTCTTTAAAAATTTCAAACATAGTTGTACAAATTTTAGTCTTACTTTATTAAGCTTTTTAGTGTTATTTATCCAACTAATTACAATATTCTTGTTTTTTTCAAACAAATAATAAAGTAATAATGTTCTATTTTTCGAAATAATTTCATACAAAGATATAAGTTCTAATTAATAAAGAACAAGAATAATATATTTTTATGACATTATACACATAATGTTTTCTAATATTATTACCATAAGTGCTTATTTTACATGTTTTTTTGTCTTTGCATTTCATAACAAACAATTGCAACGGCATTACTTACATTTAAGGAATCAATTTGTCCTTTCATAGGAATTAATATATTCTGTTCTATTTTGTCTTTCCAATATTCAGAAATTCCGGAATGTTCAGTACCGAATATAACTGAAGCTGATTGTCTAAAATCAACATTTTGTATAATAATTGAAGATTGACTCATATAAGTAGCATAAATCGGTATCTCTTTTTTTATAAGAAAATCATATATATTTGTATTTTTTGTTGATATAATAGGAATATTAAAAAAACTTCCTACTGATGACCGTAATACATTCGGGTTATATATATCGGCTTTTTCTTCACATACCACAACCATATCTACACCAAACGCATCTGCAGACCTGCATATTGCCCCAAGGTTACCCGGTTTTTCCAATGATTCAATTATCAGAATAAACGGATTATCCGGTAATTTAACTTGGTTTAATTCATGGGTCTTATACTCATAAACCCCAAGAATTCCCTCTGACATTTTCCTGTATGCTATCTTATCATATACAGACTGAGAAACTTCATATTTAATAACGGAAGAAGGAAGTGTGATAGAGTTCTGAAAAATATGAGATTGTACGTAAAATTCAAGAGGAACAAAACCATTTTTTAAGGCAAAAAGATTTTCCTTTTTACCTTCAACAACGAATTTCCTTTGATTTTTCCTTTCTTTACTTTTTTCTAATAATTTTACTAAATTCTTTATTTTTGGATTTTTATTACTTTCTATATACATGATATAAAAGAAATTTGGCAAAAGTAAAAAAACTTATTTATTATTTAGATAATTTTATTAGTTATATTTGAATTATTAGCATGAAAATTAAAAAACAATCCCTTTTTTATAGTCTTTTCTTCGGTGTTTTATTGATAATTTCCTTAATCCTTAGTTATAACCTTTCAAACAAAAAATTAAATCTTGAACAATTTAATATAGAACAACTAAGTTCAGAAGATATTGTTATCAATTATATAAAAAAAAAACATTCCTTACCCAATTATTATATTAAAAAAATGGAGGCTCGTAAAGCAGGTTGGAGACCTGAAAAAGGTAATCTTTGTCGAATACTTCCAGGTAAAATAATTGGTGGCGATATATTTAAAAATATAGAAAATAAAATTCCTTCCAAAAAGGGAAGAAAATGGATAGAAGCAGATTTAAATTATAAATGCGGAATGAGAGGACTGGATCGAGTTATATTTTCCAATGATGGACTAATTTTTGTAACTTATGACCATTATAAGACGTTTCAACAAAGATGAAAACCGTATCTTTTGACTTTAACTCCATTTCTTCTTTAACTAAATTTTACCAAGTTTTTCAAAAAAAGTTTGGGCTGCACCCGGATATGGTAAATAATTTAGACGGACTTTGGGATACACTTACGGGTATAATTGAATTACCTGTAAAAATTAATTTTCAAAATCTAAATTTAGATAAACTTGAAAAATTTAACAATTTAATCACGCTATTTGAAGAAGCTGAAAAAGAAACTGATAGCGAACTTATGTTTTCTTATTTTTTATCCAGCTAACTTATAATTTTGGATTATCTTTGTTACTATAAACATAAATTTACTTTATTAAAATCAGTATGCTGTGCCCGATAAAAAACTAGTCATAATGCCTACATACAATGAAATTGAAAATATTAAAGATATCATTTCTTGTGTATTTAGCCTGGAGGAGGATTTTGATATATTGATTGTGGATGATTCCTCTCCTGATGGTACAGGTTCGTTGGTGAAAGAACTCATCCCCAAATATTCCAATCGTCTTTTTTTAGAAGAAAGAAGTGCTAAAAATGGATTAGGAAGGGCCTATATACATGGTTTCAAATGGGCATTACATAAAGGGTATGATTATATCTTTGAAATGGACGCAGACTTTTCGCATAATCCTAAGGATTTGGTTAAACTTTATCAGGCTTGTAAAAATGGTGCAGATTTGGCTGTCGGATCTCGTTATTGTCAAGGGGTTAATGTAGTTAATTGGCCTATGAACCGGGTCTTGCTTTCCTTTTTTGCCTCTAAATATGTACTTTTAATTACCGGTTTACCCATTAATGATTCAACCGCAGGTTTCGTTTGTTTCACAAGAAAAGTACTTGAGGAATTACCTTTAGACAAGGTGGAATTAGTGGGATATGGTTTTCAAATAGAAATGAAATTCCGCGCTTATTGTAAAAAATTTAAAATTGTTGAAATTCCTATTATATTTACAGACCGAACTAAAGGGCAATCAAAGATGAGTGGCGCCATCATAAGTGAAGCTGTTTTCGGTGTAATTAAAATGAAATTTATGTCTTTATTAGGAAGATTATGAAACTTTTTATATATCTATTCATTTGCCTGTCTTTATCGCTTTTTTCTTGTCATCATCCGCTTGAAAAACCTGATCATCTTTTGCTTAAAACGGATATGATAGCTATTTTAAGCGACATATATTTATATAAACAAACTCCAACTAATTTCCCCTTAGATAAAGAAACCGCATTTGACACTTATGTTACAATATTTAAGGCTCATCATACCACTAAAGAAATTTTTCAAAACAGTTATGTATATTATTATGCTGATGCAAATGCTTTACAACATATATATGATAGAGTAATTGATAATCTGAAAAGCAAATTAACCAAAGATCAGCAGCTCCAATTAAAAGAAGAATTATCTGAAACGCATTAATAAAATGAAAATTAAACTTTTGGCATTAGTAATATTTATTGTCTCTATTGTTTATTCACAAGATAAAAAATTATATAACCCTAATGATAATGCTCATCAAAAAATTGATTCTTGCATTAGTAAAGCTAAAAAAGAAAATAAATTTATTTTGCTTCAAATAGGTGGAAATTGGTGTATTTGGTGCATTCGTTTCGAAAATTTAACACAAAAAAGTGATGTTATTAAAAATATTTTAATGAATAATTTTATTGTATACCATTTAAATTACTCAAAAGAAAATAAAAATGAATCTATTTTAGCTAGTTTAGGTTTTCCTCAACGTTTCGGGTTTCCGGTATTTGTGATTTTAAATGAAAACGGAGAGAGAATTCATACGCAACAATCCGATTTTTTAGAGGAAAATAATTCAGGATATGATATTAAAAAAGTTGAAAATTTTTTAAATAATTGGTCTCCTAAAGCTCTTGATCCGAAATTATATAAATAATTCGCGTGCATATATTTTGATTTTATATTTATTTTAGCTACTAAATTTTATTATATAAAGTTTCGAATTATACCGAGATTATTTATAAGTGACACTTAAACTTTTAAAATATGTTGGAATAAATTTATATAATTTAAAAAATATTAATTCATTAAAATAACCTTGTATGATATTTAATAAAAATATATTATTATCTATAATTTTATATTTATCAATACTATATTCTTATGCACAGAAAATAACATTAGAAGAAATATGGAGTGGCAAGTTTTATCCTAAAACCATTTCAGGAATAAATTCATTAAAAAATGGCAAAGAATATACTATTCTAACCAAAAATGGGATTGAAAAATATTCTTACGAAAATTTTGATAAAATCTGTACTATCATTTCGGGAAACTACTCTGATTATCAATTTAATAATAATGAAGATTGTTTACTTTTAGAAAGAGAATTTTCTTCGCTATACCGTCATTCAAAAGTAGGAATTTACACTCTGTATAATATAAAAACCCAATCATTATTTGAAGTTTTTAATAAAAGACCTATACAAGAGCCTATTTTTTCACCTGATGGTACCCAATTAGCATTTGTTTACGAAAATAATATTTATTACCAGGAATTTCCATCGTTAAAAATAACACAAGTAACTCATGATGGTAAAAAAAATAAAATTATAAATGGAATTTCAGATTGGGTATATGAAGAGGAGTTTGGACATGTTAGAAATTTTGAATGGTCACCTGACGGCAAAAATATTGCCTATATACATTTTGATGAATCTCATGTAAAAGAAGTCAATATTCCACTCTATGAAACTTATTTATACCCTGAACACCTCATTTACAAATACCCTAAAGCAGGAGAAGCTAATTCCAATGTGGCCTTAAACATATATAATGTAGATAAAAAAGAAATAAATACAATTTCTTTGTCTAATTACGAAAACTATTATATTATTAAAATTAGATTTTCTTCAACCGGAGATTTATTCGCTATAACTTCTAATCGGCTTCAAAATAAAATTAATATTATAAGAATAAACCCCACAAATTTTAGTACAAAATTACTAGTATTGGAATCTTCAACCACATGGGTGGACACAGATAAATTATATATTGAGTTTTTGCCGGATGGGAATTTTATATTAAATTCCGAAAAAAACGATTATAATCACTTGTATCTTTACAATTATAATGGTCAATTAACAAAGCAGCTTACTAAAGGAAATTGGGAGGTAACACATATTTATGGGGTTGATAATAAGAATTCCATTGTATACTTTCAATCCAATGAAAAAGGCTCTAATAATAGGATAATATCCTCTGTTAATATTAAAAACGGTAAACAAAAAATCTTAACTGACGAATTAGGTACACATGATGCTACATTTAGCACTGACTTTTCATTTTTCATTGATAAGTTCAGTACTGCAAATACACCACCTTTATTTACATTGAGAAATAATACCGGAAATATAATAAAAACTCTGGAAGATAATTCAACCCTACTTTCTTATATCAATAAAAAAGAAATTAAAAAAATGGAATTTATTGACATTCCTACTGATAATGGAATTAATTTAAAATCCTACATTATAAAACCTAAGCATTTTAATTCAGAAAAAAAATATCCTGTTTTAATGTATGTCTACGGTGGTCCGGGTTCTCAAACTATAAATAATTCTTGGGATCCATTTAACTATTGGTGGCACCAAATGCTTGCTCAAGAAGGATATATCATTGTTTCTGTTGATGGCAGGGGTACAGGAGGAAGAGGAGGAAACTTTAAAAAATTAACATATAAGCAATTAGGCAAATTAGAGCTGGAAGATCAAATTGCAGCTGCAAAATGGTTGCAAACACAATCTTTTGTCGATGCTAACAGGATTGGAATATGGGGATGGAGTTTTGGCGGTTATTTAACTTCCCTATGTATGACCAAGTCAAATGGCTTATTTAAAATAGGAATTGCTGTGGCTCCGGTCACCAATTGGAGATTCTATGATACCATTTATACTGAACGATTTTTACAAACACCTCAAGAAAATCCTGAAGGATACGATGAAAATTCCCCTATAAATTTTGCAGGAAATCTACAGGGAAAATTCTTACTAATACATGGTACTGCTGATGACAATGTTCATTTTCAAAATTCAGCAGAAATGATTAAAGCTTTAATTCAAAATGGTAAACAAGTTGATACAGCTATTTATCCCGATAAGGATCATAGTATATATGGAGGCAATACCAGATATCATCTATATCAAAAAATGACTAATTATATTAAGTCAAACCTTTAAAAGAATTTTAATATTTACCATTATTATTTTGGTATACTGGTTTAAACATAACTTTAATTTTATCAAATTCAAGTCATAAGTATGAACAGGTATATCTATTTTCTTATCTCATGTAGTAAAATATTTTGTTAATCTATATTAATTTATTTGAAAATTTATTTAAAAATAAAAAAATCAATCCTAACTTTGTATTAATGATGGTTCTATAACGTGGCGATATCTAAATTTTAATAAAAATCTTCAAAAAATATAATTAAATAAAATATTTGGCTCAATTTTTGTAAATTAATAGAATTATTTATACTTTGTAAAAATAATCCTATTTGTTTTTATATTAATAATATAATATTTTTGTGTTAAAAGTTTATTTTTTTAACAAAATAATTATCTTAATATCATTATATTAATACATACACAAATTGTTTAAAAAATTTATTTAATTTTACACTATAATTATTACCAAAAAACCTTTTATATAAAGGGTTACATACAATTATGAATCCCTATACTAAATAAAAATGTATTATCTTTGTTTAAAAAATTATCAAGATGACAGTATATAAAGCAAGAGAATCTACAGATATCATAGAACGACTATACATTACTATGCGGCATCTTTTTAACAGAGGCGGATTCAAACCTACAGGAACATCCGGATTGGAACTGCGAAATTATCTTTTAAAATTAAACCCTGAAATATATGGCTCAATAGCCGATCCCGATAAAGTAGAACTCAATGGGCTTAGCTATGTTTTAGACAGGTTACCGCAAGGTATTGAAGAATGCTCATTTATATATTTAACTTCTAACGAAGGGTTAGACAAGTCCTCTTTTACCCCTATTTATCCTAAAAAAAGAAGAAGAACCTGTTATAGGGTGGATGAGCATCAAATGAACATTGAGGTTTTATTGGGAAGATCTGAAATCTATGATATTTTAACTCACCTTACTTTTTTATACAATGAAGCAGATAAAATTAGAAAGAGAACTCATGATTTCAATGGTAAAGTGGGAAGGATTTGGATGTCTGTGGAAAACGCAGCATTAAGCTCTGAACCGCTGAGGAGGAAAGAGCGAGAAGTTATTTTAGCTCATATAGCAACTATGCTGGGCAGAAGCTTTGATGAAGTAATTAGTTCTTATAAATACTTTCAAGAAGCCAATGATCCTGACAGATTTATAAAAATAATTTACAACTTAGGAAAAGTAAGCAAAGATGATGTTTTAGGTTTAAGGAGAAGAGAAATATTTTTCAGCTCCATTCTAAAGGAAAGAGTTGGTCATCATTTATTTGGAGAAAAATGGGCAGAAAATGTTAAAAAAACGTTAGTTAAAAATAAGTTATTAAATAAAAAAATTCACATTATCAGTTCCAATATGCATAGTGTGAAAAATATGTTATACGCTTTTGATTCTTTAAATAAAACTTTTCACGTAGACGAAGAATTAAAAATGTATGAAGATTTAAGTAAAAATTTGGAATTGGTTGATACTGTAAAAAATTATGCTCAAAAAAATGGCATGATATATATAAAAGATACAAGCGGATCAAACATCGATGTTCAAATTTTTGACCTTTCAAAAATTAATTTAAAAAACACTCCTTTTAAAAACATAAAAAATATAAATAAAGAAGATATTTTAATTGTTTTTGATTATGCGTTCGGTGAGCAAGCTTTTGAGATAATGGACGAATTATTAAGACCCATAAATAATACGAAAGAGAAAACAAATCTAAATGTTGAATCAATTTCAATTTTAGGTAAAGCAGGAATTCTTGTTGGGAATAAAGGAGATATTATGATACCAAATGCCCATATATTTGAGGGAACCGCTGATAATTATCCTTTTTATAATCAACTTTCGTTACAAGACTTTGAAGGATATAATATTAACGCATATAAAGGAGCTATGATCACCGTGTTAGGCACTTCCTTACAAAATAAAAATGTTTTAACTTATTTTATGCAAACATCATGGAAAGCTATTGGTTTAGAAATGGAAGGCGCTCATTATCAAAAAGCTATTCAAGTAGCATCTAAAATACGTAATCATATAGGTGAAAATGTAAAGCTGAGGTATGCTTATTATGCATCAGATAATCCTTTAGAAACAGGAAGTACCTTAGCATCCGGAGGGTTGGGATTAACCGGTGTAAAACCTACTTATTTAATCACTCAAAAAATACTTGAGCAAATTTTAATTATTAAGAATTAATTCATATAAAGTAAATGGATAGACAAAATCAAAATTCAAATCAGGAAATAAGCATTTTAGATTTATTACACTATTTTGAAAAGATCATAAAAAAAGTTTTATCCCCCATTGGTAATTTTTTTAAAAGTTTTGTTAATACTATTTTAGGGTTTTTTATTTTATTAAAAAGATATTATTTATTTATATTAATTACCGTAATTATTTTTGGGATTATAGGATATTTTAATAAGAAGGTTTTACCAAGAAATTATAATTATGAAATGGTTTTAGCTCCTAATTTTAAAAGTACGACCAAACTTTATCAACAAATTAATTCGTATAACCAATTATGTGGAAACATAGATAGTACATTTTTTAAGGATTTAAAATCAATTTCGATCACCCCTATCAAAACATTTACAAGTGAATTAAATATTTTCTACGATATTGTACATAAAAACACTGATTTTTACAAAAATGATACTATTTTTTCAAGACAGTATAAAATAGATAAGTTTAAAAACCTTCTTGTAGATACTGATTATCCTAATCATATCGTACATATTATAGCCTTAAACAAAATTTCACCCGAAGAAATTAAAAGTAGAATTATACACCCAATTGAAAATGATCCTTTTTATAAAAGAATTAAAGAAGCTAATTTGAAATCCATAGATATTAAAACTGAGATATATAAAAATGGATTAAAATTAATTGATAGCTTATTATTGTCAATAGCTAAAGGAGATAAAGCTAAATCCTCCAATTCATCAATATCATTTAATGGAGAATCAAAAACAAACGTTGAGCAAGATCTGCTAAACAAAACTTTAGAATTAACCAAATCATTAGCGGAAAAAGAAGTAGAAAAAGTTCAAAAATCACAAGTTATAACAGTAATTTCAGAACCACAATTAGTAGATAGTAAGTCTTTGCTTTATAAGCGAAATACTTTTTCATTTGCCTTATCTGGTTTTTTATTTTCAATATTTATAATTTTATTTATTCAATTTGTAAAATTCCTAAATAAATTTGAAAAAAAACATACTTAAAACAGCTATTATAGGATACGGTCATATAGGAAAAATACATTTTGAGAATATCTCGCAAAATGAAAATTTAAATGTTGTTGCTTTAATTGACACGAAAAAACCCGTGTTTGAAAAAAAAAATATTCCTTTTTTTTCAACTCTGTCAGAGTGCCATGCTATATTCCCCGACATAAATTTGTATATAATTGCATCACCGAACGGTTACCATTATAAACAAGCAAAAAAAATCCTTGAATTATCTAAAAATGTTTTGGTGGAAAAGCCTATAACATTTCATAATTTCCAAACGGAAAAATTAATTGCCTTGGCAAAGAATAATAATGTTCGATTATTTACTTCACTGCAACTTCGTTTTTCTTATCTAATAAATCATATTAAAAATTTAATTGATCATAATTATTTAGGTAGAATTTTTCTAATAAATATTGAATGTTTTTGGAATAGAAATAATAGCTATTATGAAAAAGACCCATGGCGAGGAACAAGGAATTTAGATGGAGGAATCTTATTTACACAGTTTTATCATTTTATAGACATCTTACATTATTTATTTGGAAAAATTAAATTAGTGAGTAATTTGACAACCAATTATACACATCAAAACGTTACTGAATTCCCCGATAGTGGGATTCTACAATTTAAATCAGGAGAGACTTTGGGGAGTATGTGCTATACTATTTCCACTTATGATAAAAATTTTGAATCATCAATTACTGTCATTGCTGAAAAAGGTACCATTAAAATTGGAGGTCAATATATGGATCATATATTATATTATAACGTCGAAGGTAAATCTTACGATACGATACTATTAAATAAAGAATCGTTACATACCTTACTATACAAAGAAATTATTCAATCGTTAAAAAATTCGACTCCCTCTCGTATAGATGCAGAAAACACGATTGACACTATAGATTTTATTGATAAAGCTTCCAATTATTTAGCTTAATTAGGGAGAATTACTTATATGAATATAAAAATCGATGGAATAATTATTTTCAATATATAAAATATTCTATTAAAATTTATCAAGATAAAATTTAAAATCTACAGTTTAACTTATAAATAATTTATTTGGTTAAATATCTTATTAAAAATTATATTTAATTTGTATTTAATATAGTAATTTTGCTGTATGAAATTAATTTCCCAATTAGGAATTATTTTACTATTATATTTTATCGGTGAATTAATAGTATTCATCCTGCAAATAAAAATACCGGGAAGCATAATAGGAATGCTTTTATTACTTGTGTCTTTACAATTAAATATGATAAAGGTTGAAGATATAAAAGAGGTAGCTACTTTTTTTTTAAATAATATGCTGATTTTATTTATACCTTTAGGAGTGGGTTTAGCATCACAATGGGATCTAATCTCAAAGGAATGGTTAGCGATTTTAATATCCATTATATTTAGTACCTTTATAGTGTTATTAACTGTAAGTTTACTCGTAAGAAAGAAAAAAGAATGAAGGAATTTTTAGATACCCCTCTTTTTCATTTAACTTTAACCTTACTCGTATTTTGGTTATGCAACCTATTATTTACTAAATTTAATTATAAAATACTTCATCCGGGTATTACATCCATAGCTTTATTAATCGTTTATTTAAAAGTAACCCATACATCTTATGAGGATTATAATAAAAACACCTCTTTGATTTCTTTTTGGTTGGGACCCTCGGTTGTAACTTTAGGATTACCTCTTTATTTGTATATAAATCATTTGCAAGGTAGCTATTTAAGAGTTTTTATAGCTATGATAGCAGGAAGTCTTTCCGGAATTATTTCTGTAGTAGTGATAGCCAAAATTTTGGGTGCTTCAGACATAATAGCCTATTCACTATCTCCAAAATCCGTTACTACGCCTATTGCTATGGAGGTATCTAAAGGTCTTGGGGGTATTCCGTCCCTTACTATTGCTATAGTATTTATTACCGGATTTGTCGGAGCTTTATTTGGATGGGGATTTCTCACTAAATTAGGAATTAAAGATCACAAGGCAATCGGAATAGCTATGGGCACTGCTTCTCATGCTATAGGTACAGCCGAAATCGTAAAAAATGGAGAAAAATTTGGCGCTTACGGAGCTCTTGGAATGGCATTAAACGGAGTGTTAACTGCTATATTTGCTCCTTTAATAACTCCGTATTTAATACACCTATTAAATTCGATTGGATAAATATTCGTTATGGTCAACTTTTTGCATCTATAAATAATTATCTTATTAGTATATTTTTATCTATTAAGTTTTAATTTAAATCTGCGAATATTTATATAAATTTTAAAAATATTATGACAAAAAAAAAGAGAATAATTTCTTCCAAACATAAAGAAAAACTACGAAATTTAAAAAGAAATATACTTAATGTCTTTATAAAAAATCCAAATAAATCATATAACTATAAACAAGTATCTATTATATTGAATTACAAAAACCCCAGACAAAGGGAGTTTGTTATACAAGGACTTTTAAGCCTAGTTTCTGAAAAACAACTTATAGAGGTTAAAACCGGAAAATACCAAATTAATTCCCATCAAGAATATGTAACCGGAAAAATTGATTTTAGTCAAAACGGAAATGCCTATTTAATAGTTGAGGATCTTCAAAAAGATATTTTTATACCTAAAGGAAAAACAGGAAAAGCATTACAAAATGATATTGTAAAAGCTATTGTACATCAATTTAAAAACAGAAAACCTGAAGGGGAAGTTATCGAAATCGTGGAACGATTTAAAAATCAATTTGTTGCAAAATTTGAATATTCTCCAAATAAAAATTTCGGATTTGCTGTGGTGAATAAGCCTTCAATACACACCGATTTTTTTATTCCAAAAAGTAAATTTAACGGGGCTAAAAATGGTCAACTGGTAGTTGTAGAACTTCTCGATTGGCAAGATAAAGAAGATAGCCCTACCGGATCTATTATTGAAGTGTTAGGAGAACCGGGAGAAAATGAAACCGAAATTCATGCTATTTTAAGCGATTATGGTTTCCCTTATAAGTTTCCATATGAAGTTGAAAAAGAGGCTGAAAAACTGGATATTCGCATATCTGACGAAGAAATTTCTAAACGAAGAGATATGCGTACTGTCACAACTTTTACCATTGACCCCGTTGATGCCAAAGATTTTGATGATGCCCTTTCTATCGAGAAATTAGAAAACGGTAATTGGGAAATCGGTATCCATATTGCGGATGTTTCCCACTATGTAAAACCGGACACCCTATTAGATAAAGAAGCCTATTTAAGAGGTACCTCCATATATTTAGTAGATAGAGTAGTTCCTATGCTTCCTGAAATTTTAAGCAATAATGTCTGTTCACTGCGTCCTAATGAAGATAAATATACTTTTTCAGCCGTTTTTGAATTGGATGACAAGGCCCATGTAAAAAAACAATGGTTCGGACGTACTGTTATCCATTCCGACAGGAGATTTACCTATGAGGAAGCTCAAGAAATTATTGAAGGAAAGAAGGGTGATTTTTATGAAGAAATACTCACTCTTAATAAATTGGCAAAGCAACTTAGAGAAGATAGAATGAATAAAGGTGCAATTTCTTTTGATAAAGTTGAAGTAAAATTTAATTTAGATGAAAATAAAAATCCAATAGGAGTGTATTTTAAAATTGGAAAAGACAGCAATCATTTAATTGAAGAATTTATGCTTTTAGCCAATAAAAAAGTTTCTGAATACGTCAGCACAAATAAAAAAGGGAATCCAACTAACAGAACCTTTATTTATAGAATTCACGACGATCCAGATCCGATAAAGCTACTTTCTCTTAAACAATTTGTAAATACCTTGGGGTATGATATAAATATTGCCGATAAGAAAAAAACATATCAATCCATCAATAAATTACTTGCCGACATAAAAGGTAAAGGTGAAGAGAATATGATTGAAACATTAACGATCCGTACCATGTCAAAAGCTAAATATTCGACTGAAAATGTCGGTCATTATGGATTAGCTTTCGATTATTACAGCCATTTTACATCTCCCATACGTCGATATCCGGATGTAATTGCCCATCGTCTGTTACAAGAATTACTGGATAAAAAATTTCCTGCAAACAAAGAAATCGTAGAAGATATGGCAAAACATTGCAGTAACATGGAAAAATTAGCCGCTGATGCGGAAAGGGACAGCATTAAATACATGCAGGTTAAATTTATGGAAAAGCACGTAGGAAAATCTTTCGAGGGGGTTATCTCCGGGGTAACCGAGTATGGAATTTATGTAGAAATTAAAGAATTCGGAACAGAAGGAATGGTCAAAATAAGGGATATCCGAGAAGATGATTATCGTTATGATGAAAAAACCTATTCAATTATAGGACAGAGAACAGGCAATCAATATCAGTTGGGAGATACGGTATATATTAAAGTTATAAAAGCCAATTTAGAAAAGAAACAATTGGACTTTGAACTAATTAAACATTGAAAAAAAGATTTAAATTTTAAACAAATTGAAATACAATAAGACAGATATTTTTGCTGATTGTAAAATAATTTTAATTGTAACGAACCTTTTCCATCTCTTTCCAATAATTTTTATTTCTCCCAAATTCTCCGCCATATCCTGCTAAAGATTCATCCGAAACTATAACCTTATAATAAGGCACCAAAAGAAAAATCTTTTTTATTCTGTTAGCATTATTAACCGCTCGAACTGAAAAAATTTACTCCATACGTTGAGCTTGGATAGCATATATTGAGGTCTTTCTGTAAGGTATTTGAAGAAATACCTTACATACCTATTTTTTTTAAATCATAACTTAGTCGGTCTAAAGAAATCTTGAATTCATTTAAATTACCTTCAAAATAAGAATTCAATAGTTGTTCTAATGGTTTAAAAATTTATTGTTCACCTTGAATAACAAGGGAATTAAAAGTATTCGTTATATTTTAGTCATATTTCTGATTGAAGAAAAAAATTCGACATTTTCAAAGTTATAATATATTTTTTCTGCTCTATATGAAATATTTTTCCTATTAGTGAATATTCTACATCATTATTGAGGATGAAACGATTATTCTCATTCAATATATAATTGCTTAAAAAACGGTTAAAATCTGATTATGTACCTCACCCTTTCATGTAAACCTATTATCTTATTAGAGATAACAATACTGCGTTTCGTTTAATAATTCGAAAAATTCATTTTAACATAATTCCCCGATAAAAATAGTTTATTAACATACGTTTGTTTATCGTAAACAGGTAATATTACAATTTATAATTTTCTTTTATTATCCTAAAAAAACGTCAAGTTTTTAGAGTGTTTTTTAATTCTTGAATTGCTTTTTCAATTGTATTGCTTTCTTTTAACAAGGTTATAAATTTGCTTCCTATGATTGCCCCGTTTGCATTTGATTGAGCAGCTTTTAATGTAGCTTTATTGGATATCCCAAACCCGATTAAACGAGGGTTTCGTAATTTCATGGAATTAATTTTTTGAAAATATTCTAGCTTTTTATCATCAAAACTTCTTTGTTCTCCGGTAGTAGAAGCGGAAGAAACCATATAAATAAATCCGTCCGTATTATTATCTATAAGACGAATCCTTTCTTCTGATGTTTCGGAAGTAATAAGCATTATAATTTTTATGTTACAGGTATCAAAAATTGATTTATATTCAGATATATATTCATTAAAAGGCAAATCCGGAATAATAGCCCCATCTACTCCTACTTCTTTACATTTTTTACAGAAATTTTCAATTCCATACTGCATGATAGGATTAAGATATCCCATTAATATCAGTGGTAACTCAACTTCTTTTCTAACTTCTTTTATTTGCTCAAAAAGTAATTTTAGGTTCATTCCATTCTTCAAAGCTATAGTGCTACTTTTTTGAATGGTTGGTCCATCAGCCATAGGATCTGAAAAGGGTATGCCTACTTCTATCAAATCAATGCCGTTTTTTTCAAGCCCCATTATAATCTTCCCTGTATCGTTAAGATTCGGATATCCGGCGGTAAAATAAATGGAAAGAATATCTTTCTGTTTTTTATTAAATAATTGCTTTATTCTATTCATAGCTTTATTTTCTCTATAAATTCTTTTATTAATTCTACATCTTTTATTCCTGGCTTTATTTCAAACTTACTGTTTAGGTCGAGACCATATAATTTTGGATGTTTTATTTCTTTAATTTTTTTAACATCTTCCATTGAAATACCTCCACTTAAAAAAAACGGTATTTTACCTTCATAAAAATCTATTAGCGACCAATCAAACTTTTTTCCCGTACCTCCATATTGTGGGCTTTTTGTATCAAAAAGAAAAAAGTCACAAATTCCTTCATATTCTTCAGTAATACAAAAATCATTAGGACTTGATATGCTAAAAGCTTTAATTACTTTTATTCCCGGAAAATTTTTTATGAGATCTAAACAAAACTTCTGTGTTTCATTTCCATGAAGTTGGATGGCTTCTAATCTGTATTTTTCAATCGTATGGAAAAGCGATTCTTTGTTCTCATTAACAAAAACTCCTACTCTCAAAATATCTTTAGTTATGGAATGAATTCGGTTAGGGAGTACCTCAGCTATATAACGTAAGGATTTAGGGTAAAATATAAATCCCATATAATCGACAGGTAATAAAGAAAGATGCTCAATATTATCAGGATATTTCATCCCGCAAACTTTAATTTTCATTCTACTTAAATTACAATTATTTAAGTTCTTCGATAAATTCCCGTAAGGATTTACCGGGATCTTTGGTTTTCATAAAATTTTCTCCCACTAAAAATCCTTTATATCCAACTTGCATCAAGTCTTTTACTGTTTGGGAAGACGATATTCCACTTTCGGAGATTTTTAAAAATTCAGAGGGTATTTTATTAATTAAATCAAATGAAATTTGTACATCAGTAATAAAAGTTTTTAAATTACGGTTATTGATTCCCACAATATCTACCCATTCATTGATATGATCCAATTCATTTTCATAATGTAATTCCAACAATACCTCTAACTCTAAATTTTTTGCTTTTTTAGCCAACTCTTTGGTCTTTTCTATAGTTAAAGCGGAAGCAATTAATAAAATTGCACTAGCTCCATAAGCTTTAGCCTCATAAAGTTGATATTCATCCATTATAAAATCTTTACGAAGAAGAGGTGTTTGTGTTATGCTTTCTGCTTTTACCAAATCTTGCAAATTACCTCCAAAAAAATCAGTATCGGTAAGAATGGATATAGCGCTTGCTCCGCTTATAGAATAATATGGTATAATTTCTTCAATTTTTGCTTCTTTGAAAATCCAACCTTTAGAGGGAGATCGACGTTTAAATTCTGCTATTATGCCGGTTGAAGATTTTAATAAGGATTCTTTAAATGATTGTCTCTTCTTTATATTCCGTATTTTATATTCCAAGTCATTAATTGAAATTTGACTTTTTGAGTTTTCAATTTCAATCCTTTTACAATTAATAATTTTATTTAAAATAGTAGACATCTTTTTATTATTTATAATTCAATGAAGGATGATTAACCTCATCCACTAATTTTTTTCTACCAATTCATTTTCTAAATAAATAGAATCTGTATTGATTCGTTCCCTTCTAAACTGAATTTGTTGTTCATCTCCGATCCTTGCCAGGATCCTATCAAGTTAGGATCTCTTTCTTTTATTTGGGAATAAGAAACTATGCTCCCTAAAATAAAAGTTATAAATACTAATTTTTTCATATTTTTTATTTTAGTTAAGCCTAATTATTCAGACTAATAAATTTTTGAAAAGTTTGTTTAGCTTTTCCGCTTTCCAATGATTCTCTAGCCTGATTGATGCATTCTTCTATGGATAATTTAGGATTTATATTGTTGATTGCAAAAGCTGAATTGGCTATAACTGCATTCTTTTGAGCCTTAGTAGCTTGATTGTCTAAAACATTATCAAAAATTTTTGAGGCAACTTCCGGGGTTTTTCCACCATCCAAATCCTGTTGTGTACACCTTTCCAAGCCTATATCTTCGGGAGAATATATATGTTCCCCTAAATGAGTAACCACTTTAAAATTATCGGTTAATGATATTTCATCGTATCCGTCCAAACTATGTACGACCGTATAATTGCAATCGGAATTTTGATAGATATAATAATATAAGCGGGACATTTTAAGGTTAAACACCCCTAACACGTTCCTTTTAGGCTTTATAGGATTTACAACAGGTCCCAGCATATTAAAGAAAGTACGAACTCCTAATGCCTTTCTAACCGGTGTAACCACCTTCATAGCATCATTGAATAAAGGAGCATGTAAGTAAGTTATGTTACATTCTTCCAGTGATCGTTCAAGCTTACCAATATCTGCTGTAAATTTTACACCATGCTGTTCCATGACGTTGGAAGCTCCGCTTACGGAAGTTGCACCATAATTTCCATGCTTTGCAACTTTATATCCTGCTCCGGCTACAACGAAACAAGAAAGTGTCGAAATATTAAATGTATTTTTATTATCCCCACCTGTTCCTACAATGTCTATAGGATCATACGCGGCCAAAGGTGAAACATCCGCACATAAATCCATAAGAGCATCCCTAAAACCGAAAAATTCATCTATGCTAATATTTCTCATGAGAAAAACGCTGATAAAAGCCGCAATTTGAAATTCATTATATTCTTTTGCTGCCATTTTAGTCAATACTTCTTTAGCTTCTCCTCGGTTTAAATATTGATGCTCAAACAGTCTGTTTAATATTTGTTTCATTTCAGCTTAATTTTCTAAGAAATTTTTTATAATGATTTTGCCTTCCGGTGTTAATATGGATTCAGGATGAAACTGAACTCCATGGACATCATAATGCTTATGCTTTATAGCCATAATTTGATTGTCTTTATCTATAGCCGTAATTAGCAGTTCATCCGGAAAATTTTGCTTGTTCACAATCCACGAATGGTATCTTCCTACATCTATTTCCGTAGGAAGGCCCTTGAATATATAGTCATGTCTGATTATTTTTATCTTTGTTGCCACCCCATGGTAAACGTCTTCCAAATTGGTTAATCTTGCACCAAAGGCTTCTCCTATTGCCTGCTCTCCTAAACACACTCCTAAAATAGATTGGGTAGGCGCATACTGTTTGATTAATGATAGTAATATTCCCGATTCAGAGGGTATTCCCGGACCGGGAGATAAAATTATTTTATCATAATTTGCCACTTCGGGTAAGGCAATTTGATCGTTCCTAAATACATCTACATCCGTATAATTCAACTCCTTGATTAAATGAACCAAATTATAGGTAAATGAATCATAATTATCTAATACTAATATTTTCATTTTATGTTTATTACTTATATTTAGAACTTAAGAATGGTTTTGCAACATGTATATTTGCATTGTAATGGCTTAAAACCGCTAAAAATGAATCTTGAACTTCATTAGCCTGAATTTTTTCTCCATTAATTTTAAGATCACAGTTCGCACAAGCATCACCTATCAAAGTACAAGTATAGCCTAAGTCTTTTGCTGCTCTTGTAGTTGCATTTACGCACATGTGAGTCATCATCCCGCAAATTACTAATTCATCTACTGTAAGTTTCTTTAATGTATCTTGAAAATCTGTTTCTTTTGGCTTCACATGGTAGTGAATTTTTACCCTAGGGGTGTGGGAAATGAAAAAAGATGCTTCCGGTCTAGAAGATATATGTTGTATATGAACTATCGGCAATTTTTCATTCCTAAATTTTTCTAATATGTTTTTTGTTTGCTCACTTGCTTGTAAAAGATTTTTTAACGGATTTTTTTTCCCTTCAAAATAGTCATTTTGAATATCGATAATAAGTAATGCTTTCATATATAAAAAATTAATTTTTTAATTTTTCTGCAAGATCAATCGCTTTCTTTAACGCTCCCAACTTGTTATTTACTTCTTTAAGCTCTTTTTCCGGATTTGATTTGGATACCACTCCGGCACCTGCTTGATAATACAATACATTATTTTTGCTTAAAAATGAACGTATGGTAATCGCCTGATTTAAATTTCCGTCTAAACCAATATACCCAATACATCCTCCATAAATTCCCCGCATATGCTTTTCTATATCATACAACAATTGCATGGCTCTAACCTTAGGAGCTCCTGATAAGGTACCGGCCGGAAATGTATCTGCAAATACGGAAATGCTGTTCTTACCTTTATCTATGATACCGCTCACTCGGGATACTAAGTGTATGACATGTGAAAAATACTGCACCCGTTTATAAAATTCTAATTTTACTTCATGGCAATTTCGGCTCAGGTCATTTCGTGCCAAATCTACCAACATGACGTGTTCTGCATTTTCTTTTTCATCTTGTAAAAGTTTTTCTGAAAGTTTTCTGTCTTTTTCATCGTCACCGGTTCTTTTATAGGTTCCAGCTATAGGATCGATATAGGCAAGTCCTTTGTTTATTTTACAATGTGTTTCGGGTGATGAACCGAATATACGAAAGGAACCAAAATCAAAATAAAAAAGATATGGAGAAGGATTAATGGATCGTAAAGCTCGATATACTTTAAAATCGTCTCCTGTGAACGCTTGTGAGTAACACCGTGAAGGTACTATTTGAAAAACATCTCCTCTCTTACAATGTGCAATCCCTTTTTTTACAGAGTCTATATATTCTTCATCTGTAATAAAACTTTTTTCCTCACCTTTTATCTTAAAATTATAGGAAGCGAAATTATTATTTTGCAATAAGGCTTCTAATTTATGAATATCAGATTTTTCTCCTTCTGGAATATTCTCGACTATAGTCAACTCATTCTTTAAATGGTTTATGACTAATATAAATCGATAGAATATGTAAAATAATTCTGGAATATCAGCATTTTCGTATTTTTTATTTTTAGGATCAATTGCTTCGAAATATTGAATACTATCATAAGATGTATATCCGAAAAATCCATTAATTTTCGCAAGATTCTCTCCTTGCAAATGAAAACTATTTATAAATTCATCTAATTCGTTTACTAAGGGTTTTACCAAATTTCTGATCGTGGTTTGTCCGTTTATTTCTGTTGTAATTTCATAATTTTTAACTTTAAATTTAGACAACGGATCCATTGCTATAAAAGATGAGCTATCTTCTCCTGCATGAAAATCAGAACTTTCAAGTAAAGCAGATTCAGGAAAAGAATCCCTTATTTTTAAATATATCCCTACAGGAGTTTGCAGATCTGCTAATAATTTTTTTGTCTTTACCTGTATTTTCATATTCTATCCGTTTCGTTTTTTCTGTATTTTTATATAAGTTTCCATATCCTTATCTCCCCTTCCTGAAAGACAGATAACAATAACCTCTTCTTTTTTAAATTTCTTTTTCTTTAATACCCCTAATGCATGTGCCGACTCTATTGCGGGAATTATGCCTTCCAATCTCGTTAATTCAAAGGCTGCATCTAGCGCCTCCTCATCAGCGATTGCTAGCACCTCGGAACGTTTGGTCTTAGCTAAGTGTGCATGAAGAGGACCTATTCCCGGATAATCTAATCCTGCCGATATAGAATAGGGCTCTTCAATTTGTCCATCTTCTGATTGCATAAGTAAGGTTTTACTTCCATGTATAATTCCTAATTTTCCTAAATGTATTGTCGCAGCAGATTCTCCGGAATTTATTCCCTTTCCGGCTGCTTCAGCTAAGACAATGTTTACGGATGGTTCATTTAAGAAATGATAAATGGTTCCGGCTGCATTACTTCCTCCTCCAACACAAGCTATCAAATAGTCTGGAATTTCTCTATGTTCTTTTTCAAAAAGCTGTTTACGGATTTCTTCACTGATTACAGATTGTAACCGAGCAACCATATCCGGATAAGGATGGGGGCCCACTGTTGAACCAATTATATAATAAGTGTCTATCGGATTTGAGCACCAATCACGAATTGCTTCATTAGTGGCATCTTTTAAAGTCATATTTCCACTTGTTACCGGATTTACTTCTGCTCCCAACATTTGCATTTTTTCAACATTCAATCTTTGCCTTTCCACATCCACTTTTCCCATATAAATTACGCATTTCATATTCATTAAGGCACAGACAGTAGCTGTAGCAACTCCGTGTTGACCGGCTCCAGTTTCTGCAATTATTCGGGTCTTACCCATTTTTTGAGCTAATAAAATCTGTCCGATCGTATTATTAATCTTATGTGCTCCTGTATGGTTTAAATCTTCTCTTTTTAAGTAGATTTTACATCCATACTTATGAGATAGTTTTTTAGCGAAGTATAAGGGAGAAGGTCTACCGACATAATCTCTTAACAAATTGTGATAATCTTTTTGAAATTCAGGATCTTCTAATATCTTTAAATAATTCTTTTTTAACAAATCAACATTTTCATATAGAATTTCAGGAATATATGCCCCTCCAAATTCTCCATAGTAACCGTTTTGATCTACATTATACGTATGCATTTTTTTCATTTTATGATAATATGTAAGTAATCCTTTTTAAAAACAAAAAAACCTACCGTGTTACGGTAGGTTTTTTAATTCTTTATGCTATATTTGAAATAATATCCCTTACTGCTCACGGCTATTGAAGCGAGAGTACCACCACCAAGATATATTATTAAAAAATAGTGTTTTCACTTTTTGATTAATTATTTCAACAAAAATAGTAATTCTGTTTTTATTATCCAAAATATTTGTTACAATTTTATATTCTTTTTAAACTTTTAATTATATTATCAGTAAACTATGCTCTTGTTATAATTTCCTATTTGTTTATTTTATACATTAATAAGTCATTCTATAAATGAATCAGCTCAAATATTTTTAATCAATAATAATACGTGGAAACTAAATGTAAAAACCCATTCATTTAATATAAATAAAGAATGGGTTATAAATAGAATTTTTAAGGTTTTTATCTTTAATTAAGCTCTTGCCATGACTCCACCATCAATTACTAATTCAGCCCCAGTTATATAAGAAGCATCGTCAGAAGCTAAAAACAATACCGCTTTAGCTACTTCTTCTATTTCCCCTAGACGCTTCATCGGATAGAGGGCTCCTAATTCCTCTAATGTTTTATGCGACTTTTCAGACGCATAGTCTACCATCTCCGTTTTTATGTAACCGGGATGAATGGAATTAACTCTTACATTATCTGCTGCAAATTCCATGGCTATGTCCTTTGTCATAGTCCTTACGGCTCCTTTACTTGCCCCATAAAGAACATGACCGGGCCCTCCGCCGATACCGGCTATTGAAGACGCATTGATTATTGAGCCTTTCTTTTGCTTAGCCATTAAGGGTGCAACATGTTTCATACCTAAAAATACACCTGTTACATTAATATTAATTAATTTGTTCCAAGTTTTTAATTCTATTTCAGTAATCGGACTTATAACATAAATGCCTGCATTATTAAAAAGAATATCAACTCGACCGTATTTATCAACTGCACTTTTAACTACCCCAATCCATTGCTCTTCATTGGAAACATCTAAAGACAATCCGATTGCATCGCCTCCTGATTTTTTAATTTCATCTGAAACTTTATTTACACCCTCAATATTAACGTCTGTTAATACTAATTTTGCTCCTTCTTTTGCAAACAATAATGCTGTAGTTCTCCCTATTCCGGCTGCTGCACCTGTAATTAACGCTATTTTATTTTCTAATCTTCGCATTTTAGTTTTAATTTATGATTTTTATCATAGGGTCAAAACTAATGCCAAGAGTTATCCTTTTTTATTATAATTTTTAGCTAGATAAATGAAAATATTTTAAAAATTAATTTTGTTTAACTTTTTTTACCTATATGTTAATCTTCCAAAATTTAGAATTAAAAAAATTTTTATTTCTCTAATTTTTATTTCTCTAAACGTAAAGAAATTCTTCTATCTTTAGCTCTTTCTTCATCTGATGCATTTGCATCAACTTTTGCAAATTTTGAACCATATCCTTCTACTCCTTCTACTCTATCTCCAAATCCGTTTTTAACAAAAATTTCTTTTACAGTATTTGCTCTTTCTTCTGATAATTTTAGATTATCTTGCTCATTACCTTTTTTATCCGTATATGCACCAATTTTTACTTTTACATCCGGAAATTCTTTAAGTATAATTCCAATATTTTTTGCCTGTGTTTCAGATTCCGGAGTTAGTTTAGTTCCACTCCCAAATTCAAAATTAATGGCATCAAAATCAAACCATTTATTTTTTAAATCTTCATTAGTTGCATTTTTGTACTCATCAGATTGTAAAAAATTAACCATTTGGTCTTCTATACCTCCGGGAAAAGCATTGATTACCGTTCCACTTGGCAAAGTTATCGGAAGTAACTCTTTTATTTTTTGATCTGTTTGATTATTAGTAGTATTAGTAACTGATACAGTGTCTTTATTGCTTGGTTGAGGTTCTGTTTTTTGTATAGAATCGTTGACCGGACTTGATGTTCCTTTGCTTTTTGAACAACCATTTTTAGAAAATAACCAAATGATTAGAATAACTGCAAGTAAAAATATTATCAGCCATTTTAACCAACCCATGCCAGAATGTTTTTCCATTTTATCTTTATATTCATGATAGGTATCTTCAACTTTATCTTTTACGTTTTCTGCTGCTTCTTTTGTTTGAGATGAAACTTTATCGAAAAATGAATCTCCTATTCCTGAAATTGAGGAAAGCCCTAATATACCGGCGAAGCCTGAGGGTATTGACGATAAAAAACTATTTTTTTCTGAGTTTATCTGCCCTAATAAGCCTTTAAAATTTCCTCCTGATTGTAACTTTTGGCCTAAAAAACTTGCTACTAGTGGAGATATGATACCCAAAAGCTTGGTTGTACTTTCATTTTTTAAGCCGGATGAAGAAGATATCAAGGAAAAAAAATTTCCTAATTTATCTCCAAAAAGATTATTTAAAAATCCCGAACTTAATTTTTGTGTTTCAGCATCTGCTTGACCTGTAAATAATCTTTTTGAATTAGAAATTGCAGGAATATTTACAGCTTGTTTCAATATATTTTCTAATTTATTATCGTTACCTTTTTCTAAAACTGCTCCGAATAAACTGGGAACAACTGTTTTTATAGCTGATTTTACTTTTTCTGTGTCTTCTCCTAATTCTGAAGATATATTTGAAATAGCCTCGGGTGTAATAATTTTCTTTAATGAATCTAATAGATTTTCCATAACAAACTTTTTCCGTGTTAAATGTATTATTATTTATTATAACATATTTTATCTTTTTATTTATGACAATAATTATTCCAAATATTTTAACTTATTCATAAATATTCTTTTTATATAAGAGTATTTCCCTCTTTTAATAAATGTTAAAAATTAAAAAGAACTATCAGTTTAGTGAAACATTTGGTTAAAAAATGTATTTTTATCTTATGAAAACAAAATACGATATTGCCTATTTACGCATGGCTCAAGAATGGGGTAAATTATCTTATTGTGAAAGAAAAAAAGTGGGGGCTTTAATTGTAAAAAACCGCATGATTATTTCAGATGGATATAATGGTACTCCTACAGGTTTCGAGAATATATGTGAGGATGAGTCGGGAATCACTAAATGGTATGTTTTACATGCTGAAGCCAATGCCATTCTTAAGGTGGCTGCTTCCACACAATCTTGTATAGGAGCTACTCTTTATGTCACTCTATCTCCTTGTCGCGAATGCAGCAAACTTATTCATCAAGCAGGCATTAAACGTTTAGTTTACATTCATGAATATTCAGATACAAGTGGAATTGATTTTTTAAGAGATGCAGGAATTGATATTGAACAAATTAAAGAAGAGAATCTTTAAATTTTCCTTCTTTGTAGTTTTAACTGCTTTAAAATATCGTCTAACATAAACCCTCTTTCCTGGAGCAATATTAGATAATAGTAAAAAACATCTGCTGCTTCATCTTTAAATAGTTTATCATTTTCCTTCGCAGCTTCAATTACCAACTCTACCGCTTCTTCTCCAAATTTTTGTGCAATTTTTGATTTACCTTTTTTTAAAACAGTAGTAATATGTGTATTTTGCTTTTCTCCTTTTATACTTTTAGCTATTTTTTTTTCTATTATCCTTAAATAGGAATATGAATTTCTATTTTCTTCTGAGAAATCCGTTGTTGACAAATATTTAGCCGAATCTTTATTTGTTTTTACTTTAATTAACGCAACCGATTTGTCTTTATTCCAAAAAAATTCTTCTACTGTATATAAATCATCAAAAGATACATCAACTAAGTAAATTTTTTTTTCAACCTGTGTTTTTTTTATTAAGACATGCGTACTCATACCAGATGTTAAAACCTTACCTGTTTTACTATCCTGAATGATAGTTATAAATTCTCTTTCTTTACTATTATTAGTATCTCTATTCATTTTAAGAATTAACTGCGCGAAGATACTATTTTTACTTCTAATCTTATATGATTATATTTAATAAAAGACTAACAATAATTCCTACCTTTGCACAAATAATTTAAAAACTTTTATACAAAAAAGGATTTATATGAATGATTCTTTAAAGACTGCACAAAAAATACTTGCGCATAGTGGAGAAATTAATGAAAAAGAATTTTCCCTCTTAGAAATGTTTACTCACGGAGGTCCTATAGGTATATTGGTAATGATCTGCCTTTTTTTGCTTTTTATGCTTTCTCTTTATATCTTTTTTGAACGTTTACTAACAATAAAAAGGCTTTCTAATAAAAATTCTTCGATATTTAATGATATAAAGGATTTTATTCACCAAGGTAATATTAATGCTGCTTTAGATTTATGTAAAAGAACTCATACGCCTGAAGGAAGGATGCTTTATAAAGGCTTAATGAGAATTGGTAAACCTACTCGGGATATAAGTGATGCTATAGAAAATACAGCACAGCTGGAAATTTTTGAACTAGAGAAAAATGTAGGTGTTTTAGGCACTATTTCAGGAGCTGCTCCTATGCTAGGTTTTCTAGGTACTGTAATCGGAATGATTATAGCATTCTTTGCTACCAGCGCACAAGATCAAGCTAGCGCACAAATGTTAGCCGGAGGTATTTATTCCGCCATGGCAAATACTGCGGCCGGATTAATGGTAGGTTTATTGGCGTATTTATTCTATAATATTTTGGTAATTCGTATTGATAGAAGCGTATATGCTTTACAACTTACTGCCATTGATTTTCTGGATATATTAAATAAACCTGTTACTCATTAATTTATGAAATTACGAAGTAGAAATAGAGTTAGTCCTGAATTCAGTATGGCATCCATAACTGACGTAATATTTTTATTACTTACTTTTTTTATGCTAACTGCATCTGCAAACCAGTCTGCTTTAACTATAAAATTACCTAATGCCAAGGGGCAGGAAATGCCTGCTGAAAGAATTTATATAGGTGTGTCTATGGATGGAAAATATTTTTTAAATAAAAAAATAATAGCTAAAAACGAGATTGAGCCTACCCTAAAAACTATGTTTAATTCTAATCCTTCTCCTACTTTTGTCATTGCAGCTGATGAAGAGGCTTTACATAAAGATGTGGTTTTCTTGATGGATATTGCCAATAGAAATAAATACAAAGTTTTAATTGCGACCAACCCGAATACTCCAGAAGAAAAATAATCTATGAGTTATCGTTATAAAATTAAATATTATGATAATAAAAAAGAAAAGCTAATTAGTGGAATTATTACTATCTTAATTTCAGCGATCATACTATCATTTATTTTAACTTATAAAACCGTTTTTTTTACTGTTACTCCACCTGCCTATATTGATATTAATTTCGATATGGACGATATGGGCGCTAATTTTGGTACCGATAAAGTTGGTTTAGGAGATGAAGAGCCTATTGATCAAGATGCATTATTGGGTGAGGGGGAAAAAGTGCATTCAGAGTCAACTCATGAAGATAAATCTCTTAATGATTCCAAACCACAAGAAGATAACAAACCTATTCTTACAAACCAGAACGATTCCAAAGATGTTATACCCGAACCTGTTAAAAAAACGGAACTTAAAACTAAGAATAAACCCAAACTTGTGAAAAAGCCTTATTTAAAATCTTCCCTTACTAAACCTAATTCCAAATCTGTTGCCGGTGCCGGAAAAAAGAATGCTACAGGGGGTAATCCTAAGGGAAATGCCGCTCTAGGAAATTTAATAAAAGGTAAAGGAGCAGCAACATCTTCTTCCGGAGAAGGAACTGGAGGTAGACCGGGTCAAAACCAAGGTGTAGAAACAGGAGGCAATGGCAATGGTGGCGAAGGAATTGGTAATGGAAGGAAATTAGTTAGCTTCATTCCCGGAACTATGGGTAGAGGAGGGAATGTCCCTGAACATAACTGCAATGGTTCAGGAACTATTATCTTTTCCTATACTCTTGATAAGAATGGAAATGTTATTTCAGTGAATCGAAAATCGGGAATAAATAATACTTGTTTATTTAATACAGGTATTAAATGGATAAAACAGTATGTAAAGGGGAATGCTGGAACTCGATCTGTTACCGGTACCTATAAAATTAATTTTTAAAATATTTCTGGGAACTATATTATAAATAATAAAAAAACTTTCTATTGTATAGAAAGTTTTTTTACTGGATAATATATTTATCCAACACTACCCTCTAATGAAATTTCCAATAATTTTTTTGCTTCTACTGCAAATTCCATAGGAAGCTTATCAAGTACTTCTCTACTAAAACCATTTACAATTAATGCAATTGCTTTTTCTGTGTCAATTCCTCGCTGATTGCAATAAAAAATCTGATCTTCTCCTATTTTAGAAGTTGTTGCTTCGTGCTCCATCTGGGCAGATTTATTTTTAATTTCAATATATGGGAATGTATGAGCTCCACACTTATTTCCCATCAATAAAGAATCACATTGTGAGAAATTTCTCGCATTATCTGCTTGTGGTAAAACTTTAACTAATCCCCGATAACTATTTTGGGATCTACCGGCAGAAATACCTTTTGATATTATGGTAGATCGTGTATTCTTTCCTATATGGATCATCTTTGTTCCCGTGTCAGCTTGTTGAAAATTATTAGTTACTGCTATAGAATAAAATTCGCCAATGGAATTATCTCCTTTCAAAATACATGAAGGATATTTCCATGTTACAGCAGAACCTGTCTCAACTTGAGTCCATGAGATTTTAGCGTTTTTCTCACAAAGAGCTCTTTTAGTTACAAAGTTATAAATACCGCCTTTCCCTTCTTTATTTCCCGGATACCAGTTCTGAACGGTTGAATATTTAATTTCTGCTCCTTCTAATGCAATTAATTCAACAACGGCTGCATGTAATTGATTTTCATCTCTTTGTGGCGCTGTACATCCTTCCAAATAAGAAACATAACTTCCTTCATCGGCTATTAGAAGGGTTCTTTCAAATTGACCTGTTCCGGATTGATTAATCCTAAAATAGGTTGAAAGTTCCATAGGACATTTTATTCCTTTAGGAATATAACAAAACGATCCGTCTGAAAATACTGCTGAATTTAATGCTGAATAAAAATTATCGCTTTTAGGTACCACTTTTCCTAAATATTTTCTAACTAATTCCGGATGGTTTTGAATAGCTTCACTTATAGAACAAAAAATAATTCCCCTTTCAGCCAATGTTTTTGAAAAGGTTGTTTTAACTGAAACACTATCTATGACAGCATCAACTGCTACACCTGCTAATTTTTTTTGTTCTTCTAACGGAATACCTAGTTTATTAAAAGTATTTAATAGTTCTGGATCTACTTCTTCCAAACTTTTTAATTCTTTTTTCTTTTTAGGAGCTGCATAGTATTTTATATTAGTAAAATCGGGTTCTTCAAAGGTAACATTTGCCCAATGTGGGGGATCCATTTCTTTCCATAATTTGAAGGAATCTAATCTCCACTCTAACATCCATTCAGGTTCATTCTTTCTTTTGGAAATTTCACGAACGATATCTTCATTTAATCCTATAGGAAAATCTTCATATTCCAAATCTGTGGTCCAACCATATTCATAATCTTTTTGTTCTAGATCTAACCGTAATTCTTCTTCTGTATATTTTGCTCTGCTCATTTTATCAATTGATTCAAAGATAGCTACACCATCTTATTAAACTTAATTTGTTTCTTAGTGCAAAAATACTGAGTTTATTAAATATCATAAAAGCTCATTGATAGTTTTTTTAAATAATGAGATTTCAAATTTTATAATAGTAATAATTTTTTAATTATAGAATAAAATCACTCGTTTTTAATTATGCTTTTTTAATTAAAAAAGATATATTGTGATGATATACTATTATAAATTAATTAAATTATTGGATTAACAACCATGCGTTTAAAATAAATATTTTATTGAACCCTGTTAAATATCTTATTATAATTTTTAAATCATTTTTTTTATACATTAGCTGAAAATAAATTTTTATATGAAGAAAATAATTATATCTTTAATTATTGTTAATTCAGTTATTTTTCAATCTTGTAAAAACGACAAAAAAACTACTGAAAATCAACAAACTCAACAAACAACAGAATCCAGCTCTCAATTAATGAAGGAAGAAGATGATGAACCATCAATAGATAAAACCGGTCAAATTTTAAACCAAGATATTCCAAAGTTCTCTGATGTTATTATACAAAAGTTTTTAGTAGAATATAAGGCATACATAGATCAATATATTAATGCTGCTAATGCAAAAGATACGAATAAACTTACAGAGCTTACTAAGAAAAATCAAAAATTGATTATTACTCGAAAAATTATAACTGAAGAATTATCTTCTAATCCAAAAGAATTAAATAAATTTAATGATTACATTAAAAAGTTAGATAATATGGCAGCTGCAGTAATGATTAAATAAATTAGTAAGAGTTGTATCAATAAAAGAAACCTTCTTTTAAAAAGAAGGTTTCTTTTTATACTTTTTTAATCTTTTATACAGCAAAACTTTCTCCGCAACCACATGTTCTTTGTGCATTGGGATTGTTAAAAACAAAACCTTTTCCATTTAAACCTCCGGAATATTCTAATGTGGTTCCTACTAAGTAAAGAAAGGATTTTTTATCAACTAATATTTTAATTCCACGATCTTCAAAGACTTTATCTTCAGGATTCTGATTGTGATCGAAATTTAGTTTATATGATAACCCCGAGCATCCTCCACTAGTAACTCCTACTCTTACGAAATCCTTATAACTGTCAAAACCACTTTCTTTCATTAATTCAATGATTTTCTTTTCTGCTTCTTGAGATACCTTTATCATATTATTAAACAAAAAAATAGATTTATATTACTACGAAATTACAAATAAAAAGCATAACATATTTTATACTTCATATAAGTAATAATAATAGTGGTATCAATTAAAATTTCGATTCATCCAAGCTTCAATAATTTCTAAGCATTCTTTGGGTGCTTCTAACGCTCCCATATGCCCGGTAGATATTTCGTGGATCGAAAGATTTTCTACTCCATCTAATTTGTTTTTTAATTCGGAATTCTTTATTGCGTTATCATATTTACCTAAAATAATTAAAACCGGTTTGTCTAGATTCCTTACAACATCCGTCCTATCTTTACGTAACCTCATACCTTTTAAAGCCGCAGATATTCCTGTTAAAGATGCATGTTTAGCCCATGAAATAGCAGTTTTTATCTCCGCTTGCATCTGGGATACATTTTTAGGAGCAAATAAATTAGGTATCGATACTCGGAAAAATTCTTTAGGATTTTTAACTGCTATTTCGGCAGCTTTTAACCTTTGTTCTTTTTTTGATTCATCATCCGGTAAAGTTGTAGAATAAAATAAACATAAACCGGAAACTTTATATTTATATAAATCTGCAAAGGCTAGGGCTACATATCCTCCCATAGAATGACCTATTATAGTTACATTATCTATTTTCAAATATTCTAAAACTTTATTTACTTTTTTAGCCATATCCTCCATTCTATTTACTTCATTTGTTTTTTTAGAAGATCTTCCATGACCAGGTAAATCAATAGTTATAACCCTATATTTTCTAGATAAGTTATTCTGAAAAAATCTCCACATTCTTGAATTTTCCAAGAACCCGTGTAAAAAAATTATAACTTTGCCTTTTCCTTTATCTCTATAGTATAGCATACTGTTGTAAGCAATTATTAATACAAAAGTACAATTTTTTACTAAGCAACTTCAGAATCCTTTTACATCCAATATTTATATCGGTATTTATACCATTTTTAAATTTAATTTACTATTTTTACCATTAAAATTTATATGAGCAGCCTTATTTAGGGCTGCTTTTGATTGATTATTTTAACAGATATTTAAATAAAATGTACATAATAGATATGAAAATTATTAAATTAGTATTGCTATCTTCCATTGGTTTATTAGCAATGTCTTGTGTGAGTAGAAAAGAATTTGAACAGGCAAAAGCTAATTATGAATCTTGTTTAGAAAGAAATGTTGAAAAAGATCGTACGATTACTTCTTTAAAAGAGAGAAACAAATCCTTAGAAGAACAGATGAATCTGATACATAAGCAAAATGATGTTTTACAGCAAAACTTAGCTGATTGTATGGCTACCGGCAAAGCCGGAACTGTTAATATTGACAAATTAATTGGTCAAATTAATGAATCTAATGCATATATTAAGCGTTTAACAGAAGCTCGAGCAAAAAATGACTCTCTAAATCTTGCTTTGTCCAATAAATTAAAACGTTCTTTAGATAATTTAAATGACAGTGATGTAGATGTTCAGGTTCAAAAAGGGGTTGTGTTTATCTCTTTGTCAGACAAAATGCTATATAAATCCGGTAGTTATGATGTACTTCCTACTGCAGAAAATGTATTGGAAAAAGTAGCTAAAATTATCAATGACTATAAAGATTATGATGTACAAGTTCAAGGGTATACTGATAATGACCCATTTAAAAATTCAGCTTCAGGCTGCATAAGAGATAACTGGGATCTGAGTGCTATGAGAGCGACTTCGGTTGTTAAACTTTTACAAACTAAATTTGCCGTTGACCCTGCCAGATTACTTGCCGGTGGACATGGTGAATATCAACCGAAAGTACCTAATACTAATCCTGAAAATAAAGCGGTTAATAGAAGAACTGAAATTGTAATTCTTCCGAAATTAGATCAATTTATGCAATTAATGGATCAAAAAATAAAATAAATACTATTTTTTAATTTATAAAATGAAAGGATCCCTATATAGGGATCCTTTCATTTTATAAGAACACAGATAAGGCAGCAAGAATACAAGATGTTTTTTTATTCAATAAAAAAACTTGAAAAGCTTATAAATAAAAAACTTGGTAAAAAATACAGATAATATTTCTTTTTAAAGAAATGTACATTTTGCGTTAACCGATTGATGACTACAAAAAAGAATGGAGGTTAGCTAGTATTTTTTATCGGCTAGCAACTACGGCTAGCAACTAAATATTCTTAAATATATACAAATAAAGGAAATAGAGCCCTATTTATTGCCAATTAAATATTAAAGCTTATTATAAATCTTATTTACCTAATCATACGCCTAAACAAAGAAAATAACCTTAAATATAATAGATGTACTAATACAGTGATAATGGATTGATCAATAACATTTTTCTAGCCCTACTATGTGAACACGATCACGAACATGTTATTGGCTGGTGGATAAACCAACAAAAAAAGTTTTCAGCCTAATTTAATACATAAAAACTAGATCATTTTTTAAATCTTCTCAGTAAGGCTAATAGGTAACTGTATAGATTATATATGCATTCTGAACATGTTAATATTGATCTTTTTATTTGCATGCATATAGTTTAAGAATCTACCCAATCAAACAAAATTGAGAAAGCCTTTCTTAATAAAAATAAAGATGAAATTTCAGTATAAAAAAGGAATGATTGGGAGGAAGTTCAAAACTATCTCAAAGCGATGAATAATGCAATCATGTTATTAGAAAAATTATCATTTTATTCAAGATTATAAAATGACTTATAAAATATTATTACAAGGGGCAAGGGGAGCAAACAAAATTCTCGGATAATTTATAAAAAGTCAAAACTGGATAGTTGGAGCAAGTATAAATGATTATACTTTTATCCCTCCTGTACCTACTTCGGTTCCGAAATTAATATTTGATTTAGAAAATTTTAAAAACGATTTATTCAATTATCTGCCTGATCTTATAAAGATAGCTTTAATTCATTATAAATTTGAAACTATATCCCCTTTTTTAGATGGTAATGGTAGGATGGGTTGATTATTAATTACTATATATTGGGTTAGCAAAGGAATTCTTAAAAGACTTATATTATATCTTTCAGATTTTTTTGAAAGATATAGAGTTTTATTATGTTAATTTATTAAGAGTACAAAATCACAATAAACAAAAATCAATGGTTTAATTTTTTTTAGTTAGAGTAATTGAAACTTGTAAGAGTGGGATAAATACTTTTGAGAATATTTTACATCTACAAAGAGAAACAAATACTAAAATTCAATTGTTTAAAGGCAAAGCTATTGATGAACAATAAATAGGGCTTATTTGTAAAAAATCTTGTAATTAGAGTTTCTAAAGTGGAACAAGTTATACAAAAATCTAATGTTTTTGCCTATAGTTTAGAAAAATTAGAATTATTAAAAGAAATTATCGGAACTCAAATAAGTAAATTATATAGTTTTATAAAATTACCTAGACATTTTTCATAGTGAATAATTAATAATGGTTACTTTCCCCTATATAAACATAACGCCTGATATTAAAGCCAAACTCACATGAAAAATTATAAGTGTGAGCAAATACCCGTTTTAAGGATCTTTTGGATCCTGATCTGACGTACTGTCTGCAGATTTTTTCATCAGGATATAAAAAAATTTTTTTAATTAATAGATAAAAATATAAATACATGTGTTTTTAAGTACATTATATATAAAAAACATATACATTTCATTTTGACGATTATACAGGAATATCTTTTTTTCCGCTGAAAATAATTTTTTATTTTTGTATTTTAAACTAAAAAAGTAGATATGGAAATAGCAGGAAGAATAAAATTAATATCAGATATTCAAACATTTGATAGCGGATTTAGAAAAAGAGAAGTAGTAATAACTACGGAAGAACAATATCCTCAGCATATATTAATCGAGCTTTTAGGAGATCGGGTAGATATCATTAATTCTTTTAATGTAGGTGATGATGTGAGAGTATCTATTAACATTAGAGGACGTGAATGGGTAAATCCACAAGGGGAAACTAAATATTTTAACAGCATTACAGGCTGGAGAATAGAAAAATTAATACCTATTTCATCTGGAATGGGACAAGAAAATCCTATGGTACCACCTTACGCTCATGTATCTCCTGCATCACCCGCTCCTACTATGCAAGAAGAAGACGATGATGATTTACCGTTTTAAATAAATTAAATATTTATATATTTCAAAATTATTCGAGCACCTCTAAACGGGTGCTTTTTTAATAAATATGATTTGGTTAACTCAAAAATTAGAATTTCCAGATATTTTTAAGGCCGATGAAAGCGGCCTTCTCGCTATAGGAGGAGATTTATCTCCAGAAAGATTACTTTTAGCCTATAAATCCGGGATTTTTCCTTGGTATAATCCTAATGAAATCATACAATGGTGGTCTCCTGATCCTCGTTTTGTACTTTATCCAAAAGATCTGAAAATTTCCAAATCGACAAAAAAATTACTAAATCAAAAATATTTCTATTTTACGGAAAATCAATGTTTTCCTGAAGTTGTAAAGTACTGTGCCTCCATTAAAAGAACTGGCCAAACAGGAACCTGGATCACTGAAGAAATGATCAACGCTTATTGTACTTTACATGAAATGGGACTGGCAAAAAGCGTTGAGGTTTGGAAAAACAATGATTTAGTGGGAGGATTTTATGGTATTGATTTGCTTACCGTATTTTGTGGGGAAAGTATGTTTTCTAAGATCAGCAATGCTTCCAAATGTGGATTTACCTATTTTGCCCAAAAATATTCTTATCAGTATAAAATTATTGATTGTCAAATTTATTCTTCTTATCTGGAACAACTAGGTGCCATGCAAATATCACGTAAAAAATTCAAAACCTACTTAGATTGCGATATAATTAAAAATTTGGATTTCAATTTATAAATACCTATTTTAGCGCACTAAAAAACATATTTAGGCACATGTCGAAACATAAAGTAAAGCACAATTATGGAACTAAAGAAATTTTAGATTCTTTAAATACTTCTGCCATAGATGGTGAGAGATTCATACAAAAATATGCAAAACCTATAGGTATTTTTTTTGCTATTGTAATTATCGCTGTTTTAGGATATGTTATTTATGATAATTATGTAGTAATTCCAAAAAATATTGAGGCTTCCGATTTAATGGTAGATGCTGAAAATTTATATGACGAGGGAAAAACAGATCAGGCATTGGGTGGAAAGTCCAGTGGTATTTCTGGTTTTATAGACATTGCTGAAGAATATGGCTCTACTAAAGCAGGTAAGTTCGCTCATTTATATGCAGGAATAACCGAATTTAAAAAAGGTAACTATCAAAAAGCATTAGAACATTTTAACAAATTCGATACTTCAGATAAAGATTTAAAAGCTGTTAAATATGGTGCCATTGCAGATGCTTATGCCGAACTTAATAATACAGAAGAAGCATTGAATTATATGACTCAAGCAGTTAACGAAAGTTCTAATGCTGCAACTGTTTATCAATTCAGCAAAAAAGCAGGTATTTTGGCTATGTCTTTAAATCAAAATGAGAAAGCTTTAGAATTTTTTCAGAATATTAAAGATAAATTCCCGGATATAGATGCTTCCGGAGAAGTAGAAGCATATATTGAAAGACTTAAATACATAACAGGAAAACAATAATGGCAACAACAAACTTATCCATATATAATAAAGAAAATCTACCCAATGCCGGTGCTTACCGTTTCGGTATTGTTGTTTCAGATTGGAACTCTGAAGTTACTCATAACTTGCACAAAGGCGCTGTCGATACTTTACATGATTTAGGTGCTAAAAACTCTGAAATTGATTCTATATTTGTGCCCGGCTCGGTTGAATTAGTATATGCGGCAACAAAACTTTGTAAAAAGAAAATATATGATGCCATTATTGTTATAGGGTGCGTTATAAGAGGGGAAACGGCTCACTTTGATTATGTATGTAAAACGGTTACGGATGGGGTTACCTATTTGAATACTCATATGGAAACTCCGGTTGTATTTTGCGTACTTACAGACGATCATGTACAACAATCTTTAGATCGAAGTGGAGGAAAATTAGGTAATAAAGGTGTTGAAGCGGGAGTTGTTGCTGTACGAATGGCAGAATTAAAGAATAAATAATTAAGCTACTACTCTCTATAGGCTTTTATTTCGTTTATTATTTCTTCTGCACCCATTTTCTTTGCTTTTAACGCAAGTATGCTACCTTTTCCTGAAGATTCTGCAATGGTAAATGTTTCGTGAAGAAGAATTTTTTTATTCCCGTCTAAAGATACTATTCCTGCTTTGAAAATAATATGATTATTTTCAATTCTAGCTAAAGCTCCTATTGGCGCGGTACATCCCCCTTCAATCTTGTTTAAAAAATCTCTTTCTATTTCTATACATATTTGTGTATCTTTATGATTGATCTTTCTTAATAATTCTGTTAACTCTTTATTTTTGTCCATTGAGGTAACTCCAACTACACCTTGTGCTGGTGCAGGTATAATAAAGTCCAATAGTTCGTAATCCAAAGATAAACCCAGTCTCTTTATTCCTGCCAATGAAAAAATAGTTCCATCAAAGCCTTCGGATTCCAATTTTGATAATCTGGTTTGTACATTTCCACGTATATTTCCAAAAGTAACTTCTGGAAATTTGGCTTTCCAAAAAGCTCTCCTTCTTAAACTGCCTGTACCTAAATATAAATTTTTATAGCATCCTTTTTTATCCCATTTGTTTGGATTTCTAACTAATATATCCGCTTCATAGTCTCTCTCTAATACTGCAGACAAAAATATCCCTTTCGGTAATAAGGTTGGTACATCCTTAAGACTATGCACTGCAACATCTATTTTATCATTTAAAAGTGCAATATCCAAATCTCTTGTAAAAACACCTATAATATCCATTTGATACAAAGGCTGAGTAAGATTCTTGTCTCCACATGAAGTAATCGGTATAATCTCTGTTTGGTAACCTAATTCCCTAATTTTATTTTCCACTTCTAACGCTTGCCACATTGCTAATGGGCTATTACGTGTTCCAATACGAATAAGGCTCATAAATATTTTATAATTTTGATACTTGCAGTTGAAACATTTCCTTAAATAAATTTATGGTATCATCTGCTTTTTCTGGATTAGTAATAAGATAGTTAGCTAGTCTGTTGGTGATTTTTTGGACTAAACGATTTGATAATTCTGTTTCTTTTTCAGAAATGAACATCTGATCTTTTTTTAACGTTTTAATTTGTTGTTCTTTTATTCTCTCCAAATCTGATTTGAAAGCATGAATTATCGGTGCATATTTTCTGTTTTCAGACCAAATTATAAATTCAATCATCATTTTTTCTATTATACCTTCTGCTTTAGGGATTTCTTTATTTCTTTGTTCTAAAGTTTCATTGATTTTTCGGGATAAATCATCTACATTTAAAAGAGTCACATGATTGAATTCGTTTACTGATAAACAAACATTGGAGGGTATGGATAAATCTATTAAAGTAATCGGCTTCTTAGTGTATAAATCTTTTTTAGTGATTATGGGACTTGAAGCTCCTGTAGCTACAATGACAATATCTGAATTATTAACCTGTTCAAGCATCTGATCATAATTTTCTACATTAAGATTGAATGAATGAGCTATTTCCTGAGCTTTTGAATAGGTTCTGTTAACTAATGTTATATTTGGATTATCTATATGTTTAACTAAATTTTCACAAGTATTTTTTCCGATTTTTCCTGTACCAATCAAGACTATTTTTTTTTCTGAAATTTGGTTGAAATTTTTTAAAATATAATGTACTGCAGCATAAGACATCGAAGTAGCACCATTACTTATTGAGGTAGTACATTTAATTTTTTTTGATGCTTGAATGCCTGTATTAATTAATCTTTCTAAAAAAGAATTAGTACAATTACATTTTTTGAATCTTTTAAACCAGGTTTTTATTTGAGATATAATTTCAAAATCACCTATTATTTGACTTTCTAAACCGGCGGAAACTCTTAAGAAATGTTTAATGGCTTCTTTTCCTTTATATACAATTATATATTTTCTGAACTCATTTGAAACAACATTTATTTGCTTACAAAATACTTCAATTACATGATGTAAATTTTCTGTTTGAAAATATAATTCTGTTCTGTTACAAGTAGATAAAACAAAAATTTGAGTATTGGAAAGGGCGTTGATTTTATTGGAGAAGTCTTCTACAAACTCCGGAAAAAAACTATATTTTCCTCTAATTTTTGTATCTGCCTTTACATAGCTCAAACTTATTGCATAAAACTCTTTAATATTTTTAGGCTGAAGTTTTTTCATATTTTTTGTTGGAGCAAATTTATGAGTACATACATAGAGAAAATACCTATATTTATAAAAAAATACCTGTAAAAGTAAATTTTAATAATTTTAGAACTAATCTAAATAGAAAATTAACATGATAAATATCATAGTTTTGTGTATAGAAATTGATATTTAAAGAATTTATTAATGGATTTAAAAAATACCTTTAAAAGTAGAATTAGAGAAAATAAAATTGGATCAGATATATATATGGCTCAGATAGATAATTATACTGTCTTAACTGATACAATTTCCAAACCGGTAGGCAAACGGTTTGTGCAATTTTATATGTGTACTAAAGGGAGAGCATCCTTTCATTTTAAAAATAAATCTTTACGAGTAATGAATGAAGGTAACTCCTTACTTATTTTTCATCCTGAAATAGATATTCCCATTAATATCAGCTTATCGAAAAAATCAAAATTGGTCATTTTCGTAATTGCTATACAAAAACTTGAAGAAATATTCTCCAAATATAAAGATAAACTCCCCTTACTTATTCAAAACAATTACGTTAAATTTTATCATGAAAAACCGTTAAGCATCCAAGAAAAGCTAATTATATCTCAACTGGAAGATTTTAACTTAGATCAAGATTTTGAAAATCACTATTTAACATTGAAATTACATGAATTTTTACTCTACTACTTTTCATTAAATAATTCCCATTCTTCATACAACTTACCTGTAAAAGATGAAAAATTCATTCGTAAGATTTATGAAATAAAAGAAACTTTAATGGAAAATATAGCTTCTCCTCCCACCTTAAAAGAATTATCTGAAAACACTAATTTAAGTGAATACAAAATTAAAGAAGGTTTTAAAAAGATTTATGGAAAATCCATCTCTCACTTCATATTGGATACAAAATTGGAAATCGGCAAAGAAAAATTAAATTTAAGGGTTAAACAAGTACAAGAAATCGCTTATGATTTAGGTTATGAAAATCCCAGTCATTTTATAGAGGCATTTAAAAAAAAGTATGGCATAACGCCTAAACAATGGATGATGAAATAATAGAAAATTGCATATAATTAATTTTTGACTATTTTTATTAAGTTAAGAAAATTAGGTGTGTTGGATATATATTGTAAAAATTAATTATATTTAATATAAAAAATTAAACTATATTATTCACTACTTTTAACCACCAATTATTTGACTTGATGAAACAAAAGGAAAAGGTAAATTATATTATGACAGAGCTAAGAAGACTTTATCCAAATCCTATAGCTCCTTTGGTCTATCAGGATGTATTTACTTTATTAATTTCCGTTTTACTTTCTGCTCAAACTACAGATAAGAAAGTTAATGAGGTAACACCTTCACTTTATAAAATAGCTCCTAATGCTTTTAAAATGGCAGAATTGCCGGTATGGGAAATTAAAGAATATATAAAAGAAATAGGCTTATCAAATACTAAATCTAGGAACATACATAAGTTGTCAAAAATTTTGGTTGAAAAATATAATGGAGAAGTTCCTGAAAGTTTTGAGGAATTAGAAGCCTTACCCGGAGTTGGTCATAAAACAGCTTCAGTTGTCATGAGCCAAGGTTTTGGACATCCTGCATTTCCGGTGGATACTCACATTCACAGACTTATGAAATTATGGAAGCTAACAAACGGCAAAAATGTCGAACAAACTGAAAAAGATGCTAAACGGTTATTTCCTAAGGAGCTATGGAACCTATTACATATTCAAATTATTTTTTACGGACGCGAATATTCTCCGGCTAGAGGTTGGAGCTTAGAAAAAGATTATATAACCAGATATATATTGGAAAATTAAATACTATTAAAATATGAAAAATATTGTACTTATTGCCGGGGCATTTTATGGATTAGTTTCCATTATTCTAGGAGCATTTGGTGCCCATGCTTTAAAAAAAATGCTTTCAGCTGAAAAATTAATAAGCTTCGAAACAGGAGTTAAATATCAAATGTATCATGCCTTGGCTCTTTTAGTTCTTGGCTTTTCTCTGTCGTTTACTTCCGGTTTGGAAAAATGGGCAGGATGGGGAATGATTATAGGTACATTTTTATTCTCTTTTAGTATTTATTTTTTAGCCTTTTCTGAATATTGGAATATCAATTTACGTATTTTAGGTCCCATAACTCCAATTGGCGGTTTGTTATTGATAATAGGATGGCTCTGTTTATTATTTTATTTTATTAAAAGTAATTAAATGATCTTTTAAGAATGATTTTACCTTCAATATCACAAATTCATTAGACAGCATCAAGTAAAATTTAGACGAGTCATTTTTTAATTCATTTTGATAAAAGTCTTCATAAAGTCTGGGTGAAAAATCATGTAAATGAACGCTTTGGTGTAAATTAGTATTTTCATAACAGGCAATATCCTTTCTACTGATATATGGTGGATAAATTGTGAAAGTAGGTTTCTGCAGAGCTTTTGCAGTAATAACAAATCTACTGCTATTTCCAATAAATAAAGTACAATTCTGCATAAAAGCAGCATATTCACGTATTGTTTTTCCTACGGGTTGAACAAATACTTTGGTATTGGAATTTAATAAAGAAAGAAGCTCATTTACTTGCTTGTACTGTGAAGGCAAATAGGTAAATAATAGATCTGCTCTATAATTTGCCCATATAAAATCTATAAGTTTTGCCATATTACCAACGGTCCAAGTATTATGAATGTTTGAACCCAAAACACCGAGCATAATAACAGGACGTTTAAAATATATGCCCGCATTCATCATTTTTTCTTTTGCGTCTTCAATTTCATCTTCTGCAAGATATATTTTAGCTAATGGATCAATCGGTATAGGATTATCTTTTAGAAATTCTTGTAAAATTACTAAACGATTTTCCAGTAAGATGCACGTTTGAGTTATCGGTTCTTCTACCTTTGAGACGGTTTTATCATATAATTTATCCAAGAAAGGTCTAAAAAAACTATATTTTTTCTTTGCTTTTGAAAAAAGAGTTAGCAAGATACTATTAAAATTCTGCGACATGTCAATAAGTATGTCATATTTTTCACTTCTTACTAACTGAATATATTTATACACGAAAAGCACGGAACGTATATGTTCCGTATCTATGGATATTATACGATCAATATTTGGGTTTCTTTGAATAACTCCAATATATTTTTTATAACAAAGAAAATCTATCTTAATATCCGGATAGATTTTCTTAAGATTATTAGAAATTACACTGGAGAGTAGAACCTCTCCCATATTGTTATATTGTATTAATAACGCTTTCACTATACTGATATATCTAAACAGATACGTTATGCTCTCTAAGAGCATCATTTAATGATGTTTTCTTATCTGTACTTTCTTTTCTGGTTCCTATTATCAACGCACAATTTACATTGTATTCTCCTGCCGGGAATTTTTTAGTTATGGAGCCGGGAATAACTACTGAACGAGGTGGAATATAACCTCGATATTCTTTAGGTTCGTTTCCTGAAACATCAATAATTTTAGTTGAAGAAGTCAAGGTAACGTTTGCTCCTAATACAGCTTCATCATCAACGTGTACTCCTTCTACCACAATACAACGTGAACCGATAAAACAATTATTTCCAATAATAACCGGCGCCGCTTGTAAAGGCTCCAAAACTCCTCCAATACCAACGCCTCCGCTTAAGTGTACATTTTTACCTATTTGTGCACAACTTCCAACAGTTGCCCAAGTATCCACCATAGTACCTTCATCTACATAAGCACCAATATTAACGTAAGAGGGCATAAGAATAGCTCCACTTGAAATGTATGCTCCTTTTCTTGCTACTGCATGGGGTACTACACGAACTCCTTTTTCTGCGTATCCTGTTTTCAATGGAATTTTATCATGATATTCAAATATACCTACTTCGTAGGTTTCCATTTTTTGTATAGGAAAATATAATACCACAGCTTTTTTAATCCATTCATTTACTTGCCATTTTCCATCTTCTAAAGGCTGTGCTACTCTTAGTTTTCCTAAATCTAACAATTCAATAACTTCTCGAATTGCTTTTTGATATTCTTTATCCGATAATAATGCGCGGTCATTCCAAACTTTTTCAATGGTTCGTTGTAACTCTTTCATATTTTTTGTTTATACAACAAATTTAACAATTTTATAAATGTATTTTACGCTTATTTCATATATGCTTACACATTCTAAAAATATAATTATTAATATAAATTTATTTATAATTATTCTATTAATTGTTAAAATTAAAGATTATAGATATATAACTATACGTATAGATAAAAAATATCTTAATTATGCTTATTCTAATTTTGTTTTTTAATGTACGATTATAATAGTTCTTATTACAATAAAAATAAATCATAATTGAGTTTCTTAATTTACCTGCTGAATTATGAGGTATATATATTTTGTTATGAACATAAATTTATAGTATAAGAATAGTACTTTAATATGAGTTTTCAATTCGTTGTGTGCGAAAACTGGGCCTCGTAAAGTTTTCTGTAATACCCATTTTGTTGTAACAATGAATTATGATTTCCTATTTCAACAATCTTACCATGATCCAAAACAATGATTTGGTCCGAATTCTGTATGGTGGCTAAACGGTGAGCAATTATAATGGAAGTACGATTTTGAGTAATTTTATCGGTTGCTTTTTGTATTAATTCCTCTGATTTAGTATCTATGGAAGATGTAGCTTCATCTAATACTAAAATAGAAGGATTATACAAGTAAGCACGTAAAAAGGAAATAAGTTGTCGTTGGCCTAAAGAGATGGAAGCACCACGTTCACTCACTTCATAACCGTAACCATTAGGAAGACTCATTATAAAATCATCTATTTGTATTTCTTTGGCAGCTTTTCTTACTTCTTCAAGGGTAATATCCTTATTTCCAAAAGTGATATTTTCCAAAATAGTATCATTAAATAAAAAAACATCTTGTAATACTACAGCGATATGTGAGCGTAAATTATGCAAATCATACGATTTTATATTGGTTCCGTCAATATATATACTCCCTTGGGAAATTTCATAAAATCGGCTTAATAAATTTATAATGGTAGATTTTCCTGCTCCGGTAGCTCCTACAATTGCTACTTTTTCACCACTGGAAACCGTAAAAGAAAGGTTTTTTAGAACATTTTCTCCTTTTACATAAGAAAAGGATACATGATCAAAAATGATATCTCCTTTAATGCTATCTTTTTTTATGATTCCTTTATTCGATATTTCATGATTAGAATCTAAAACGGTGAATACCCTTTCAGCTCCGACAATACCTCTTTGAATGGTATTAAAACGATCAGCTATTTGCCTCATGGGTCTCACAAGCATATTAACATAAGAGGTGGTAAAAGCAATAACTACGCCCGGTGATATATTATGTACAGTTAAAGCGTTATAACCTGCATACCATATCATAACACCAATGGCAATACCGGTTATGATATCTACAGCAGGAAAGAAAAGTGAAAAATAAAAAACTGTTTTAAGATATGCTTTTTCTAATTTCTGATTAATTTGATAAAAGTTGTTATATTCTTTTCTCTGTTGGTTGAATACTTGAACGAGGGTCATTCCAGATAACCTTTCCTGTACAAAGCTATTTTGATTGGATGTTTGGTTTCTTTCTTCTGAAAATGCTTTTTTTATGGCTTTTTGAAATATTCGGGTAATAACAATCATAATGGGAAAGATGAATAATGCTATGGTTGCCAGCTTCCAGTTTATCCAATACATAGTAACTACTACAAAAATAATACGGAGAATATCTCCTAAAACCATTAATATTCCATCAGTGTAGATAGTTGAGATAGTTTCAATATCTGATACAGATCGAGTGACTAATATTCCCAAAGAGGTTTTATCAAAAAAAGAAGATTTAAAATAAATGATCTTTTTATATAATTTTATTCGTAAGCTACGAATCACATTCTGAGCAACAAAGTTAGAGGCATAGACTAAAAAAAATTGTAAAACAACTTCAACTGACATTAATAAAAATATAAGCAATAGGGAATGATATAAACTTGAAAAATTTTTATTTTTAATGATATCCACATCTATTGTATGACTTATTATTACCGGACGATAAGAGGAAACATAGGCTAAAGCTAACGCAATAAAAATAGTAGAATAAAACCACACAGGATAATTGCTTCCCAATTTCATTAATCGAGAAAGTGCTTGACCTGTTTTTACGTTTTTTTCTTTTTTATGTTCCATAATAGATGTCCTGAGGATAGTTAACGTTCACTAAAGTAAGCCCTTTTGCCGGTGCAGAAGTAGAAGCAAATTTACGGTCTTTTTTTTCAATTATGCTTCTAAATTCTTTTTCATCAATTTTTCCTCTACCTACATCCATTAAAGTTCCTACTATTGCTCTAACCATATTTCTTAAAAATCTATTGGCAGAAATTGTAAATACTAATTCATCCTCATATTTTCTCCATTCTGCTTGGTAAATATAACAATCATTAGTTTTATTATCCGAATGTAATTTAGAAAAACTAGTAAAATCTTTATATTCAAATAATACTTGGGCGGCCCTATTCATCATATCTACATCGAATTCATAGAAAAGAAATTGTGCGTGGAAATGTTGCTTAAAAGGATTTTTTTGAATAGATATTCTATATTTATAAATTCTTTCAATTGCATCGAAACGTGCATGTGCTGAATCTTTAACACGGAATATAGATTTTACGGATATATCCGAAGGTAATAAAGAATTTAATTTTCTAACCAATTGGTCTGGTATATCTTCTTCCAAATTAAAATGTGCAAACATTTTGGATGCATGAACTCCCGTATCAGTCCTGCCTGCACCTGTCGTTTTTATTTCTTTTCTAAGCAATCTGCCTAATGCTGATTCTAATTTTTCTTGTACTGATATGTGTTTGGGTTGCCTCTGATAACCGAAATATTGAGTACCATCGTATGAAAATTGAATGAAATAACGCAATTTTATTGTAAATTTACTACAAAAATAGTGAGAAAAATATTATTGCTTTCCGATACTCATTCCTATATTGATGATCGAATATTGGAATATGCTTCTCAAGCTGACGAAGTATGGCATGCAGGTGATATTGGAAATTTAAAGGTTTCTGAAATTTTAAAAAAAGCTGTCCCAATATTTAGAGCAGTCTATGGAAATATTGATGATACAGTAATTCGTAAAGAATTTCCGCTTAATCTTAGGTTTTTTTGTGAAAAAGTGGATGTATGGATGACTCATATAGGCGGTTACCCGGGTAAATATGCTACTATTATACGTGAAGAAATAAAAACAAACCCTCCCAAACTTTTTATTTGCGGTCATTCACACATTTTAAAAGTTATCCATGATAAAAAGCTTCATTTGCTTCATATGAATCCGGGTGCTATAGGTATCTATGGATTTCACAAAGTTAGAACTATGTTGAGATTTGAAATAAATCAAGAAACTATACAAAACTTGGAAGTTATTGAGTTTTCAAGATAAATCATTTCTATATTTTATAAAATGCTTTCTACTTTATTTTTACGTATTTCTCTTTAAAAATTTTAATCAAAATTCTAATGTTAGTTAAAATACATACCATTTATAAATTGCAGATTGGGAAAATTAAAATTATAAAAAAATATTAAAATAATATGTTATTAATTTCATTATTATTATATGTTTTTTTCTATTCAATAAATTTTTTAAATCAATTAATGTCAAATTTACAAATATTAATCAGTAATAATATTATTTATTGAATACTTATAAACTCATGAAGTTATATGTGTTGGTTTAGTATAACAAATTTAGTTAGTACATTTGAAAAAATTTTTTAATTATGATTTAATATTTTACAACATTTAACGTAACATAATTAATATCAAATGATACTAATGATTTAAAAATTATTCTGCCAAATTCTGTTTATGATTAGATCTGTTATTCGTTTATCTTTAATGATTATTCCTTTGTTAGGTTTTGCTCAGTCAAAAGTTATAATAGCTTTTAAAGTTATTGATAAAGAAAAAAATTCCTGTCTTGATGTTAAATTACAGAAAAATTTTATATTTCAATATGAAAAGAGTTCTGGTTTTAAGGACCTAAAAAGTTTGACTTCAACTAAGTGTTTCAACAGTTATGCTATAACTAAAATTCCAGGGAATTTTCGTATTTATATCTCAGTACCTGAATACGAATCACAATATCTTAACTTTAATATTACTGAACAAAGTAAGGACACATTATATTTAGGTGAAATTTATCTGACACGTACCTATCCTGAAATAAATCATGAAATTCGCAAACCATCCATAACTTCTGAAAAAGAAATCGAGGGTGTAACAGTTACCAGAAAACGTAAGAACCTAATAAAATTAGAAGCTAACAAGACTACTTATACGATAAAAGATAATGATTTACTTTCCGGCGGAAGTGCTCAAGAAACATTAACAAAACTTCCCGGAGTAATTAAAGGTTATGGTGGAAATCTTACCGTAAATGGTAAGTCAATGACTATTTATATCGATGATGTACCTACCGGATTAACCGGAGGGGACTTAGAAAATTTATTACAAAGTTTACCCACTAATGCTATTGAAAAAATCGAAATCATATCTAATCCAGGTGCATCATATGATGCAAAAACAGGAGGAGGTATTATAAATATTATTACTAATGGTCGGGCATTACGAGGAATAAACGGATCAGCTTCATTAAATTATCAATTTAATAAGAATAATCGAGTATCTCCTTCTATAAGCTTAAATAGTCGTTTGAAAAATGTGTCCTTACAGTTAAATAGTGGATTTAATTATAGGGAAAATGAAAAAACCACTTATTATAAAAGAGAATTTACTTCATTTACTCCTTCTATCATTTTTGATCAAAAAAATATTGAAAATAAATACAACCGTTTTTATTATTTCAGACCTTCTTCAAATATTCGCTTTAATAAAAACAGTAATTTATTGATTAATTATAATCTAAGTTATACTGCCAATAATAACCATTATACAGGTGAATCTTTGAGCTCTAATGATATTGAACCTATTAATCTTTTAAATAATTCAAAATATTCTGAGAATAACACCAATCATGAATTAATTACAAAATATAAGGTTAAGATGGATACGTTAGGAAATTTATTTGATATAACGGCATCTTATAAACATTTTGATAAAACTTCTAATAATAATAGCGTTCAAAATAATGATGGGGTCGATAAATATTCTGTAAATGATATTGATTATAAATCAGATTATTTTCAAATTAACCCAAATTTTGAATTTTCACTTAATAAGGTGGGAATAAAAATGAACACGGGTGGAAAGTATTCTCATACTAAATATACCAGTTATGGAAAATATAATCTTTTAAATACTTCTTCATCTATACTGGATAACCCGAATTATAATTCATTTAGAGATTTTATTTATGATGAAAATCAATATGCAGTATATGGAGAGATGAGCAAAAAATTTGACAAGCTTGATCTAACCGCCGGAGTTCGTTATGAAAATTTAGAATTTAAAAATAAAGTGAAAAATAAAGATCAAAATGTTAAGTACACATTTGAAAAGTTTTTCCCTTCTTTTAGTTTGTTATATAAATTCAATCCTACTCTAGATTTTAATGCTACATATAGGAAAAGTATGTTACCTCCTTCTTATTCTAATATGGATCCTAATTTGACTAATTATTATGATGAATTCAATACTTCAGAAGGAAACTTACATCTTAAACCTGATTATTACGATAATTATGAAGTTTCTTTAAGTGCATGGCGGTACTTGAAAATATCTTTTAACTATACATATTCTAAGAATATAAATTTGATGTATTACGAAACAGAAGATAATTCATTGACCGTAAATCAAACCACCCGTACTTTTACCGGCATGAAAAATTATAATGTATGGGTAGGTATTCCTATACCTTTCAAACTGGTTACCATGGGTAAAAAATTCTTTGACGAGCCTATGAATATGGATAAAATGAACTTCATATACCTTTATGGAATGTACAACTATTATAAAGTTAGCGATTATCCTTATTTAGATAAAGTGAAACCTATGTGGTTTTATGTAATATATGCTCAATTAATACTTCCTAAAGATATTAAATTAACAACTTTCTTTTTATCTAGTACAGATAAAGGATATTTTGAAATTTACAAATCCTATAAACCCTTCCGTTATTCGAATATAGAACTTTCCAGATCTTTTAATAATAAAACTATTAAAGCCTCTTTGGGTGTTCAAAATATATTGGGTCCTACAAAATTTAATTCAGATATTAATAACTTTAATTTAAAAACTAATTATTATAGTAGAGATAGTGATCAATTGTATTATATTAAATTGTCTTACAGTTTTGACAAAAACCGTAAGATTAAGAAGGAAAATACGATTATTGAAGAGGATAATAATACAAATAATAATAACAAATTATTGCCTTCCGATCCATTAAAATAAATAATCAATTTTATAAAATTAATAAAGGCTGATAATATTATTTATCAGCCTTTAATTTTTTTCCTTTATATAAAAATTAGTATATTTTCCTTATCATCTCTATATGCTCAATATGATCTTCGAGATAAATATCTCCATCGGTTTCAAATCCAAATTTTTTGTAAAATGGAACTGCATAAAATTGAGCACCAATTCTTATAGGTTGTTCTCCATGAATAGCAAACAATGATTCTATGGATTTTTTCATTAGAATTTTTCCGAGACCTGTTGAACGTAATTCCTTACAAACAATAATTCTTCCAATAGAAGCTTCATTAAATGAAACTTTTTCAGGAAAAATCCTGGAATAAGCAACTAATTTCTCTTCTTTATATATCAATAAATGATGTGCTTTATAATCTTTATTGTCTAAATCCTGATAAGGACATTTTTGCTCGACAATAAAAACTTCATTTCTTAAACGTAATAAATTATACAATTCATTTACGGTAAGTTGATTAAATTTTTTTAAAATAAATTTATATAGATCATTACTGCTCTTGGGCATCTTTCATAAATTTTTCTACTTTTTCAACCATTTTCTTAGAACCACAAACAAATGGAGTTCTTTCATGCAATTCTACAGGATTCAAATCCAGTATACGTGTAAATCCATCGCTAGCACTTCCTCCTGCCTGTTCTGCTAGGAATGCCATTGGATTACATTCATATAACAATCGCAACTTCCCTTTAGGAGCTTGTGAATAGGATGGATATATATAAATACCTCCTTTCAACAAATTCCTATGAAAATCGGATACTAAAGATCCAATATAACGAGATGTGTAAGGTCTATTTTCCTTTTCTTCTTGACAATATTTTATATAATTTTTTATTCCTTGGGGAAATTTAAGATAATTTCCTTCATTTACTGAATATATTTTTCCATCTTCAGGTATTTTTATATTAGGATGTGAGAGATAAAAAACTCCTAACGCCGGGTCTAATGTAAAACCATTTACTCCATTTCCTGTTGTGTACACAAGCATGGTGGATGAACCATAAACTATATATCCTGCTGCTACCTGTTTATTTCCGGGTTGTAAAAAATCTTCTAGTGTAACCGGTCCATCTTCTGATATTCTTCTGTAAATTGAAAAAATAGTTCCAACATTTACATTAACATCTATATTGGAAGATCCATCTAAAGGATCTATTAATACAACATATTTACTATTATGTGCATCATCTTTAGACTTTATACTTATAAAGTCTTCATTTTCTTCAGAGGCAATTCCGCAAACCACTTCTCGATTTTTTAGGGCTCCAATAAACATATCATTGGCAAATACATCTAACTTTTGCTGCTCTTCTCCTTGTATATTTTGATTTCCAATTGCCCCAATAATATCAACGAGCCCAGCTTTATTAACTTGCTGATTAACAACTTTACTGGCTAATCTTATTGCTCCTAAAAGACGTGATAACTCGCCTGAAGAATATTTAAAATCTGCCTGTTTATCAATTATAAATTCGCCTAAAGTCTGTGAGCTCTTCAATTTCATATTTTATATATTTAGTTTTTTTGAATGTTCCAAATATATTGATTTTTGATCGTAATTTATAAGTAATATACAGATTTGTCATATATTTGTTGACGGTTTTTTAATATTTAAAATACTTATCGTACTGTTTATCATTATAATATAAATTTTAAGTCAACTAATATGTGAATTTCCTCCTTGTAAAAATTATTTTTTCACAAAATATATTTTTGGAAAAAATATGTTTTCTTAAATATTGAAAATATATAACTATCATTTATGAAAGTTTATAAATTTGGAGGTGCTTTTGTACAAAACATAAAAAATGTACGTTATATTTTAAAAGATTTGAACCAGACCGAATACTATTCAACAATTATTGTTATTTCGGCCATGAATAAATCTTCCAACTCATTAGAAGATATTATTCAAACCTATTTACAAAAAAAAGAATTTTATAAAAAAATCTTAGATAGTATAGGGGAGATACATTATGAAAAAGTAAAAAAAATTTTTACGTATTTTAAGGATGTTCTTAAGGGTATTAAAAATACTTGTAAAAATCTTGGTTACTTACTATTTAATAATAAATCCGATAATTTTAACTACATATATGATCAAATTGTAAGCGTTGGTGAAATAGTCTTATCCATAATTCTAAGCTTTTATTTAAAATATTCAAAAATTATTAATACTTGGATTGATATAAGAAATTATTTAAAAACTGACTGTAATTATAAACATGGCACTCTTGATTGTAAACTTATATATAAACATTTTGAAAATTGTAATATTTTTAAAACTTACGTAACTCATGGTTTTTCAGATTCAAATTCCAACTATTTTACTGTATTTCTTGGCAGTGAATCTTCAGACTATCCTGCTACTATAATTATTTATTATTTAATTTCTAAAGTTGTCATAATCAGGAACGACGTTAAGGAGGTAATAAACGGAAACTTAAATTATGTTGAAAACTCTCAATTTTTAGAATATCTTACTTATAAAGAAACTATAGATATATCATTTATTAGTGAATTCATACTTCAACTGAAAATCATCCTACTATATAAAAGTGCTATTTCATGGTTAATTCTTTCATATTTAAAACCTGAAAATCAAGTTATTAGTATTTTTAAAGGTACAAAGAGAGATCCGAATGTTTCTTGTTTCATACAAAAATTAAATGTACATTTGCCTGTTATTTCTCCAGTTGATTTTACTTATAATCCTGAAGACATTCTTTATATAATTTGTAAACAAATTACGGAACTGAATATTAAAATAGGCATGATCAAGATTGCTTATTTTTTAGTTTTGATAGTTATTAAAGATAAATTTAATTCAATTAACATTTTACTGAATATTCTTGTAAGTTCTTTTATTGTAACATTAGAAGAAAATGTGCGTCTACTATACTGTAACAAATAGTTCATAGGATATATGAAATAATTTTAAAAAAGGAAAAAATAGTTTTATTAGAACAATTGGTAAAAAAACTTACCAAGCAATTGTAAAAGAATAACAATATGAGTTTAGTCACCTTAGAGGATATACAAAATACTTTAAATTTAAAGAAATATGGCTTTTTTGGAAAGGGTATAGCATGGGCCCTTATGAATATTTCAAAACTTGGTCATATTAATAAATTTTGTACTGAAAATAAAGATTTACCTACTAATGAATTTCTTACTGCAGTTTTAAAACATTTAAAAGTTAACTATGAAATTCATGAAGAAGATTTAAAAAGAATTCCTGAAAAAGGACCTTTCATAATCGTTTCCAATCATCCTTTGGGAGGATTAGATGGCATAATTTTAATGAAAATTATTTCAGAAATTCGTCCTGATTTTAAAATAATGTCTAACTTTTTACTGCAAAAAATTGAGCCTTTAAAAAAGGTAATTATTCCTGTTAATCCTTTTGAGACTAGAAAAGATACTTTTGACAGTAAAAAAGGTTTTATTGAAACATTGCGCGTTTTAAAAGACAATCATTGTGTAATTATTTTTCCAGCCGGAGAAGTTTCCCATTATTATCCGAATATAAAAGAATATCAAGATAGAGAATGGGTTGAAAGCGCCTTAAAGCTTCTTAAAAAAGCTAAGGTTCCGGTAATTCCTGTATATTTCCATGCCATAAATAGTAAATTATTTTACAAAATGTCAAATATACACCCGGATTTACAAACCGCAATGTTACCAAGAGAATTGGTAAGAAAGAGAAAAAATCCTATTAAAATACGTATTGGTAAACCTATTTCAGTAAATCAACAAGATGAATATCCGGATATTAATTCTTACGGTAATTTTTTAAGGAATAAGGTATATATGCTTAAATCATTCTACACAACAGTTAAAAATCCCTTTAAAAATATAAAGTTTCTTTCTGTATCAGCAATGACTAAATCTGCTAATTCCAACAAAGTTAAACCTATTATTAAAGAGACATCTAAGGAATTAATTTTAAAAGAAGTTGAGCTTTTAAGAGAAATAGATTGTGAGCTTTTTAGTGCCTCTCAATATGAAGTTTATTTAGCTAAACCTGAACAAATCCCTAATGTCTTACGTGAGATTGGTCGATTAAGAGAAATTTGTTTTCGAGAAATAGGAGAGGGTACCAATGAACCTTTTGATTTGGATGAATTCGATCAAATTTATCATCATTTATTTTTATGGGATAACGAAAATAAATTAATTGCCGGTGCTTATCGAATGGGAATGGGAAAAGAAATTTATGAAAAACATGGAATTAAGGGTTTTTATACTGCATCTCTTTTTGAATATGATTCGGAAATACATCCTTTCTTTAAAAAAATCATTGAAATGGGCAGGGCATTCATTTCCAGTGAATATCAAAAAAAACCTTTACCCTTATTATTGTTATGGAGAGGTATTATACATGTTTGCTTGAGAAATCCTCAATATAAATATTTGGTTGGCGGTGTAAGTATAAGTAATCAATTTTCAAATTTTTCTAAATCTATAATGGTTGAATTTATGCGTTCTCATTATTTTGATTCTTATGTTGCTCAATATGTACATTCAAAAAATGAATTTAAAGTCCATCTTAAATCTAATGAAAAAGATTTATTCTTTGATGCTGCCGATAACGATCTTAATAAATTTGATAAGCTAATTGATGAGCTTGAACCTGATTTAAGACTTCCTGTACTTATTAAAAAATATTTAAAACAAAATGCTCGTGTTGTAGCTTTTAATGTTGATCCTAAATTTAATGACGCTATAGATGGATTAATGTATATTAGGATAAGCGATATCCCGGATAGTACTATTAATCCTGTTTTAGAGGAATTAGATTCTATGGATAAAAAAAATCAAAAAGAAGAATGATAATACATATTCATTTCAAGATTAGCCTAATTCCAATATTAAATTAAATATATTTTAGTAATGATTTATAATTATCTTTTCAACGCCATACATTAATAAATTATTGAACTTATATAAAAATTTAATCTAATATTTTTACAAGGTAAATAGTTATTATTTACCTTTTTTATTTTATACCTTACGGTTCAAACTTTTCTTTTACTATAATTTCCTTTTAAGCGTTTGGAATTATTTTCAATTACTATTTTTTTATAAAATAACACGATTTTATCTTTCTTTTTACCAATTATATATCATTAAATTCAAATAAAAATCACATTAATTTATATGCTATATATTACAAAATGATAAATTATTTTATTATTAATCTTTACTATTAATTTATTTAAAGATTAAATATAATTAAATTTTTATTTACTTAATTAAAATGTATATGACTTTAGAATTTTTAATATTGATGTCCTTTACACTTCTATTTTTCACTTTTTTAATAATTAAATAGTCATACTATGTATGTATAATAATTTTACTATCAATATTTTATAAAACAAATATTTGTAAATACTTAATTATTATTAATTTAATAAACTTGTTAATAACTTAGTTTTTTTTATAATCATCATACATTACATAATAAACTGTAAATCAATGAACTTATAAATATATTATTAAAAAAAATATTTTTAACTCATAAATTTTCAATAGGTTAAATCAATATTAACACCTAAGTTAATCCATTGTTAACATTTTTAAACAAAAATTTTTGCTTCAATAACTTTAATTATTAATTATAAATTTTTAACACTTTTCCAAATTTTATCAAACTTTTTTAATGTGTTTTTTACTTTCCTTTTTATTACTTTAATAACATCTTCTTTAATAACAAATATGTTATCAATAGGCTTTTTAAATTGTTAATAACCGGTTTAAATTATTGGTATATAATTTTTTACATACAATTTATTTTGTTAATATTATATTTAAATGTTTTAATAACTCATTTTTTAAAAGTTATTAACATATTAACAGGTACATTATCATTATATACATTATTTTATTTAATTAATTAAAAAAAGATATATAAATAATAATTAAATGTGGAAAAAATTCAGGTATTAAAATTTCTCTTTTCGTTTTTATGAAGGTATATTTGTAAGAAAAATAAATAAAAATTATGAAAACAGTTAATGATTTTAATTTTAATGGAAAAAAAGCATTAATTAGAGTTGATTTTAACGTCCCTCAAGATGAAAGTCTTAAAGTTACTGATAATACTAGAATTGTTTCTGCTAAGTCAACTATAGATAAAATATTGAAAGATGGAGGTTCAGTTATTTTAATGACGCATTTGGGCAGACCTAAAGGTCAGGTTATTGATAAATTTTCATTAAAACATATTGTGGATGACGTTTCAAAAGTTTTAGGTAAACCTATTAAGTTTGTTGATGAATGTGTGGGTTCTAAAGCTGAAAAAGCTTCAACAGATCTTAAACCTGGAGAAGTCTTATTATTAGAAAATCTACGTTTTCATAATGAAGAAGAGCAAGGTGATGAATTTTTTGCAAAACAATTAGCTACGCTTGGAGACATTTATGTAAATGATGCCTTTGGTACAGCACACCGTGCTCATGCCTCAACTGCTATTGTAGCTAAATTTTTTCCTTCAAATAAATGTTTTGGCCTTTTAATGGCTAAAGAGCTTGACGCTATTCAAAAAGTTCTTAAAACGGGAGAAAAACCTGTAACTGCTATATTAGGTGGATCTAAAGTTTCTTCTAAAATTACGATTATTGAAAACATTCTTCCTGTTGTTGATAATTTAATTATTGGCGGTGGAATGACATATACTTTTGTTAAAGCACAAGGTGGTAATATTGGTAAATCCATATGTGAAGATGATAAACAAGAATTAGCTTTAGATATACTAAAAAAAGCTAACGAAAAAGGTGTAAAAGTTTATATTCCAGAAGATTCTGTTATTGGTGATAATTTTTCAAATGATGCTAATAGAAAAGTTGTTGAAACTAATAACATCCCTGATGGTTGGGAAGGGTTAGATGTTGGACCTAAAACTATTAAAACATTTTCAGATGTTATCATGGCTTCTAAAACCATATTATGGAATGGACCTTTAGGAGTATTTGAAATGCCAAATTTTGCAGTAGGTACTAAAGCTATTGGTGATGCTATTGGAGAAGCAACAAAAAAAGGTGCTTTTTCTTTAGTTGGAGGAGGAGATAGTGTAGCTTTTGTAAAGCAGAATAATTATACAGATAAAGTAAGCTATGTTTCCACGGGAGGTGGTGCTATGCTTGAGTCATTAGAGGGTAGAGAATTACCCGGAGTTGCAGCAATTATTAATGATTAATTTAACATTTATTTTAATATATATTTACTAGAAGCTTGAGGCATCAAGCTTCTTTTTTATATTGTTATAAATATTTAAATTTTTTTTATAAATCAAGTATAGCTATTTAATAATCATCCTATTTATTCATATTATTTAATCTTTATCTTTTTAATAATTTTTGTAAATAATTTTATTAAAATATGTTTAATAAATAATATAATAAATTAAATATTGTTTAATATTTATAGTAATACTTTTATATTTTACTATTTTTGAAAATGATATCTGTGGAATAGTCTTTCAGTAACTATTTATTAAATTAATTTTAATATTTTTTTTAATTGTATTTATAATTAAGATACCATAAAATTATATTTTAAATTAATTTTGATATTATCAACGGATAGTACTATATATGAATATTGTTTTATTTTTTTATTATATATATTACTGAAGAATAATTTCCATCTTTAATTCCTTTTAAGTTAGATAAGATAGCAATCAAAGGAAATCTATAAATTCCTAAAGGATTTTTAATATAGTTTTCACTTAGTAAAGAAATATAAAAGCTATCGAAGGGTAGGGGATAAGTGTGAATAACATTAAATTTATTTTTATTAAAAAAATTTATGGCTCCTTGTCTTGAATAATGATATATGTGTCGTGGTACATCCCAAGCTGCCCAATATTCTTTATAAAACTTTGCATCAAATGATTTGTAATTGGGAACTGCTATTAATATATATCCATTACTTTTTAATTTTAATTTTAATTTTGAAAGTATTTCTTCAGGATTAGGTATATGTTCCATTACATGCCAAAGTGTTATAATGTCTATAGAATTATTTTCAATATAATCTATTGAATTTATAATATTATTTTGACCAATTTTATTTTTGGCAGATATTGCAGCTTTTTTGTTGGGTTCATAACCTAAAGCAGAAAAATTTCTATTTTGAATAAATTTTAAAAATGTTCCATCTCCACAACCGTAGTCTAACAATTTTCCAGAAGTTTTATATTTAGTAATAATTTTTAATTTATACTTTTCATTTAGTTTTTGAATTAATAAATATAGCTTAGCTTTTAATGATTGATCTTTAGTATGAGATAGATATTTTTCACTTTCATAGTATTTTGATATATCCTCAGGTGTATTAATAGTTTTTAAAACATTATTATACTCAGTTTCTTTAATTTCAAACACTTCATTAGATAAAAAGTGATCTTTAATTTTCATTATTAAATTTTTATATATATTAATATTTTATATAAATATACTATTACTTATAGATGTTCCACGTGGAACATCTATAACTGTATATTATTACTAAATTATCTACCCATATAAATTAATAAAATATTAACATCTGATGGAGAAACTCCACTAATTCTGCTGGCCTGACCAATTGTTTCCGGTTTAAATTTTATTAGTTTTTGTTTAGCTTCAGTTGAAATACTATTTAATTTACAATAATCAAAGTTAACAGGAATTTTAATATTTTCAAGTCTATTTAATTTTTCAACGTTTTCAAGTTCTTTATCAATATAACCTTTATATTTAATCTTAATTTCTACTTGTTCAAGAACTTCATTAGGTAAATGATTTGATTTAATATAATTATTAATTGATGGAACTTTTTCTAAATCTTTTAAATATATATTGGGTCTTACTAAAATACTGTCAGCTTTTACAGATTGAGAAATTGGTGCGGAATTTTTTTGAGTTAAAATTAGATTAGTTTCATCTTTTCTTATGGATGTAGATTTTATAAAATTAATACAATCATTGGTCTGTTTACTTTTCTTTTCAAAATTTATCATTCTTTCTTTTGAAGCTAATCCAATAGAATAACTTAATGGCGTTAATCTTTCATCAGCATTATCTTGCCTTAAGCTCATCCTATATTCGGCGCGAGAAGTAAACATTCTGTAGGGTTCTTCTGTACCTTTTGTAATTAAATCGTCTATTAATACACCTATATATGCTTCATTTCTCTTTAAGATAAAAGGATCTCTATCTTTAATTTTAAGCGAAGCATTGATTCCGGCAATTAATCCTTGAGCTGCAGCTTCTTCATAACCGGTGGTTCCATTTATTTGTCCGGCAAAATACAAATTGTTAATATGTTTTGTTTCCAAAGTATTTTTTAATTGTGTAGGAGGAAAGTAATCATATTCTATAGCATATCCAGGTCTGAATAATTTAGCTTTCTCAAATCCGGGAATAAGTTGTAAGGCCTTAATTTGAATATCATCCGGTAAAGATGTACTAAATCCATTTATATAATATTCTACTGTTTGCCAACCTTCCGGTTCAGCAAATATTTGATGTCTTTCTCTATCTGCAAATCTATTAATTTTATCTTCGATAGATGGACAGTATCTTGGACCTGTACTTTTAATTGTTCCATTAAATAAAGGTGATCTTTCAAACCCTTCACGTAATACATCATGAACTTTTATATTAGTATAGGTTATATAACAGCTTCTTTGTTGAATAAGTTTAGGTGTATTTGTAAAGGAAAATTTTTGTGGGTTAATATCTCCTTTTTGCTCTTCCATTTCATAAAAATTTATACTTCTGCCATCTACTCTTGGAGGTGTACCGGTTTTCATTCTTCCTGCTTCGAAACCTAATTCAACTAGATTTTCGGTAATACCATAGGCTGCTTTTTCACCCATTCTCCCACCTCCGAATTGCTTATTACCAATATGAATTAATCCATTTAAAAATGTTCCGTTAGTTAATATTACAGACTTAGAATGAATAACAGCTCCCATATAAGTTTCAACGCCAATGATTTTATTATTATCTGTTAATAAACCTATAACCATATCTTGAAAAAAATCGAGATTGTTAATATTTTCTAGTTGTAATCTCCATTCTTCTGAAAATCTCATTCTATCAGATTGTGCTCTAGGACTCCACATAGCAGGTCCTTTTGATAAATTAAGCATTTTAAATTGGATCATAGTTTTGTCAGTAACTATTCCTGATAAACCACCCAATGCGTCTATTTCTCTAACAATTTGTCCTTTTGCTATGCCCCCCATGGCAGGGTTACATGACATTTGACCAATAGTTTGTAGATTCATAGTTATTAAAAGAGTTTTGGAACCTAAATTAGCAGCAGCGGCAGCAGCTTCACAACCTGCGTGTCCACCACCAACTACAATCACATCGTATTTTTCTAATATCATATTTGTAGATGTTTCACGTGAAACAAATTTTTTATAATTAATTTTAATAATTTTTATATAAAGATATATATATATTTTCCATTTTTCTCATAAGTTTTACATCCTTATCTGATTTGTCATTATATCCAATTAAATGTAAAATACCATGAACCATAACACGATTCAATTCTTTATCAAACTCTTCATAATTAATTACTGCATTATCTCTTACTCGATCAATTGAGATGAATATATCACCAGATATTAAATGGTTTTCTTTATAATCAAATGTAATAATATCTGTGTAAAAATCATGATTTAAGTATTGGATATTGATTTCTAATAATTGTTCATCGGAACAAAAAATATAATTGACATCTCCTAAACGACATCCTTCTTGTTCAATTACATTTTTTAACCACTTTTTCCTTTTTAATTTATTTTTTAAAATAAAATCATTTTTTGAAAAATAATTTATCATTTTTATTAATTTCTACTTAGCTAAATTAATATATTAAATTTGAAATTATATAATAAAATTATTATTAGTATTTCTAATTTCTGTTAAATTTTATTAAATAATTTACATTAAATATAATGTATAACAATTTTAAAGATGGATGTAAAAAGTGTCTATAAATTTTACATAATAAGATTAGGTAAGAGCATGCAGATACTAAAAATTAAAAATTTAAATATTAAAACCAATAACCTAATCCAACACTAAAGATACCTTTGTTTTGATTTGTAGAGTATGTATATAATAAGTTAATAGGACCGAAGGGACTGTCATATCCATAACCAAATCCATAACTAAAGTATTTATATTTAAAGTATCTAATATCTTTAAATTCATCTTCTACATTTTCCATATTGGCGTAAATTTTTAAATAATGATTTTTTAAGATTTTATAGTTTAAAGAAGAGTATAAAGAAAAAAGTTGATTACCGGATTTATAAGCGAATGGTAATCCTAGAAATTTACTGAAATTTAAGAAATCTTGTTCAAAATATCCACCATTGAAATATTTATATTGTAAAGTTGGATTATTAAAAGATACCCCTAGAAAATGTTGATTTTCTAAAGCTAATCTATGTCCGATGGAAATTGAATAATTTAGCAGACTTTTAACTATTGTAAATTTTTCAAAATCATTTGCATTGGAATAAAATATATATTTAGCAGAAGCATCTAATTTAAAACCTTTAAATGGAAAGTTAGGATTATTTCTGGTATCTGCTTTTATATAAAAATAAGGATTATAAAAGAAGCTTTCATCTTTGACGAAACTTTTATGATGTGAATCATTATTATGATCATATGAAAATGGAGAAATACTCATAAAACTATATTCTATACCTGTACCCATTGCAAATTTTTCATTAAAAGTTGATTGTAAATAAATTTGTTGATTGAAATAACGAATATGGTTAAATGAATATTCGCTTCTTTTTAAATCGGTATAATTAAAATTAAAAGAATTAAAGGAAGTATTAGAGCCTATACTAGGTAACATTCCATTATCTATAAAATAATTAACGTTAGTTCTGAAATTATTTCCAAAAATAACATCTATAGATAAATTGGAATTATTTAGAAGAAGCTTGTTGAGGGTAATATTAGTTAATAGAGAAGTTTTATATACATCATCATAATGAATACCAAATTTGATTGAATTATTGACTTTTTTATCTAAAAATAAGTTTATCTGTTGATTTTCTTCAAAGTTTTCAGATGTAAGTTCATAATAAACCCTTTTATAATTTCCTGTGGAATATAAAGCCGAAATACCTTTATCTAACTTAGTAATTGATGTATTTTGAGGTAATTTTAAACCTAATTTTCTCTTTATATATATTGAATCCTTAGATGAATTCCCAAATATGGAAAGTTTAGTGATAAATAAATTTTTTTCTGAAGGTAATTCTTTAATTCTTGGTCTATTAATATTAGTATAACCTTGTAATTTTGCAATTTTTAATAATTCAGGAAATGCTTTTTCACCGGCTAATTTGCCTTTGTATAAAATGGAATCTTTTTTATCAAATTCTGTTACCTCATAATTCTTTAAATCGGGTTTAATTAATAAATCTACATAACTTCTTTCGAAATCAGTTTTAATATTGATACGATAGCTTATTATTTGACTTATAATATTAAATATTGAGTTTATTTCATCAGCCTTTTGTAAACCATTACCCAAATCAACTCCAATAATGATATCCATTCCTTTATCTCGTAAGGCCCTGGAAGGAAAATTATTAACAATTCCACCATCGATTAAAATTTTATCATCAATTGTAACAGGTTCAATAAGTGAAGGATAAGCACCACTAGCCAAAACACTTAGAGGAAGAAAACCACTTTCCAACTGTTCCTCATCTCCGGTTTCTAAATTAGTTGCGATACATAAGAAAGGTATAGGAAGTTTAGAATAGTCATGTATATCATGCACATTATACAATAAATGGGTTAATAACATTAGAGGACCCTGTCCATTACTTAATGCCGAAGGAAACACCATTTTAAAATTGGAAATAGGCAATGTTAAAATATATTTTTCCCTGTACGATTTATCGAAGAAAGGAATAAAATTTCGATTTCTATCTTGTATAAAAAGCTCGTTAAAATCAATACTTTTAATAATATTCCTCATTTCTTCGGGAGAATATCCTGCTGCATATAATGAACCAACTATGGCACCCATGCTTGTTCCACTGATGTAATCAATTTTAATTCCTGCTTTTTCAATTGCTTCAATAACTTCGACATGAGCAAATCCTCTAGCGCCCCCGCCACTTAGAACTAAACCAACTTTAGGTCTATTATTTAAAGAATCATGAATTGATATAAAAGTTGAATCTCTATTTACGCCGTAAAATAAATTTCCTACTAGTAAAATAAAAAATAATAAGTATTTTTTAGAAAATTTCATAATAGCAAATATATTAAAAACCTATAATTTATGTAAATAATAACTAAAATAGAAAGATTTAGGAAATTTTTTAGATTAACTAAAAAAAGATTAGTTTATTATTACTTTTATTTTTTTAAAATTTAATACGGTTGATAATAGTTAAAAATTTAATTACTAGTGACGAATAAATTTAAAATAGTAATGTTTTAAAAATAATGTTTAAGTAAAATAAATTAAAATATAAAAAAAAGAAAGTTTAAATTTATGGTTAGAAATTATAAATAAAATTTGTGATATTACATTAAAAATAATAATCAATAAATCTTATAAAGTAGTTTAGAATTTACGTTGCTAGTTAATGAAAGAAATTAAGAAAATTAAAATTCTTTTTAGACTCCGATCAATGGAAACCGGAGGCGTTCAAAAAGTCTTACTAAATATTTTAAATAATTTAGATAAGAATAAATTTGATATTACCTTATTGTTAAATCTTTATCAAGGAGAATTATTAAAGGATATACCCAAATTCATTACAGTTCAATATATAGGAAAAGGAAAAGAGTTTATGAATAAAAATTTTTTTCTTAAAAAAATTCAATTAATAATAAGAGCCGGTACATTAAAATTTTATAATAAATTTCCTCAATTATTATATAAAAAACTAAAATTATATGATCAACAAGTTGAAATAGGTTTTTTCCATTATAATTATGATGATGTATTAAATAGTCCTAACAGAAAATCTAAAAAGATTGGATGGATGCATGGAGATATAAAAAATATAACCATAAATGGAAATAAAAAAAATTTCATAGCAAAATTTTTAAAATTTAATACCATGGTATATGTTTCACAACAAACCATGGAAAGTGCAAAAAGCTTTAATGAAAATATAGTTAAAAACGCTAAGATTATTTATAATCCAATAGATATTGATGATATAATAGCTAAATCCGAACAAAAAATAAATATAGAAATCAGTTCAAGCAAAAATGATTCAATAAAATCATTTATATCAGTAGGAAGGATTAAACCGGGTAAAGGGTATCAATTTTTAATAGATGCCCATAAAAAACTGATAAATGATGGAATATATCATAAAATATATATTATTGGAAATGGAGAATATAAAGCAGAATTAGTAAAAAAAGTAATCGAATATAATATAGAAGAATCATTTATATTTTTGGGGGAATATAAAAACCCCTATCCTTTGATCAAAGAGGCGGATTACTTTATACTTCCTTCATTATCAGAAGCCTATCCTTTAGTTATAGCAGAAAGTCTCATTTTAGAAAAGCCCATAATAACTACAGATGTAGGAGGAATAAGAGAAATGATGGTTGACCAAGAAAACGGTATATTCATACCAAGCAAGAATGAACAAGCCTTATATGAAGCAATGAAAACTATGATTTCCGATCCGAAAAAAGGGAAGTTCTTTGTCGAAAACAATAAAAAATTTAAAGAAATTTTCTCACCTGTTGCAATATATAAAGAAATAGAAAAGCTGTTTACAAAATAAAAAATCAATTAATGGAAAAAAATTACGTAATAACCGTAATAACACCAACTTATAATAGAGCTCATACACTAAATAGAGTTTATGAATCACTTCAAAAACAATCATTTAAAAGATTTAGGTGGATTATAATGGATGACGGTTCTACGGATTCAACAAGCCAATTGGTACATAGATATAAAAATGAAAATATTATCCCAATTGAATATTATAAAGGTAAAAATAGACATAAATTTATTACTGTATTTGAAGGAATTAAAAAAGTAAAAACACCCTATTTTGTAATTATTGATTCAGATGACAGTTGGCCGGAAGATTCATTTGAAATTTTATATCAAGAAGTGTCAAAAATTAAAAATCAAGATCAATATATCGGTGTAATTGGTCATTCAGCAGATACGGAAGGAAATTTAATAGGAAATTTATTTCCGGGTAACGGATTTACCGGCTCTATTTTAGAAATGCGATATAAATACCAAGTAAAGGGAGATAAAAATGGCATTTTTATAACAAAAAGTTATCTTAGAGAATTGGATAAATTTGATTATTCAATTTATGAAAATAAAGGATATATTCCCCAAAATGTTTTTTTTACAACGTACGATTCGCTTGGTTTAAAAACTAAATTTATCAATAAAGTAATACGTATTTATCATAAAGATGATGACGATTCAGCATCAGTTTCAAATACCCGTTGGAAGGGTAAAAATATATTTGGATTAAGAGAAGGGTATAAAGCAATGCTAAACAATTATAGTTATCAATTATTTTCTTATCCTAAAACATTACTGAGGAATTTAATAGGTTTTCAATTTTATTCTTTTTTAAATAAAAAATCTTTAGCTTCGAATATATCAAGTATAAAAAATCCAATAATAAAACTTATGAGTGTATTTACATTACCATTTAGCTATGCATATTATTTAAAAAATAAACATAGTTAATAAAATAAAGTATGAAAAAATTATTGTTTATTACCTATTCGCTTGGTAAATCAGGAGGAGTACAAACAGTTTTAACTAATTTGATGAATGAATTATGTACTCAATTTGATATAACTGTCTTATGTTTGGATGGTAATGAAGAATTCATATATGATTTAAATTCCAAAATTAAAACAGTAGTATTGAATTCCTTTGGAAATACAAAATCATATCGTTCAATGGTATTCATAAACCAATACTTTTCATGGTTGCCAAAGAAACAAAACATCAAAAATTATATTTACCAATACGGAGTATATTGCCTGTTAAAAAAATGGTTAAAAAAAAACCATCAGAATTATGACACTCTAATTTCTTGCAGATATACTCTTTCCAGCATGTTATCCACAATGAAAGGAATAAATAAGAAAACGTGGACATGGGAACATATAAATTACAAGATGGGAGGTTTTTTTTGGTATACGATTATGCGTCCTTATTACAAATATTTAAAAGGAATCATTTATATAAATAAAGAATCAGAAGAACATTATAAAAAAATAAATCCTAATAGTTTTTTAATTTACAACATAATAGGAGATCCCTTTGAGAGCATGCCCTTTATAAGTTGTGAAGATAAAGAAAATACGATTTTATTTGTGGGGAGGCTTCACCCTGAAAAAAACATAAGGGAAATTGTGGAAATATATTCAAATTTAAAAAATAAAGAAAGCTGGAAATTAAAGATAATAGGAGATGGACCGGAAAAAAATTATTTAGAAAATTATATACAAGAAAACCCCCATAGCAATATAGAAATTGAAGGAAATAAAACAAAAGAAGAAGTTTGTGACTATATGAAAAAAAGTAAAATATTGGTATTAGCATCGGAAACTGAGGCTTTTGGATTGGTATTAGTAGAATCTATGTTCTGCAGTAATGTATTAGTCTCTTATAACTGTGAATTCGGTCCGTCACATATTGTTAATGAGAATAACGGTTTTCTTATAAAGCATCATGATAAAGAAGATTTTACCAATAAACTTCAATTATTAATAAATAATGAAGCTTTGTTAAAAAAAATAAATAAATCTTCCTATGATGAATCTAAAAAGTGGAAAAAAGATAACATTCTTACCAAATGGGAATTACTTTTAGTTAGATAACTTAGATCAGTAATAGACAATAAAATTATTATATCATATTGAGATTTTAAGTGCTTTTTGTATCTTTCTATGATATTTACAAGTTTATGGCCATGTAAATTTCAAACTAAATATCTTATCAAGTTTTTCGGTAGGAATATGATTAGGTTAATTTGGAAAAAAATAAAAATAAATAATTTTAAAATTTCAATACTAATATTTTCATATATTATCTAGCTATTACTTGAAAAAAACTTTTATAAAAAAAATTTCTTATCTAAGATGAAGAAAAAGAAAATACTTATTCGAATAGGATCCTTACGTCATGGAGGTGCCGAAAAAGTCTTAATAACCTTTTTAAAAAATTTACCCAAAAATAAATATGAAGTAGACTTGTTGTTAAATCTTAAATCAGGAAAATATTTAAAAGAGGTTCCCTCTTGGGTTACTATATATCATCTTCATAAAGGAGAAATGATAACTACCAACAAACCCTGGGAAATACCTGTAAAAGCTTATAGAAGGTTATATGAAGAACTATTGAAATTTTTTCCTATCATATTATATAAATTTATATTAAAAAAACGAGATTATGATATAGAGCTTATTGCCAATCATAGATTGTTGGAAGAAGTATTAAAAAGTCCGTTAAAAACATCAAAAAAGGTAGTTTGGGTACATAACGATTTATTCAGCATATCAGATTATACACCGGCTAGAATAAAGGATTTTTTTAAAGCAGATAAAATATGGGTAATATCTGATAAAATAAAATCCGGATTTGAAAAATTAGCCTCTACAAAAGATGAAAAAGAAAAACTAATTAGAATTTATAATCCGATAGATTCCCAAGAAATAGTAAATAAATCAGAGGAAGATATTGATTTTACTTTTACTAAAGTAAAGGATGAAAAAATTTTTGTTGCAGTTGGAACCGTTTTTCCCCAGAAAGGCTTTGACCGGCTCATTAAAATGCATAAAAAACTTTTGCAGGAAGGGTATAAACATAAAATTTATATAGTAGGAGACGGGTATGACTTTAAAAATATCCAAGCACTTATTAAATCTTTAAAGCTAGATGATACAGTAAAAATGGTAGGCTATCAAGAAAATCCGTATCCTTTTTTTAAAAATGCCGATTACTTTATTTTATCATCGAGATATGAAGGTTATCCAACCGTATTATTTGAAGCCTTAACCTTGAAAAAACCCATAATAGCAACAGATGTTTCCGCTGTCAGAGAAATATTGCAAGATGGAAAATTAGGAAAAATCGTTGAGAATTCTGAAGAAGGGATTTATAAAGGAATGAAGGAATTTTTAACTCAACCTGAAATTGCCCAAAAATATAAGCAAGAAATGAATGAGAAAGAATTGCCATTTACATTAGAAAATGCAGTTTCCAGATTAACAACTATTTTAGACCATTTATAAAATGTCCAATTCCCAGATACAAAAAGATTATTACAGAATATATGGAAAATGGCCGGGAAAATTTTTTGGAAAATCCCTAATGAATCCTAATTTTCGATATATATATTTTTTAAGAAAAGCTTCCATACACAAAAAAAAATCATTTTTAGGCTTACTGTATCGAGCAATTTTATACCATTACCAAACTAAATACGGGTTTCAGATATACCCGGAAACACAAATAGGAGAAGGTTTTTACCTGGGGCATTGGGGAACGGTTATCATAAATCCGGAAGTAAAAATAGGTAGAAACTGTAATATCGCACCGGGTGTTACCATAGGAAAAACAAATAGAGGAAAAAAAGCGGGGGTACCTGTTATAGGGAATGAAGTATGGATCGGTACAAATGCGGTAATTGTTGGTAACATAAGAATAGGAAATAATGTATTGATCGCACCCAACGCATATGTTACAGAAGATATTCCCGATAATTCCATTGCAATTGGAAATGTAGCCCAAGTATGGCCCAATGAAAACGCAACTGAAGGATATATTAGCAATAAAGTGTAAATGAAAACCATACTATTTATACTTCCGGATTTAAACATGGGCGGGGCAGAAAGAATAATTACTTTGCTTATAAATTATTTAGATAAAAAAAAATTTACGCCCAAGCTTCTTCTCATGCGAAGAGAAGGTTATTATCTTGAGCTTTTGGATAAAAACATTGAAATTATAGATATAAAAACCCCACGAATACGAAATGCATTTTTTCCTATTCTTAATGTAATAAGAACTTTAAAGCCGGATATTGTTTTTGGTGGTTGGGGTGAAATTTCAGCCTATTTAGCACCCATAATTCCCTTTTTTCCGAAAGTTCATTTTATTGCCAGAGAAACTAATATAGTGTCACAACATGTAACTCGCCCGGAAATCAAGTTTTTTTATAGATTTTACAACAATTTTCATACTATCATAGCGCAGAGTGACGACATGAAAAATGATCTCATAAATAACCTGAAAATACGAGAAAATAAAATTACAAAAATCAATAATCCAGTGGATGTAGAGGTAATAGAAAAAAAATCACTTGAAACAATGATTTATCCCTTTTCCGAAGGTTATAAAAATGTACTTGCTATAGGTAACCTTTCCTATCGAAAAGGCTTTGATAATCTTTTAAAAGTTTTTTCACATCTTAAAGGTGAAAATATATTTTTGTATATAATAGGAGAGGGGGATGATAAAGAAAAACTGGTAGAATTAAAAGAAACATTACTAATAGAAAATGTTAAATTTTTAGGTAAAATTACTAATCCCTATCCCTATTTAAAAAATGCAGATTTATTTATCCTCTCTTCCCGGTATGAAGGATTTCCAAATGTATTGTTGGAAGCCGGAGCTACCGGCACATTTTCTCTAGCAAATAATTGTAAAGGAGGGATAAATGAAATAATTGAAGAAAATGTCAATGGAAAGATTTTATCCATTGAAGATCATAAAAATTTTGCAGAGCAGATAAAAATAACCCTAAACCAGAAACATGATGAAAATCGTATAAATAAATCCATAAAAAACAGATTTTCAAAAGAAATTATTATTAAGCAATATGAAAAAATTTTTGGAGCTACGAAATCTAATTAAGAAGAATAAACTCTGTTAAGATAAAGGAAAATATATTAAAAATAAATTTTAAATAATTTTGAATTACCTTTGATTTTTTTAAAACAATTAACTAGATGAAATATTATGCAGCTTAATATACAAAATGAAACATCCAAGCTGAAAGTTGTTGTTCTTGGTCAACCTTGTTCCATGGGAAAAACACCGGAATTAGATGAAACGTATGATGCAAAGTCTTATGAAAATGTAAAAAATCATACTTACCCGGTTGAAGAAGACGTAATTCATGAAATGAAAGAATTTAAAAAAGTCCTTCAGAAATATGATGTTACGGTTTTATCTCCCCAAATTTTAAAAGATTACAATCAGGTATTTGCAAGAGATGTAGCCTTTGTTATAGAAGATAATATCATTATTTCCAATATGATAGCAGATCGAGCAGAAGAGCTGTATGCATATAAAGAAATAGTAAAATCCATATACTTTCAAAATATTTACAATCTACCTAAAAAAGCAAAGGTTGAAGGAGGCGATATCATACCTCATAATGAAGTAGTTTTTTGCGGGGCTTATGAAGGAAAAGATTTTACAAGTATTAAAACAGCAAGAACCAATCCCTATGCCATTGATTACTTAAAAGAATTATATCCGAATAAAACCTTTATAAATTTACCTTTGAAAAAAGATGATAAAAACCCTCGAAATGGAATTTTACATCTGGATTGCACCTTTATGCCGGTAGGAAACAATAAAGCTATTTTGTACAAAGGAGGTTTCACAAATGAAAAAGATTATCATTTCTTACTTGATTTTTTTGGCACAAATAATGTCTTTGAAGTAACTGATGAAGAATTGTATTACATGAATACAAATGTATTTTCCATCTCACCGGAAGTGGTTATTTCGGAAAATAGATTCGAAAGGCTTAATAATTTTCTAGAAAACGAATGGAATATAAAAGTAGAAAAGGTTCCTTATTATGAAATATCAAAAATGGGAGGCCTTCTAAGATGTTCCACCTTACCTTTAATACGTACTGATGAGTAATATTCAAATAACAAATACTGTATTGATGATAGAACCCGTAGCATTTGGGTTTAATCAACAAACCGCAACAAATAATTTCTTCCAACAAAACGATTCAGTTTCCTTAGAATCAATACAAGAAAAAGCATTGGAAGAATTCAGAAATATGGTTGAAAAACTTAGAAAATTCGGAATTAATGTATTAGTTGTTAAAGATACAGAACAACCGCATAAACCAGATTCCATATTTCCAAATAACTGGATTTCTTTCCATTCAGACGGAAAAGTTGTGCTCTATCCTATGTATGCTAAAAATAGAAGAGCGGAAAGAAGGGAAGATATCTTGGATATTATAGAGCAGGAAGGATTTATCATTAACGAAATAATAGATTACAGCAAGGCAGAAGAAGAAGAAATTTTTTTAGAAGGCACCGGAAGCATGGTATTGGATCGTACCCATGAAATAGCCTACGCTGCCATTTCAGAGAGAACCCATGAAGAACTTTTTATAGAGTTTTGTGAAGATTTGGAATTTTCGCCCGTAGTTTTCCATTCTACCCAAGAGAAAGAGGGTAAAAGATATCCGGTGTATCATACCAATGTGATGATGAGCGTTACGGAAGATTTTGCCATACTATGTAAAGAATCTATTCAAGATGCTAAAGAAAGGAAACTGGTAATAGACTTTTTACAAACAACAAAAAAGGAGGTAATTAGTATTTCAGAAGAACAAATGAATCATTTTTTAGGAAATACATTACAATTGGAAAACGATAAAAAAGAAAGATTTTTAGTAATGTCCCATACGGCCTATCAATCATTGAACGCAGGTCAAATAAATGCAATAAATAAATACAGTCAAATATTGGTATTTGATATTCCCACCATTGAAAAATACGGTGGAGGAAGTGTACGATGCATGTTGGCAGAAATATTTTTACCTAGAGCAGAAAGTTAAAAATCTGCTCTTTAAGAATAAATAATTTTGTAAATTAATGAAATCCCGTTATATTTGCACCTCCAATTAATTGGCGAGGTAGCTCAGGTGGTTAGAGCGTTGGATTCATAACCCAAAGGTCGGCAGTTCAAGTCTGCTCCTCGCTACAAAATTATACTCCCCTCATAAGGAATTATGAGGTTTTTTTTATTTAAAATACTTTCGATTTTCTGAACAATAAAACATTCACTGATATTTTTTTGTTATATTTAAAATTTTAAAGTTTCATGATCAGCAAAAAACAGTAACACACCTTCTTAAAATAGAAGCAATAAAATTTATTGATACACTTTACCCTCACATCTCCAAGGAAAGCTTAGAATAGTAGCTTTTTTATGAATATAAAAGACTAATTCCCCTTTTCGTTTAATTAATGTATCCCCCACAGACATATCATCCCTAAATGTTAACCACCAATGCCCGTTATCTTTACAATGACAGGGTTTTCGCGTATTCATATCCACTCCATATAAATCTAAATAAGCTTGACTTGTGGAGGGCTTTTTCTCTAAGATCATAATACATCCAATTTTTTGTCCGATTTATCGTTTTCTTTACAATCAATTTTAAAACAATAACTCAATAAACTAATTCTCGTTAATGAAATAATTATCTTTTTCATTATCTTTTTATTTATTGTTAAACCAATTACCTAATTGACGAATACCATTGCTTAATCTAAAAGTTTCGGATTTAAAAACAGCAACACCCGCTCCGAACCCCAATCCGATATTTATTCCAATAGTTCGTACTCCATTGGATCAAATTTAAGTTTTCCACCTACATTTTTTGCAGACGTTGAATACATATCTCCCACCAAAAAGGATCCTCCCCAGCTAACATTCGTTCCAGCAAGCCCTGCCAAAACACCTTCATTATCCCCATAGTTATCATGAAAAGCAAATTGAGCTTCGGTTTTACTCCCAGTATATTCGGTTTTATTCTCAGGCGGCCTCCTGTTCCCACAACTAAAGCCGCATCGCCGTTGGCTCCCGCAATTCCAATACTGAAGCTAAATGCATCCGGCTTATAAGGACTATATCTTCCATATTGATCACTTGTTACTGCATGGTTGTATGCCCCGGATATACAATCCGGTAAAGAAGAATTATTTCCCACCACTTCAACAGGGTCAAGGTCGGTATAATTAATTTGGTTTCTGCCATAATCCATATCATAGTTGGTACCGTTAACCCTCGCCAATAGCCTCCGCCATTCTTCTCAGGTGTCCAAGACCATGTCCCCATATCGTCGGTCCATGTTTCGATTTCTAAAAGTCCGTCATTAGCTTATGTTTTTTGCTATCCTTCATTACCGGCAGCGTTCAATTTTATGATCCAATAATCATCCTCTCCACGACATAAATCTTTTTTATCTCTAAAAAATGAAGAATAAGAGCTGCCTCCTAAAATATATCCTCCATCACGAGTCAGATTAATGCTGTATAGATAACCCAAGCGTTCTCCTCCTAATTTTTTTTGCCATTCCAATATCCCGGGAAGGTTCATTTTCCAAAGGAAATAATCTAAACCTGAATTTTTATTTTCAAAAATGAGGATCTGAAAGTTCTGATAAGTGTGATAAAGAACTGACTGCTAACAAAAAACCATGATCCGGAGTTGATGTCATATCAAAAAGATAATCACCTTGTTTTCCGCCAATACTTTGTTGCCACCGTATTTTTTGGGAAAAGACAGGAGTTCAAGAAAAAAGAAATAAAAAAAATAAACAAGAAATAATACTGATCTTATATAAAAATAAAAAAAAATCATACTATAGTTAGTTATATATTATAAGTAAAAATATATGTTTTTTTAACATAAATTGAACTATTCATTATCTTTAACACATAATTATAACATGAATTGCATTAACATTTTATATGTATATTTGAGCAACTTTTAAAAATAGAAGTTGATTGAAATTTAAATATATTTAGTAAATGAGATAGTATTTTGTTTATATTTATATGGGCCTGATGAAGTTTTATAACTATTATATATAGTATAAAGGTTTATATAAAAAAACAACGATATATATTTTATAAGTAGTTCATATATTTTAATATATAAATAGTTTTATCATTAATTAATTTTTTTTATGGAAAGGAATAAATCTTTAGATTCCGCTAAGTTCATTTTAATATTTTTTGTTGTATTAGCGCATACCTGTGAATATGACTTATTTACATCAAAAATTAAACTGTCAATTTACATTTTTTCATCAATCTATACGATACCCTTATTTATTATTATTTCCGGTTATTTTTCTAAAAATTTAACGTGGGATAAGTATAAAAAATTTTTCTTAGGCTTTATTTTAGTTTATTATTTGTTCCAGCTTATCTATTCAATCCCCTCCATGTTGTCCGGACATTTTAATATAATAAGATACATTCTGTTACCAATAGGCCCCCTATGGTATATCATGGGATTATTAGCGTGGAGATATCTTATAGTACTAATAAGAAAGTATAATATTCCTGCATCGGTCAGCTTTATAATTTCAATTATAATTTCTTTAGCAGTCGGGTTCATAAAGATTGACCCAATGTTGCATCCCGATTATGTTTCGGCATTGAGAGTATTGGTCTTTATTCCACATTTTTTCGTAGGATATTATGCTCCACAGGATATATGGTATAGAATAAAAAATGTTAAAAAAATATACTCCATAGCTTTTTTTGTGATTTTTGGTATTTGGGTATGTTTATATGGAACAAGTTATCATGCATTTACTACGTTTGGAGGTTATTCCTATAGTGTATTTCCAACCATTACCGATGGATTAATTCAAAGATTGATATTTATTATATTTGCTGTTATAAGCTCAGCAGCATTTTATAATATTATACCGGATACGTTCTATAAATTTGGATCTGCCAGCTTGGGAATACTTTTATTGCATATTTTAATTGTATATCCGTTATATTGGGGTGTTATCACTAAACATTTTAACCATATAAGTATTATAGTTGATATTATAGCTGCTATAATTATTACATTTATATGTATGTTTTTAACAAAACTTAAATTTATACAACTTATAATGAACCCTTCGAAATTAATTGAAATGATCTTTACTAAAAATACAATTAAAAAATAAAGGGAGGAATATTAAAAAATTAAAAAAAACAATCGTATAAAATTACACGATTGTTTTTTTTAATTTAAATAATATAAATTTGAAATGACTATAAGAAAATGGTGTACCCGTAAATTAAACCATTAAACAATATTCTTTCAATTTTTCCTAATTATTATAAGTCGATCATGATGAAATTAATTAAAAATTAACAACATAGAAATTATTTAATTTGTCGAAAAGCTTCTTTTATTCGTTTTTCTTTTTAATATGAACCCATTTCTTAAATAATAATAGATTAAGATTTGTTTGTTTTACAGATCTGGTTTTAAAAATTAATAAAGGAAAAACAACTCCAAAAGCAAGTGATAGTAAAGTAAATCCGGTACGAGTAGCTTTTTCAAGCATTTCAACTAAATAGTTAAACTGTAGAGGTTCTCCTTCTTTTAAGATCATAACTTCAATTAGAGAAATCATAAATTCGTATCCCATTTTACCGGGAATTATGTTAATAACAGCAGGAATAGTAAACACAATGGGAGGGGTGTGCACTTTATGAGCAAAATATACTCCGGATATACCCACTAAGCTCGCAGCAGCAAAACTTGAAAATACAATCTGATTTTCACAATAACGTAATAAAAGGGCGCGGCAGCTGAAACCCAATCCTCCTAACAGAGCCACCACCCACATAGAACGATAAGGGGTTCTAAAAATAACTGCGAAGCCTATTGATACCCACATAGACCAAAATATTTTCTCCCAAATAGTGACATGTTCACAAACTGTAAAAAAATTAATTAAATCCATATCCAAATAAAAATAATGATAAAAAAAGACCCATAGCGATAACAAAAATTAACATCGACCCATGTATTCCCCTTGCAATACCCTGAGAAACATATCCTTCTAAAATATCTATAAATGAATTGATTAAAGGAACTCCCGGTATTAAAAATAAAACGCTGGCAGCAAAAGCACTTTTAAGTTCAAGTCCAGTGATTAATCGAAAAATATTTACCACGGATACGGCCGTAAAAGAAGCAATTGTAAAAATTATAAAAATGTTGAATTTTTTTTGAGTTAAAAATTGTCTGACAAGTATTCCTAATACCGTTGCAAGGAAAGTAATAAAAAACTCAAGCCAACTTCCATTGAGTATTCGACATAAACTGGCTCCTGCAAGACCGACAAAAATCCAGATGGCAGGTTTCGGATAATGATTAATTTTTTTTATAGAATTAAATTGTCTATTTACAGAATTTACATTCATATGTTCGTGGATAACCTGCCACGATAAAATACTTATCTCGGAAACAATTTCAAAATTAACTCCTATATGAGGAATAGCACGAACAATAGTGTGCATTTCATGAGTTTTTTTATCTCTCACACTTAACACAATGCCCGATAGTGAAAAAAATAAATCTGCTTCATAGCCGAGTGCTCCGGCTATTCTTTGAGTGTTTTTTAATGTTCGCGAAGTATTTGCACCATTCATGATAAGGCTTATAGCAATATCAGAAATTACTTCACTTACAAATTTTATTTCAATGGAAGTATCAGTCATAAAGAAGTATTAATTAACAGGTGTAAAATTATAACAAGGAAGTAAAGTTTTAAGATAAAATAACGTAAACCTGATAACAATCACATAAATTATGCTTATTTTGAATAAGTACGTACGTATTGATTAAAATAATAGTAAATTTGTTAACGTAAATTATGTTGAATATAAATTATTATATTTTATGAAATCTCATGGGCTGTTTTTCATTTTCTTAATTATGTTGGTTTCATGTCAAACCAATAATCTTTCCGTAGATTATGATTCAGGATATAATTTTTCTAAAGTTAAAAAGTATAATTATTATGCAGATAATAAAATTAAATTAAATAATAAAATTGACAGTGCTAATTTTATTAAAAACCTGGATGCTGTTTTACACTCCAAGGGATTAATAAAAGATGTAGATAATCCGGATGTTTTTGTTGCTGTTGAGGTTTATAATGAACTTGCACAGCCCACAAACAGTTCTGTCAATGTTGGAATTGGAGGAGGCAGTGGTTGGTTTGGGTTGGGAACCAATGTTGACATTCCCATAAAAAATAATAAGAGAATTGTGGATTATTCGTTCAAGATAGATTTTGATGATGCAATAACAAAGAATTTAGTATGGACATCCAAAGTAGTTGATTCAAAATCGTATAATTCATCTCCTGCTGAGAGAGCTTCGTTTTATAATTCATCCATTAATTTATTGTTTAAGAAATATCCGCCTAAGAAAACAAACAAAATAAAACCAAGTAAAAGAAACTATTATAATTAATAAAAAAACTTTAAAAACTTCAAAATTTAAAGGATGGCTAAAACTTTTGAGTAAAAGTAAAGTTAGAATATGCATAAAAATCTTTTATTACCTAATAATATAATGATAATGGAATGCTTGGTCCAAAATTGATAGCTTGTTAAGGTATAAGAACCAATTAAAAACTTATAATTGGATTTAAGTTTTTAGTAGTTACGGCGTATAAAAATTATCTAGCTAAAAAATCTTTTCTATATTTTAAAGAATTTTTCTAATTTAAGAAAATTTAATTTTAAATTTCTTACCATTTAATATTTATTTAAATGTATGTTTGAATCAATTGAAAACAATTTGATACATAATCTCATAAAATCAAATTCAGAGACTATAATGATTTGCAACCCCTTGATATGATATAATTCATTTGTAATAAAATTATTTAATCGATTAAATAGTAATAAATTTACGACATCAAACCACAAATATAAAATGTAATATGAACACAAATTATCTTTATTGGATTACTTTTGTTGCAATAAACGGAGGCCTTTTATTCGGGTTAAATATGGCAGGAATTGCAGGAGCTAATGATCTCATTAAGCAAGACTTCAGCTTAAGCGATAGCGGTTTAGGTACTGTTGCCAGTTTTTTAATGATCGGATGTTTAATTGGAGCTTTTTTTACAGGTAGTATCGCTGAAAAATACGGTCGTAAGAATGTTATGATCATAACAGCAGTCCTATATATAATTTCATCATTAGGTTGTGCCTTTGCTACAAGTTTTATAGGATTAACTATTTTCAGAGTTCTTTCCGGTTTTGCTGTAGGTGCTACCTCAGTAGTAGGCCCCATGTATATTTCAGAAATTTCCCCTGCCCATAAAAGAGGTACTTTAGTATCATTTAATCAATTTGCAATAACTATAGGTATTTTTTTAGCCTATGTTTTTGATTATTTCCTGATTAACTTAGGACCTGATAGTTGGAGATATATGTTGGGTGTTCCTGCAATATTTGGGATCATTTTTTTATTATATTTACTATTTTCTTTTCCTGAAAGTCCACGGTGGTTGTTAGCCAAGGGTAAAAAAGAAGAAGCCATAGTAATTCTCAGCAAAATAGGAGGAGATAGTTACGTTAACAATGAATTGCCGGAAATGGAAAAGTCCATAAATGCGGAAAAAAATAAAGAAAAAACCAATAGTAAAGAATTATTTACAGGAAAAACTGGCAAAATAGTTGCAATAGGAACTCTTATAGCAGCTTTTCAACAGATAACCGGTATAAATGCAGTGTTGATATTTGCTCCGGATATTTTTCGTTCAGCAGGGGTAGGCGGAGATACAGCACTATTACAATCCATGATAGTAGGGATTGTAAACGTATTGATGACCATAGTTGCATTGAAATTAGTGGATTCTAAAGGACGTAAAACCCTTTTATTGTGGGGCGCTTTTGGTATGGCAATTTCTCTAGGATATTTGACATATGCATTCTTACAGGTTGAAAAAAATAGTATGGGAGTTTTAATAGCATTACTAGGTTATATATCCTTTTTCGCAGCTTCATTTGCTCCGGTTATGTGGGTAATCATATCAGAGATTTATCCTAATAGAATTAAAGGTTTAGCCATGTCTTTTTCGACCGCGGTAAGCTGGGGATGTACATTTTTAACGGTATATTTTGCGCCCATAATTCGAGCAAATTTAGGTGATAGTGCTTTATTTGGAATTTTTGGGGTATTTACTGTAATAGCATTTATTTTTGTTAAAATTTGGATTCCGGAAACTAAAGGAAAATCTTTAGAACAAATTGAAAAAGAATTAGGGCTGATAGACTAAGTTATAAAATAAAGCTGCTATGAAAAGAGTGTCAATCAAAGATGTTGCTTTAAAAGCCGGAGTTTCTACCGCATTGGTTTCTTATGTATTGAATGATCGTCATACCAATAGAATAAGTAAACTAACAGCAGAAAAAATAAAAAACGCAGCTAAAGAACTTAATTATCGACCCAATAGTATAGCTAGAAGTCTAAAAGCAAAAAAAACCAATACTATTGCCCTTTTGGTAGCAGATATCGCGAATCCCTTTGCTTCTCAAATAGCAAGGATTATTGAAGATGAGATAAGCATCAAAGGATATGTGATACTGATTGGAAGCTCAGATGAGAACGCAGAAAAATTACATCAGCTAATTGATATTTTTCTTAATAGACAGGTTGATGGTTTTATAATTCTTCCTGTAGAAGGATCGGAAAAGTATATATTGGATTTAGCTAAAACTAAAGCGCCGGTAGTTATAATTGATCGATATTTTAATAATATGGATTTACCGGTAATTACCACTAACAATTATGGGGCTGCCTATCAAGCCACAGAGCATTTAATAAAAAGAGGAAAAAAGAATATTGGCTTATTAACATTTAAAACAGAATTGATTCATTTAAATGAAAGAGTAAATGGTTATAAAAGAGCTGTTTTGGATAAAGGGTTAATTAATAAATCAGAAAATATAAAATACATTAATGAAACAAATATAGATGTAGAAGTTCCCAATGCAATAGATGAATTACTTTCAAACGAAGATAAAATTGATGCATTATTTTTTGCAACAAATAAATTAGCATTGGCAGGGCTTAGAAAATTAATGGTATTAAACATTAAAATTCCGGAAGAGTTAGCTCTAATTACATTTGATGAATCAGAAGCCTTTGATATCTTTAAAGTACCGGTAACCCATATTAAACAACCTTTATATGAAATATCAAAAGAAGCCGTGGAAATAATTACCGGAATGATTGAAGATAAAAATTTAAAATTTAAACCGAGAGTGTACAATTCCAAATTAATAATAAAACAATCTTCTTAAAATAAGAGATATAATGAAAAATAATATGAATACGAAGCCAATCATTTGTTTTGGAGAAATATTATGGGATATATTCCCCTCAGGAAAGAAAATAGGAGGAGCTCCATTTAATGTTGCTTATCATCTTAATAAAATGGGTATTGATGGAAGAATGATTAGTTGTGTAGGAAATGATGAATTAGGCAGAGAATTGCTTACTAAAGTAAAAGAATCATCGATTCCTATTGATGAATGCCAGATAACCGATAAATATGATACTGGTACAGTAATAGCAGAAATAGATAAGAATAACGAAGCTCATTATACCATTGTAGAGCCGGTAGCTTGGGATTTTATAGAATGGAAAGATGAATATGAAAATTTAGTGAAGAATTCACAAGGATTTGTTTTTGGAAGTTTGGGAAGTAGGAATAATTTGTCTAAAAGCACATTATTAAGATTAATCGAAGTGGCACCATATAAAGTTTTTGATATCAATCTTCGACCACCTTACATATCACAGGAATCTATTATCGAATTTATGAAAAAAGCCGATTTAGTTAAGATGAACAAAGCTGAACTAAGGCTTCTTTTAGAATGGTTGGGAAAAGAATACACCTCAGAAGAAGAGGCAGTTAAATATGTTCGTAAAAACTTTTCTTTAGATGGATTAATTGTAACTAAAGGAAGTAAAGGAGCTGTTTATTGTGATCAATATCAATATATATATTCAGAAGCAATACAAGTAGAAATTAAAGATACTGTTGGAAGTGGAGATTCATTTCTGGCGGGATTTTTAGCTAAACGAGCTCAAGGCTTTTCAATTTTAGACTCCATTAAAGAGGCAATAGTTTTAGGTGCATTTATAACTAATCATATAGGGGCATGTCCAGTATACGATTTAGAAGAATTTCAAAAATTTAGAAAGAATAAATCCATAAAAAGCAATACTTTTGTAGAAGATCAAACTATAAACTAGTAAAAGCGTAATAAATATAGGTCTATTAATTTATACCTATGGATCAAGATAAAAAGCAGCTTATATAATTAAGCTGCTTTTTAAATTATAAAGATAAAATTAATTAACAACTACATGGATCATATTTAATTTGATGAAAAAAGTCATTACCCTTGTCGTCCACAAGAATAAAAGCAGGAAAATTTTCCACCTCTATTTTCCAAATAGCTTCCATACCCAGTTCCGGATATTCCAAACATTCTAAGTGTTTAATATTGGTTTGGGCAAGAATAGCTGCAGGTCCCCCTATGCTTCCTAAATAAAAACCACCATATTTATGACAGGCATCTGTAACTTGTTGGCTCCTGTTTCCTTTAGCAATCATAATTAAACTGCCCCCATGGGATTGAAAAGAATCCACATAGGAGTCCATCCTTCCGGCGGTAGTAGGTCCCATTGAACCCGAAGCATACCCGGCAGGTGTTTTTGCCGGTCCGGCATAATAGATAGGATGGTCTTTTATATATTGCGGTAATTCTTCTCCATTATCAAGTTTTTCTTGTAGTTTCGCATGGGCTATATCTCGTCCCACAATAATAGTTCCTGTTAAAGATAAACGAGTAGAAACAGGATAATTGGACAATTCTGTAAGTATTTCTTTCATGGGACGATTCAAATCAATTTTAATTCCTCCTGCTTCTCCCGCTTTTTGATACTGCTCGGGAATTAATCGCGCAGGATTATCTTCCAGTTTTTCAATCCAAATACCGTCTTTATTTATTTTTGCTTTAATATTTCGATCGGCAGAACAAGAAACTCCCATACCTACCGGACAGGATGCGCCATGTCGTGGAAGGCGTATAACTCTGATATCATGGGCGAAAAATTTACCTCCGAATTGTGCCCCTAACCCTAATTCTCGGGTAGCATTCAATAACTTTTTTTCCATTTCGAGATCCCGAAAAGCACGTCCGCCTTCATTTCCTGAAGTTGCCAAATTATCGTAATATTTAGTTGAAGCAAGTTTAACGGTTTTCAGATTGGTTTCTGCAGAAGTTCCGCCAATTACAAAAGCAATATGATAAGGAGGGCAAGCAGCAGTACCTAAGGATTTCATTTTTTCAACTAAAAAAGGAAATAATTTATCGGGATTCAACAGTGCTTTAGTTTCCTGATACAAATAAGTTTTATTTGCCGATCCACCTCCCTTTGCTACAAACAAAAATTTATATTCCTGTCCGTTTACTGCGTATAAATCTATTTGAGCAGGAAGATTGGTTCCTGTATTAATTTCCTTATACATGTCTAAAGGTGCATTTTGAGAGTAACGCAGATTGTCAGAAGTAAATGTATTGTATACACCTTTAGATAGAGCTTCCTCATCATTTCCGCCGGTCCATACCTGTTGACCCTTTTTTCCCATAATAATCGCTGTTCCTGTATCTTGACAAAAAGGAAGAATTCCTTTAGCTGAAATTTCAGAATTTCGTAAGAAGGTAAGAGCCACAAATTTATCATTTTCACTGGCGTCTGGATCTGATAATATACTTGCTACTTGTTTTTGATGTTCCGGTCGAAGTAAAAATTCAACATTATGAAAAGCATGTTGAGCTAAGAGAGTTAAACCTTCCTGCTCAATTTTAAGGATTTCTTTCCCTTCAAATGTAGTGGTTGAAATATAATCTTTAGTTAGTAAATAATATTCTGTTTGATCTTTACCCTGTTCAAAAGTTTCTTGATACTTAAAATCCGGTATTGCCATATAAAGCCTAGTTTTATAAATTTGATAGCGTCAAAAATAGATATTAACAGAATTATAAAACATGACATTTGCCGTTTTTAAAGACTATTATGATATTTATAATCATTATAAATAAAGGAGAAGTTAGTATATAAATAAGTAATTTTATCAATAAGATAATGCCCGGATGGAATTACAAGGTTGGGCAATAAACTGGATAGAAAAAGATAAAAAAGAAAGGGCTGATTTTTCATCGACCCTCTCATATATAATAATTACTAAATAATTTTTATAGATTATTTTAACGTAAAAAGCAATTCTCTATATTTAGTTAATGGCCACATTTCATTATCAATCAACATTTCCAATGCATCAGAATGTTCCCTGATTTTATCAAATAAAGGTTTTACTTTATTACAAAAAGTTTCAGCCTGTTTTGCAGGATCTGAAATTGCAATAGCCTTATCTCTTTCTTTAAACAATTTATCAACCCCGCTTTTAATTTCTGTAATATGAGAAGAAATATTTTTTATAAGATCCAATTGCTCTTTGCACATGGATTTCATTTCATTTTCACCAAAAATATCTTTTAGACCTTTTGCATTTTCAATCAATTTGGTTTGATAATCTACAGCAACAGGAACAATATGATTTCTTGCCATATCTCCTAATACTTTAGCTTCAATAGAGATCATTTTAGAATATTTTTCCAATTTGATTTCATTTCTGGCTTCAATCTCCTTAGGTGTTAAAATATTTAGCTTTTCAAAAGGCTCAATATATTTTTTGTTTAATTCAAATTTCAAAGCTTCAGGAGTAGTTTTTTTATTTTCCAAACCTCTTTTTTCTGCTTCTTTAACCCAATCTTCACTATATCCGTCTCCTTCAAATAAAATATTTCGTGATGCAGTTATATAATCACGAAGAATATTAAATATCGCTTCGTCTTTTTTAAGACCTTTATCAATTAATTCATCCACTTCTTTTTTGAATTTTTGCAATTGATAAGCCATTATTGTATTTAAAACAGTCATAGGCTCACCGCAATTTGCCTGTGATCCCACTGCTCTGAATTCAAATTTATTCCCGGTGAAAGCAAAGGGCGAAGTTCTGTTACGGTCTGTATTATCAAGTAAAAGTTCAGGAATTTTTCCGACAATATTTAATTTTAAATCGGTTTTTTCATCCGGTGAAAGCTTACCTTTGGTGACTTTTTCTAATTCATTTAAAACTGCTGTTAACTGAGATCCTATAAATATAGATATAATGGCAGGAGGAGCTTCATTAGCACCTAATCTATGGTCGTTACCGGCAGATGCAATCGAAGAACGTAATAAGTCACCATAGTCATGCACAGCCTTTATTGTATTGATGAAAAAAGTAAGAAACTGAAGGTTTTTCTTAGGGTTTTTTCCCGGGCTTAATAAGTTTTCACCGGTATCAGTTGAAAGCGACCAGTTATTATGCTTTCCGCTGCCATTAACTCCATCAAACGGCTTTTCATGAAATAATATGTTTAAACCGTGCCTACGGCTTACCTTTTTCATCACATCCATTAATAAAGAGTTATGGTCTACGGCTAAGTTGGCTTCTTCAAATAATGGTGCTAACTCAAATTGATTCGGAGCAACTTCATTATGTCTGGTAGTTACCGGTATACCTAATTTCATACAATCAATTTCCAACTCTTTCATGAAGTTTCTAACGCGAGTGGGAATAGAACCGAAATAATGGTCTTCTAATTGCTGACCCTTAGCAGGAGCATGCCCTTGAAGAGTTCGTCCGGTTAAAACCAAATCAGGACGAGTTTGAAAAAGAGAAGAATCCACTAAAAAATATTCTTGCTCCCAACCGAGAGTTGAATAAACCTTGCTTACGTTTTTATCGAAATATGCTTGGCATACTTCGGTAGCGGCTTCATCTACTGATTGTAATGCTCTTAATAGTGGTGTTTTATAATCTAACGTTTCACCCGTATACGAAACAAAAATAGAGGGGATACATAAGGTTGTATCTATAATAAAAGCCGGTGAAGTTGGATCCCAAGCGGTATAACCTCTAGCTTCAAATGTATTGCGTATACCACCGTTAGGGAAGCTGGAAGCATCAGGTTCTTGTTGAATTAATAAAGAACCGCTGAATCGCTCTATAGCCCGACCTTCTCCTATAGGATTGAAAAAAGAATCGTGCTTTTCAGCTGTTTCACCGGTTAAGGGCTGAAACCAATGGGTATAGTGGGTAGCACCCTTAGACATAGCCCATTCTTTCATTGAAACAGCGACCTGATCCGCAATTTCTCTGGTAATTTTTTTACCATATTTTATGGCATCTAAAATACTTTGATATGCTTCTTTGGTCAGATATTCACGCATGGTGGATTCTGAGAAGACATTTTCACAATATAATTCAGATAATTTTTTTGGAATTTCTATATGTTTAGGTTGCAAATAGGGTAGCCTTTTTAAAGCATAAAAACGTAATGTTGACATAAAATGTGTTTTTTTATAGGGTAAATATAAATATAATATTAAAAAAAATCAAACACCCCCTTAGTTTTTACATATTGTTTAATAAATTAATTAGAAGTTTATGCCTGAAATTTTTGACATATTATCAAAAAAAAAATCCAATTTTATTAAATAAAATAAAATAAACGGTAAATTAGTATTTCATAATAAGAAAGTCATAAAAATGAGATGATAAAAAAATAGTATAATTTTTTATATTCAAAATCATATATTTGATCTTAATGATAAACTAAAAGGAATAAATATTTTGTAAATTATTAAAAAATTAAAAATTTGAATAAGTTGTAAATAGATGATTTGTCCCTTTTTTTAAGAATTGTACTATTAAAATGAAAATAATATTCGTGCTAAAAATTTAGAATATATGAAATAATGTGATAACAAAAATAGAGGAAATTGAATAAGTTAAATTTAGTAAAACTATATAATTGTAAAATTTTTATTTACAAAGTCTTACGTTGGTATAATATTTTCATTATAATCTGAATATATTTTAAAAACCATAAGATTTAAATCATAAAAATAACGACAGTAATTATAATTAATCAAAAACCTAAAAAACATGGAACATAGAAAAATAGGGGATTCAGATTTATCTTTATCGATAATAACTTTCGGAGCTTGGGCTGCCGGAGGATGGATGTGGGGCGGAACAGAAAGAAAAGTGGCAGTAGAAGCTATTAAATCTGCTCATGATGCAGGGATGACATCTATCGATACAGCTCCTATTTACGGCCAAGGGACAAGTGAATCAATAGTAGGAGAAGCTATTAAAGGAATTTCTAGAGATAAGGTCCAAATTTTAACTAAATTTGGAATGCGTTGGGATTTAGCTAAAGGGGATTTAGCGATGCACAGTAAAGACAATTCGGGAAAAGATATCGATATTTATAAATATGCCGGTAAAGAAAGTGTTATATATGAATGTGAACAAAGTTTAAAACGTTTAGGAACCGATTATATCGATTTATACCAACTGCATTGGCCGGAATGTGTTACACCCATTGAAGAAACATTTGAAGCTGTAGCAAAATTAATTGAGCAAGGTAAAGTACGCCATGCTTCTGTATGTAATTGTTCTACCTCTCAGATAGAAGATGCAAATAAGGCATGTAAAATACTTTCCGATCAAGTTCCTTATAGTATGCTAAATCGTAAAATAGAAAAAGATATAGTTCCTTATTGTATTAAAAATAAAAAATCTATCTTAGCTTATAGTCCTATGGAAAGGGGATTGTTAACCGGAAAAATTAAACCGGATCATAAATTTCAAGAAGGAGATGCAAGAAGAGATATGAAAATGTATCAACCGGAAAGTATTAAAAAGATTGGTGATTTTTTGGCTAAAATTAAACCAATTGCGGATGAACAGGGAGCAACTTTAGCTCAATTAGTGCTTAAATGGACTGCTGAGCAACCCGGAATTACTATAGCTTTAGCAGGAGCAAGAAATGCTGAACAAGCTATACAAAATGCAAAAGCTGCCGATATAAAAATAAGTAAAGAACAAATGGATTTTATAGATTCCGAATTAGCAAAGTTATAAAATCATATAAATTATTATGGAAAAGCTGACAGGTAAAAAAGCAATAGTTACTGGAGGTAACAGAGGGTTAGGAAAAGCAGTGGCTTTAGCTTTAGCTGCTGAAGGTGTTGATGTAGCAATTACAGGAAGAGATGAAAAAACAGTAAAGGAGACTGTAAAGGAATTGGAAGGAAAAGGAATAAGAGCTGCATATTCAGTTTTTGACATTTCTAATCAAAAAGAGGTTGAATCAGAAATGGAAAAATTACAAAGCAGTTTTGGATCTTTTGATATTTTGATAAATAATGCGGGAATTTCGGCATTTCAAGGTTTTTTGGAGATGCCTGTTGATAAGTGGAAAAGTATTGTACAAACCAATCTTTTTGGACCCTATTTTATGTCAAGAGCAGTTTTACCTGCTATGATTGAAAAAAAGGGGGGAGACATTATTAACGTTTCATCGACGGCAGGTTTAAAGGGGGGAGCAAACACTTCAGCATATAGTGTTTCTAAAGCCGGTTTAATCTCCTTGTCAGAATCATTGATGTATGAAATGAGGAAGCATAATATAAGAGTAACAACTCTTACTCCAAGTACTATTGCATCAGACATGTCTGTAAAATTATTAAAAATTACGGATGGTAATCCGGAAAAAGTGCTACAGCCGGATGATTTTGCAGAATTAGTTATAGATATTCTTAAATTAAATAAACGAGCTTTGTTGGCAAATGCTTCATTATGGTCTACCAATCCTTAAAATTTTAAACTTATAGATAAAGTCCGGCTATTAACTTCGGACTTTATTTTTAATATAAATATATGAATGTATTTAATTCAAGTAAAATATTGGAAGTGGATAGTGGATATGCTTAAAAAGAAGGATATGAGGTTAACATGTGGGCTTGTTCAGATCCTATTTCACTTGATCAAGTAATTGATAAATGTAAATTGTTAGGGCATACCTGTCGTAAATATTCCGGATGTAGTTACTTAGTAATGCAATATAAGTCATTACTCACCTATTGCTGTTGGATGTTTTTAAAAAAAACTTTTTTTAATAACCGAATAAAACTTGAAGCCGGTTTTTTTATACGTAAAGTATTTAGGACAAGAATTGAATGGAAAAAAATGGGATATTGGATATGGGTGTATAGGTATTAAAATAGCTAAAGCTGTAAAGATGCTTATGGGATGAGAAATTTATAGTTATCGGCATTAACAAAAGTATGTTGAAAAAGACCTTAGAGCATATGATATTTCTTTCGATAAATTATTGGAACAATCAGAGGTAATAAGATTACATATACGTTTAACAGATGAAATAAAGGAATTTTTTTAATGTTGAAGCATTATATAAAATGAAAAGAACTTTTTATTCTAATAAATACAACAAAAGGCTCTACAATTAATGAAAGTGATTTAACAAATGCGATTAAAGAAGAAGAAATTTGGTAGTTGGATTGGATGAAACTGATTCCGAAGTAACCCACCAAAGTGTATAATCCATTATTAAAAAAGGAAAATGTTACGATTACTACTTATAATATCGTACATGCAACTATAAAAGTACGGAATGCTGTGTCAGTTCTTTGTGCTGCAAATGTTATTTCCGATTAAAAAGATAAAAATTACCTTGCATAGTTAATCCGGAAGTATATAAATAAAATTAAAAATAGAAGAAATTTAATGATTCCTATTCATATAAATGAATGATTAAATATAAATTTTCATTTATATATTTAAAGATTCATAATTCCATAGTTAGCTTAATAGACAGATTCTGATCTAAATTTCCGACCTTATAAGCACCTAAACGAGCATATACGCCTACTCCTACAAGTCCTAATAATAGTTTATTTGCTTCAAAGCCAACTTCCTGGTAATAATCTTTTGGAACATCGAACTCAAAATGAGAATGAACGTCTTTATTCGGCATCCATCCAATAAGTCCATTATATAGTATGGAAAAATGAAGAGATTTAAATTCACTTACACGTAAAGGCCTTAAATGGTGGGTAAATTGAAAAGAAATAAATCTATCCGAAAAGAAGGACGAAGGCTTCATGGTTTCAAAACTTTGAAATCCTTTAAGGCCAAATCTTCCCCAAATACTGTTTCCATGCTTAGCTACTCCATTGCCTTCAAATGAATTCATAATGGGAGTATCCCCAAAAGTAGCTCCTATATTCCCGATAATTTCAGTTTTACCTAATTTAGATAAAAATGAATATAAAGCCGAGAAATATAAACGATGAATACTGGTACTGTTTTCAAATAATTTCCAAGATTTTACGTAAGTAAAATAATAATAGGGTGGCTTATCTTGTAAAGTATATTTTCCATTGTTCGATTCGATATATTTTACATTGGGAGCATAACGTAAGCGAATGGCTGTATTTACATAGTTAAACCAAGTACTTTCATCATAATCTTTGAATTTATAATGAAAATTTACCCGTTGTCTTTGGTAATCAAAGGAAAAAGTTATATCAATATTTTTTAAAAAATCTTGCTGATATGATAATTCAACTTTTCTATAGCTAAAATAATCACCGTTGTAAATATTATTAGTTTTAGCTGAAAGCTCATCTTTAGGAGTTAAATATTTTATTTTGGTTCTTCCTACCGGAAGTACATCTGTTTCTGCTTTAATGGATAATTCTCCTCCTTGATGCTTATTTATAAAAAAAGTTACATCAGCACCTCCTTTAACTTCTTCATCTCTGGTCGCCTTGGCAATATATCCTCCAATACGTGTATTTTTACTGAATTTATAGTTAGTATGTCCACCTAACTGATAACGAAAAGACTCATATAGATTATGGCTGAATATACTGTATATGTCAAAATTAAAAAATCCGAGTTCTAATTCACCTTCGGTAAGTGTTCTTAAAAACCTCAATTTAGGTTCCAGTTTGTATGCTTTAGATATTCTGTATAATTCATTATAAGTAGTAGCTTCTCGATGAGTTAGGGAATCATGTCGAAGTGCTGATATCTTTTCATCTGCATTATAGGAAACCTCTTTTGAGATAACATATTCATATCCCTTAAAATCTTTAGGACTGTAAGAAATATCATTGGTGAAATTGGTTACATGAGAATCTATAGTAGCTGTAGTATTTAATCGTGTTATGGAATGTAACCCTTTAGGGAGTAATTTGTTTATTTTTTTAATGAAATTACTACTTAGAATTTCTGTCTTCATATACTCATCTTCTGTATACCAGATTCCTTCATAGGGAGCATAGGTGATTTCATAATAAATGTTGGAAATTTTAGAATTATTACCAATTAATTTAACGAGTGCATAGGTTTCAGAATCAACAAAAAATGTTAGATTTTTATAAAATTGAGTTTCACTTTTTCCATGAGAATAGGTATATATAACATATGTCTTTCTATTATTTATATAGACACTGTCCACCAATCTCGATATAGTACCTTGCATTTCTCTAGGCTTGAGCATTTCAGGATAATTGTTGATCATTGATTTTGCAATAGAGAAATTAAAAAATTGCGGATTACTGAATCCTCCTGCTTTATATGCAGTTACAATGGCCTTTTTGCCTAATTTTTTATCATATTCATATAGCATAGTCCTTTCACCAAGGAAAACCATACTTTTTTCTAAGAAGCCTTTTAATTTATTATTTAATGTGTCGAGTTTTCTTTTAGGGTTGTGAATATATCTAACGGAATCAGAAGGCATGTCAAGTGTAAATTTTACATAAGAATCAAACTTATAAGCATTAAGATGATCTGCATTATTTTTTTTATTATTCTCCCATGCTTTTTTTAAAATAAATACTGCCTTCGAATCACTCTTTTTTTTGATTTTTTTAAATAAATAAATAGTTTTATCCATCTTTCCAATCATTTCTATTTTAGGCAGGTAACCGTCAACTCGAATAATTATTTTATTTACATTTTTATCTAAAGTGATGATACCATCTATATTAGTGAGCCCTAGTAGGTGATTTGATTCATTATAAATCAATGCTTTTTCGACCGGTAATTTTGTTTCAATATTTACAATTTTAATATGTATTTGACAGAAAAGATGTATAGAAAAAAAAAGTAAAGATAATAGAACTAAGTTGCTTCTTATGAATGTTTGCATTTACAGAAATAGTCTTTGCTTCAATTTAATTATAATTCTATGTATTTAGTTTATGCTTTAGGCGTAAAATTATAAAATTATTTTTTATATGAAAGTGATTTTAAAAATTAAAAGATGTAAAAATGCCGGTATTTAGTTTACCGACATTTTTTATAAAAGGATATATAATTATTTTTAAAATAATGAAGTGGCAATTTGAACTCTTGCTTCCTTACGTGAGGGATTCCACATTGCCGTGGCTGAAACAGGTAATTTATATCCTAGCACAGTTACATCTTTAGAAGCAGTAATTCCGGCATTGACTATGTCGAAATCGTGCTTTTCGTTGCCATAAAAGCTAGATTTACCGGCTAGGCCAAAGGCAGCACCGCAGAATATATCTAAATCTACTGCTTTACCCTTTACGATAGGATAAATTAAGCCGGTATAAGTAGACCATCTTTGATCTCCTTTCTCATTTCTGTCATCTCCATAAAACGAAGTTCCATAATCAAGTTTTAAAGGAAAGCTTTCACAAAAAACAAAGTAAGCTCTGAAATCAAATCTGTGTCCTGATGTTTTATGATCGTAATTCCAAATATCATTATCCTTAGCATCTTTTACTCTTCCGGTAGAATTGAATATATCCCATACACCTACACCCCATTTTTCGGTACTATAGTGTAGATAGTAATTGATTTCATGATAGTGTTGTCCATTCGTATCACCAAGACCGATACCTCCCCAAATTCCTAATTTGAGGTATTTTTTATTGTCTAAGGCATAATTTATGTCTACATCGGTCATGGCTCCGTCTGTAACAGTTATACCTCTCCAAAGGTGATTGGATCGTAAGCTAAGGTTAAAATTTAATCTTTCTATTTCTTGACTATACAATGAAATAGAGGATATAAAAGTTGCAAGTAAAATAAGAGTTTTTTTCATATTATTGGATTTTGGTTTGTTTTTATTTAAGATCAGAATCTAAATTAGATTGTAAAAATATAAATATTCTACCATAATCTAAAATTATCAGGTAATATATCGAAAATTTCACCTCAATTAACTCAAAAATTGAAGTATATTGCCTAAAAGTTTCAGAAATTATTATAAAGTTGATAATTATCTAATTTAAGTTTTTTATAATGTGTTGCCGAATAGATTTACAGATGCTGAATGCTGAGTAGTTCTTCTACTGATAATCAGAATTAGCATCCGTAAACTTATCTATTGACCATTGTAATGATTTGCTAGCTAGTAACAATATTTATTTAGCAACTGTTTCTGATTATAATTATTTCCACAAAAATTTAAAAAAACCAATTTTTAAGAACATGTTAGAAACTTTTAATTTTACTTCTTTTTTCAATGCTACATAAAAGCATGTTAATGAAATAATTTTGCTAGAATATTTTATTTGTCTTCTTCATCAACCCAATTAAGCACTCTGCTTACCGCTCTTTTCCAACCTTTAACGTAATGCTCAGCCTTTTCTTTATCCATTTCAGGTGTAAATACGCGATCTACTGATCTTTGAGCTTGAAGTTCATCAATACCGCTCCAGTACCCGACGGCTAGCCCGGCTAAATAAGCAGCTCCTAAGGCAGTAGTTTCCAAAGTTTTGGGTCTGATCACATTAAATCCGAAAATATCAGCTTGGAATTGCATCATTAGGTTATTAGAACATGCTCCACCATCAACTCTTAATTCAAGCTCTTGTACTCCGGAATCAGCTTCCATAGCTTTGATTAAATCATATACCTGATAAGCAATACCTTCTAAAGTAGCTCTGGCAATGTGCCCGTCTGTAGTTCCTCTTGTAATTCCTAAAATACCTCCACGAGCGTATGGATCCCAATAGGGTGCACCTAAACCGGTGAGTGCAGGAACAAAATATACTCCTCCATTATCCGGAACTGTTTTAGCTAAATTTTCAGTGTCTGGGGAGGTTTTAACAATTTTAGCACCGTCTCTTAACCATTGAACAGCTGCACCACCTACAAAAACACTACCTTCCAGTGCATAATAGGTTTTACCATTTATTTTCCACGCAATGGTAGTTAATAAATTATTTTTGGATAAAACCGCTTTTTCTCCTGTGTTTAATAATAAGAAACATCCCGTACCATAAGTATTTTTAGCCATTCCTTTATTAGTACACAATTGACCAAATAAAGCAGCCTGTTGATCTCCTGCAATACCTGAAATAGGAATTTTGGTTGAAAATAAAGTAGTGGAGGTTTCTCCGAAAATTTCACTGCTTTGTTTTACCTCAGGCAGCATAGATTTAGGAATATTGAATAATTTTAACAAATCTTCATCCCATTCCAATGTGTGAATATTAAAGAGTAAGGTACGAGAAGCATTAGAAACATCGGTAACATGCATTTTTCCTCTGGTAAGTTTCCAAACCAACCAGGTATCTACTGTACCGAAGCAAAGTTTTCCCTGTTCGGCTTTTTCTCTGGCTCCCGGAACATTATCCAATATCCATTTTAATTTAGTTCCTGAAAAATAAGCATCCAATATTAAACCGGTTTTTTCTCTGATCATATCAGTTAAACCTTGTTCCTTAAGCTCATCACAATATTTGGAAGTTCTTCGGTCTTGCCAAACGATTGCATTGTAAATAGTTTCGCTGGTTTCTCTATCCCATACTATTGTGGTTTCTCGTTGATTGGTTATACCTATCGCAGCTATATCTAAACCGGATATACCTTTTTTAGCTATTGCTTCGGCAGCTACAGACATTTGCGAAGACCAAATTTCTTCCGGATGATGTTCCACTAAACCCGGTTTTGGAAAGTATTGGGTAAAATCCTTTTGTGCAACAGATACAATTTCTCCTCCATGGTTAAATAAGATAGCTCTGGAAGATGTAGTTCCCTGGTCTAAAGCTAAAATGAATTTTTCTTTCATCTTTTTTGATTTTAGTTATTTAATTTATCCTTATAAAATAAAAACAAAAAATACATTTAAAATAGAATTATCAGTAACTAATTATCTTTTTTAAATGTATTTTAAGTTTTATATGTTTTTTATTATGTTAAAAAATTCCTTTCGTATTATTGTATAACACAATTTGATAACTTAAACCGAACCAATCATTAGCTATGCTTGGACCTCCGGTTTCTGCTCTATGCTGATAGAACGCTGTTAATTTTGCCATTCTTGGACTGTTAGGATATAAATAAAAATTAATCCCGGCAGTATATAAATAAAGCTTTTCATAGTTAAATCCGGAAATATCTTTATTTCCTTGATTAAAATATTCAAATCTTGCAACTGGCTCAATTTTTGGAGTAATGTTAAATCCTGCAAGTAAAGAATAACCTAATTTGTTTACCTTAACAAAATCATGTTTGGTATAATCCATATTGTTAGGGGTTACAAATATAGTGTTTCCATTTTCATCAATGCTTGTAAATCTTACTTTTTTAAAGGTTCCATAATCAAATTTAAATTTGTATTTGTTAGGATTTATATAATATAAAAACCCTGAATAAGCCCAAGCTTGTTTAAAGCCCATTCCCGGAAGATTAACAGAGCCCATATGACCACCGAATTCAACATTTTTTACTGGGAAAAAGCGAAGGGATGCATCCCAGCTTTTAAACTCCAAACCATGATTTCCTTGACCTTCAGATGGGCCATCATTGAATGAAGACCAATATCTATCTCGATTACTGTCGCTGTTATGTAAAAAAAACGCGTATTTAACGAAATTTTTTACTTTCCCTGAAACGTTTATACCGTAATGTCTCAAATCCGGACCACCTTGGGCCGCACTTTGATTTTCAGATGTGTAAGTAAAATCAGCTAAATCTAAGTCATATGCAGAAGTCTCATTAGCAGCTCTGTTTCCAGCTCCTTTAAAACGTCCTAATTGTAAATTAAGTAAGGGATGTAAGTTATATTTAATAAAAGCATCCGTGATTTTACTAGCATGAAGATTCCAAGTTACACTAGCACTCAATTTAGGAGAGATAGCCATATCTGTATGTATAAATCCTATTTTGAATGCAGCCGGTTGAAAATTATAGCTTGAGTATGCTTCTTTATGAGGTCCTTTCTCGCTTGGAACTTGTTGGTAAATAGTTTCTAATACCATACCGATTCCGTATTTTAGTGTAGGAGTAAAGCTATTTTCATCTCCTCCGGTTAATTCTTTAATAAAGTTTAACTTAATTCCTTGAGAAAGTTGGGAGCTATCACTATTCATGCGTTCCACAAGTGAAGGTCTTTTTTTAATGGTATCATTATCTATTTGGAAATTATCTAGAGAGGCTTTTTGGCCATAGCCTAAAATAAATGCTGCCGAAAAGAAAAGAGCTAAACTGCGTTTATATTTCATGTTAGTTATTTTTATTTAGTAATTAATTTGTTTTGTGATGTAGTTTTCAAAATAAGGCAAAGATTCTACTTCCAAAACTTTGCCTTATCCTTTTATGTTAATTATGTGGAATGAGAGAGAATTATTTTTTAGTTTTTTCAAAAATATACAACTCGTGAATTTCTTTGTCGTAGCCAGGATAAAATCCAGAAGGCATACCCATTTTAATGATAGCTCCTCGGTTGTTAAGAATAACTAGGTCATTGGTTACTGGGTCAATGGAAAGACCTTCAATTTCGCCGGCTCTTGTGAATTCAGGGATTGATCTAAATAAAGAAACTTCAGTACGAGTTTGTTTAGGATTGCTCACATCAGCAATATAAATATTATCTGCTTCAGGAACATCTGAATCCCCATCATCAGAAGTAATTAAAAGTTTTCCATCTATATGATAAACCCCTTGTTGCCATTGTGGAGAAGGTTGTAAATGAACTTTACCTATATATTTTCTAGTTTTCAAGTCATATTTGTATACATACCATCCGGAAGTCCAATCAGACATCCAAGCAATATTGTTTTTTTTGTCGATGGTAATACCGCTTACTTCCGGTTGTTCGATTTCTCCAAAGTCGATAGAATATTTATAGTTTAATGTTTCTGCATCATATACGGCAATTTGAATATTGCGTACAACTCCTGAATCAAAAAACTCTACTCCGGTGTAGACTTCTCCATTAAAAATATCGATATCTCCGAAATGATTTACTTGCTTTTCAAATTTTGTAAATGGCTTATCGTTTTTTGTAATTAGATTACCATTTTTATCATATTTAAATAAAGCGGTGCTGCTGGATACATAATAATAATCTTTATCAATGGCAATACCTTGTCTTCCTTCAACAGGAATAACTTTTTTTAATTTGTAGCTATTCCCTGATTTTGCTAATTTTTGTGCATTCATGGAAGTGAATCCAACTACTAATAATGCAAGTATTAGTTTTTTCATGATTTTATTTGTATTATTAATATTTATTTTATTGTTTTAATATGTTAAGTTTTTCAATTCTTTATTTATTAACTAATCAATAGAATTTACAGCTTTGAATTTTTTTTATTATTTAGTAGCCTAAATCTGTTAAAATAGTTTTAGCATCTTGATAAGCCGGTCCTTCTTCTCTGAGTTGTTTTTCGTGATAAAAGCGAATTGTCATATCAGATTGATTGGTAAACATCCCATCAGAAAGTGAAAAATATTTAATCATTTGCCCTTCATTATCGAATGAATAAGGATGTATTTTCATGCCTGATTTATGTATCAGCTCAGCTTGCCAAGGATTTAATAATTCTGGCCAATTGTCCGGTGGAGTTCCTCCGGCAATGGATGGACCAATAAATTGAGCTAAATTTTCAATTCCGAAATTAATATGTTTGATATAAGTAGCTTGTTGTTCATCATGTATATCATCCGGTCCTGTCCCTTTCCAAAATAATAAAGCAGTTGGGATTTTACCTTTAAATATATCTTTTAAAATTAATAGGCTATTATGTGAAAATGTTTGTAATACAACTTTTCCATTTGTATTTCCAACATTTACTTTACCATTTTTGAAATGAGCGGTTTCCGTAGCTGGTTTTTCAATAATGTTCCAGCCATGTCTGTTTAATTCTTTTACTAATGCATGTTCAATTCCCGGGTTTAAACTGGGTTCTTTGGTTTCAAGATAAATACCGGGTCTGTTCCCATTATCTGCCGGGTCGTCTTCATACTCAAAAGTATACTTTCCATTTGTTTTTTTCCATATCCTTTCACCATTAGAATCTCTTTTTAAGCGTTTCCCTTGTGCAAACATAATTAAGTCTTCTAAGGTGCTGATATATTGTTTTTGAGAGGAAAAGCTTGGTCTTGCTCTATCCGGTGATGTATTTTTATCATGGTTAAACCAAGTACCGGCATCCAATTTTAATAACTCTTCATAAGTGAATGTAGAAGCTGGATGGGTTGCTCTGTCAGGATAGACATCTTTTATATTGGAAGTTCTGGTCAACACATTGTCGTGAACTACTAATATCACACTGTCTTTGGTAATTTGAAGATCTGCTTCCAAATAATCGGCTCCTATGTTTCGTGCCCATCTGTAAGCTGCCTCTGTAGATTCCGGAGCCCAATAGGATGTTCCTCTGTGCCCTATTACGGCATTTTCAGGGACATAATCCCTTACCATTTGCATTTCAGAAGATAAATGACGTACCTCTTCTTTTCTATTTGTTGGTGCGTTATCATCACTACTGCATGATAATGCTATCATACTTAAACATGCTAATGTAACCAGTTTATTATTTCTCATATAATTATTATAAAGTGAATTTAGTTTAATTTTAATTTTTGAGATATCTTGTTAATTGTTATTAAATCTTTTCAACGCTAATTAGGCTTTGATTGTGAAAAATTTTATGGGTAACTCAATTTACATCTACACCATTCTAAATACATGATATATAAATATTAACCATCGTACCTTGTTTTTTACCTATCATTCATTATTATTTTATAAGTAATATTCAATTAAATAGGAAATTATATTTAAACATGAATTTATCCATATATTGAACAAATTCAAATGTCATATTTATCCCCAAAAAATTTATTCACAATCAAAACTTAGTAGAAAAACAGAAAAAGAATATAATTGTTATATTGTATATTTATTTTTTATCTAGTTCTTGTTCTTTTTTGTAAATAAAAGTCATAAATATAATGGATAAAATACCACTACCGATCAACAGTTGAAAGCTTGCTGACCATCCAAAAGATTCAACAACTTTTCCCATAACTATATTAGCAAGTAATGAGGTACCAATAAAATAACCGAAGAAACCTGTAAGACCGGCAGCAGTTCCGGCAGCATTTTTAGGAGCTAAATCCAGTGCCTGAACACCTATTAACATTACCGGCCCATAAATAAAGAATCCAATTGAAGTTAATGCTATTAAATCAACTAATTTATTATCCGGGTTTTGCCAATAAACAATTATAGATGTAATTACAAGAAGCATGAATATGATGGTAGTCATGGCTCTTTTTCCTTTAAATATCTTATCACTTACCCAACCACACAATAAGGTTCCCGGTATAGCAGCCAATTCATAATACGTATAGGCATTGCTGATATCACTTTGGGAATATCCTTTTACTTCTGATAAATAAGTAGGAGCCCAGTCTTGAACTCCATATCGGATAAAGTAAACGAAAGCGTTAGCAAAGGCTACAAACCAAAGCATTTTGTTATTTAAAACGTATTTAAAAAATATTTCTTTAGTTGATAATACTTTTTCAGAATCTTTAGAATAGTTTGGAGGGTAATCGTTTTTATACTCTTCAATGCTAGGCAATCCGCACGCTTGAGGATTGTCACGTATAAGAATGTAAGAAATTATGGCTATTAAGATAGCAATTCCTGCAGGAAACCAAAACATTCCTACTTTCCAGCTCAAAACGCTCATACTAAGAGATGAAGCGAAAAGTATTCCCCATTTGGTTACCTGACCTAGTAATCCACCTCCAACGTTGTGAGCCAAATTCCATACAGCCATTTTAGTTCCTCTTTCTTTTACGGAGAACCAATGAGTCATAACCCTTCCGCATGGAGGCCACCCCATACCACCGAACCAACCTACCAAAAATTGAAATACGGCCATTACAGTAATATTATACATTCCTAGGGAAGTTCCTGCTATTATGGTTGAGACAGCAGCTAAGGTTAATCCTAAAGGAAGGAATTTTCTGGCATTACTTCTATCTGAAATACCACCCATTATGAATTTAGACAAACCGTAAGCAGTAGCATTAAAGGAAAAGGCAATTCCGAGATCAGATTTAGAAAAACCCAATTCAACTAAGTAAGGCATAGCCAATGCAAAGTTTTTTCTAACAAGATAATAGGCGGCATATCCTATAAAAATTCCTATGAAAACCTGAAGCCTCAATTGTTTATATGAAGCATTAACTTCTGATTCCGGCTTACGTTCAATAGGCTTAGGCGGTGTTAAAAAATTTGACATTTTTTTAATTTTATAATAGAGTTAATTATTTTTAAATGAGAAAATGATATATAACTTATTTTAATAATTTACTAATAAATAACCTTTTGCTAAATCTTGAAACTCTTTAGTTTCTTGGGTAACCCAATTGTCGTCATATCCTAATTCTTTAGCTATGATTTTTGCTACTGATTCGGCTGCATCTATAGCTGCACGAGCGTCAACAAATAATAGTCTAACTCTTCTGGCTAATATATCTTCAACTTTTTGAGCCATCTCTTCCCTAACAGCCCATACGATTTCGGCTTTTGTATATTCATGGTTAGGATGGATTTTTTCTGCATATTCAGGATTTTCTTGTTGAAGCTTTTTGATAGCAGGTATGTCCGATCCGTATACATATAGGTGATTGGTTCTGTCAACTTGATTTGCAGGCATATTTCCGTGAATTGATAACTTATCTGTTTTACAAGGCCTGCGATCAATTTTTCCGGTCTCAATAGCTTTATCGATAAAGTCTTCAGCCATTTGTCGGAATGTTGTCCATTTTCCTCCAATTATGCTTAATAATCCGGTTTCTGAAACTAAAATTTTATGATTTCTAGATACTTCTTTAGTGCTGCCTCCTTCTTTGTCCGGAGCAGCTAAAGGTCTCTGTCCGGCAAAAATGGATAATACATCTTTTCGAGTTGGTTTTTTAACAAGATATTGAGAAGCTGTATTAAGAACAAATTCTATCTCTTGTTCTAAAGCTCTAGGCTCCAAACTAGGATTATCTACTAAAACATCTGTTGTACCTACCACTAATCTATTATGCCATGGAACGGCAAATAATACTCTCCCATCGCTGGTTTTAGGGATCATTAAAGCATTATCTCCTGGTAAAAAAGATTTGTCTAAAACTAAGTGAATTCCTTGACTGGGAACAACAGTTTTTTTATGATTAGGATCATTCATGTTAAGGATATCATTAGTAAATACCCCGGTAGCATTTAATACGACTTTACCTTTTACTTCGTATTCAGTACCATTAATTTCATCTTTAACTTTTACACCTGTAATTTGATTTTTATTGTCTTTGATAAGACCGGTTACTTTCATATAGTTTAAGATAGCTCCTCCATTTTCTACAGCAGTTTGAGCAAGATTTACAGCCATACGTGAATCGTCAAATTGTCCATCATAGTATATTACACCTCCATGTAATCCGTTAGGTTCAACGGTAGGCAACATTTCTAATGCTTTGCTTTTACTGATATGCTCGGATTTTCCTAAGCTGAGTTTTTTCGATAACATATCGTATATTTTTAACCCAATGGTGTAAAAAGGACCGTCAATCCATTTATAATTAGGTATAACAAAAACTTGTTTTTTCGCAAGGTGACTGGCATTTCTTTCCAAAAGACCTCTTTCTCGAAGAGCCTCTTTTACTAGTGCAATATCTCCTTGTGCTAAATATCGAACACCTCCATGAAGTAATTTTGTAGAACGACTTGATGTTGCTTTTGCAAAATCACGAGCTTCAAATAGTACAGTTTTATATCCTCTGGTAGCCGCATCCACTGCTGCACCTAAACCACTTGAACCTCCACCAATTATAATGACATCCCATTCAGAATTTGTATTTAGTTTTGATAATTGAGCACTTCGTTTCATTTTGTTTTAATTTAATTGTTTTTTGCTTCTTTTCTGTTGTCGGTAAAATTACAAAAAAAACAATACGAAACAGTATGAAATTTTTAATATACTATTTTTCATGAAATTCCTATAAATATTAGTTAAAAATTTGATAAATATAAAAGCGGGTTGTTATTTAATGGAATATAAAAATAATTTGCTGAGTATATATTTGTTAATGATTTTTTTATTGGCATATTGATAAATATGCAATAAAAATTTAGATTTTATTCTTAACTTTAAACTTTTAAATATTTGATCATGATCAAGCTTAATAGAAGGCAGCAACTTATTATCGATGAATTAGATGAACATAATTTCACTAAAGTTAATGAACTTTGTGAAAAGTTAAATGTTTCTGCGGTAACTATCAGAAAAGACCTTCAATACTTGGAAAATATGGGTCTTTTATATAGAACACATGGAGGTGCAAGTAAGCAACCTCTGTATGCTTTCGAAAAAAATATTAATGAAAAGGAATTTGTACAAGTAATGCAAAAACAAAAAATAGCGAAAGCAGCTCTTAAGTTTGTTAACGATCAGGATTTTATTATTTTAGCATCAGGAACTACAGTATATTATTTAGCAAAAATCATTTCAGGGTATGAAAAATTAACTGTCATTACCTCATCGTTAAGTGTGTCAATGGAGTTAAGTAAGGATTCTTTTATTGACGTTATTCAGCTAGGGGGAGACTTAAGGAAAAGTTCCATTTCCGTAATAGGATCTTTAGCAGAATCTGAGTTAAAAAAATTTTCATGTAATAAGTTATTTTTAGGTATAGATGGCATAGACCTTGATTTTGGTCTTTCAACTTCTAATTCTACAGAAGCCAATTTAAATAAAGTAATGATTGAACAATCAGAAAAGGTCATCGTATTGGCAGATTCAACCAAAATAAATAAGAGAGGTTTTGGTCAAATCTGTTCTTTAGATAAACTTGATGTTTTGATTACGGACAACGATATTACAGAAAAAGATCTTAACACATTAGAAGATAACGGAATAGAAGTAATTATAGCCAAATAAATATTTGTTTTCAACAAAAAAACCTTATGATTTTCATAAGGTTTTTTATTGAAAATATAATATCAATCCTCCAATGCATTGGCAATTATACTAAGGGGATGTTCACATGTTTTAGTGGTAAACATTTCAATCTGCCACTTACAAGTTTCGCAATCGGTGGCTACTAGATCGAAACCACCTGTTTCAATTTGCTTAAATAAGGGATCACCAATTTTTTTAGAAACTTCATGATTTTCTTTTTTAAATCCAAATGTTCCTGCAATTCCACAGCAATTGGATTCCAGAACTGTTACTTCTACATTGGGGATAAGCTTTAACAATTCAACGGAATAATAAGTCCAGCCTAATTTTGCCATGTGGCAAGGTGTATGATATGCTATTTTTAAAGGCTTGTTTTTAAATTTAAGTTTGGTATCAGAAGAACTTAGTAATCGGTAAATGTATCGAGTAGCTAATTCCACTTGATCTTTAACCGAACTGTTATCTACCCCCAAAAGATGAGAGTGCTCATCGCGTACTGTAAAAGTACAGGAGGAAGAAGTAGTAATTACCGGAAGTTTTTTATCTATTACGGATTTGCGAATTTCTGCTTCATCAATTTTTGCATTCTTTTTAGCTTTGTCTATAAAACCATTTGAGATTAATGCAATGCCGCAACATCTTTCCTTTTCAAGAAGCTGAATTCCTATATTCAAAGAATTAAGAACTTTAATCATATCTTTTCCTAGTTGAGGGTTATTATAATTCACGTAGCAACCGTGAAAATAAGATACTTGCGTAGGATATTTTTTTTGTTTATCAGCTACTTTTTTGTACCAGCTTCTAAACGTACCGAATGAATATTTGGGAAGACTTCTTCTCTTATCAATTTTTAGTATGGGCTCAATTAAGCTTTTAACCGGTTTAAAAGAGGTCATTGCATTCACAATGGGAGCAAAAGGAGTAGCCAGGGTACCCATAAAGTCAGTGTGTGCAAGGATGACATCCCTTAAAATAGGTTTTTTCTTGCTATATTTAATACGAGCCATCTGGATTATATCTCCAATTTTTACATTAGATGGACAGGCAACTTCACATCTTTTACAGTTGATACAATATTTTAAAGACTCATCATAGAAATCAGGATCTTTTAAACGTAATCTTTCTCCATCAGGTCCGGAATGTTTTGGGCCCGGATAATCGGGGTTTACTTTGGATACTGGACAATACACTGTACATATTGTACATTTAATACATTGTTCAAAGTTATTTTCACTTGTATTGAGCAATAGGTTCATAGGTTTTTTCTTTAATTAAAATTTGTTCAGCAACATATAGTGCAGATAAAAAGGATACACCGGCTCCACATCCTTCTTTTAATGGATTGAAACCACTAAGAATTGCACCTGCCACATATAAATTATCAATAGGCGTATCATTTTTAATCCCATGGAAATTCTTATCAGTTTTTACTCCAAACTGTTGGTAATTTTGCTTTTCAAATAAATTGCTATTATACCAGTCTGCTCTATCTGTTAAATAATCTGTATCGAGATCAAATACAGGTTCGTATACTTGTTTAATGTCGGCTAACAATCCTTGGCTAAAAAAGCTTCCTGAGGAAAGTATTACGTTTTTGGCAGAAATTGGAATATTTCCGTGATTGAGTGTATATAAATTGGTCACCTGATTACCTTCTATATCTGCATGGGTTGCATTGTCACCCAGCATAAAAACTCCGCCCAATTTTGTAAAATAATCTTTTAAATACAATTGTGTGCTAACACCTACTAAGGATGGAGGGAAGGTAGGGATTAAGTATATAGGCTTTCCTAATCTATTAATTAGCCCAGGCAAAAGATCTGCGTTTCGAAAACCGATACAATCAGGGAAAATAATTAGTTCACATCCTTGACTTTTTTCTGAAAGAATTTTAACCAGAAGATCTTGATTAACTTCTTTGTCAAGCACAAAGGATAGGTTAGTTGATCTGAATTCGCTCGGATTTTTTCTTATTAGATTTAATTCCGGTAAGTTAAAATAAGCGATGGAGGTTTCCACTCCTATCTTTTCGAATGCTTCGGAGATAAAATCAGGATTAAAGTCTAAGAATCCTTCGATATTAATAATTGCAGCTTTTTTCCACGGAAATTTTCCTACCTCAAAAAAGGCAAAATTAGACATTGTCAACCAGGTTGGTTTTATCATACCCATAGGGGTAATTCGATAATGATTTTTATGGGAACAGCCTTGGGTTTTTATTCCAATCTCTGTAAGAAAACTTTTTGCTTTTTGGGCTAATTCAGTAAATTTTGATTCGCCCATTTTAACATATGGATGATTCGGGGCTTGTTTAGAGAGTTCCAGTAAGGAAGCTTCAGGGTTATTTACAGGAGTTCCGTCTGGTAAATTGTTTAACAAATCGAAAGAACCTGAAAAGAAATGTAAAGCACTTTGTCCGGAAGATATGATGGCACATTTCTGTCCTTTCTGCATTAGCCTAATTCCACTAATTAAACCGGTTAAGCCACCTCCTATTATTACTGTATCAAATTTCATCTTTTGCTTTTTTAATTTGTTCTTGAGTCATATCTAATCCGCACACTCCTTCATAAACCCAACTGGTAAATTCACTTTCTCTTAAGGTATCTCCCCAGGCAATTGGTCGTATACCTTTCCATCTTTCATTTAAGAAAATCGTTAAATCTTCTTTAGATTTATCTGAGCTTAATACTTGATAATGGTTCATTAGCCCGGCGGCTCTACAGGCGCAAAGTTCTCCTTGACAGGTTCCCATACCCACACGAGTTCTCCTTCGAAGATCTATGAGATTGTTGACATGCAATTCATTAATGGCATATTCAACCTCTCCTACAGATACTTCCTCACATTCGCAAACTAAACTAGTTGCCGTTACCTGGTTTGCTTTTAAATTTTCTGCCATATCGCCTAATCTGTAAATTGCAGATTTACGTATGGTAGCAGGTACGGAAATCATTTTTTGATTTATTTCTTCTATACTTTGTTGAGATCCCGGAAGATTTTCTTCAGCAGTAGTACAAGGAGTAGTATTATTTAATTTTTTACATACTAAATCAGTAGCCCATTCAGCCATTAATCGGTAGGTCATTAATTTACCTCCGGTAATAGTGATGAATCCTTCCAATCCGTCTCTTGTAGCGTGATCTAATAAAACTATTCCTCGGCTTACGTTACGGCCTGACGGATCATCATCGGAAGCAACTAAAGGTCTTACTCCTGCATATCCTCGTAATATTCGGGTTTGAAGCAGGGTAGGAGATAGTTTTCCCCCTTCTCGGATCAAAATGTCTACTTCCTCGGGAGTAACATACATATTGTCAATCTCTTCGTAAGGAACATGGGTGGAAGTGGTACCTATTAAACATATGGTATCTCCAGGTACAAGAATATCCGAATCTGCAGGTTTACGACAGCGGTTTAATACCATATTATTTACTCTATGTCCAAAAATAAGAAGAGATCCTTTGGCAGGAAACATTTTTATTTTAAGATCTGCATATTCTGCAATTTTTTGTCCCCATATTCCACCGGCATTTACCACAACAGAAGCATACAAGTTTTTTTCTTGTTTAGTTATATGATCTAAGACTTTTACTCCGATAACTCTGTTCTGCTCTTTAATTAATCCTAAAACTTCATGATAGGTTTCAATTTTTGCTCCCTGTTGTTTAGCATCCATAATATTAGAAAGTGTTAAACGAAATGGGTCTACTGTTCCATCCGGTACAACAACTGCCCCGATTATGGAAGGATTCGCAGAAGGCTCTAATTGTAATGCCTCTTTAGGGTCTATTGCCTTAGCATCAATTCCGGCTGTATGACAGGCTTCGATAAATTTAGATTGGAATGTTATATCGTCTTCCGGCAAGGTTAAAAAAAGTCCGTCCGTTTTTTCAACGCAATGACTGGCGATACGTTTTAAGATCATGTTTTCTTTGATACATTCTTCAGCGGATTCTCTATCTGTAACAGCATATCGGCTGCCGCTATGTAATAATCCGTGATTTCTTCCCGTAGCTCCAGTGGCTATATCGTGACGCTCTAACATAAGCGTACGCAATCCTCTTCTTGCACAATCTCGAGCAGTTCCAGAGCCGGTCGCACCTCCACCAATGACAATTACATCCCAAGAGTTAATTTTACTAGAATTAGAAAATTCTGTTTTCACAATTGTTTGGTTTTATTTTAATAGCAAAAATACGAAAGAAAACGAAACAATTATAGGCTATTATTCTGATATTGATCATTTTTTTTAAAAACAGCTAAGCTAAATTTTTCTTATCAATATATGATTTATGGATTTGATTAATTTTTAATTAATTAATGGTTAAAGTTTTAATGAATTAAAATTAATTTATTAATTATTATAGTGAAAAATTTTAGAAAATATTTTAAAAAATAATCTATTATTATCCCAATTATTGTCTGAGAAAACCATTCTGAAACGTAAATAATGGTAAATTATTTATGGATATATTATTGATTTTTTTTAAAGTGGTAAGTAAAAATAGATTCATAACTTTTTTTTGTGGTATATTTTTTATATCATACCAAAAAATATGAAGCGAAAGTTAGAATTATATAAGAAAAATAAGTTAAAAAAAGAAATCATTTCCTTACTTGAAATAAAGTTAAGAATATTTTAAAAATTGACATAATTTTTGTAAGTTGCTGATTAATAAGCGTTCAAAAAAGGATTATTTTTCAGTTTTAAATTAGTAAAAAAAGTCCCTTTTTTAAGGGACTTTTTTTAATTTTATTAAAGGAATTTGGGAAATTTTTTAAAATCGGGTTTACGTTTTTCCAAGAAAGCTTTTTTACCTTCTTGGGCTTCATCCATTAGATAATACATAAGAGTAGCGTCTCCGGCTAATTGCATTAAACCATGTTGACCGTCTAGTTCGGCATTTAAACAACGTTTGATCATGCGTAAAGCCATAGGGCTTCTTTGCTGCATAATTTCGCACCATTCTATGGTAGCGTCTTCTAGTTGTTCTAAGGAAACTACTTTGTTAACCATACCCATTTCCATAGCTTCTTGAGCGGAATATTGCTGACAAAGAAACCAAATTTCTCTTGTTTTTTTTTGACCAATACTTCTGGCAAGGTATGATGATCCAAAACCTCCGTCAAAACTTCCCACTTTTGGACCCGTTTGTCCAAATTTTGCATTTTCGGAAGCTATGGTTAAATCACAAACTACATGAAGCACATGTCCCCCTCCGATAGCATATCCGTTCACCATGGCAATTACCGGTTTAGGAATTTCTCGTATTTTTTTATGCAATTCCAATACATTTAATCTAGGCACGCCGTCTTCTCCAACATAGCCGCCGACTCCTTTTACATTTTGATCACCACCACTGCAAAAAGCTTTGTCTCCTGCACCGGTTAAAATAATAACGTCAATTTCCGGGTGCTCTCGACTATATTCCATGGCTTCTATCATTTGAAAATTTGTTTCAGGTCGGAAAGCATTATAAACTTCAGGTCGATTAATAGTTATTTTTGCAATTCCGTTCCAGTATTGAAATAATATATCCGAGTATTCTTTTATAGTTTGCCAATTTCTAGCCATGTTGTTTTATTTATTTTTATTGATAATTTTCAAATTTAGGTATTTTGTTATTATTATAAAAGTAAGAATATCGGGGCTATATGGATTTTATTATAAAAAAGTTATATTAGTTAAATGGATGTTAGGTAAAAATTTTGCTAGTATCATAAAATTTTAAATAATCATTCCTTTTTCCTTTGCATTATAGATTTCAATTATAATTTTCTAGTAAGAAGAAAGTATTAAAACTAAAAATATGAATTCCATTGTTTTTTTATTTTTTTAGGAATTATGAAATAACAAATTCTCAATAATACAAACCATAGGGGGGTAAAGATGATAGCTTGTTTGGTATCCTCTTTGAACCAAAAAGCAATTATGAGAAATAAAAAAAATAATAAGGATAAATAAATTGATATAAGGCCTCCGGGGACTTTATAATTAGATCTTCGATGAAGTTCGGGTTTTCTCTTTCGGAATGAAATATAGGAGATGAGAATCATTGACCAAATAAAAATAAACAGTAGAGTTGCTGCTGAGGTTACTAACGTAAAGGCATACATTATATTTTCATTTCCAAAATAAAGTATCAATACAGACGGAAGTAAGCAGATGCATGAGAAGGTTAATCCATAAGAAGGAACGGAAGCTTTTGAAAGTTTTCTGAAAAAAATGGGTGCTTTTTTACTTAACGAAAGACCATATAGCATTCTACTGGTTGAAAAAATTCCACTATTAGCTGAAGAGGCCGCGGAAGTAAGTACTACAAAATAAGTAATACTAAATGCTGATGTAATTCCGGTAAAAGAAAACAATACAATAAAAGGGCTCTTGTCGGGATCTATGGTGCGCCAAGGCATCACCGACATTATTATGGCTAAAGAAAGTACATAAAATAAAATTACTCGAATAGGGATTGCGTTAATAGCTTTGGGGAGGGTTTTCTCAGGATTTTTAGTCTCAGCAGCTGTTGTACCTACCAATTCTACTCCTACAAATGCAAAAGCTGCTATCTGAAATCCTGCCACAAATCCGGTAAAACCGGTAGGGAAAAATCCTCCATCATTCCATATATTGGAAAGGGAGGCAGTTACACCGGAAGGAGATTTAAAATAATTAAAGATGAATAATATACCGATTGCGATAAGGAAGATTATGGCAATAATTTTTACTATGGCAAACCAAAATTCTGTTTCCCCAAATAACTTTACAGTTAATAAATTTAAGCATAAGAACAATATTATACAAGTCAATGCAGGAATCCAGGGAGCAATCATATTCGGAAAAAGGTATTCTACATATCCGGAAATAGCTATTAAATCAGCACATCCAGTAACTATCCAGCAAAACCAATATGTCCAGCCCATGAAAAAACCCGCCATAGGACCTAATAAATCTGTAGTAAAATCTACAAAAGATTTATAGTTAAGATTGGAAAGAAGCAATTCGCCCATAGCTCTCATAACAAAAAACAAGATAAAACCTATAATAGTGTAAACTAATAAAATAGAAGGCCCAGCTAAACTGATGGTTTTTCCTGATCCCATAAATAAGCCTGTTCCGATGGCTCCCCCTATAGCAATGAGCTGTATATGTCTGTTGGTTAAACTCCTTTTTAATTGGTTGTTGAAATTATTCATGCATTCAATTTTTTTAGTTTATGTAATACTTGGTTGTGTTGATAATAAAATATAGTATAAAATTACATTTTTTTATGAAGGTTTGTATATAAATTAATATGCATTTGTGCTACTATTTAAAACATAGTATATGTTAAGAATATCCATATTTTTGTAAAAAAGATAATAAAATGGAAAAACATATCTTAAATTCAAAAATATTTTATAATCCCGGAAAATTGCCATTATTAATTTTTCACGGTTTATTTGGAATGTTAGATAATTGGGGAACCTTAGGGAAAAAATTTTCAGAAACTAATGAAGTACACCTTATCGATTTAAGAAATCATGGAAGAAGCTTTCATTCAGATCAAATGAGCTATACAGACATGTCAGATGATATGGTAAGCTATATGAAGCATTATTCTATAGATAAGGCAATTTTATTAGGACATTCTTTAGGGGGAAAGTCAGTTATGGAATGTGCAATTAAACATCCTGATCTGGTTGAAAAATTAATAGTAGTTGATATGGCTCCTAAAGCCTATCCTCCGCATCATCAGCAAATTTTCAAGGCATTGGAAAGTGTTGATTTTTCTAAGGTAAATGAAAAAAAAGAGGTAGAAAACATGTTATCTCAATATATTAGTGATTCCGGAGTAATAATGTTTTTAATGAAAAATGTTTATAGAACAGAAGATAACCGTTTTAATTTCCGCTTTAATTTGAAAACCTTATCAGAGAAATATAATCAACTGATGAATAATTCTATTTCTTTTGGGAAATATGTAGGCCCCACTTTATTTATTTCCGGAGAAAAGTCTAATTATATTTTGAAGGAAGATGAGTTTTCTATACGTCAATATTTTCCAAATGAAAAAACCATAGTAATTCCGAATGCCGGGCATTGGGTGCAGGTAGATAATCCTACAGATTTTTATGAAACTGTAACTACTTTTCTTGAATCTTAATTTCATTAAAATTTAAGAAAAGCTTTTACTCGTTTGATGTTTTAGGAGTCTATTATCGACAACTGCTAATCATACTATTTTAAGATGGATATATTAATAAATACGGATTATATGATTCGTTGGTTTAGATAAGCTTTTTTTATAATTTAAAATAGTATGGCTTATGTTATATAAATTAATAGGAAACGGATTGATTATTGAGAAAGAGTTGAAGTCAGCATTATAGGATCAAACAGGGAGGTTTGAGTATTTTTCAACCTTAAATTTATTAAAAATATGAAATATTACATCATTGCAGGAGAAGCATCAGGAGATTTACATGGTTCTAACCTGATGAAGGAAATTAAAAATGAGGATAAGCATGCTGAATTTCGTTTCTGGGGAGGGGATTTAATGCAAGCTCAAGGGGGAATGATGGTTAAACATTATAAAGATTTATCTTTTATGGGCTTTCTAGAAGTATTGGTAAATTTAGGAACCATACTAGGAAATATTAAACTGTGTAAAAAAGATATTTCTCATTATAAGCCGGATTGTGTAATCTTTATTGATTATCCCGGATTTAATCTTCGCATTTGTAAAAGTGTAAAAAAATTAGGAATAAAAACATTTTATTATATATCCCCTCAATTATGGGCATGGAAATCCGGCAGGGTTAAGATCATCCAAAAATATATAGATCGAATGTTTGTAATTCTTCCCTTTGAAAAAGATTTTTATGCAAAATATAATTATCCGGTAGATTTTGTAGGGCATCCTTTATTAGATGCTTTAAATTCGTTACCGGATCTTGATCAAAATAAATTTAGAAAGGAGAATGGTCTTTCGGATAAGCCCATAATTGCTTTATTGCCGGGTAGTAGGAAACAAGAGATAATAAAGATGTTATCACAAATGTTATCAGTGGAAAAAGATTTTTTATCTTATGAGTTTGTAATTGCGGCTGCTCCCTCCATTGAGGTAAAGTTTTATAAGCAATTTTTGAATTCCCATGTGAAGATTGTTTCCAATCAAACCTATAATTTGTTAAGAATATCTCAAGCAGCAATAGTTACATCCGGAACGGCTACTTTGGAAACGGCTTTACTGAATGTGCCTGAAGTAGTTTGCTATAAGGGAAGTAGAATATCTTATGAAATAGCTAAAAGATTAATTAAACATATACAGTATATTTCTTTAGTTAATTTAATTATGGATCGTAAAGTAGTAACCGAGCTTATCCAAGATGATTTGAGCTATATTAATTTGAAGAGTGAATTAAATAAATTGCTAGATATTGAAAATGTGAAAAAAATTAAAAAGAATTATTTAGAGCTCAGACATAGGTTAGGAGATTCAGGAGCATCTATAAGAACAGCAAAACTGATAGTGGATGATATAAAAAAAGGATTCCTAAACTAGGAATCCTTTTTTAGTACATGCAAGTAAAATACTTATTATTCTCTAATAATTTTGAATACTTTATTTTTATATTTTAAGATATAAACTCCGGAATAATAGCCGGTAAAATCGATTTCTTTAATTTTTTCTCCAGAAACAGTGTGTGTTTCTAAAATCAACCTACCCATTAAATCATAGATTTTTATAGCTTCTTTTTTAACCGGTGATTTTGAAAAAATCATTTTTAAAGTAGTTGAAACCGGATTGGGTGCGATTTTGATTTCTTCATTTTCAACTGTAAGGTCATCTACTCCTAAAGAATTATTAGTTATAATCAATTTTACATTTTTGGAAGAAGATAAATAGTTAGGACTTTCATCAGCCATAATTGTAATGTTATAGATACCCTCTTCTATATATCCTTGTTGAGGAGAATAAATTAAATCAGTTTCATTATGATTTAAAGTAGCTTTTACATTTTTCACCGAACCATCATAGGTAAAAGTTTGTATATCCTCTGCAGAAATAATAGCCTCTGCCTTTTCAATTTTTAAAGTAATTTGTTTAGAAACTTCCGCATAATTTTTGGACTCAGGCGCAGTTACAGTAATAATATGTACACCGGCATTAGTGTAACCCTTTGGCGTATAGATTAAATCAGTTTCATTATGATTTAAAGTAGCTTTTACATTTTTCACCGAACCATCATAAGTAAAAGTTTGTATATCCTCTGCAGAAATAATAGCCTCTGCCTTTTCAATTTTTAAAGTAATTTGTTTAGAAACTTCCGTATAATTTTTGGACTCAGGCGCAGTTACAGTAATAATATGTACACCGGCATTAATGTAACCCTTTGGCGTATAGATTAAATCAGTTTCATTATGATTTAAGGTAGCTTTCACATTTTTCACCGAACCATCATAAGTAAAAGTTTGTATATCTTCAGCGGAGATAATTGCCTTAGCTTTATTGATGGTAAGGGTAGCCGTAAGTTCTGCATAGCCATAATTAGGGTGCTTTAATTTAGCTGTAACTAAATAAGAACCAGCGTTAATATGGCCATTGTTCTCATAAGTAACTTGGGTAGATTCCGGTAAACCTGTAACCATCAAACTATGAAGATTGCCATCATAAATGAAGGATTTATTTTCCATTAGTACAGAGGCAGGGAATGAATT
>NZ_LIVM01000007.1 GCF_001418685.1 Apibacter mensalis
TTGTTTAATAATTAACATTTATTTATATCGAATATAAACATGTAATAAATTAAAAACATATAGTTAAATTATGAATATAAATATATTAAAGTTTTTATTGGTTATTTTGGTAGGTATTATTCTTTGGTTTATACCTGCACCTGATGGAGTTGATGTAAAAGCATGGCATTTAGCTTCAGTTTTTATTGCTACTGTTCTGGGGTTAATTTTATCCCCATTTCCTCTGGGAGCGATGGCCATATTTAGTATGACAACGGTTATTGCTTTAGATTTAATTCGTATCAAAAGCGCTTTAAAAGGTTTTGGAGATACAACAATCTGGATGATTGCTTGTGCTTTTTTTATTTCAAGAGGATTTATCAAAACAGGTTTTGGAAGAAGGGTAGGTTATCTTTTCATTAGTAAGCTTGGAAATAGTTCTTTAGGTTTATCTTATGGTCTTGTTATGACTGATTTAATTTTTGCACCGGCAATGCCATCAACATCTGCACGTTGTGGTGGTATTATAACACCTTTATTTCTATCTATTTCAAATGCATATGATTCTACTCCAGAAAAAGGAACTCAAAATAAAATAGGAGCTTTTTTAGTACAGTGTATTTTTCAATGTAATGCTATTACTTGTGCTATGTTTTTAACTTCAATGGCAGGTAATCCTATGATTGCTAAATTTGTTGAAAATATGGGTTATACTATTTCTTGGACTGATTGGGCAAAAGCAGCAATAGTTCCCGGATTATTATCTCTATTGCTAATTCCTTATATTTTATATAAATTTTTTCCACCGGAATTAAAATATACTCCGGAAATGAAAGCTATAGCAAAAGAAAAGCTAAAAGAAATGGGTAAAATGACCACCAATGAATGGATTGTTCTTGGTGTTTTTTCTTACTTAGTCATTTTTTGGGTGTTAGGGTCATTCCTTAAAATAGATGCAACATTTACTGCATTTGTAGGATTATGTATTTTGTTATTAACTCGTGCACTTGATTGGAATGATGTAATTAGTGAAAAAGAAGCATGGCATACAATTATATGGTTTGCCATTCTAATGACATTAGCTTCCCAATTAAATACCTTAGGCTTTATTCCTTGGTTTGGAAATTATGTTGCAGCATCAGTGAAAGGAATGAATTGGATGCCTATGTTATTGATTCTTCTTTTGGTTTACTTTTATGTTCATTATCTTATGGCTAGTGCTATCGCACATATAAGTGCTATGTATGTTATATTTGTATCCATTTCAATAGCTGCAGGCGCTCCTCCAATGTTGGCAATTTTATTATTTGCATTTTTTAGTAATTTAAATATGTCTATTACTCATTATTCTAGTGGGCCAGCCCCTATTTTGTTCGGTTGTGGATACATTCCCTTAGCAAAATGGTGGAAGATAGGCTTTTTTATGAGTTTGGTTATCCTGTTAATTTGGTTAATTATAGGAACTGCTTGGTGGAAGGCAATAGGATTGTTTTAAATAATTATTTACATAAAAAAGAGGTTTTCTAATTTAGAAAACTTCTTTTTTATTATTTTATAATTTTCATTTCATCTATTAGCCTTTGGGCTCCGGCATATTTATCTATAATAAATAATATATAACGGATGTCAACCATAATATTTCTGCAAATAGTTGGATCGTAATTAGTATCGCTCATTGTACCTTCCCAAACTCTGTCAAAATTGAGTCCAACCAAATTACCTTGAGAATCAAAAGCAGGACTTCCTGAGTTTCCTCCGGTGGTATGGTTGGTAGCAATATAATTTACTATTATATCTCCATTTTGTGAATAGGAGCCGAAATTTTTTTGATTATACAATGTTATCAATTTTTTAGGAAGATCGAATTCATAATCATTGGGGACATATTTTTCAATAACACCGGACAATGTTGTAAATGGTTTATAATAGATACCGTCTTTGGGCATATATCCGTCAATTTTACCATAGGTAATTCTTAAAGTAGAATTTGCATCCGGAAAGAACTTTTTAGAAGGAAAAGCATTAAGTTGGGCTTTCATGTATTTTCTTTGAAGACTATCAAGCTTCTTGTCAAATTCATCATGATAAGGTAAAATTTTTACTCTGAACATTTCAACGTAAGGGTTAATAAAGTTTAAAACAGCATCTTCTTTTAATTTAGATTTTATATTTTCCTGTGAATCAGTAGATAAAATAGATAAGAGATTTCCTTTTTTACCGGTTATATAAGATTTATTCCATAATTCAGATAAGTAAATATTACAGGAAGATACCTTTTCATAATCTTCATGACCGGCTATCTGAAATCGTGGTTCAATATTCATACTATACATGGAAAGCATTTGAGAAGATACTTTTTTGTCTAATTCGGGATCGTAATTTTTATAAATATTCGTCAAATTTTTAATGACTCTTAATTTTATTTTTTCAAAATTTTGATCTGAAGTACTAAGAAGATTGGATAATATATAGGCCATACGGAAAGTCTCAGAATTCGAATAAAATACTTCATTAAAATAAGTATAAGCCTTATTATATCCACTACTACTTTTATATAGTCCTTTCATAGTATTCAATAAAACTAAATTTTTATTTCTATCATCAAGACTTGTGTTGGTATGTTCTATTAATTGAGTTTCGTATTCCTTTCTTTTTTGTATAGTATTAGATTTAATCAATCCTTGATTTTCACCTATCCATTTTTTCCATCCGTTGGCTATTGAAGCATACTTCGCTGCATATTTTATTTTTATTTCTTTATTTTCACGCATAGCGCTATCTAAAATTTTTAAAGATTCATTACGTAAAGAAATTCTGGAGGGATTAGTTATTTCTAGGATTTGTTCTATAGCGGATGAAGGTAAATATTCTTGAGTTCTTCCGGGAAATCCATATACGAATGAAAAATCATTTTCCTTTTTGTCTTTAATTGAAATAGGTAAATAATATTTGGGAGTATAGGGAATGTTATCTTTTGAATATTTTGCAGGACGATTATTCTTATCGGCATAAATTCTAAAAAGAGAAAAGTCTCCGGTATGTCTAGGCCACATCCAGTTATCAGTATCTGATCCGTATTTTCCAATGGAAGATGGCGGAGCTCCTACTAAACGAATATCTTCATAGGTTTCTGTTATAAAGGCATAATATTGGTTACCATAATAAAAAGGTAATATAGCTATATCTTGATAATTTTCTTTTTTTATAGTAGTGAGAGTTTTATTAATATTATTTTGAATAAGTGTATTTCTTTGTTGTTCAGTTAAATTGTCACTTATCCCCATTAAAATTTGAGGAGTAACTTCTTTGATATCAACTATGAATGTTGCTTTTAATCCTTCGTTAGGTTTTTCTTCATCAAAACTGGAAGCCCAAAAACCATGAGTTAATAGGTCGTTGCTAACGGTAGAGTGTGATTGTATATTATAATATCCGCAATGATGGTTGGTAAGCAATAGACCTTTAGGAGAAATAATTTCAGAAGTACAACCCCCTCCGAAATGTGCAACAGCATCTTTAATACTTGGATTCTTTGTATTAAATATTTGTTTCGAGGATATTTTCATACCCATTTCCTTCATTTCTTTTTCATTAAGTTGGTTGGGCATCCACATGCCACCACCCATTTGAGCAGTTAAAAATGAAGCGTTTAAAAAACATGATAATAAACATGATTTTAGCATAGTTTTTTTCATTGGTACCATAATTAGTTTTCAAAAATATAAATTTAATAATAATATAATAACATAAAAAAGTTAGAACACATATATAAAAGAAAAATTAATTAGCTTTGTGTAAATAATAAGTCTTAATTTTTACTAATTAGTTAGGATTCATGTTATGTATCCCATATTAATAAAAAATTGAAAAATAGGCTAAAAATGGTATGGAAGAATTACATCTAAAAAAAGAAGAAGAAGAAATAGTCAAGCGTTATAAAGATATGCTTCGTAACACATACAGAGATTTGACAACTGAAGATAAGTCTCTGATAAGAAAAGCTTTTGAATTAGCAAAAGAAGCGCATAAGGACCAAAGAAGAAAGACTGGAGAACCCTATATATACCATCCATTAGCCGTAGCTAAAATTGTTGCTGACGAAATAGGTTTGGGTGCTACTAGTATAGCATGTGCTTTATTGCATGATGTAGTAGAAGATACTCAGTATACTATTGAAGATATTTATAATTTATTTAATCCTAAAGTTGCTAAAATTATAGATGGTCTTACTAAAATCTCCAACATAGACCATCAAAATCTTTCATTACAATCAGAGAACTATAGAAAGCTATTACTTACCTTGTCTGAAGATGTGAGAGTTATTTTAATTAAAATAGCTGATAGACTTCACAATATGAGGACCTTGGATAGTATGAAAAGTTCCAAACAAAAAAAAATTGCTGCTGAGACAACATATATATATGCTCCTTTGGCTCATAGAATGGGTTTATATACAATAAAATCTGAGTTAGAAGATTTGAGCTTAAAATATACAGATACGGAATCTTATTCTTTAATTGTTAAAAAGCTTGAAGAAACAGAAAAAGACAGGCAAAGATATATTGAACAGTTTTCAAGAATAATGAGAGATAGTTTAAATGCAGAAGGATTGAATTTTACTATCAAGGGACGTCATAAATCCGTTTTTTCAATTTATAAAAAAATGAAAAAACAAGATGTATCTTTTGAAGAAGTCTTTGACTTATTTGCTATTCGAGTTATATATAAATCAGATTATAAGAATGAAAAATTCTTGGCATGGAAAATTTATTCTATAGTCACGGATAAATTCATGCCCAATCCAAGTAGAATGAGAGATTGGATTACAACACCCAGATCAACGGGATATGAAAGTTTACATGTTACGGTAATAGGACCGGAATCCAAGTGGGTGGAAGTGCAGATACGTTCGGAAAGAATGGATGAATTGGCAGAAAAGGGTATAGCTGCACATTATAAATATAAAGAAGGATATAAGGGAAGAGAAGACAATCAGATTGAAAATTGGATATCTCAAGTTAGAGAAATGTTGGAAAATTTAGGATCGGCATCCACAAAAGAATTATTAGATGATTTTAAATTAAATTTATATACTAAAGATATTTTTGTTTTTACCCCTAAAGGTGATTTAAAAGTTCTTTCGGCAGGGGCTACAGCTTTAGACTTTGCATATTCAGTACATTCTAGTATAGGTGACCATTGTTTAGGAGCTAAAGTGAATAATAAATTAGTTCCTTTGAGTTATAAACTATCAAGTGGAGATCAGGTTGAAATACTAACATCAAATGTTCAGAAACCAAAAGCGGATTGGTTGGATTTTGTTTCTACTTCAAAAGCAAAATCAAGGATAAAGACGGCATTAAATTCAGAAAAAAGAAAGTATACTGAGGAAGGTAAAGAATTATTAATTCGTAAGTTGAGGCATCTAAAAATTAGCTTTTCAGAAGGAGAACTTAATTCCATTCAAAAATTTTTTGGAGCTAAAACCAGTCATGATATTTTTTATCAGGTAGCAACAGGCGTCATCGATAGTAAAGCGTTAAAAAAATATAGGGACAGTAAAGGCGTTTTAAACAATATATTATCAAAGCTTAGAAGAAAAACCTCATTAATAGCTGAAAAGAATTTTTTGGAGTCCAATGAAGAGGAAACTTATGATATGATTGTCTTTGGTGATGATGAAGAAAAACTAAATTATCAATTATCACAATGTTGTAATCCTATTCCGGGAGACAATATTTTTGGCTTTATAACCATCAATAGTGGTATAAAGGTGCATAAAGAAAATTGTTCGAATGCAATCGATATGCGGGCTAATTATGATTATAGAGTGATTCCGGCTAAATGGGTTAGTAGTTCAAGTAGAGATTTTCTTATAGAAGTTTCATTACAGGGGATCGATAGAACCGGAATATTCAACGATATAACTACTTTAATATCGAATCAATTTAAAATTAGCATTAAAAAAATAAATATAAATTCTGAAGATGGAATCTTTTATGGAAATTTAATTTTATTTGTAAAAAATACCCTTCAATTAGAGCAAATTATAGAAGAATTGCATAATATTGAAGGAATCACAAACGTTAAAAGAGCTGAAATAAAAAAATAATTTAATAATTTAAAATTATTATTCTATTCAATTATACTTTAAAAATTAATTTGTGACTAATATGGAATAAATAATACTTTAACTTGAAAAAATAAAAGAATTTCATATGGTGAGATTTAAATAAAAAGTAATGACAATTAGATTTTTCGACTGTTTCCAATTATGATCTATAATTAATTAACAATTATAAATAAATTTTACTTCCTTTAAATCGATAAAATTAATGTTATACTTATTTAAAAGATATGTTTAATAATTTTTAAATTAAAATTAACCAATATGTAATCTAAAATGGTTAATTTCTGATAAATAATAATTTAAAGTAAACTGGTATTTTTATTTGGCCTAATCGAACAGGCTTATTTAATTAAGTATACATTTTATTCTTTTTCGTTTAGTAGATCTTGATAGGCATCTTTCAAAGCTTCTTTTTCTTGCTTATTTACCTCCGGATATTTGGGATTCATAGATTTTAAAGTCTCATTAATGATGTGTGCCATAACTAATTGCCCATAGGATTTATTATCAAATGGAATTATAAACCAGGGACAATTTTCGGTTGAAGTTTTTTCAAAAGCCAGAGCAAAAGCTTTTTGATACTCATTCCAAAATTTACGCTCTTTTAGATCAGAAGATGAAAATTTCCAATTTTTTTCTTTATTGTTAATCCTTTTAATAAATCTTTTTTTCTGTTCATCTTTACTTATATTAAGGAAAAATTTAATAATTCGAGTTCCGTTATTAAACATATGGTTTTCAAAATTTTTAATTTCATCATATCTTTTTTCGAAAAATTCATTGTTTATATCCTTGACATTGTTTATATAAGGTATTTTTTCGTTTAAAATAAACTCAGGATGAACTTTGCAAACTAAAACATTTTCATAATGAGAGCGATTAAAAATTCCTATTTTTCCACGTTCAGGCATTTTAATGATATGTCTCCATAAATAATCATGTTCATATTCTAAGGATGAAGGTGTTTTAAATGAAGATACAACTACACCTTGCGGATTTACACCTGTCATAATTGCTCGTATGGAACTGTCTTTGCCTGCAGCATCGATGCCTTGTAAAATTATTAATAGAGATTGCTTATTTTCTGCATTTAAAATATTTTGATAATAATCAATGTTTTTAATTATTTTTTTAATCCTTTTTCTATTTTTTTTGAAATCTTCCGGAGATTGTGTGCTATAGTTTTTAAGATTAACAGATTTCCCTTCGGGTACTCGAAATTCATCAATTGTAATTACCATAAAATATTTAACTTTTTTACTTGTATTTTCATTTTTTTGTTAGTGTAAGAAATAAACTTATAGTATTATAAAATATAACTTTATAAATTAATTATAAATTTAATTTATTGGTTAGGAGTGAAAATATTGTACCAAAGTATATTTTATAAACTTATTTTTGGCTTGGAAACTTATACTAGTGTTTCTTGAAATATTATTATTGAAAGTAAGCATTAGTAAAAAATATATGAAAACAGGATATATTTGAGTTTGAAACTTCAGAAGAAATATGATTTTGAATAATTGATATTATTTAGTATCAAGTAAAAACAACACGGACGTTAGTACCAATATAGAGTCCCATTAAGGAGCTAGCTCCACCAACCGTTTTTAAATTGCTCTTATACATGGATATTTGCAAATAGCCCGCAGAATTAAAAATGGCAAAAGCTTTTCCATGATATTTTTTTTCATCAGGATCTGTTCCTAATACATCAGTATATTTAGATTTGATTTCAGTAAATTGTACGTTTCTGGCAAAAATTATAAAGTTCTTTTTTTTTCCGAATTGATGAAACTGTTCTTTAGTAATATTGGTGATTGCATTCCCGAAATTATCTACATGAATAATCATCCCTGTTATTGAATTATCTTCGCTTTTTTCAACAGGTTTTGGCTGGGTTAATTCCTTATAAGAATTTATTTTTCTACCTATTAGTTCTATTTTTCCTCCTCTGGCAAGATGACATGCAACCGGAATGAAAAGATCCTTAGTTAAAAAATGAAGATCATCGTATTTATTGATTGTTATTTCATAAACTTGATCTGGGATATATTCTTCTGCAATTAGTGAGAGTATCCCATTATCATTGCATATAAAGAAATGACCGTTAATTTCTGCCGCAATAGATTTTACAAAAGGGGAAGGTAGAGCGTCAACACCGATTACATGAATGGTCCCTTTAGGAAAATTTTTGTAGGAATTTTGAATAATATAAGCAGTTTGAATTAAATCAAAAGGCATAATTTGATGAGAGATATCTACGATTATGATATCTGAAATTTGACTGTATATTGCACCTTTGAGGGCAGCTACATGATAATCTTCTAAACCAAAATCGGTAGTAAGTGTTATTATTCCCATTTTTTATTATCCTACACAAAGTTATTGCTTATTTTTGTTATGTAAAATTAAAAAACAAGTTAAAATTTGAATCAAATACGAATTACCTTAGAAGGTGTGGATTTAAAAACTTTTTATGGTGAATATAACCAAAACTTTAATATATTGATTAATCATTTTCCTAAATTAAAAATTATAGGAAGAGATCGAGTAGTGTCGGTTGCCGGTAATGATGCAGATTTAGCTTTATTTAGTAATAAGGTTAAAGAAATAATAGAATATATTAACAGGTATAATAAGTTAAATGATATTGCTCTAGAGGGCATACTCTCTAATGGAGAAAAGAAGAATGTGATTACTTCTGAATCCGATGACATTATTGTTCATGGAATAGGAGGGAAGCTTATTAGGGCTAAAACAGAAAATCTTAAAAAGCTGGTAAGATCTGTTGAGAATAATGATATGACATTTGCTATAGGTCCGGCAGGAACGGGTAAAACTTATACTAGTGTTGCTTTAGCAGTTAAAGCATTAAAAGATAAACAAGTAAAAAGAATCGTGCTTACACGACCGGCAGTAGAAGCAGGAGAAAGCTTAGGTTTTTTACCCGGAGATTTAAAAGATAAATTAGATCCTTATCTTCAACCTTTATATGATGCCTTAAGAGATATGATAAGTCATGAAAAATTAGCATCTTATATAGAAAAAGGAATTGTGCAAATTGCTCCCTTAGCATTTATGAGAGGACGTACATTGGATGAGGCATTTGTTATTTTAGACGAAGCTCAAAACACGACGCATTTACAAATGAAAATGTTTTTAACGCGTATGGGAGTTAATGCTAAGTTTATAATAACGGGTGACCCCGGACAAATTGATTTACCCAAGCATCAGAAATCCGGATTAAAAGAAGCTGTTCACCTTTTAAAAAGAGTAAAAGGTATAGGTTTTATACAATTGACAGAAATAGATGTGGTAAGACATAAGTTAGTTAGAAAAATATTAGAAGCTTATCATAAACAAGAAGAAATTGAAGAATAAATTTTAATTTATAATTTAAATATTATTGGTAATTAGTGTACTGGTACTAGTATTGTTTTATTTTGTTATAAGCAGTATACTGAAAATAAGATTAAGAGAAGCTAAATTTTTCTACTAGATAGAAAATATGTATAATTTTCAATGATTTTTCAAAAATTACAGATAGTAATATAAGGTAAGAAAAATTTTAGTTTATGGGTAGTTATTTTATTAAATTTTAATAAATAGATTTATAGGGTCTTTATAAGATGTAATAAATATAAAAATAGTATCTGTATCTACTCAAATTTAAATCTATTCTTAACAATTTGAACAATTTTACAAAAAGTTTCTTCTTTGCTTAAATGGGTGTTGTCTATAAGAACAGCATCAGTGGCTTGAATTAATGGAGCCACCAATCTGTTTTCATCGATGTAATCTCTTTGCTTTAGGTTTTCTTCTACTTCTTGTAAAGAAATATTTTTGTGAAGTTTTTTAAAGTCAAGGAATCTTCGTTTTGCTCTTTCTTCAATACTGGCAGTAATAAAGAATTTTAAGTCGGCATTGGGAAATACAACCGTACCAATATCTCTTCCATCCATAACAATCCCACCGTTTTTTCCAATATTCCTTTGTTGTTTTACTAAATATTCTCTGACTTCAGGAATTTTTGCTACCAAGGATACTTGTTCAGATATATCAAAAGCACGAATTCTATTTTCTACATTTTTACTGTTGAGATAAATCTCATTATTGCTGGAATCAGAGTTTTGCTTAAATTCAATATGAATATCATTTAAATGTACGATCAAAGCCAACTCATCGATAGTGTTATTTTTATAAAAATTTTCTATAGCATATAATGTTACGGCTCTGTACATAGCACCAGTGTCTATATGAAACCATCCAAATTTTTGGGCTAACATTTTTGCATAGGAGCTTTTCCCGGTGGACGAATAACCATCAAAGGCAATTATAGGATTTATCTTGTTATTTTTCATGTTATTACCAGTCATAACGAGGGGCAAACATATTTTCCAGATCTATACGAAGTCCAAAGGTATTGGTGTTGCCTGCAGCATTATATCGTCCCCACGCATAATCAAAGCGAAAATATGAAATTTTCACTCCAAATCCAAGGGTTAATCCGGCAAATGACCTTTGGTCTTGAATTGCTAATTCGTTTCCTCTCTTAAAATTATATCCGGCCCGAAGGTTGAATCCTGATTCGGGGAATAATTCAGCACCCAAAGATACGTGATCGATAATTTTTCTTCCCCCACTTATTTTATCTCCATTTTTATTGACAGGTGAGGAAATATCAAATTTTTGTAAGTCGTGTAAGGTAAGGGTCAATTCTACCGGCAATTTTTCGAATCTTTGAGAAATACCTAAATTGGCTTGTATGGGTAATTTTTCTCTTCTATCGTTATAATAAGTTAATTGTCCTCCGAAATTTCTTACTACGGCGGAAACGGTTGTATAATAGTCTATATCATGAAATACAACACCAACATCAGCTAAGAGTGCCGAAGAGGTATAACTTTCAATCTTACTAGTAACATAAGATAAATTACCACCAACGGTAAAAAAATCAGATATACTATATGCATAACCTAACGTAACGGCAGCATCTTTGGCAGTAAATTTTCCGGTTACATTTCCTACTTCATCTGCGGCTTTGAAATCTCCGTAATCTACATATCTTCCGTGTATGGAAAAGAAGTGGTTACTTTCTTTAAGATTGTATACATAGGATATTGCTCCTAGTTTAACATCAGCAAGATAAGAAGAATAATTGATTCCAACTTGATTTTGCATTTTATCATTCATCATGGCAGGATTAAACATGGCCATATTAGGATCATGGTCCCAGGATGAATTTGCATTACCGCCTAAGGCTGCCTGCCGGGCTGATACTGTCATATTCATAAAGGTATATATTTCTTGTCCTGTTTGAGAATAGGCAATTGTATATAAACTAATGAATATAATTAGTATAAACTTATGCATTAGATGTATTATAGTAAAAATTACAAGAAAACAGTTACGCTAAATTGTACCTTTTTCTAATTATAAACTATAATTCTGTAAATTTATTGTTTACGCCTGTTAATAACCTAAAAGATCCAAAATTTGTTTATAATTTTGTTCCTCACGAAATACTTCATAAGTAAAATCACCGTCTTTATTTTTATTAATTAAAATATGTTTAGGCTGAGGAACTAAACAATGGTGTACGCCACCGAATCCGCTAATGGCATCTTGATAGGCGCCCGTATTAAAAAAACCAATATATAAAGGTTTTTCTTCACTAAAAATAGGAAGGTAAATGGCATTCACGTGCTGTTCAGAATTATAATAATCATCACTATCACAAGTAAGTCCTCCTAGGAAAACACGCTCATAGGAATCCTCCCAACGATTTATTGGAAGCATGGTAAATCGACGAGAAATGGCCCAAGAATCAGGTAGAGTAGTCATAAAGGAGCTATCTATCATGTCCCATTTTTCCCGATCATTTTGTCTTTTTTGACTTAAAATTTTGTATACAATACCTCCACTTTCTCCAACGGTAAATGAACCGAATTCAGTATATAAAGTTGGTTCTTCTACTCCTTCTTCTTCGCAGAATTTCTTTATTTGATAGGTAATTTCATTGACCATATAGTAGTAATCATAATCGAAATTTAAGGAATTTTTTATAGGAAAACCTCCGCCGATATTTAATGAATCTACTTCGGGAGCAATCTTTTTTAATCGGGCATAAACCCGTAAACATTTATAAAGTTCATTCCAATAATAGGACGTATCTTTAATTCCGGTGTTGATAAAGAAATGCAGCATCTTCAATCGTGCAAAGGGATGATTTTGAATTTTTTGCGCATAAAATGGCACAATGTCTTTATATCCAATACCCAGTCGAGAAGTATAAAACTCAAATTTAGGTTCTTCTTCGGAAGCAATTCGAATTCCTATATTAAAATTAGTATCTATACTGTCGGAAAGTCGATCAATTTCTCTGAAGTTATCCAAGACAGGTAAAATATTGGAAAAGCCTCCGTTAATCATTTCCGAGATAATCTTTAAATATTCATCGGTTTTGAATCCGTTGCACACTACCTCAATATTTTTATAGACAATTCCCTTATTGTATAATCTTCGAATAATTTCCATATCGTTTGAAAAAGAAGTTTCCAAACTAATTTTATTTTTTAAAGCCTCTTGAACCACAAATGAAAAATGACTTGATTTGGTACAGTAACAATATTTATATTCATTGTTGTAATTATTTTCCTTAAAAGCTTTTTTAAACCATTTTTTGGTTTGTTGTATATTTTGTGATATTTTAGGTAAATAATTAAACTTAAAGGGAGTTCCGAATTTTTCAATTAGGTCCATTAAAGGAATGTCATGAAATAATAAATTTCCGTTATCAACCTTAAATTCGGGTTGTGGAAAGTCAAAAGTTTGTTGAATTAAATCGTGATACTTTATTTTCATTTTAAATATTGGAAAAAAATAAGATTACAAATATCAATAAAATTAATAGTTAACAAACGTTTTTTTAGAAAAATTAATAATTTTTTCAGTTAAATTTTAGATTTAAAAAAAAATAATCCTATTATTATGCAATCATTTATAAGAATATAGAAAAGAAATTTTGCTTATTTGTATAATTTATAAAAAGCTGTTTATTAATTCTTCATGCAAAATACCTTCACATATTTGTCGCACTTCACCGGTCATTCTTATTTGCCAATTATCATTAATTTCTATTTCAAGTTCACCCCCAAGCATCTTAATAGTTACTTGTCTATTAATCAACCCTTTTTTTCTTAAGACACTTGCTACCGCACAGGATGAACTTCCTGAGGCTAAGGTAAATCCGGCTCCTCTTTCCCAGATCAATAGTTGAACCTCATCTCTATTAATAATTTTTGCAAATTGAACATTAATACGGTTAGGAAATTTATAAAAAGATTCAATTTTAGGTCCATACTTTTTTATTTCTTCAATATCCAGATTTTTTTTTATAATGACACAATGTGGATTTCCAACAGACACACAATTGACCAGAAACTCTTGGTTGTCAATACTAATAATTTCATCCTGAACTTCTTCAGAATTAAATGTAGTAGGTATTTGTTTAGAGTTAAAGATAGCTTGTCCCATATCTACAGTTATTAGTGTTGCTCTTTCTTCATGTGTTTCTTGTATGGTTGCATGCACTTTTCCACCTTTGGTTTCTACCATAAATTCCTTTTGAGGAATGATTTTATAATCATATACATATTTGCAAAAAATTCTTAATCCGTTTCCGCTTTTTTCTGCTTCGGAGCCATCCGGATTAAAAATTTTGAGACCTATATCTGCAGAATCAGACTTTGTTTTCAATAAAATACCATCAGAACCTATACCGAAGTTCACATTACAAATTTTTTGAATGGCTTTTTCAGTTAAAGGAAAAGTAATATTATTTTCATCGATTACAATATATTCGTTTCCCAAACCTTGGGATTTTATAAAAAAATTTTTTTCCATTGGATCGGATTTTTAAAAAATTATAGGATGGTAATTGAGCATAAATATAAAATTAATTTTTTTAATTTATAAAACTAGTGTTACCTAGTTAAAGTATTGTTTAATGTAAAATAATTCAAATATATATTTTAAGATATTTCTTTATAGACAGATTATTACTAAACTAAAATATTTTATAAATTCGGAATGCTTAAAATGGGTTTTCAACAGCCCAATAGACTGTTTTAGGTGTAAATTAAGATTGTTTTAACCACCGAAATATCTCCCTGATATTGACTTTTTTCCCATACATGAGAATTCCAATCCTATATATTTTGCTTGCGATATAAACCATTACTAAAACGGATCCGACCATAGTTATAATGGATACGGCTAATTGCCATCCCGGTATACCATAAAATGACCGGGTAACCATAGCCATGGGTGACGTAAATGGAATAATGCTTAACCAAAATGACACGGGACCTTCAGGGTTATTTATGATACTTATACATCCATAAGCTCCTAATAATAGGGGAACTACTATAATAGGGGTAAATTGTTGAGTTTCAGTATCATTATCAACAGCTGCACCAATGGCTGCAAAAAAAGAGCTGTAAAATAAATATCCCATGAAAAAGAAGAAAAGAAAAATGAAAATTATCAATGGATAATCTAGATTAAAGAGTGCATTAATGGTATCACTAATTTGAATTTGGGTTTCTTGATTGAGAAAATTCCGTAAATCATTTTGTTGAATAGAAAGGGTTAATTCATGACCGAACAACAGCTTTCCCATACTAAGTAGAAATAGGGTCATTCCAATCCATATACAAAATTGGGTTAAGGCTACTAAGGTAGTACCCAATATCTTTCCCATCATTAATTCAAAAGGTTTGACAGAAGAGATGATTATTTCTACTACTCTGTTGTTTTTTTCTTCCATAATGCTTCTCATTACACGTGTTCCGTATATAATAAAAAACATAAGATTTACATACATTAATGATAATGAGAGAATTTCCTTTATAAAATGGTCATTTTCTGACTTTCCTTCGTTAAGATTGATAATTTGTAAGGATATTTTGGAATTAATTTTATCGATATCGGATTGTTTAATTCCCAATAGTTTTCTTCTTTTTTCTTCAATTTTTTTATTGATGTTTTCTTCGATTGAATGAAGAAGATTTTTAGTAAGATTTTTATTGGTGTAAAGTTGAATGTGATCTTGTAACTTATCTAAAAGCGAATCTTGGGTTTTAGGTATGTATAAGATTGCATCTAAAAATTTACTTTGAGCTAAAGAGTCTTTTAAATCTCTTAACTCATTTTCAGTATAAAAATTATATATGTTTTTTTCATTACTTTTAAACTCAGAGTAAAACTCATGGGTTGAATCAATTATGGCAATATGTGAATTGCCTTCATTTATTTTAATCATATAAGCAATGATTACTCCGGCTAATATTACTAAAATCGGAGCAAAAAAAGTAATAAGAACAAAAGATTTTTTTCTTGCCTGGGTAAGAAATTCTCTTCTCATTACTAAAAAAATATTTCTCATAGATTTTTTGAGTTTACGGCATTAATAAAAACTTCATTCATACTGGGAATTTCCTCATAAAAAGAAAGAATAGTTCCTTTAGTTGATAACTCTGTTATAAAATATTTTAAATAGTTTCGATTTGATATTTTAATTGAAAATGAATATTCATTATCCCTTTTTGTCAGATTTTCAACTACATTAAGTTGCATTAAATTTTCAATTTCAAAGAAGTCTATATCGGTAATTCTAATCTTAAATTTATCTTGCTTAAATTTATGTCTGATCTCTTTAACCGATCCATCTAAAATTTTTTTTGAGTTATTTATGAGAGCTATATAATCACATAGTTCTTCTACAGATTCCATCCGATGAGAGGAAAATAAAATAGTGGTTCCTTTTTCTTTAAGCTCTAAAATTTCGTCTCTTATGAGATTGGCATTTACAGGATCAAATCCACTGAAAGGCTCATCAAATATTAATAAATCAGGATTATGCAATACCGTAACCACAAATTGAATTTTTTGAGCCATGCCTTTTGACAATTCACTTAGTTTTTTATTCCACCATTTGTCTATTTTTAGTTTATCAAACCAATATTCCAAACGCGATTTAGCCTCAGTTTTATTCATACCCTTAAGCTGAGCTAAATAAATTGCCTGTTCACCAATTTTCATGTTTTTATACAAACCTCGTTCTTCGGGCATATATCCAATGTGCGAAATGTGTTTAGGTTGTAAGGGTTCTCCATTAAAATAAATCGTACCACTATCCGGCTTAGTAATTTGATTTATGATTCTAATAAATGTAGTTTTTCCGGCACCGTTCGGGCCTAAAATTCCATAGATACTACCTTTTGGAATTTTGATGTTGAAATTATCTAAGGCAATTTTATCTTCATAAGTTCGGGTAACATTTTCAGCTACAATAAAATAATCCATTATTGAGTTGTATTATTTATTCAATCACAAGTAGCAAATGTACTATTTTTACAGAAATTAGTTAATGGTAAATATTTTATATTTGCCTCAATATAAAGTATGAATCCGTTTTTACTAAGTAATCTTAATTATAATTTACTTTTATTTTACTTTATGAATAAATTTCCGGTATATATTTTTTTATTGTTTCAATTATTTATGTTCTCTCAGAATTTGGGGACGAAATACTATTTACCGGATCCTCCTCATTCCCGGGTTTATACGATATTAAAAAAGGTTAAAGAGAAAGAAAAAATTAATCATCCTAACCATTTAAATATGTATAACTATTTTTTATATACAAAATTTTATATGGATGAATTTAATAATATAAGTAAATTAAGTATAGATTCTTTAAAAGTTTCAAATTTAGAGGAAAAGGAACTTATATTTTTAGGGGAACGGGTTACGAAATGTAGTTATGACAAAAGGTACGGAAAAAAAAATATAATCATTGCCGATCAAGTTTCCGGTTTAAAAGAACCTTTTTATGAATTGTTCTCCGAACCTTTTTATCAAGAGGAATTTCCTGATTTGTTAAAAAATAAATTAAAATATTATAATTTTAAATTAATAGATAGTGTTTCAATTGATGATAAAAAAAATTATATTATTTCATTCGGATCCAAGAAAAACTTATTGGTTAATGGAAGCAGAGGTTTGTTGTATATTGATGCCGAAAGTTTTGCAGTGGTAAAATATTCTGGAGAAGAATATAATTCAAATTATACTCGTTATTTTGAGTATCAATGGAAATCATTCGAAGGTATATGGTACTTAGAAAGTAAAACAAATAAAATAAGAATAAGTACTATTGACGTCACAAAAATATTGGCTAATTCTAATCAGAAACAAAAATATTTACTTACTCCATGGATTGTAATCCAGATGAAAACTTCTAATTTTACGTCAAATAAATCTTATTCGAGCAAAGATTTTAGAGGATATACGTTTGAGCTGGAAAAAGATTTTAATAAAAATACGGAATCCAAAATAAATAACTTTAGAACAACTCCCCTAACACAAAGGGAAAAAAATACCTATGCTCATTCTACCTTATTTGAAACTTTACCCATTGAAAAAAATGTTCGTTTATTAAATTCAATAAGAAATTGGAAATTTCCTTTAGGAACTATTGATATAAATTTGTTAAATTTAATAAATTATAACGATTATGAAGGGTTTAGGTTTCAAATAGGAGGAAAAACCAATTACAGATTTAATAAAAATATGTCCTTGTTTGGCTATCTTGCTTTCGGAACGAAAAGCACCAATATTAAAGGAGCTATGGGAGTAGATATATATGTTAATAAAAAGAGCGATGGAAAGATCAAGTTATTAGGTTTTTCGGATGTTAACCCTTTTTCGAAGAATATAGATAGATTTACAATTAGTAAGGAATTAATAAAGGAAGAATTAAATTATATTCAAAATTCAATTTTTTATACCTACAGAGGAGGGAAGCTCTCTTATGAACAAGATATTTTAAAAAAAATTACCGCTTCAGTGGAAGCGGATTATCGAGTTCAAAAATCCAATTATGAATATTCATTTAAATCAAATTATCGATCACATAATTACAATTTATTTTCGACTTCTTTACATGTAAAATATGCACCATTCGCTAAATACATGATTACTCCGGAAGGAAAAATGACCGTGGAAGATAAGCCTGTCTATTTTTATTTTAATTATACTAAAGGGTGGAAATTTATGAGTGCTGATTTTAATTACGATCGATTTGACGTAGCGGCTCATGTATCTATAGATAATCCAATAGGATTCAGCTCCTTAGTTATGAATTCAGGATATATTTTTGGTGACACAGCTTTGTGGAATAACTATGGAAATTTTGGTAATGCGAAACTAGGACAATCAATATGGAATAGATTCTCAATGAAAGGATTTCATTCATTCGAAACCTTATTCCCGGGAGAATTTTATGCAGATAAGTATGTTGCCTTTTTCATAACCCATTGTTTTAAGGACCTAAATTTTGTAGGAAATACTAAGCTACAATTTTCTTTTGTTTACAATGGGTTACTAGGAAATATGAATCATAAAGAGGTTCATAATTTAACATCTATTTCAGTTCCTGATAAATATTATCAAGAAGTTGGAGTTGAGCTGAATAAGCTTGTTTATTATTTTGGACTAGGAATTTATTATAGAATGGGTGCTTATCATCTGCCTACCTTGGATAAAAATTTATTTCTCAAATTAACTTTTACTCTCTTTTAAACAGCATATCTCTTTACATTTAATTATAAAACATTATTTTTGTGTAGTTAATTTTATCATAATGCTCCAATGAAAAGTTACGTTTTTTTATTACTTTTTTTTATATGTATGACTTTTAAAGCCCAGCAGATAATCACTAAAGTTGATTCTGCCACCGGAGGACAGCTGATTATTAATGCAGATGAAGAAATATTAAAAATGGTCAGTGAAGATGAATTATGCAAAAATTTTAGAGACACTACCATCGATTCTAAACCTATTCCTTATAACGAGAAAAAAACCGTAAGCAGGCCGATTGCTCCTGAAAATATATGTGGAAGGCGTAATGATATTCCCGGTTTTATGATAAAGGTAGGAGAAGTAAAAAGTGAGCAGGAAATAAATACTATGATTTCTGAATTTAGAAAATTATTTCCTGAATTGAGAGTTGAAAAAAGTTTTTTACGTCCTGATTGGCGTCTTTTGGCAGGAGATTATTTTAAAAGAGAATCAGCAAAATCAGATTTAAAAAGACTTAAAAAAAACTATCCTTCAGCCATATTAGTTAATTGGAGAATTTATTGTAACAGAGCCAAATAATTTGCTTATAGATCAAATTTAAAATAAAAAGGGCTTAAAAAGGCCCTTTTATATTTTAATTACATCTCTTTTCCCTCTTGATCATAATATTCAAAAAGAAAATCATTATAAGGAAATCGTTGCGTGTGGATATCTTTTACCTGATTATAAATAATTTTCTTTAATTCCTCATAGTTTTCTTTTGTTAAAGCAGAAATAAATACGCTGGGATATTTGGATTTAGCCATCCAAGTTTTTTTCCAATCCTCTAAAGAATAATTTCTTTTGGTGATCGGTGTAAGGTCATCTTCATCTTTTCTTTCATATGAAAAATTATCAATCTTATTAAAAACCATGATCATAGGTTTGTCTGCAGCACCTATTTCTGCCAATATGGTATTTACTGAATGGATATGATCTTCAAAGCTGGGATGAGAAATATCTACCACATGAATTAATAAATCAGACTCTCTTACTTCATCCAAGGTTGATTTAAAAGATTCTACCAATTGGGTTGGTAATTTTCTTATAAAGCCTACAGTATCTGTGAGTAAAAAAGGAAGATTACCTATTACCACTTTTCGAACGGTTGTGTCTAGGGTTGCAAATAATTTATTTTCAGCAAAAACATCAGATTTACTTAATACATTCATTAAGGTTGATTTTCCTACATTGGTATATCCTACCCAAGCTACTCTAACTAATTTTCCTCGATTATTTCGTTGAGTAGACATTTGTTTATCAATGGATTTTAATTTTTCTTTAAGTAAAGAAATTCTGTCTCTTATAATACGCCTGTCAGTCTCAATTTCTGTTTCTCCCGGTCCTCTTAAACCAATTCCTCCTTTTTGACGTTCAAGGTGAGTCCACATACGAGTTAAGCGAGGAAGAAGATATTCGTATTGAGCAAGTTCAACTTGGGTTCTGGCATAGGATGTCTCAGCTCGTTGTGCAAAAATATCTAATATAAGATTGGTACGGTCAATGATTTTCCTATCTAATTCTTTTTCTATATTTTTAAGTTGAGAAGGAGTCAGCTCATCATCGAATATAATTGTATCAATTTCATTTTCTTTAGCATACATATTAATTTCTTCCAGCTTGCCTCTTCCAACAAATGTTCGAGAATTTGGCTGATCCAGTTTTTGTGTAAATCTTTTAAATACTTCAGCTCCGGCAGTATGGGCCAAAAACTCCAGTTCATCCATGTATTCATTCAATTTTCCCTCATCTTGGTTTTGAGTAATCAAACCAATTAGAATAGCTTTTTCATATAATGCTTCTTTTTTTTCTAACATATAAAATTAATCTGCTTTAAACTCTATTTATATATCAAATGTATTGATTTTTAATAAAGTGTAATAATTTAAAATCTATAAAAAGATATTTATAGATTATTTTCAAAGTTACATGATTTAACTTAATGGGTATTTTTTAATAATTATACAATTTTTTTTAATTCGATGTAAGGTTTCTGAATTTTAAAATTAGTAATAAATAAGTTGCTTCGCTGAAGTAATCATTTAATATAATTCAAATAGAAGAAAACAAATTGATAACTATCAATTATTGATTAATGGGATGGAACGAGCAAATAAGAGTATGATCATTAACAACTCCAACAGCCTGCAAGAATGCATAAATGATAGTTGTACCTACAAATTTAAATCCACGCTTTTTTAGGTCTTTTGAAATACAATCGGAGAGTTTTGTTGAAGCAGGAACCTCCTTTATACTCTTCCAATGATTACAAATGGGTGTATCGACAAAATTCCATAAATAATTATTAAAACTTACGAATTCATTTTGGACATTTATAAATTTTTGGGCATTGATAGGAGCAGAGTAAATCTTAAGTTTATTTCTAATGATTCCAGGGTTAAGCAATAAACTTTCAAATTTGGATGAAGTATAACGAGCAATTTTATTGTAATCAAAATTATCAAAAGCTTTACGAAAGTTCTCTCTTTTTTTAAGTACCGTTATCCAACTTAAACCGGCTTGAAACCCTTCAAGCAAAAGAAATTCAAATAATTTTTTGTCATCATACACCGGCTTTCCCCATTCCTCATCATGATATTTTTTGTATCTGTCATCAGATCCCACCCATTCGCAGCGAATTAAGTTCCTTGTCATAAGAATTTATAATAATGCAAGATACATTATTAAATATAAGCACTTTTTATTATTATCCAAAAAAATTGTTGAACTTATATCTTTGCATTTTGTTTTTCCTCTTCTTCTAAAATTTGTTCCATGACTTTTCCGGATTCTTTTTTATTGTAGGGAAAAACATCTGGAAATATATCTTGCCATTTTTTTAATCTTTCATCATCTCTCCATTCAAAATTCGGCAAATATCTGTTTTGTTCGGGAAGCTTACTTTCAGGGTATAACTTTGATTCCGCATTAAGCTTACAGGAAATAATATCCATTTTACGATCAAAAAATTCACCCTGTAAAATTCCGCATACGGATATGCTAATTCCCGTACGTTCTTTTCCTTTAGTTTTAGAATCTTCTTCTACATAAGTGATTGATTCGGCATTTCCCTTTAAATCAACTGAATGCAGTTCTTCATTTTCAAAATAAGCATGAAGCATTCGTCCTTTCGCTTGATTGAATTCCAGTTTAGCACTTAAAGAATCTACTTTGCTGATTACAAAAGCATGGGATCTACCATAAATTGAATCTACTGCTTGGGTAGTACTATTTAAATATGCTGAAAGAGTATCAGCGGTAAGTTGCCTTCCCCCCGTTGACCAAAAAATAGGTTTTTTATAAAAATCAATTCTTCCAATGGTTTCTTGATATACCAAAGAATCACTTTTTCCGGAAATATTCGATTTGAACAATCTACCATTATGATAACCGCGTATGGTAGATTTTTTATCTTTACCTTGTATGGCAATCAGGGTATCGGAATGTATGTATAATGAATCTTTGGTAAATATTTTTACCATATAAGGTCTTCCTGTAATCATCGCAGAATCTTTAAATTGAAATACTTCGGCATATTCACCCATTAGAAATCTTTTTTCTTTAGGTTCTTCCAGTTTAACGTTTTTAATTCCTCTACCATAGCCCTTAATTTCATCAAAAAATAAATCATTTCCGGATAGTATTTTTCCTTGATAATAAATTTTACCGTCGTTTTTAAGTTCAGACTGCTTCGTTTGGGTATTGTAGGTACCTTTACTCCCGGTTACATATACTGTGGGGTCTTTTTTATTGGTTATACGGGTAAACTTATTAAAGGTTGCGATTTTGTTTTTAGAATCGTAATTTATATCAGAACCTTCTAAAATATATTCAGGGGATTCTAAAGTAGAATTATCGCCTAATTCAATTCGGTTATCTTTTACAAAATATTTTCCAACTTTAGTATGAGTTATATTTTCACCTTTATAGACCGTACCCCAATTGTCAAAATAGGCCACATCCTGATTTGCATCATAGATCATTTCCTCTGTTTCAACCGTTTGATCCGGTGTAACTAATTTTACATTATAATAAGCTATTGCATTTCTGGTTATTCCATTATATGTCAATTTTTTACAATTTAGGGTAGATTGTTTATCTTTAAAAAAAACATTTCCTCTTGCTTCAATAGAATTTTTATCTCTAAAATAAATGATAGAATCAGCCTCTAAATGTGATGTTTCATGCTCAGCTATAACATGTCCGGAATAAACAATATTTCCATTAAATGCATGCTCATTCACCTCTTCCATGTCAGCATTGATAAGATTTATGGGTTTAGGATTATCCTTTTTGGAAGAAGCCGGAGGAGTAGCTTGCGAAAATAAAAATACACCTTTAAATATAAAGAAAATAAAAAATATAATTTTTAATTTCATTCAGTTGTTCTTCTTTTTTGCATAAAAATATAAAGAATGACTTTCTATTTCAATATTAAATATTTTTTCTAAAGAATCTTTAATTGTCTGAAGTCTGGGATCACAAAATTCAATAACCTCTCCGGAATCAATCATTAATATATGATCGTGTTGTTTAGCAAAATAAGATTTTTCATATAAAGCCTGTAATCCTTCCCCAAATTGATGTTTTCTTACTAATTTAGCATCTAGAAGAATTTCAATAGTATTATATATAGTAGCTCTACTTACTCTATAATTTTTTTCTTTCATTCTCATATACAGCCAATCGATATTGAAATGTTCGTCGGTTGAATAAATCTCTTCAACAATAGTAAATCTTTCAGGAGTTTTTCTATGTCCTCTATCTTCTAAATACTTTATGAAAACATCTTTAACAATCTCGAAATTTTTATTTAAGGTATCTGTACTCATGTTATAGAATGGATAATAAGCAAAGTTAGCAAATTAATTACCTTAATCATATTTTCTTATAATATAAATTTAAAATAGTTAAATAAATACCATAATTTTTTTTTAAAGAATAATTTATTTAATTGGTTAAAATATAAATAAATCTATTAAATAGTATTAAATTTTTATAAAAAAAATAAATTTTAGTACAGTTTTTGTTTAATAAAGAATAATATTGAATTCATCAATTATTGTAACTGTTTTATATTTTATAAATATGCAAATTATTCCTATAAATAATATAAAAAATGTAGTATTTATTATTTTTAATACTATAAATTTAATTTTGTTTAGTTGTCAGACTAATCAATCTAAAGAAAAAAAAACAGATGTTATGAGAAAAAAAATTGAAAAAATCACATTAGGAGGTGGATGCTTTTGGTGCTTAAGTCCTTGTTTTGAAATGATAAATGGTATTAATAAGGTTACTGTGGGATATTCCGGAGGGAAAGGTGAAAATGCTAACTATAAAGATGTATGTACCGGAAATACCGGACATGTAGAGGTTATCGAAATTGAATATAATCCTGAAGAAATATCTTTTTTAGAAATTTTAGATATTTTTTGGTTTTTACATGATCCTACCCAATTGAATAAACAAGGTAATGATATAGGTACTCAATATAAATCAGTTATATTTTATAGATCGGAGGAGCAAAAAATTCTCGCTCAAGAATCACTAAAAAAATCTGAATCTTCCGATTTGTGGAAAGGTAAATATGTAACTGAAATATCTCCTTTTAAAGAATTTTATCCGGCTGAGGATTATCATCAAAAATATTATGAGAAAAATCCTAATCAACCTTATTGCAGTTATACAATAGCTCCTAAAATTCAAAAATTCAAAGCACGTTTTAATTATAAATTAAAAACAGAATTTCAAAAAAGGAATGTGGATAAAAATCAAGTATAATTAACATGCGATTGCCATTGATCATAATGAAAATTAATAATTTTAAATACTTAATTTTTGATCAAGGAAAAATTATTTAATTTATAAGTTAAACAAAAATTACTTGAAATGCTCTATATTAATAGAATTTATTTTTGTAATTAAATAGTCTTATTTTTTAATATAACTGATTATTTTATCATGAATTATTTTGATAATGTAATATTTCAGAGAAATTAAATTATTTTTTTAGAAAAAAAATTATATATTTGCCTGGCAAAAAACAATATGTCGCTTAGTTCTAAAATTGTAGAAGAAGCTATTACATTTGATGATGTTTTGCTTATTCCTTCCTATTCAGAAATTCTACCTTCTCAAGTAAATTTAAAAACTCAATTAACTAAAAGAATTCAATTAAATATTCCTATAGTTTCAGCTGCTATGGATACTGTTACAGAATCAAGTTTAGCCATTGCTCTGGCTAGAGTAGGAGGTTTAGGTTTTATTCACAAAAATATGCCGATAGATCAACAGGCAGTTGAAGTTAATAAAGTAAAGAGATCAGAAAATGGAATGATCTCTAATCCCATTACTTTAAGCCGGAATCATACTTTACAAGACGCCCTTATATTAATGAAAGAATATAGAATATCTGGGTTACCCGTAATTGAAGAAGATGATACATTAGTGGGCATTATTACTAATAGAGATATTAAATATCAGTCTGATTTAAATCAGAAAGTAGAAGATGTAATGTCCAAGGAAAATATAATTACCTCCTCACGAAATACTTCTTTGGAACAAGCCAAGCAAATATTATTAAATAATAGAATTGAAAAACTTCCGATTATTGACGATCTCAACAAATTAATAGGATTGATTACTATTAAAGATATTGATAATTTGCTGGAATATCCCAATTCCTGTAAAGATTCTGATGGTAGACTTAGGGTAGGAGCTGGTGTAGGGGTAGGAAATGATACCTTAGAACGAGTAGAAGCTTTGGTAAAAGCCGGAGTTGATATAATTGCGGTAGATTCTGCTCATGGACATTCTGTTAATGTTCTAAATAAAATAAGGGAAATAAGAATCTCTTTTCCCAATTTGGATATTGTAGGTGGAAATATAGTTACATCGCAAGCAGCAAAAGATTTAATAGAAGCAGGTGCCAACTCACTTAAAGTTGGAGTAGGGCCCGGATCTATTTGTACAACCAGAGTGGTTGCGGGAGTAGGTGTGCCGCAATTATCCGCTATTTATAATGTATATGAATATGCCAATCAGTATCACATACCGGTAATAGCTGATGGAGGTATAAAGCTTTCCGGAGATATTGTTAAGGCTATATCCAGCGGAGCTTCCTGTGTAATGTTAGGATCTTTATTGGCCGGAACAGAAGAAGCTCCGGGAGATGAAATTATTTTCCAAGGTAGGAAATTTAAAAGTTACCAAGGCATGGGTTCCATTTCTGCAATGAAAAGAGGAAGTAAAGACCGTTATTTTCAATCAGGAACTAAAAAATTAGTCCCCGAAGGAATCGAGGGAAGAGTCCCTTATAAAGGAAAACTATCCGATGTAGTTTATCAATTATGCGGGGGAATTAGAGCAGGTATGGGATATTGCGGTACAGAGGACATTGAAAAGTTACAAAAAGAAAGTAAGATGGTGAAGATTTCCTCAGCAGGATTAAAAGAAAGTCATCCTCATGATGTAATTATTACTCAAGAAGCCCCAAATTATTCTAATTAAAAAATTATAATATTTTGTTAAAATTTTGGCATAGGTTTTGTCGTTTATTATGATGTATAAAAATAATATAATAATTATGAAAAAAGTACTTTTATTGTTTACTATTTTTTTAGGTAGTATAGCAATATCAAATGCACAGATTGTTACTACACCACAAACTTCAGCTAATGTAGGTGCATCACCAATGCAAAAGGGAAGTTGGTTAACTGGGGCAGGTATTACAAATCTCGGTTATGATTTCGAAAACAAAGGATTTTCGTTCAATTTAACCCCTAGAGTAGGTTATTTTCTTTCTCATGGCATAGCCGTTGGTGCAACTATAGATTTCGGAGCAGTATTTCAAGATGATGTTAAACCAATTTGGAATTATGGAATTATGCCTTTTGTAAGATATTACTTACCGGAAGGAGCTAGAGACACAGGAAGATTTTTTGCTGAAGGAGATATAGGCTTCAAGGGAGCAGCAGTTGACGGAAGTTCAGATAGTGGATTTGCTTTTGGGGTAAATGTGGGTTATGCTCATTTTATTACTCATTCTGTAGCTTTAGAAGGAACTATTGGTTATAACTATGCCGCTGCTATTCAGAACATTAATAACGGAAACAAACAAAGTGGTTTAGGTTTTGGTTTAGGATTTCAAATTTATATTCCACAATCAAAATAGTCTAATAACTGTTAAAAAATTAAAACTCCTAAAAAAATAGGAGTTTTTTTTATGTAATGTACCTTTATGTCATAGGATTCATTAAGAGGAGATAAGTTGTGCAAAAATAATTAATTACTTTTTCATCAAAATTAAATGAAATACTAACATAATTAGAGCAAATAATCCACCCACTCCAACCACACCTGCCCAATTATACATTTCAAAGGCATAGGCTGAAATAAAGGTTCCCATTGAGCCACCTATAAAATAACTGGTCATATAAATTGTATTTACACGATTTTCTGCCTCAGGATGATTAGAGAAAATAATGGATTGATTGGTAATTTGAGTAGATTGCACACCGATATCTATTAATATAATTCCAATTGTTAAGCCAATATAAGTATATCCGCCATAATAAAATATAATCCATGAAATTATAATCATTAAGGCAGTAAAAATAAGTATAGTATTCTTGTTGAATTTATATATAACTTTTCCCATTAGAGCAGCTGCTAAAGCTCCGAAAGCTCCTACTAAACCAAATTTTCCGGCAATATTGCTTGCTGTACCCTTGCTCAAATGAAAATTTTCTTCAAGATGAAATACTAAAGGAGTCCAAAAAGCACTTAAAGATGCAAAGCTGAGACCTCCACGTAAAGCGGCAAAACGTAATGAAGGGTCTGACTTAAAAAGCTTAACAAGTGAAAGCATTAAATTTTTATAATTTCCTTTAAATTGAGGATATATCTCAGATAAGTTAACATATATGAAGATATATACAATGCCCATAAGTATTGCAGCTATGAAATACATTTCTCTCCATCCTAAAATATCACCAATATATCCACTTATAACTCTTGATCCTAAAATACCTAGTAATAATCCACTCATAACAAATCCCACGGCTTTAGATTTATCTTCCGGAGCAGCCAATGTTGCAGCCATTGGAATAAACAGCTGAGGAATAACTGATGTAAATCCTATTATAAAACTAATGGGAAGTAATAATTTTACCGATGGACTCACTGCCATGGCTAACAAACTACTAATAATAAATATAAAATCGATAAGTATAATTTTTTTTCTACGAAACATATCTCCCAAAGGAATAAGAAAAAATAACCCACAAGCATATCCTATCTGTGTAAACATGGTAATACCACTTATTTGTGATTCACTGACATTAAAATCTTTTGCCATTAAACCCAATAATGGTTGGTTATAATAGTTATTTGCTACAACTAGACCCGAACTGATAGTCATCAGCCAAAGTATTTTTGGGGTAAGTTTTGGTTGAGAAATGTCCATCTGTTACTAATCGTGTTTTATTCATAAAATATTAATTAAATTTAATGAATATTTTTATTACTGAATTGGAAATATTTTATTAATTGATAAGATAAATATACAACTAAGATAAATATCAATAAAATAGTACAGTGTTTTTTAAATATTTAACAAGATAATAACATTTAAAATATTACTAAGTTTTAAAGTGTTAATTACTGTAGTGGTGCTTCATCAAATTCTAAAACTTGCCAGCTTTAAGATATTTGAAATATTTATGATTATATCTATTTTTGTGCATTCAATACTAAAATATGGGTAAAGATAAACTTCGTAAATTTGCTGAAAATAAGACTTTCGATAATGTAATACAACCTACAAGAGAAGAAATAATTTCTAATTTTCATTACAAAGGAAAATGGAAAGAAGAGTTTTTTAAAAACGAAAATCCAATAATAGTTGAATTAGGATGTGGAAAAGGAGAATATTCCGTTGGTTTGGCGAATCATTTTCCTAACAAAAATTTTTTAGGCCTAGATATAAAAGGAGCACGTTTCTGGAGAGGGGCTAAAACTGCTATAGAGCAACAAATAAAAAATGTAGCTTTTTTACGTACTCAAATAGAATTAATTGAGTATGTGTTTTCTCCTGGTGAAGTGGATGAAATTTGGATTACGTTTCCAGATCCCCAAATTAAATATAAAAGAACAAAACATCGTTTAATAAATCCTGTTTTTCTTGAAAGATATAAGAAAATTATGAAAGAAGGAGGAAGTATACATTTAAAAACGGATAGTGAGTTTTTACATGGATATGTTAATGGATTAATACAAGGGATGGGATATACTGTATTATCTTCTCATCACGATATTTATGGAGCTCCAGAATATGAATTACCATCATACGTAAGAGATATAAAAACTTTTTATGAAAATATGTTTTTGAAAGAGGGTAAATCCATAACCTATTTGAATTTTAAAATTTAAGTACAATTATAAGTTACATAATAAAATATGTTAACAAAAAATAAAATGCATAAAATGATTTCTGATTGAATTATAAATTTTATATAATAAAAAAAGGATTGATTCATCAATCCTTTTTTTATATTTTGTTAAAAACTAGATGTTTAACTGTATCAATCACAAAGTATAATACCTTTATTATTATTAAATTCTAATAATCCGCTCTTAATCGTGAATGTTTTGTATTTACCGTCATTCATCAATTTATTATAATTGGAAGAAGAGCTTACATTTTCAAGCTTAATGGTTCCGGATTCGAGTGTTGAAACAATGGATGCGTGGTTTTCAAGCATTTGAAATTCACCCAACAAACCGGGAACAGTTATAGAAGACACTTCACCGTCAAAGATAATTTCTTCCGGGGTAAGGATTTGTATTTTCATCAACATTTTAATTAATAATCAGGTAAATTATTTTTTTAATTCAGCTAATATCCTTTCGCCATGCTCAATAACTTCTTCAATGGTTCCTTTCAAGTTAAAAGCTGCCTCCGGATACTGGTCTAGTTCTCCATTAAGAATCATATTAAATCCTTTAATCGTGTCTTTAATATCCACTAATGCTCCGGGAGTGCCTGTAAATTGTTCGGCAACATGGAAAGGTTGTGAAAGGAATCTTTGAACTTTTCTTGCTCGGTATACTACTAATTTATCTTCTTCACTAAGTTCTTCCATACCTAAAATGGCAATAATATCTTGTAAAGCTTTATATCTTTGTAAGATTTCTTTTACATTTTGAGCACACTCATAGTGATCATTTCCTAATATCTCTGGAGAAAGAATTCTGGAAGTGGATTGTAATGGGTCTACTGCAGGATATATACCCAGTGAAGCAATTTTTCTGTCTAATACGGTAGTTGCGTCCAGGTATGCAAATGTAGTTGCAGGAGCAGGATCAGTTAAATCATCTGCCGGTACATATACTGCTTGAACGGATGTAATGGAACCATTTTTGGTTGAAGTAATCCTTTCTTGAAGTGCACCCATTTCACTGGCTAAGGTAGGTTGATAACCCACAGCTGAAGGCATACGACCCAATAAAGCAGAAACTTCAGATCCGGCTTGAGTAAAACGGAAAATATTATCAATAAAAAATAATACATCACGACCTTTTCCTGCGCCCAATCCATCCCGATAATATTCTGCCAAGGTTAATCCGGAAAGGGCCACTCTTGCACGAGCACCGGGAGGTTCGTTCATTTGCCCGAATACAAAAGCAACCTTAGACGATTTTAATGCTTCAAAATCTACTTTTGAAAGATCCCATCCGCCTTCTTCCATAGATTTCATAAATTCATCTCCATAAGAAATAATTTTAGATTCTAACATTTCTCGTAAAAGATCATTACCTTCACGAGTTCGTTCCCCAACGCCGGCAAATACGGATAAACCGCCATGTCCTTTAGCTATATTGTTAATTAATTCTTGAATCAATACGGTTTTACCAACTCCTGCACCACCGAAAAGTCCAATTTTACCTCCTTTGGAATAAGGTTCAATTAAATCGATAACTTTAATACCAGTATATAAAACTTCTGCGGAAGTGGAAATATCTTCAAAATTTGGAGAAGGTCTATGTATAGGCAACTCGTTGGTTTTAGGTATTTCCCCAATACCATCAATGGCTTTCCCGATAACATTGAATAAACGTCCGTTTACTTCTTCTCCGATAGGAACCGTTATAGGTTTATTAGTAGCTAAAACTTCTTGACCTCGAAACAATCCATCAGTTGCATCCATTGCGATGCATCTAACCGTATCTTGACCTATATGTTGCTCTACTTCAAGGATTAGGTTCGGCTCGTCGTTATTTTTAATAACTTCTAACGCATCGTATAGATTGGGTAGCTGCTCTACTTCGTCAAAAACAACATCAACAACCGGACCTATTACCTGAGATATTTTACCTTTATTTACCGTTATCATATAATTTAAAATTCAAATAATTACATTTGTTTTGTGGTATTGCAAATATACTATTTTAAAGCTTATGGGGATTGAAAAAAAACAAAAAAATATTATATTTTTGCAGACAATTTATTTTCAACACCGGTGAATATTCATTTTAAAAATTTAAGGGGAACTAAAGAAAATAAAATTATACTAACTTTAGGTATGTTCGATGGTGTTCATTTGGGACATCAATTTGTTTTAAGCTACTTAAATGATATGGCAATTAAAGAAGGAGCTGAAACTGCTGTAATGACATTCAATCCTCACCCCCGATTAATTTTACAACCTGATACAGAATTCAAGCTTCTCACTACTTTAGATGAAAAAATACAATTACTGGAAAAATTTAATGTAAAACATTTATTTATTCAAGAGTTTACCCAAGAGTTTAGCAGGTTAAGTGCCTTTGAATTTGTTAAAGATATATTAGTATCCCAATTAAACATTCATTCTTTAGTTATTGGTTATGATCATCAATTTGGAAATAATCGGGATGGTAATTACGAACGTTTACAAATGTATTCAAAGCAATTCGGTTTTAACCTTTATAAGCTTCCGGCTATAAGCGGATATACATCTGTTATTAGCTCCACTAAAATTAGAAATAAAATTAGTGAGGGTAAAATTGATGAAGCAAATGAATATCTAGGATATAATTTTATAATGAAAGGTAAGGTGATCACCGGTGATAGGATAGGTAGAACATTAGGCTTTCCAACAGCCAATATTGAAATTGATAATGATAAGATTTGCCCTAAAAATGGAGTGTATTACGTTAAAGTCAAGATTAAGGAAAAACTTTTTTATGGAATGATGAACATTGGAATGCGCCCTACTGTATATGGTCTAAAAAAACAAATGGAGGTTCACATTTTTGAATTTACTAGGGAGATATATGGAGAAGAAATTGAAATTTACTTTTATGATAGGGCTCGTGATGAGATTAAATTTTCATCTTTGGATGAACTTAAAGATAGATTGTTACTGGATAAAAAAAATACTCAAAAATATTTTAAAATTAGTGGTTGAAAAATTTAATTTTTTACTACTAAGATTTTACCTTATTAAATATTATAATATAAATGGTTAATTTAACAAAGGTTTAATGTCTATTAAATTAAGTGTTATTAAGAGAGGAACATTTGCCCCTATTTTCTTTTCATCTCCGTATAAGCCATATGCTGTAAAAGAGGGAAGGACTATTTCAGCAATATCGCCTTTTCCCATCATATATAAAGCAGATTCAATTCCTCTTATTTCTTTGAATTTTCCTAAAACCCCTTGCTTTTTACCGAATTCATTAAAAGAATAAATGATCTCTCCTGAAAGTGTTTTTACTTCAGCTGAATATTTTACCACACTATTAATCTTAGGTCGAGATATTTTTTTTTCAGAAATAAACCGAATCCATATACCTGAAGAAGTAGGAATAAATTTTTGGTGCAAAGAATCTTCTCGTTTATTAATCCAATTTTGTAAGAAATTCCTTTCCTTATCTTCTCTAGCTTTAGAGTTTTCAAGTAATTTTTTACCGTATTCTGATTTTGAATTAGTTATGGGAAGAAATATTTCTTTTTTTTGACACGCATAGAACAAACATATGCTAAACGTGAACATGGTTGCGATTTTAAGAAATTTCATTTATTTCATTTTGAATTATATTTTTAAATCTTGAGATGGTATCTTTTAAAGAAAGATTACTTCTTCCACCGGCTGCATTAATATGACCTCCTCCATTAAAATAGCTCCTTGAGAATTTATTAACATCAAAATTACCTTTAGAGCGGAATGAAATTTTAATAAAATCATTTTGAAGATCTTCCATAAAAAATGCAGCAAATTTAATACCTATGATTGATAGACCATAATTTACAAAGCCTTCTGTATCCCCTTTTTGATATCCTAATTCTAATAATTGAGCTTTAGTTACCTGCAATATGACAGTATTTTTATTAGGAATAATTTCAATGGATTCTAAGACAGAGCCTAAAAGTTTAAGTCGTTCTGATGTATTACAATCAAAAATGTTAGAAGCTATATTATCGGGTTTAGCACCTTTCTCAATAAGGGTAGCTATAATTTGGTGAGTTTCGGCGGTGGTATTTTTAAAACGAAAGCTTCCGGTATCTGTTAAAATTCCGGTATAAAGACAAGTAGCTATTTTTTCATCGATTTTGGATGCTTCTCCTAAAGCTTCTATAAATTTATATACCATTTGGCAAGTTGCCGGTTGAGAAGTATCTGAGTATATATAATCATAGCTATCCGGATTTTGATGGTGATCAATAAGGATTTTTATGGCTTTAGATTCATTTAGCTTAGTTTCCAATTGATTAATTCTTGAAGATGTATTAAAATCAAGACAAAAAATAAGATCCGCATTTCTAAATGCTATCTCAACAAATTTTACACGATATTCACCAATAATTATATTTTTGGCACCCGGCATCCATTTCAAAAATTTAGGAAATTCATTGGGTACAATTATAGTTGATTGAACACCAATATTACGTAAGCAATGAAATAATCCTAAAGAAGACCCAATGGCATCACCATCCGGATTTTGATGAGCCAAAATGAGAATATTTTTTTTTGTTTTTACAAGTTGTTTAATTTCACTTAGTATTTCGGGTTTAAACATCGTAATATATAATTTTGGTAAATGTAAAAAAATCACTCTTTATTGCAGAGTGATTCTTATATACGTTTGAAATTTGATTTAAAATTTTAATAATTATCATAAGCGTTTGTAGCATCGCCCCCGAAATCCCACGTTAGTCCGAACCGTAAGGTGTTATCTAATGCATTATTAATATTTGAAGTAGTAATTAGATATGAAAAATCAATTCCAAACGATTGATATTTCAGACCTGCTCCTAAAGTAACATATTGCCTACCGCCTTTGTCAGGATTTTCGTAGAAATAACCGGTACGAAAAGCAAATGCGTTATTGAAGGTGTATTCACCGGAAATGCTATATGTAATTTCTTTACCGATATCTTTGTTGCTGAATGAATTAAACATTCCTGAAATAAAGCTCTTATCGGGTATTTGATACGATATGCTTCCATCAGGACTTTTAACTTTTTCAGGTGCAGGAACAAGTAATTTTGAAGCTTCAAAAGTTAAGCCCAATTTATTATCTTCATCAAAATAAAGGTCATAGCCAACTCCTAATCTTAAATTTGTTGGCAAATAGCTTGAATTTTCTTTACTGTCAGAATAGTCTAATTTAGGACCCATATTAAATATTCCCCATCCTGCTCTCCATCTTCCTTCATAATTGCTGAAAGAGTTACTTTTTTCAGATTGGAAATATCCGGTTACATCTACTGCGAAAGTATTGGCTGCCTTTGTTTGAGCTGATGAATTATCAACGTTGTTGAATAAATCAGATCGAACGTATCTTAAGGTAACTGCCATAGAATATACATCAGCCAGTTTAAGTCCATAAGATACATCTAATGCAAATTCGTTAGGCTTAGAAATTCCTTTTTCAACAATGTTATTTCCCAATAACTCGTTGAGTTGAATTTCGCCCATGTTGAAATAATAAATACTTGCAGCTAAGGTGCTTCTTTCTTCTTCGCCGAGAAATGTATGGTAAGTTCCATTTAATAAAAATACATCGTTAGTTAGCTTATTCATATATGGGGTATAGGAAAGCCCAACTCCGGAATAACTAGTTCCGAATACGTATTTGGAAGGATTCCAAAATTGGGAGAACCCATCGGGTGAAGTGGCCACCCCTTGATCACCCAACCCCCCAGAACGAGCATCCGGTGAAATTCTTAAAAATGGTGCTCCAGTTACTATGGCGTAATTTCTATTCTGAGCCTTAAAGGCGCTAAATAATAACAACGTCAGAATTAAAATTCTTTTTTTCATGTATTTGAGTTAAAATGATACAATTTTTTTTAATACAAAAATAGATTTTATTTTAATATTACCAATTTTTCTACTTGAGAAACTGAACCTTTACAAATTTCAGAAGTTCCTTTTATTTTCATTCGATAAATATACACACCTTTTCCTATTTTATCTCCATAATCATCTAATCCATCCCATTCTATCCCGTATTTATCAGTTCTGTATCCTTCATTAAAAGGTTGAGAAGTAACGGTTTTATTAATAGTTTTAACTAATTTTCCGGATATGGTAAATATTTGTACTTGAACTTCAAGAATATCTGGACAATTATGTTCGAAATGAAAAAACGTTTTGGTTGTGAAAGGATTAGGCCAATTCAATAATTTTTTTATAATTAATCCTTGGTCCCCATTTTCTACAACTAAAAAATCTAACGTAGCTGAAGATGAATTATTATTAATATCCCAAACTTTGAATTTAACAGTGTGATTGCCGGTTTCAAGATTATCCAGCCTATACCAAACTTTTCCCTTCTGATAGTCTTTTAAACTTGGATTTAAACACGGAGCAGATTCACCTCCGGTATAAAAATCATTTAGAATAACGGTTCCATGGACATTATTATTGAATATGCCTGTAATATCATGTCCAATACCTAAACCGGTTGAATTAATACCGGTACTGTCAGTAACACAGGCTAAAAGATAAGGGGACCGATCCGTTATACCTCCATTTGTGAAATTTAGGTTATTCATGTACAATCCTATTTTTGGTCCTTCTGTATCATTAATTCCATTTGGATTAATTTCCCCGACTTTCAAATCATTTTTAATATAGAGTGCATCAATTTCAGCATTATCTGAATATAAAATTAGTTTTCCCTCTCCGATATCATAATTGATATCTTTAGGGACATAAAACTCTATTTTAAAATTTCCATTTTTTACTTTTGATCCTCCTTTATATATTGCATTAACTTGTTCTTTGTATTCAAGTGGAGGGTTAAGTGAGCTAAAATTAAAATTATTGAGGGTTTTCTTTTCAATAGGTTTATCATATAAAACCGTTTGAATATTTCCGGAAAATGACGGATCAATAGATCCGTTTTCGTTTAGTACTTGGCCTTCTATAGTAATAAAATCTAAGGCTCTTATGATTCCAGAAAAATTATTGGCATTCATACCGTTTATTTTAGTAACGTTTATTTTACGTTTAGGGTATACTAATGATTGGGCAGGATCTCCCAATAAACTTACTTTTCTACTTTCTCCGTTAATTATTTCTTTTTTTGAGAGTCGAAGCGCTTCACCTAGAGCTATATATTTAGTTTTATCAGGGTTTTTAGTAAAAATGTTTTTCATAATTATAGGATTCATATTTAATCCGTAAACTATAGATAGTGCTCTATTAGTAGTAATCATAGAATTCGATCCTCCGTTTTTTTTAAGATATAATAAATCACCTAGAGAATTTAATGAGGGATTATCCCAAACCGAAACATCGCATGAGATAGTAATAAATAAAGGTAATCGAGAAAAATCTTTATTGAAATTGGTTAAGCTGTTTACATCCTCTTTTGAAAACAATCTATATTGGGAAAGAGATAGTGGGCCGCCATGCCCAAAATAATTTATAACTAAATTACCGTTATTAAAAGCTGCTTTAATAGCATCTGTAACCTGGGGAAATCTAGCTCCACCTGTAGTATAATCTGCATTATAGGAATCGATATATAGTTTTCTTAGCGTATATTCCTTTAAAGATTTTTCAAAAATATTACGAGCAATGGTTTCCTCAATTTTGTTATGAAAATTATTATCACTATCAATATCAACTATTAGAGAAGCATTTAATCTCCAATCTCCGAATGGAGTACCTTGAGAAGCATTTCCATTATCATATTTAACACTTTTATCTACACATAATGATGCTTCAGTTAAATTTTTTGCAATCATTCTTCCTACTGCAATATCTAATTGAGTGGAAGAAATATTGGCATCTTCTCCAATCATATTCGCTTCATCATCATCTAAAATCGTTATAAAATCATCAGTTGCAAATGAATAATTAAGTCCGGTACTGTTATAACTTTGATAAGTAGGAATCAAATTATATCCTGTTCCAGTTTTATTTTTATAATCATAAGAAGTTGAGCCTAATAGAAGAACATATTTTAATTTTCCATTATCTTTTTTATAAAGATAACGTAAAAAATCTCTTATTCCAGCTAAATCTTGTCCACCGGAGCTAAATTCATTATAAATTTGATTTACCGTGACTACTTCTACTTTTAATTGATTTTGGGTTTGATGTAAGTTTTTAATGCGATTGGCTTGAGAAACAAATTCCGGAACAGTGATTATGATATAATCTACATCTGAAATGGAATGTAATGCCTGATTAGTGATTTTACCAACAATTTCTGGAGTAAAAGCAGCCGTATGTTTAAAGGCTACCATTTCATTTTTAAAATTATCAGATGAAAACTGGTATGAAAAATTATAAGAATTTGAAGATCGTTCCAGTTTTTTTGCATTTACTATATCTGAGACATCCCAAACTTCGAAATCTTCGGTTGGAACAAAATTAAAACCATATATCATTCCATTTTCAATAGGATCAAATGTTCTGAAATTCATTTGACTTCCATTAAATTTAAGCTTTTGTTTATAGATAACTTCAAAGTAATCGGGATAAAATTCAGCCGAGGGATTAGCCGAGTTATCAAAGCTCAGAGTAAATTTTAATTGATTGTTATTTGAAGTAATGGATTGTAATTGACTTCCGATTGCAAAATCAAGATCATTTTTGGATGGCCTTAAAATGGATGAATATACCGGGTTATCGTTGTATAAGACACTTATTTTTCCATTAATGCCATTTCTTGATACCCAAGAGTATTTCCATGTAATAGTTGAACCTGAAACTAAGTCATGAACAGGAAATAGGACTTCTTTGTGATTTTTTAAACCTAAATTTTCGCCTACCCATATTTTACCTACTTGATTTAAATTTGAAATATCCTCTTCATAGAATTGATGATCATCGTAATCTACATATACTTTAGCATTTGGAGTTTGATAAGGACTGGTTTGAATTCTTTTTCCGGCAGTTTGATTTATGTTAATAAAATAGTAAGCATAATCTTCATATATATTTTTTTTATGCTTGACCGTTGAATTTCTTATCCAGTAATCCGGTCCTTGTCCGTAAAATAAAACATAATCTTCTGAATTAAAAATTCCATCATCTTCTCCATGGACAAAAATTGCATTTTCTTTTAAATTATCATATCTAAAATAAGAGGTTGGTTCAGGAAGCATTTTCCCTCCATTACCAAATATCCTTATGGTTTTCGGATCTAAAGAATTAATGTTTATTCCTAAGGATTGTAAAAAGTTACGATCTATTTTATAAATTCCCGTTTTAGATATTTTTATTTTATACCATGTTCCGTTTTGTAAGATACTTTCAACATTTAAATGCGGTTCTAAAGAGGAAAAATTTTTTACCTGTGGACTTTTTTTATCAATAGTAAAACTTACAAGTTGAAATATAGTATTACCGGTTTTTTTTAACGTTTTAATAGTTACTGAGATAAATTTTTGATCTCTAGATTTTGTTACGGAAGCACTGAAAAGCTCCTCGCTGGGAATAAATTCAATAGGAGTATCACCTAATTGCGATTTTTCAATAGGTTTCCATTGTAAATTAGATATATATACATCTCCATTAAAATTGGTTTTTTCTGCATAATATAAGGTGGGAATACCTTCGTCAATAGAATAGTTTTCATTAGAAAAATAAGGATATATTTTTGATTGTTCCGTTGAATAATAAAAATTTTTCAAACCTTCCCAATTAATTGTAATGGTTTGTGCCACTGGAGTAAAAGTAAGCACTTGATAGAAAAACACTATAAAGATGTATGAAAATTTCTTCATATATTTTTAAATAACGATTAAGTAAAAATAATATTTTACCAAATATACAATATCTACAAATAAGTTATCGTTATATAGGTTATAGTAATATAAAGTAGAAAAAATTTTACTTTCTGTAATATTATATTATTTTTGCATGATCTTAATTAATTATGAAAATAAATACAATGAGAATCGGGAAATTCATATTATTATTATCCATTGTTTCTTCAATTTCCTTAGCATTAGTTAATTGCGGTGGTGGGAGAACGAAACCTGGCGGTGGAACTAAAAATACTAAAAGTTTGACAGGTTGGAAAGCCAATGATAGAAACGGTTGGTTTTATAGTAAAAAGAAAAAAACTGAAAAAGGTTGGGTAGGAATGGTATTCGTAGAGGGTGGAACCTTTACTATGGGATTGGTGAAGGATGATGTTATGCATGATTGGAATAATACACCTAACCGAATGCAAGTAAGGTCTTTTTTTATCGGTGAAACTGAGGTAACAAATTATGAATACCGAGAGTATGTAACTTGGTTAAAGTATGTATATTCTCCAACAGACGAAAATTATAAAGATATTTATTATGGAGCACTTCCTGATACTCTCGTTTGGAAAAACAAATTATCTAGAAACGATATTTATTCGGAAGATTATTTCAGAGCGCCCCAATTCGATAATTATCCTGTTGTTGGGGTAAGTTGGTTACAAGCGCAAAGATATTGTGATTGGTTAACCGATAGAGCTAATGAAAGAGAATTAATGAATAAAGGTATCATACCTAAAGATTTCTATAATAATTCTGCCAATAATGTGGGTTCCAATTCATTTAATGTTGAAAAATATAAATTTAATGATCCGGAATTAGAAGGGATAATTAATCAAGATAAAATTGCAAAACAAAGCGGTATAACCAGCAAAAATGAAAGAATTATAGCAGTTAATAAAAGTGCTCAAGGCAACTTAGTACAAAAATTCAGATTACCTACAGAAGCTGAATGGGAATATGCTGCATTGGCAGAGGCAGATAATAGACAATATAATATAATCGAAGGTAAGGATGTAATGATTAATAGGATGCGTGCCAAAAAAGGTAGAAATAGAGGTCAATTCCTTGAAAATTTTAAATCCGGCGGACAAGGAGATTATTCCGGAAGTGGAGGTTGGGGTAATGATGGTAATGCAATTACTTCAGATGTTAGAGCATATCCATCCAATCCATTTGGCATTTATGGTATGTATGGAAATGTTGCCGAATGGACACAAGATGTTTACAGACCTTTGATAGATACTGATTTTAATGATTTCAATTATTATAGAGGAAATGTTTATCAGCAATTTATTAGTGAAGAAGGAAATCCTGGAAGATTCAAAAAAGTTGATGATGGTAATATACAATACGATACATTAGCGGACGGAAGAAAATTATATAAAAATTTATCAGGTAAATTTGAAACAGAGGTTGTTGATGATGTTAGAAACTTTAGAGATGGGGATTTACAATCATCTTTAGAATCGGGAGATGGTCGTGTTGATTCAACCGGTGTGTACAGTTATTACAATTCTCCTATTAGAAACTGGATAGTAGATAAAAAAGGAAGAATAGTTTTAGAAAAAGATTCAAAACAAAGAACTTCTCAAATCAGTAATGACTTAAGAGTTATTAAAGGTGGCTCTTGGAATGATACTGCTTATTGGTTAGATCCGGGACAGAGAAGATATATGCTCGAAAATGAATCAGCCGTATGGGTTGGATTCAGAGTAGCTCAAGATCACAAAGGTAAAGAATCTTCATCTAGAAGAACAAAAAGAGGAGCCAGCAATAGAGTTCCCAGAAAATGATCTAAAAATTAATTACATATTATAAACAAAACAAATAAGGCTATCATAAAGGTAGCCTTATTTATTAATTCAATCTGGATGAAAATAGGAGATAAAGTTAGACTACTGGATGAAGAAGGAATTTTTACTATAAAAGATTTTATAGGTAATAATGCAGTTTTAATTGATTCGTATGGATTTGAAGTTATACATTTACTCTGTAACTTAATTTCCTATGATGAATATGCAAATATGTATAATGATGTTTCGGAATTTAATGCTAAAAAAGAAGATATTTTTTCTGAAAATAAAAATATTATAGTTAAAGAAAGTATACAAGAAAGGGTAATTGATTTACATATTGGAAACATTGTCAATTCGGTTAAAAATTTAATGCCTCATCAAATGCTTGAAAAGCAAATCAATAAAGCTATAGAAGAAATAAAATCAGCTAAGAAAGATAAGGTTAAAAAATTAATAATTATACATGGAAAAGGTAAAGGGGTTTTAAAAAAAGAAATTTACAAAATTTTAAATACTATGGATGATATTGAATATTTTGAAGCAGACATTATTAAGTATCGTTTTGGGGCTGTTGAAATAAGATTTAAGTTTTGATATGCCCCTGTGTCTACTTTATTTAAATTATGAAAAGTCTAAGGATACCACCTAAGGTAATAGCAGCGATTTTACTTATATCATGCTTAGCGTAAACTGACAAAATATTTATTTCATCATCTTTTAAACAGTACCACCAAAAATATATCCGTTAAACAGAAGATAACCTTTTTCAATAATACAGGATTAACTTTAGATAAAATATATTGACATGAGACTATCAATTCCTATTCTAATACCCATACAGTATTAGGAAAACGTATATTAAAAGATAGGAATAAAACTTTATATTTTTCAAAATATATGGAAAAAAGGTAGAATTAACAACCTGACCATTTTTATAGATAAGCAAAAGCCTATTTTTTTACTCAGAGATTTTGCATTTTTATGAAGTAAATCTTTTTACATCCTTATTGCCCAATGAATGATAGTATATTTCTGGATTCAAATTATAACATAAAAATTTCTTGTGCTAAAATTACCGCATATGGATACTCTTCTAAAAATACTCACGTTTTAAAATTTTTTTATACAGCCTCTAAATTTTGTTAATTCTAAACCTAATTTGGAGCGATTTGCTAATACAGAGTTTAATCCTTATAGAAAAACTAATTATACTATAACTTTTATTAACCTGATGGGTTGTATATGGAGGGAGATTTAATGAAAGATGGTGAAAATTATTTAGATAGAATTTCTGGAGATACTATAACAATGATCTTTACTAAAAATATACCTGTATCATTCATTTATTATAATATAAACGGATTGGAAACGGAAGTAGTTATAGGATACACCATTAAAGAAGATCTAAAGGAAAATTAGTATAAAAATATTCAACATGAGTTAATCTTTCTAGGTGAAAAATTAAAAAAGCTCCCTACCAAAATATTAATCAGCTCCAAAATAAAAAAAGATCACAATTTTATAGGAATCGATACTATTAAATTATTTGGATTTAAATAGTGGTAACTTTTTCTTGTGCAAGTTTAAATAGATCTTAAAATATTTCAGAAGACTGCATATTTAGCTATTAATTAAGTGATAAAAGTTGATAAAAATAAATATCAGTGGATACTTAATGCTTTACTCACATACTATCAATTAAATTACTTAAAAAAGTTTTGTCCTAAAACTAAATTATTGGGAAATTTACCTAAAGAACTTAACATATTTAAAATAAAACCATTAAAATATTTTTATATCCAAAGTTCCTATAACAGGTAGATGTAAATTACGATACAGATATGTACCAACGCAAAATTATGATCAGCCGATTGGTAAAAATCTTTTGGAGTTGAATAATATCAATCAGTATTTAATAAATGGGTTCAAATCCGGATTAAGCTTCAATTTCCTATTGGAATATTTAGGAGTAGGGCTCTTTGATAATTCAGTCAGAATGCCAATTTAAGAAAGAAATGAATATGAAATCACTTCGATAGATCTTCAAAATATTTTAGAAACAGTCTCACAAAAAAATTTAGCGTGGTTTTTTCAAAAATACGTTTCTACCCATGATCGTGTTAATTTTAAAATGAAAAAATTTTATGAGGATTAATATGATGAGGATATTATAAAAATACTCATAACCAATAAAACAGCTTTGCAAGTTCCATTTTAATCATCGCAGAAAAAAACAAGAAAATTATCAATCAAAGATGGATATTTACAACTAAGAGAGATCCTTTATATTCATTTAAAAATGGAGATTATAACCGTTTGCTTATAAATAAAAATTATTTATTTCTTGAAATTAATGATAATGATAACTTACTGAATACGAAAATATTTATAATAACAAAAAAATGTGCAGGTGAAATTTTATTCATACATTGATAATCCTAATTATATGCAAGTTTTTTATGAACCTAATATAAATTAGAACGATTACGATAAATTTATAGTAGGCTTTTACGTTTTTGTAATAGTTCTCCTTTTTCAAGACCTTTTGAATATTCATTTTCTCCATCCTATTTTACAGGTACAAAAGTTTAACAGGTTTTGAAGCTGTAAATTATAATTACGATATGGGGAAGGGAATATTTCGAAGAATGTCAATAGGTTCAGCATATAATTACTATCATTATGATAAGAACTTGAGTTATAAAAAATATTCTGGACACTTAAATATTTTATTCAAGAAAAGACCTAGATCAGAAATTAACAAAACAATAGGAATTAGTTTATTTTATCAATAATATATAATGGCTGAAGGGGGCAAATCCATGTTGAATACCCCCCCAATAAATGTATTATATCCTTAAACGGATAAATACATTTATGGAAGCTTTTAGATTTATATACTGAAGTAGGTTTATATAATAAGAAATAAAAATATGCAAACGGAGTTAGGTTAAATATAATACCTGAATTTCTATAATTATATCTTCCTATTCAATCAACATTAGGATTTGAACCGTCAAAAAATAATTATCTTTTCCATATTCGATTTACCTGTAATTTAGATTTAAGTGCGTTCGTTAATCAGTTTCGGCGGGGTTGGTATTAGCAAAATTCTTTTGTATTTCAGCTAGAAAATTGATCAAAATATCAATTTCCGTTTTAGTGTTATAATGGCTGAAAGAAATGCGTAAAGTTGTAGTGTTTTTTAGCTCTTGATCGGTATAAAGCTGTAACATGGTTTTGGAGGGTTTAGATGCACCGGAGGCGCAGGCACTCCCCTGTGAAACTGCAATACCTTTCATATCCAGTTGAAAGCCTATCAAAGTATTAGGAAAAGGAAGAAGAATACTCAAAAGTGTATAGTTACTTTTATTAAAATCTGTGCCATGCCCATTAAATAAGACTCCTGTTATATTTTTAGATAAATGTTCAATAGTATATTGTTTTAAATCTTCAATAATTTTTCTTCTCTCATCCAACTCTTTCATGGCAAAATCGAAAGATTTACCTAGCCCTACAATTCCATGTACATTTTCAGTACCGGCACGTAGATTACGTTCTTGAGTACCTCCGGTTATAATTCCTTTTAAACCGGTTGATTTTCTTATAAAAGCCATTCCAATACCTTTAGGACCATGAAATTTGTGGGCACTGCAGGAAGCAAAATCTATAGGAGTTTTAGAGAAGTCTAAAGGATAATGTGCCATGGTTTGAACTGTATCTGAATGGAACAAAGCACCATATTTTTTGCATAAATGGGCAATAGAATCAATATCTGTTAAATTTCCGATTTCATTATTGGAATGCATTAAAGAAACTAAAGTAGGTATTTTTTCTTCTAATAAATTTTCCAAAAAAGAAATGTCCAAGTCTCCTTTTTTATTTTTTAAAGGTAGAAAAACTATTTCTATTTCGGGAAACTTCTCTTTTAAATCCCTTGTGGTTTCCAGAACAGATTTATGCTCTAAGGGAGAAGTTATAATTCTTTTGATATGAAGGTTTTCTATACAGGAACGTATAATTAAATTATTGGACTCAGTACCACAGGATGTGAAAATGATCTCATTAGGATTTACATGTAGCCATTGAGCAATATTCTTTCTAACCATTTCAATCTTTGATTTACTTTCTTGCCCAAAACTGTGAATTGCAGATGGATTACCAAAATCTTCTTTCATAGATTGAATCATTGCTTCAATCACTCTTTCGTCTATTATAGTTGAAGCTGCGCTGTCTAGATATATTTTTTTCATTGGGTTAATTACTTAATTATAAAAAAAACTAAAAAACGTTCTCAATTTATGTACAGGTATTCCTGTACAGGTTTTAAATTAATAATTTAATTATTGAAATATAATGTCTATGATTGATTTTTAATTAATAAATAAAGGTAAAAGCATCAAAACTTAAAATTTTATAAATTAAGCATTGTTTTATAATCTAAAATTCATGATCTGTAAAATAAAAATTTGTTTTCAGGAATATATAATAGTATTAAAAATAATGTAGTACAAAAATAAAAAATAAATAATCATAAAATTAAGTAAGTCTAAGTTTACAAGAATATTTTTATCATATATAAATGTAAAGAATTATTAAACATATACAAAAAATCCTAATAAATCATTTTATCAGGATTTTGAAAATTTGTAAGACTTTATAAACTTATTTTTTTAATTAATATTTTATGAAAAAAAATTGTCAATAATTCATTCAGATATTATTTTTTTAAAGATAAATTATCAAATGATGTTTACGATTTATCTGAAATTAAAATGGTTTCAGCTTTACCGTATTCAAACTCATTTTCCCTTCTGGCAACTACAATGGTAGCAGCTGCATTACCAATTAAATTCGTTAAAGCTCTTGCTTCACTCATAAATTTGTCAATTCCAAATATTAATGCTACAGCTTCAACCGGAACGTGTCCAACCACCGGTAAGGTAGCTGCAAGTGTTATAAAACCGCTTCCTGTTACACCGGCTGCTCCCTTTGAGGTTAATAGTAATACTAAAAGAAGAGTTATTTCCTGTTGCAAATTCATATGTAAATCTAAGGCTTGTGAAATGAAAACAGCTGCCATAGTAAGATAAATAGAGGTTCCGTCGAGGTTAAAAGAATAACCGGTCGGAATCACCAATCCAACTACAGATTTGGAACACCCTATTTTTTCCATTTTACTCATTATTCCCGGCAGTGCTGATTCTGAGGAAGAAGTACCTAAAACTATTAAAAGCTCTTCTTTAATATATTTAATAAATTTAAATACGTTGATTTTATTATAATAAAGAACGGCACCAATAACTCCAAAGATGAAAACAATGCATGTCAGATAAAAACATAAAATTAACATGCCTAGATTACTCAACGCTTTTAATCCATATACACCAATGGTATAACCCATAGCCCCCATAGCTCCTAAAGGTGCCAAATACATAATTATTTTTATGATTGCAAAAAGTCCATCAAGAAAAGATTGCATTACTGATAAAACCGGTTTTGAAGATTTAGGTCCGATTTTTGTCATAGCAAAACCAAATAAAATTGCAAAAACCAATACTTGAAGTAAGTTATTGGAAGCAATGGAAGCAATAACATTTTCAGGAATCATATCTAAAATAAAATTAATAATTCCGTGATCTTCTTTGCTTTTATCAATATAATGGGACATAGATGAAGAGTCCAGTGCATACGGATCAATATGCATACCTTTTCCCGGTTTTAGTACATTAACGAATACCAACCCGATAATTAGGGCTATTGTTGTCATAATTTCAAAATAAATAATAGCGGTTAAACCTACTTTACCTACCTTTTTAGTATCTTCCATCCCTGCAATTCCAAGCACAATAGTACAGAAAATTAAAGGTCCTACGATCATTTTAATTAGTTTGATAAATCCGTCTCCTAATGGTTTTAGCATCTCACCAATTCCTGTACTGTGTTGTTTTACACCATTAATTATAATATCTTCACTAGGAAAAAAATATCCAATAAGAATACCTATAATTATGGCGATTATTACTTGTACGTAAAGACTTTTAAGTATTTTCATATTGTTTTTATTTTATTAAGGATAGTAATATATGAATTATATATCTGAATTGTTATAAATTGATGTTTTTTTCATTAAAAAATATTTTATATGTATGTAATAGATTTGTATATAGTTAGTTAGCGCAATTTAATTAAGGTGAAATACATCTAAAAATTCCTTATATTTCAATAAAAATGTCTTAAAAATGAAAAAAAAAAGTAAAAAAAAATGCTCTAAAAAATCATTTTTTAATTAACAAATGAAAAAAATCATGTATTTTTATGAACAATATTAGTAAGGTAATAGTTTGTAAAAAACACAGAAAATACAACTTAAATTTTATGAAACTTACTATTTTAGGATATAACTCTGCAGTTCCTACCGTACGTACTAACCCAACTTCTCAGCTGTTAGAATGTAATAATCAATATTTTTTAATAGATTGTGGAGAAGGAACACAAGTCCAGTTAAGAAAAGCGAAAGTAAAATTTACCCATATTAATACTATATTCATATCTCACTTACACGGTGACCATGTTTTTGGTTTAATAGGGCTTATATCTTCATTTCATTTATTGGGAAGGTCTGAACCCTTGAATATTTATGGTCCCAAAGGAATACAAAAATTAATTGAAACTCAATTAATGCTAACCGAGAGCATTACTCATTTTAATATCAATTTTTTTGAATTAACTTCTTTTAAAAGTGAGTTGATTTATGAAGATAATAAATTATGCGTGTGGACTATTCCTCTTAATCATCGTATTTATACTAATGGTTTTTTGTTTAAAGAGAAAATAAAACCAAGGAGGCTTAATATGGATGTAATCAAATTTAATCCTGAAATTGAAGTATGTGATTATCATAATTTAAAATTAGGTAAGGATTTTATTACTGAATCCGGAGATATAATTAAAAATGAATATCTAACCTTTCCCCCAAAACATTCTTTCAGTTATGCATTTTGCTCAGATACAAAATATAGTCCGAATATAATTCCAATAATTAAAGGGATGGATGTTTTATATCATGAAGCTACTTTTTTAGATGATCTAAGAGAGTTGGCCTCTAAGACCGGTCATACAACAGCATATCAAGCAGCGGAAATTGCAAGAATGGCAAATGTAAAGTTGCTAATATTGGGACATTTTTCTAATAGATACACAGATACATCCGTACTTAAGGACGAAGCAGATCAGGTATTTCCCAATACAATTTTATCGGAAGAGCTTTTAACTTTGGATTTTAATGAATTGATAAACAAATAGTTTCGAATACTTTATTTGTTATGTCTATAAACTATAAACACAAAAACTCAACCGAGTATTGAGTATTTGTTAGTACTTTTGCTTTTTAGTAAACTAAATTGTTAACATGAAAACTTTTTTAGAAGGATATTTTAAACTATCCGAAAATGGCACAACTGTTAAAAAAGAACTTGTAGCCGGAATAATTACTTTTTTAACCATGTCTTACGCATTGATCGTAAATCCAAGTATTTTATCGGAAACGGGAATGGATAGGGAAGCTCTTTTTACCGGAACTACTCTGGCTATTATTTTTGCTACTCTATTAATGGGATTAATTACCAAATTACCTATCGCGCAAGGGCCCGGGATGGGCCTGAATAGTTTTTTTGCTTTTTCAGTAGTTCTAGGTCTTGGATATTCTTGGCAATTTGCTTTAACTGCCGTTTTTATAGAAGGGCTTATATTTATATTACTTACCTTTTTAAACGTCAGGGAAATGATTGTTAAAAGCATTCCTAAAGTATTAAAAGAAGCTATTCCTGTCGGAATTGGATTATTTATAACATTAATAGGTTTGAAGGGAGCGAATATTATTATTTCAGATCCTAATACCTTTTTATCTTTAGGTGATTTTAAAATGCATTCAGTATGGATCGCATTTGCAGGTTTATTAGTTACCGCTGTACTACACTCACGTAATATAAATGGATCTATCTTAGCCGGAATTGTAGTTTCTACCTTATTTAGCTTTTTGTTGGGTGATGTAAAATTACCTAACTCCTTAGTAAGCATGCCTCCTTCTATTAAACCTATATTTGGTAAAGCTATTGAGCCGATGTTTACTTCTGAAGGTTGGGATAAAATATTTTCAGTGGATATGTTAGTTGTAGTTTTTACCTTTTTATTTGTTAATATGTTTGATACTATTGGAACTTTAATAGGAGTAGTATCTAAATTAGGATTGACAGATGAAGAAGGAAATTTTCCCCAAATGAAAAAGGCTTTAATATCTGATTCGTTAGGAACAACAGTAGGAGCTATATTAGGGACAAGTCCTATTACCTCTTATGTGGAAAGTGCTTCTGGAGTAGCATCCGGTGGACGTACCGGTCTTACTTCGGTTAGTACGGCGCTGATGTTCTTTTTATCTTTATTTCTAGCACCAATTTTTTTGTTGGTTCCCGCTGCAGCTACAGCTCCGGCATTAATTATTGTAGGATTATTTATGATATCTTCCGTGGTAAAAATTAATTTTAACGATATAACTGAAGGTTTACCTGCTTTTTTAACTATAATTTTTATGCCATTTACATTCAGCATTGCAGAAGGAATTGTGTTTGGTATGCTTAGTTTTGCTTTTTTAAAAGTATTGGGGGGCAGGAGTAAAGAGGTTACTCCAACGGTATATATTGTATCTTTAATGTTTATAGTAAAAATAGTGTTGGATGCGGCTAAACTGTTAGGATAATATAATTAGGTTGAGGTAAAAAAATAATACTATTTTTGGTTAAAAAGTTAAATTGAAAATAAATTTCAATTTAAAGTAAACATATTTTGTATAGGATGAATTAAATAATATAGGCTTGTATTAAATTTAATTCATTCCTATGCGTCGTATTGAAATAGTTAAGATTAAAACTTTTACTATTAAAAATAAGACATATATGAATTTAAAAAGAATAATTTTGACAATAGGACATAAACTTCTACAAAAGATTTTTAATTATAACTCACTAGATCAAAAAAATCAATGAATTTTTAAAAAAGATTTTATTGAAATAAACGGGATTATTTAGGATCTTATTTGACCGTTACCCTTCACAATCCATTTATAAGAACATAATTCATCGAGTGCCATGGGGCCACGGGCATGCATTTTCTGTGTGCTGATCCCTATTTCTGCCCCCATGCCGAACTGAGAACCATCCGTGAAAGCTGTAGAAGTATTTACATAAATACAGGCAGCATCCACCAATTTTTCAAAAATTTTTATACATGTTTTATTTTCGCTTATAATGGCTTCGCTATGCTTAGATCCATGTTCGGCTATATGTTCAATAGCTTCATTAATAGAATTAACCGTTTTAATAGCCATTTTATAATCTAAGAATTCTACTCCATAATTCGTTAACGTTGATTTTTGTAGTAATTCAGATGGGTAAAAATCTACTAATTGATTGTATGCAAGTTCATCCGCATAAAGAATTACTTTTTTTTCTTCCAGTTTTTTACATAAATCCGGAAGATCTTGTATTCTTTCCTTGTCAATCAATAAACAGTCTAGTGAATTGCAAACACTTACTTTTCTGGTCTTAGCATTAAAAATGATATTTGCTCCCATTTTTAAATCACCATCTTTATGAAAATAGGTATGACAAACTCCTGCACCCGTTTCTATTACAGGAATTTTCGAATTTTCACGCACAAAATTAATAAGTTCCTTACTCCCACGCGGAATAATGAGATCAACATAATTACTTGCATTTAATAATTGCATGGTCGAAGAGCGATCATTGGGCAATAAGTTGCAAATATTGGGAGACACTCCTTCATGAAACAACACCTTCTTAATAATGGTAACGATAGCTGTATTAGAAAAATAAGCATCAGAGCCTCCTTTTAATATACAAACATTGCCCGATTTTAAGCATAAAGAAAAAACATCAAAGCTAACATTAGGCCTGGCTTCATAAATAATACCTATTACACCGAAGGGAACTGTAATTTTAAATATTTTAAGTCCATTAGACAAAGTTTTTTCTAAAATTTTTTTTCCAACAGGAGAGGGGAGGTCGGCAACATTGCGTATATCTTCAGCGATATCCAATAATCGCTCTTCTGTTAGGAGTAAACGATCAAATTTGGGGTCAGTAGATGACATTCTCTCGGTATCTTTCTTATTTTCGGAGAGAATATAGGAAATGGAATTTTCAGTCTCTTTTGCAAGAGCATGTAATATGTGGGTGATTGTATTGTCATCAATTAAATTTAGCTCGTTTACGGCTTTACCTGCTGAGGTAAAAATATTTTGCTCAATGGAAGACATAATTTATTTTTCAATATATAAATAGTCGTAATGTATAATAGGTTTATGATTAGCTTGCCCTAAAATTTCTTTTGCTTTATCGCTGGTATAAGAAGATCGGCCTATTCCTATTTGTTTTCCGGTATGATCAATAATGCGAACAATATCATCAATTTCAAAATTACCAACTATCTTGGTTATACCTATAGGTAATATGCTGACTGCTTTAGAACTTACAAGGACCTTTCTTACCCCTTCATTAATATGTATTTCTCCTTTAGCGAAGCCTTCAGAATGGATTATCCATTTCTTTACACCGGATATTTCTTTAGAACCAGCAATGAATCGTGTTGAAGGAGTATCAATGCCTTTAACAAGACGAGAAATAATATTTTTAATCCTACCGTTTGCAATGATAACCTCAATGCCTTCTTCGGCTACTTTTCTCGCTATATTGTACTTGGTTTTCATTCCTCCTCTACCTGTACTTGATCGTGAAGATTGTATGTATTTCTCAATATGATTCTCATTACTATCTATTTCTTTTATAAGCTTGGAATCAGGATCTGAAGGATCACCGGTGTAAATTCCATCGATATTACTTAAAATTATTAACTTTTTACAGTCCATCATTGCCGCAATTAAACCCGATAATTCGTCATTATCTGTAAACATAAGTTCATTAACAGAAATAGCATCATTTTCATTAACAATTGGAATAACATTGTTTTCAAGCATCACATTCATGCAATTTCTTTGATTAAGATAATGTCTACGTGTTGAAAAATCTTCTTTAGTAGCCAATATTTGTCCGCAAATAATACCCTGTTGGCTAAATAGATCGTAATATCTATGAATTAATTTAACCTGCCCTACCGATGAGTATAATTGGCGTGCAGAAACACTGTCTAGCTTAGTGCATGTCTTAATTTCATTTCTTCCAGAAGCTACTGCTCCTGATGATACCAGAATGATTTCCGTATTATTTTTATGAAGTTCTGCAATCTGATCTACTAAATCTGACATTTGAGTAATATCAAGGGTTTCATCCTTACGAGTAAGCAGCTGACTTCCTATTTTAACAACAATTCTATCTTTCATGGTAAATGAATTTGTCGAAATACAACAAAGGTAACTTTTTATTTTGACTCAAAGAATCTTATAACTTAAAGTAAAATTAACTGGTTATAATTAGACGTATTTTATATTTGGTCAAATAAACTTAGAAGAGTATTTCGAAAATAGCTTGAAAACAGAATAATATAAATGTAATATTTAATTCAATACTTGTTCTCTACCTATAAATAAGTTATATTTGCAGCCCAATTAATTTTATTAATCTTTTTAAAAGAAAAAATAATGACAGATGTTTTAAAGTGCCCGAAATGTTCTATGGAACATGTTTATTTTGATGGTACTTCTTATGTATGTCCGGATTGTTTTTACGAATGGTCTGGAGAAGAAACCGTTGGTAATTCTATAGTTAAAGATAGCAATGGAGCCGAACTTCAGGATGGAGATGCAGTAACAGTCATTAAAGATCTTAAAGTTAAAGGTTCTTCCATGGTAATTAAAAGGGGAACTAAAGTAAAAAGTATTAGACTTACAGATAATCCTGAAGAAGTAGATTGTAAAATTGACGGATCAAATATTGTTTTAAAAACATGTTTTCTTAAGAAATAAATTACATTACTATATTTAATTTGAGAAAGAGCTACTAATGTAGCTCTTTTTATTTTATCCTATAGTTCTACTATTGTTTTATATAATTTATATTTATTTATATTTCTCCTAAAATTTTTATTATCATCATATATAATTAAAATTATATATCTTCTTTGTATGTAATTATACTTAATTTTAAATAATATAAAATTTATTTTATAAAGTTTATATTGTTTCATTTTTATGCATATACTTTATAAAAAAAACTTATCTTTGAACTGTAATTAAAAATATTACAGTAATGAATGATCGCCATTTTACGATTTCTATGCATATACTTACGCTTTTGGCAAAAAATTTGGATCAATGGCTTCCATCAGCTTATATAGCAGGAAGTTTAAATCTTAATCCTGTAATAATAAGAACAGCATTGTCTAAGCTTCAAAAACAAGGTTTTATTGAAACAAAAGAAGGTAAGAATGGAGGAAGTAGATTAGTAAGATCACCTGAAAAAATTCTTTTATCTGAAATTTATTTAAGTGTCTACAATCAAACATCAATAGGAAAACTTTTACCTTCTCCTAATCCGGAATGTTGTGTAGGCAAAAAAATAAATCAAAATATTAGTGAATTGAATCTATGTATTGAAAAAGTAGTTTTTAAACAACTGGAAGGAGTTACTCTCCAAGATTTCAGCATGAAATTTTAATAAAATGTCTTTTTAAAATTCATTGATTAGATGATTATAAGTTACGTATAAATTGATTTTAATATAATTATATAGATTATGAAAAAAGTAGCATTAATAGGAGCCTCAGGATTTATAGGCTCGGAATTAGTTAAAGAATTACTTACTAGAGGTTATCAAGTGACAGCCATTGTTCGTTCCGCTGAAAAAATTAAGAATAATGATAAGAATTTAAAGGTGGTTAGTGCAAATGTTTTGGACATGGATAAATTATCAGAAGTTCTAAAAAGTAATGATGCAGTAATAAGCGCATATAATCCTGGATGGACTAATCCTAATATTTATGATGATACAATAAAAGGATATCGTTCCATTATAGAAGCTGTTAAAAAATCAGGTATTAAAAGATTACAAGCAGTTGGAGGCGCTGGGAGCTTACAAGTAGCTCCGGGTAAAACCGTTGTAGATACAGGAGTTATACCGGATGAAATTTTACCGGCTGTTAAAGCCATGGCCCAGGTATTAAAGGATCAATTCTTACCTGAAAAAGATTTGGACTGGGTATTCTTTTCACCGGCGGGGACAATAGAACCAGGAGAAAGAACCGGAAAATACCGTTTAGGGTTAGATACCCTTATTGCTGATGATCAAGGAAACAGTAAAATATCTGTTCAAGATTATGCGAAAGCTATGGTTGATGAACTTGAAAATCCTAAACATCATCAACAAAGATTTACCATAGGATATTAAAAAAAAAGGGAGTTCATAAACTCCCTTTTTTAATTTATTAGTAATAATATTTAGTATCATATTTATAAATTTTCAATTCCTTTATAATTTCACTTATTTGATCTGTTTAGTTGAATTCAATTATAATTTTTACAAAGTTTTTTCACTTTTAAGTTTGGGAATTTGCAAATCCCATCTAACAGCAACAAACCTTAATAGAACAACAATTCCTATGGTTATAGCACTGATAAATGGTAAGTTAAAATTAAATACTTGAAGTATAACAAAAAATATACCTCCAACTATACAGGGGGAAGCATAAATTTCACGTTTAAAAATACGAGGAACTTTGTTTAAAAGTATGTCGCGAATAATTCCACCAAAAACAGCAGTAATAGTTCCCATAACAACTATAACCCAGGTATCATATCCTAGTAACATAGCCTTTTCAGCACCTACCACTACAAATAAACCAAGTCCTATACTATCGCTCCAAAAAAAGAAACTATTTAATTGGTTGAGATGTTCTCGCAGAAAAATGTAAAATAATAAAGAGAAAAAAGTACACCACAAATATATACTATTTAGCATCCAAAAAGGGGTCATACCCAAGAGAAGGTCACGGAATGTTCCACCGCCCACTGCGGTAACAAACCCTAACACAAACGCGCCGAACCAATCGCATTTTTTTGTTGCAGCCCCTCGGACTCCGCTGATAGCAAATGCAAATGTTCCTATAAATTCAATAATCTCAACGAAGCGTATTTGTCGGATAAATTCAAAAACGTATTCTGTCATGGTTATTAATTCGATTAAAACTTGCAAAGATACAATAAATATGATTTAGCTAATGACTAACTTATGGAAATTATCAGGCTTTAAATTAAATTTATGTAAGCCTACTGATTTTTAGTTTAATAATTTTAATATTCTATAAAATCATTAGAAAAGAATTCAAAATAGCCTGCCTTAAAAATTATTCTTTATCTTGTATTGTTATTTCTGAATTGCCCGTAGCATTTATATCTAACTGAATCTATCCTTTAAATTTTAGCATTGTGTTTTCACGTTTTTCTTCCTCGGAAGAAACTATTATTTCTGGAAAGCCTTTCTGTATCAGAATATCATGTCCATTTTTACTATAGAGAAATTGCAAATTCAACAGTATTTGCCAATGAATGTTTATGAATTATTTTAACTCTGTTTCCTGATAAATGCAATTTTTCTTGAATATTTCTTTTTCTTAAAAAACAAAGATATTTATATAAATCATCTTTTTTGTTTGTTAGACCTTTTTTTTAGTTTAATTGTTATTTACTTAAAAATGAATAGTAACATACTTATAAATCCAATAAATTTTATATTGATGTAATTGCTACAACTATTCCTTGTTTAATCCTCTTTTTAGGTGCGTATGGTTTTAATTTATTCCAAATTTATAATATTAAAAATAGATTTGGTATGATTATTTGTGTTATCAAAGGATTATATGTGTAGATATAAATAAAAAGAATCATTTTTTCATATCTTTACGCACTACTTTAATTTAGTCAGTTAACTAATTAAGTTTATATAACTTAAAATGAATCAGGATTATATAAAAATTTATGGAGCTAGAGAACATAACCTTAAAGATATATCTCTTAAAATTCCCAGAAATCAATTGGTTGTTATCACCGGTTTAAGTGGAAGTGGGAAATCTTCTTTAGCGTTTGATACTATTTATGCAGAAGGTCAAAGGCGGTATATTGAAACATTCTCAGCCTATGCACGTCAGTTTTTGGGAACTTTGGATCGTCCTGATGTAGATAAAATTGATGGATTGTCTCCGGTGATTGCTATTGAGCAGAAAACTACCTCTAAAAATCCACGTTCTACTGTAGGAACCGTTACGGAACTTTATGACTTTTTTCGCTTGTTGTATGCTCGCGCTTCAGATGCATATTCATACAACACAGGAGAAAAGATGGTTACTTATTCAGAAGATCAAATTACAAATTTAATTTATAAAGATTTTTCAGGAGAAAAGGTTTTAGTTTTAGCCCCACTAATTAGATCGCGAAAAGGACATTATAGAGAATTATTTGCCGGATTGGCTAAAAAAGGTTTTTTACAGGTAAGGGTAGATGGAGAGTTATTGGACCTAGTACAGGATATGAAGCTGGATCGTTATAAGATTCATGATATTGAGGTGGTTATAGATAAGCTGATTATAGATAATAAAAAGCATACCCAAAGAATATTGCAGTCAATACGCTTAGCCATGCAATATGGAGAAGGAACAATTATGCTGCTCAAACAAGGAGAGGAGAAGGGAAAATATTTTAGCCGTAATTTGATGTGCCCAAGTACAGGAATTTCTTATCAAATGCCGGAACCAAACACTTTTTCTTTTAATTCTCCTAAAGGAGCTTGTGAACATTGTAACGGGTTAGGACAAGTTAAGGAAATCAATATAAATAGGTTAGTGCCCAATCCTAAATTATCTTTTGATAAAAACGTATTCCCCATTTTAGAGGAATTAAGTCATACCGGATGGATTTTATCCCAGATTGAAATTATATTAAAAAAGAATGGATTTACCATGTCTACTCCATGGGAAAAACTCTCTGAACAAGCTAAAGATGAAATATTATATGGAATAAATGAAAAGATTACCTTAGATTTAGATTATGCTCAGATTAAGAAAACGTATAAAGTAAATTTTCAGGGAATCATTGATTATATTACCCGATTGTCCACAGGTAAGGAAGAAGAAGAAACACAAAAATTTAAAATTAAAGTCTTTGAAGACAGAATATGCCCTGTTTGTGAAGGAGCACGTTTGAAAAAAGAAAGTTTATTTTTTAAGATTGACGATAAAAACATATCAGAAATCGCTTGTTTTTCTTTAAAGAAATTAAGTGAATGGGTTGAAAATTTACCTTTAAAATTATCTGAAAATAATAAAATAATAGCTAAAGAATTAATTCAAGAAATATCTGTAAGACTAAGTTTTTTACTTGATGTAGGTCTGGAATATCTTAGTTTGAATCGTCCTTCACAAACTCTATCCGGAGGAGAGTCTCAAAGAATACGTTTGGCAACTCAAATAGGATCACAATTAGTCAATGTTTTATATATTTTGGATGAGCCCAGCATTGGCTTACATCAACGAGATAATATTAAATTAATAGATTCTTTAAAAAAACTTCGAGATTTTGGTAATACCGTTTTAGTAGTGGAGCATGATAAAGATATGATTTTAAATGCTGATTATGTGATAGATATGGGGCCACTTGCCGGGAAAGGAGGAGGAGAAGTGGTTTGGGAAGGAAAACCGGAAAATATTTCTAAAGCTAATACACTAACTTCAAAATATATAAACGGAGATTTGCAAATTCCAATCCCGGAAGTTCGAAGAAAAGGAAACGGGAATCATTTAAAATTAATAGGCTGTACAGGTAATAACTTAAAAAATGTAAGTCTTGATTTACCATTGGGTTCATTGGTATGCATAACCGGAGTATCAGGCAGTGGAAAATCGTCATTAATTACCAATACTTTATATCCCATATTAAATAAACATTTTTATCGTGCTGAAAAAGAACCTCTACCTTACAAGAAAATTGAAGGTATTGAATTTTTAGATAAAATCATAGATGTAGATCAATCTCCAATAGGTCGTACCCCTCGATCCAATCCTGCAACATACACAGGAGTCTTTACAGATATACGAAATTTATTCGCTCAATTGCCAGAATCTAAAATTAGAGGATATCAATTACGAAGATTTTCATTTAATGTAAAAGGCGGAAGGTGTGAAGTTTGTCAAGGTTCAGGACTAAAACTTATAGAAATGAATTTTTTACCGGATATATATGTTCATTGTGAAGCCTGTCATGGTAAACGATTTAATAGAGAAACCTTGGAAGTAAGATATAAAGGAAAGTCTATTTCAGATGTGTTAGATATGACTATAGACGAAGCAGTGGAATTTTTTCAGCCGATTCCTAAAATTCATCGTATTATAAAGACTTTGCAAGAAGTAGGCTTAGGCTATATCACTTTAGGACAGCAATCAACCACCTTATCTGGAGGTGAGGCTCAGCGGGTTAAGTTAGCAAAAGAATTAAGTAAAAAACAAACGGGAAAGACCATTTATATTTTGGATGAGCCCACCACAGGTTTACATTTTGAAGACATCAGAATTTTAATGGAAGTAATTAACCGTTTGGTTAACCTAGGTAATTCAATTATAATTATCGAGCATAACCTCGATGTAATTAAGGCAGCAGATCACATTATTGATATCGGATTAGAAGGAGGAGATAAAGGAGGAAACATAATAGCACAAGGAACTCCTGAAGAAGTGATAAAAAATAAAAGCAGTTATACAGCTAAATTTTTAAAAGATGAATTGTAATTAATACGGTTAGTGATCTATAAGATTTAACTATAGAATTTAATTAGCTGTTTGAGTGTATAAATTTAAAAAATTGATTTGATAAGCTTTTATTGATTGTAATTTAAAAATTATACTCAGTAAATTAATTGTAGTACAACTTCTCTTAGGTATTTATTTTTATTAACATTTATAATTTTTGTTAAGAAAATTTTAAGATAATCAGTAGAAATTTGCAATAATATTTTAAATACATATTATGAATGAGATCTTTCTGAATTATAAATTTTTACAAGGGATATACTTAATGATTTTAAGTGTTTTTCTCTGAAAGTAATAAACAAAAATGAAAATTTTTATTGGTAAACTGCTAAATTGTGTTTATATTTGTTAAAGAAATCTTAACAAAGGTTTAAACTAAACACACAAATACAATTATGAGTAAGAAAAGAATAGCCATTGGTTGTGATGAGGCAGCCTATGCTTTAAAAATTGTCTTAAAAGATCATTTAGAGAAATTGGGATATGAAGTCAAAGACTTCGGAGCTGAAAAGGGAGAAGTGGTTTTATATCCTGACGTTGCTGCAAAAGTAGCGAAAGCAGTAGCGGCAGGAGATTTTGAAAGAGCTGTCTTAACTTGTGGAACAGGTATTGGTATGGCTATCACAGCTAATAAAATACCGGGTGTGAGAGCAGCAGTTTGCCATGATCCATTTTCTGCTGAAAGAGCAAGGAAAAGTAATAATGCTCAAATTATTTGTTTTGGAGAACGAGTTATTGGGCATGAACTTGCGAAAAGTTTGTTGAATACTTGGTTAGATTCAGAGTTTGTCGGTGGCAGTTCTGCTCCAAAAGTTCAACGAATATGTGATTATGAAGAAGAATATTTCAAGAAATAAATTTTCGAATTATATAAAAAAAGATATTTTTATTTATTTTTAGTTACTTTTTAATAATTATTCAATCAAAAAAGAGTAAGTTAATTGAAACCTTACTCTTTTTTATTTTATTTATGCTCTTTTAACTAATCTGATTTTTTAAGAAGATAATTGTTTTTTTAAATTATTTAGATAATTTTTTTCCAAAAGCTAAATCTCCGGCATCTCCTAATCCGGGTATAATATATTGATTATCATCTAATTCTTCATCAACAGATGCAATCCATAACTCTGAATTTTCGGGTAATTTAGTTTTAATATATTCTATTCCCGGTTTAGAGCCTATGGCTGCAACAATATGTACTTTTCCGGGTTTACCTTGACTTAATAAAACTTCATAAACATTAGCTAAAGATTCTCCTGTAGCTAACATAGGATCTGATATTATTAAAGTTTTATTTTGCAAAGAAGGCGTAGCCAAATATTCAACTACTATTTCAAATTCTTTATTACCATTAGAATGATGCCTAAATGCAGATACAAATGTTGTTTCAGCTTGATCAAAAAAATTCATCATTCCTTGATGTAAAGGTAAACCCGCTCTTAAAATGGTGCATAATACCGGTTGTTGGATAACTAATTCTGTAGGTTTAGTTCCTAAAGGAGTATTGATAGTAACAGTATGATATTCTAATGTTTTACTTAGCTCATACCCTAAAATTTCACCAATTCTTTCTAAATTTTTTCTAAATCTCATTCTGTCTTTCTGAATTTTAACATCTCTTAGTTCTCCTACAAAATGATTTATTATTGATTTAGATTTACTGAAATCGTGGACTATCATAACTATTGTTTTTTGTAAATATAATTCATTTGCACTAAATTTTATAATTAACAAGTGGTGATAATTAATTATTATTTAGTACTAATATCCGTAAAAACTTCAATAAATATTTTATTTCTTTTATCTTTTTGATACTTTTGTTCTTTAGTCCAAATATCTAAAACAGTATTTAAATTGTACTTTATTGAATTTCTTGAATACATTTCAAGATTTATACCCAAATAGTTTAAAAGTGAAAATTCATCGCTTAAAGAAATAACTTTAAAAGCTGTATTTATATTTTTTCCATCTCCGTAATCCGCAATTGCCTTCATTAAAATTTCTGCTTGATTTTTTAAGAGTTTTAGTCTTTCATCATTTTCATTATTTTGATTATTCTCACTATAACAAATGATAAGATTCAGAATTATGGTAAGATTGATCGGATCATTTTTAAGCAGTTCTTCCCCCAATATAACAGCTTTAGCATATTTTTTGGAAGCTAATTGCTTCATAAATTTTAAGTGACGAGGTTTTAATTCCGAAGATTTATACTTGTATGAAGAAAATAGCTTACCATAGTAAAGGTAGTACGACTTTTGATACTCTTTATGAAAGGCTGATGTATCGTTTAAGAATTCATATATAAGATGATCATAATAAAAGGGTGAGTTCTTGTCATTAACAAATGCTTTTAATTGTTCAAAATTTATTTGTTGAGAAAATGCAAAATTTAAAGCTAACAAGGGTAAAATAAAATAAATGAATTTCATATAATTTAGTAATGTTATTAGTATTTGAAAGGATAAATATAAATATTATAGTAAGTTTGCTAATTATTAATTATTTTTCTTTTTTTAAAGGAGTATATATACTATTTGAATTTTGGAATGTATGGGGCTTAAAAATTTTGTTATTAAATATTATACCATATTTTTTAACAGTACAAAAAGCTTTTTAAAAAGACAGCTTGTTAACGTCTGATTCGTATATATCTACGTGAAAAAGTAATTTATATGGTAAGTTTTTTATCAATTTTTTATACATTTCTAATATAAACGCATGAAAATTTGTTAATTTAAAGGCATTTAATGAGTTAAGTTTTATTTCATATTAATTATTTATCATTTTTTTAATATTAAAAAAAATCTCTATCCAATGTTGAAATTTTATTTAAATTGAATTAAGTAGTTGACTAATTATATATGCTTCGCTCCAACATGCCTGAAAATTAAATCCTCCAGTAAGTGCATCAATATTTAATACTTCTCCTGCAAAAAATAAATTAGGTATTAATTTAGATTGCATGGTCCTAAAATCAACTTCTTTCAAATCAACTCCTCCGGCTGTTACAAATTCATCTTTATGGATATTTTTTCCACTAATTTGTAATTGTGTGTTAGTAAGTGATTCTGCTATTTTATTAATATCTTTTTTACTTAAGTCAGCTAGATTTTTATCATGAATATGAAGATTTTCTAGAAGATTATTCCAAAATCTTTGAGTCAAATTATATATTTTTAAAGTATATACTGATTTTTTGGGATGTTTTTCTTTTTCCCGAATTAATTCCTCTCTTGCATTATCAAAAGTATCAGAAATCCAATTAACTCTTAAAATAAATTTATAATTCATCTTATAAAGTTCCCGAGCACTCCATGAAGATAATTTTAGAATTGCAGGTCCACTTAATCCCCAATGAGTGATAAGTAAAGGACCAAATTCCTTAATCTTTATTGAAGAAATATGTATTTCGGCTTCAGGAAAAGAAATTCCTTGTAAATTATGAAGCAATGGATCATTACATATAAAGGTAAACAAGCTGGGGACAGGAGGTATGATAGTGTGTCCTAATTGATTTAAGATTTTCCACATTTTCATGGAGCTTCCTGTTGCAATAACTAAAGTATCGGCATAATAGCTAGAATCAGTTGTAATAACTTCAAATTTATCCTTGAATTTTTTAATAGTTATTACTGATGAATTGTAATGAATTTCTATATTTTCTTTTTTAGTTTGCTGAATAAAAGTATCTATAATGGTTTGAGAAGAGTTAGATTCGGGAAAAACTCTATTATCATTTTCAATTTTCAAATTAACTCCTTTTTGCAAAAACCATTCAAACGTATCTGATGGTTGAAAATAATTAAATACACTTACCAGTTCTTTGGATCCTCTAGGATAGTATTTTACAAGTTTATTAGGTGAAAAACAAGCATGAGTAATATTACACCTTCCTCCGCCTGAGATTTTTAATTTCTGTAGTGGTTTTTTAGCTTGTTCCAATATAATAGTTTTCCATTTACTGTGATGGATGTTGGAAGCTAAAAAAAAACCGGAAGCCCCGCCTCCTATAATTATAAGCTTTTTCACTTACATTTAGCTAAATTTTAAACAAAATTTTTTGAGAATATTTATTTTATAATAAAGGTTGGAATATGTTCCAACCTTTTCAATTATCCTTTCTTAAATAAACGTTTTATTCTAGATAATAATGAATTGTCATAGTTTTCATCTTCTTCAAAATATCCATATCCGTAACCATATCCATATCCATATCCGTAACCATAACCGTATCCATAGCCTCCAGGGTTTACGTAATCATTGAAAATAATTCCAATATGATTTACTTCATCATTATTATATTTCTCATTAATTCCTTTTAAAAGCTGCTTATAAGTATAATTGCATCTGGTAACATATATTCTGGCATCAGAAAGACCCATAAGATCATACGCATCAATTACTAAACCTACAGGTGGAGAATCGATGATAATATAATCATACATTCCTCTTAATTTTTTGATTAACTCTTCATTTTCTAAACTAATCAATAGTTCCCCCGGATTAGGTGGTATAGGTCCGGCCGGAATAAGATCTAAATTTTCGTATTCAGTTTTCTTAATAATTTCATCTAGAGAATTTGATCCGGATAAATATCCAGACAATCCGACTTTATTACTGATTTTAAAATCATCAAAGATTCTAGGTTTTCTCAAATCCATTCCAACCAAAACCGTCTTTTTACCACTTAATGCTAAGACTGAAGCTAAATTTATTGCTATAAACGTTTTACCTTCACTCCCAATAGAAGAAGTTATTAAGAAAACTTTACCTCCTTTAACCTCCTTTTCGTTATATAGAAATCTCAAGTTGGATCTAATAGCTCTAAAACTTTCAGATATGCTTGATTTTGGTCTAACTAATACAGCTAAATTATTTTCAGTGTTTTTTGGTCCTATGGTGCCAATAATTGGGATTTTAGTAGTTGATTTTAAATCAGAAATTAATTTGATTTTATTATCCAACAGTTCGATTAAAAATAATAAAATAAAAGGAATAACTAATGAAATCCCAATATATTTATATTTATTTTTCTGGGTGTTAGGTGTAATGGGAGCTTGTCCGGTATTTTTTGCTTTATCTAATACAGTAATATCAGAAATTGTAGTAGCTTTTCTCATTTCTGCCTCAGATAATTTGTCTAAAAGAGTGTTGTAAATTCCATCATTTAATAAATAACCCCTTTGGGCATTTACAAATAATCGTTCTTTTTCCGGAAGAGATTCAATATCTAATTCTAAATTACTTATTTGATTATTGATATTTTTTAAACTAGCAGAAAGATCTTTAGACGAATTATTTAGAAGAGATATAACTTTATTCTTAGCATTATTAATTTTATAATTTATTTCATTAATGGGTTCGGAATTATCTCTGTATATTAATAATAAATCTCTTTTTTCTTGCTCTAATGTTTGAACATTTTGCAACAAACCATCTATATTATTATCCGATGTACCTAAAATATCTCCATTCAAATAGGTATTTTTGTCGAATGATGTTTTTTTAAAATTATTTAAGATTTCTATTTTTGATTTTAACTCTTCTCTTTTAAGATCTAATGTTTGTATTTTAGATAAAATAACACTGATACTTACATCTGATTTTGAAAAAATCTTATTGTCTTTCTGAACCTTCTGAAATACAACTGTTGAACTATCTAATTTCTTTTTAGTTATTTTAAGTTGGTTTTTAATAAAATCAATGGTGTTTAAATTGACTTTATTTTTATCTTCCAGTCTTTTTTTAATTAATTCTTCAACAGACTTATTTAAGAAATTAATCGTTCCATTTAAACTTAATCCTTTTTTAGTAATAATCATAATAGAAGGAAGGTCTTGATCAAAATCAATGGAAACTAAAGATTTTATCTTGGATACGGAATAATTTATAGTTGATAAATAAAAATAAAAACTTAGGTCAGTGATATGATCCCCAAATCTACCACCATATTCTTTATTTTTTACAAATTTAAATTTTAAATTGTTTGTTTTTATCCAAGTATTTAAAGGAACAATAAGTTCTTTAACATACTTGTCTTTACGAAAATAATAATTTTCATTGGTGAAAAGGAAACAAGTTTCATTTAAATAATCAGGAAACGTAAGTTTAAATTTGTTATTAGGAAGTATATCGACTTTAACGTCTGAATATAAAGCTTGGGGATATTTTGTATCTACTACAACTTTAAAAGGAATATCCACATAATCTATTTCTGTAGTTTTAATATTTCCTTTTAAATAATAATTTATAAATAAATCTAGAGACTTAACAAGATTTTCATTATGTGTTCTTGAAGTTAATAATTTTTTATAGTATATTCCTTGTGTAGCTCCAGAATTTCCGCCCCAAATAAAATTTATAGACTGATTGGGAGCCAAGACGCTTGACGTACCGGAAGATATACTAACCGTGGTAGACGATTGGTAAAATCGATCTGAAAAACGATTTACGAGGAAAGCTACAGTCCATCCAAATATAAAAGCGATTAAAAACCAATACCAATTTTTTATAAGCCTTCGAATAAATCTTTCAAAACTAAAAAAATTATTTTCCAAAAAATCGGAATTTTTATTTTTTTGTGATTTATTATGATGAGTATTTTGCTGATCAGTAGTATTCATGTTTCGATACTGGAATTATTATAATGTTTTGAAAAATAAATACGTTGTGATTGCTTGAATACCTACAGATAGGAATTGTGTAACATCTCCAATAGTGGTACCTCCTCCTAAACCAGATATTTTCTCTTTTAGTGGGTCAATAATTATTTGATCTCCAGATTGTAAATAAAAATAAGGGGAATTTAAAATATCATCACGAGTTATATCAAGTACAATATTTTTTTTCCCTTCTGGGTACTCTCTAATTATTCTAATATGTCTTCTGTCTGCGTATCTTGTTAAATCACCGGATTTTGCTATGGCTTGCAACAAATCAACTCTATTGGATAATTCCATTTTTTCACCCGGTGAAGCAATTTCTCCTACCATATAATATTTGATTGCACCTATATTCATTCGAACTTCTGCCTTTCCGTCGTTATATAAAACCTCATTCAGTCTAGCCTGAACTAAATCTGTTATTTCATGTAAAGTTAATCCATACACATAAAATTCTCCTAATCCGTATATGGAAATATAGCCATTAGCATCAACAATTAATCCACTTGTTCTTAATCTGCCATCCCCATTATTGGCACCTCCTTTAAATGCAGTAGTATTTTCTTCACTTAAAAATCTGGAAGCATTTTTATCCGAAGTAATAAGAGTCATAGCTAAAATGTCATCTTTTTTCACCCTGTAATTTTCATAAATTACCGGTACTAATCCATATTGGTTATATTGTAGATTTTCACTGGGCTGAAGATACTTTAAGTCTTTAACTCCAATGCAAGAACTTAAAAATAAAGCAAAAGAAATAATAAAAAAAACTTGATTGAATTTCATATAATAACTTAAACTGCAAAAATAGTTATTTTTTTATTAATTGCATAAGATTAGTAGTTTCTGTTTCAATATTTATTATATCGTAATTATTTAAATCTATTTTTTTATAATCGGAAATATAATCATCGATTTTTTCAAAATGAAAATATAATTCCTCTTCAAATTTTTCAAATTTAGGGATACTATCTAAATATACAATTTTGGGTATGAAATTAAGATCTAATTTTTGTAAAAATGTGTTTAACAGTGCATCAATATTAAAAGAATTTCCCATATTTATTATAAAAATGCCTGAGTAATTAGCAGGAGAAGCTATTTCAATCAATCCCTTTGAAGCTTGATACTTAGAAATAAAGAAACGTTTCATATTTCTATTGGTAATAGTAATTGGTAATTGATTTTCAATTTGATATTTAAATATGGTGAAAACCGATCCGCTACTGTTAAAAACATTACCAAAACGTATTATTTTAATTTTTATATGATTAGGATTTGTATCCCCCAAAATTTTTTTTAATAAATATAATTCCGAAATCCTTTTAGATATTCCCATAATATTTATGGGATTTACAGCTTTATCAGTTGAAATGAATATAAATTGTTCTGTAAAGCAATTATTAGTTGCAATTTCTAATAAATTTATAGTTGCATTTACATTCACAGATATAGATTCATCAACATTATTTTCTAAAATATCTATATGTTTATAAGCAGCTGCGTGGTAGATAATTTGAATCGGAAATAATGAAAAAATTTTTTCCAGTAATTTTTTATTTCTAATATCACCCAGAAATAAATGTAAACGATTGTTTTCAATCTCTTTTTTAAATTTTAGTTTGATTTTGAATATGGCATATTCTGAATGATCGATGATTATAACTTTTTTACACTTATTCTCCAATAATCTTTGTACTAGTATGCTTCCTATTGAACCACCACCACCGGTAACTAAAACAATTTTATGATCAAAATAAGAAAATTCTTTTAATGAATAATCTATTTTTTTATTAAATAATTCTTCAAAAGAAATAGTCTGGTTATAAATTTTGATTATATCTTCTTTATTTGGCATTATTTATTAAATATTTTTATCAATTATAGTAATAATCTTATTTAAATCTTCTTCATTTAAACTATCTCCGGAAGGAAGGCAAAGTCCATTTTTGAAAAGCGTATTTTCAAAATAAGAATCACCATAAAAAGAAAAATTTTTAAAAGCTTTTTGTCTATTTAATGGATTCCAAAGAAATCTTGCTTCAATGTTATTTTTTTCAAGTAAACTTTTAATCTTTTTATTTATGGAAGCAGGAAATATAAAAGCACTCAACCATCTATTGGAAAAACTGTTACTTAATTCTTTTTGATAGTCAATAGCAAATTTGTTTTTTAAGTTTGAAAGGTAATAATTAAAAATATTTCTTCTTCTGTTTACTTTTTTTTCCAATTTGTCAAATTGTGCACTTCCTAAAGCTGATAGAATATTGCTTGACGAATAGTTATATCCTATTTCGTTATGTTTATAATAATCCACTTTTTCTTTCGCTTGAAAAGCTAACTTTTCAGCATAGTTATATTTTTCTTTATTAGGTAATATGAGTGCTCCTCCTTGAGATGTAGTAATAATTTTATTTCCATTAAATGATAAAATACCATATTTGCCTATGGATCCTAGGGGTTTATTATGATAGAACGAACCTAACGCCTCAGCAGCATCTTCAATAATGGTAATGTTATTATTATTGCATATATCAATAATTTTTTTCATTTGTGCAGACATTCCGTAGATATGAGCCACAATTAATACTTTGGTTATAATACCTTTTTTTTTTAAATCTTCAATTGCACATTGGAGAAATTCCGGTGATAGGTTCCATGTTTCTTTTTCAGAACCGATAAAAATGGGAATGGCTTTTTCATATACAATTGGAAAAGCAGTTGCTGCAAAGGTAAAGTTAGAACATAATATATAATCTCCTTCTTTAACTCCGGCTAATTTTAAAGCCAGGTGAATTGATGAAGTTCCGCTGTTAGTCAATAAAATATCTTTATTAAAATAATTTGATAATTTACTTGTAAAATCTTTTGTATAGGAACCATAAGGAGAAATCCATCCACTTTTTAAGGCTCGAACAACATTTTCTATTTCTGAATGATCAATAGTTGGAGGAGATAAATATATCTTAATGTCTTTATTCACGCTTTTTGGTTTTTATCTGGGTTAAAAATAAGGGTAGAAAAGAAAATATAAATCCTAATAATAAAATTATAACGAGTAATAAATGTACATTAATATGTCTTAAAAAATATGCAACCAGGATAACAATAGCATTTTCTGTAACTATAACTAATGATACTTGTTTGTGAGATAAGCCCATACGTAAATATCTATGATGCATATGGTTTTTATCTGCCTTAAAAGGGGAGCGTCTTTTATAAATACGTATTATAAAAACTCCTATTGTATCAATAATCGGAATAATTAAAATGGCAATAACAATGACTGGTGCTGTTTGAATCCAGTAAACAGGAATTCCAAAAGGGTATTGCAATAAAAATAAGTTAAGAAATTTAATTCCCATAAATGAAAGTAAGAAACCTATAATCATTGATCCGGTATCGCCCATAAAAATTTTATACCTTATAGAAAAATTATAATGTAAAAATGCTAGCAAACTTCCTATAATGGTCAATGCAAGTACAATCATGGGATAATTAATTGAGCCCAATCTCCAAAAAGTTATTATAAAAGCGCAACAAACTAATATTGCAATACCAGAAGCTAAACCATCAATACCGTCTATTAAATTGAAAGCATTTATTAAAAATATAAAAATTAAAACGGTAAATAAAATACTAAACCAATAGGGAAGTAAATTTATACCAAAAATCCCGAAGAAATGTCCTATCCTTACATTGGATCCTACAGAAATCATTAAAGCAGTAACGATTTGTGCATAAAATTTTTTGTTGGGGGCCACTACTAATATGTCATCCATTAATCCAATAAAAAAGAGGACAATTATAGCTGAAAATAAAAAAATATAGGAAGAGAATAATTCATAAGCACATATGGATGACATAATGGTAACAGAATAAAAAATTGAAATTCCTCCCAAATTTGGAGTTTCTCTATGATGAGAACTTCTTTCCTTAGGTCTGGCCATTAAATTTTTTTTATAAGAAACTCTAATGATTTTTGGAATGGTCAAATAAGTTAATAAGAAAGAACCTATAAAGCCCAATATACATTTTAGATAGAAACTATTAATGCCTAAAAAATCTTTAATATTTCTTATATCAAATTCTTCCATATTTATTTAAGCTTATTTAATAACTAATGTTATTATGCAATTATTATGAATTTAACAAAGATAGATTTAAAAAATTAATATTTGGAATGTTTTTTATTAGAATTTTAATTGATTTTTATTTTACTAAATAACAATACAAATAAATATAACTGTTATTAAAATTAGAAGATTAAAATTTATGTGATATAAATATAGGGTGCCAGCATGTAAATAAAAACTATAAATATAGTTAAATATAAATTTAATCAAAACTAAATTTTATGTGATATAAATATATAATAATACAAAGTGAATTAAAAATATAAATTATTAAAATTTATATAATTAGTATAAAAATTAAATAATTATATGTTTTAAATTACTTTATATTTGTTAAAAAAATATATATACAAAATAAATATATTTAAAATATTCATTTATATTTGCTTTGTAAATTATAAATAACATAATAATATGAGAAAAATTTATTGGCTTTTTATTTTTTTATTTTCATTAATTAAAGCCCAGGTCAAGGTAATTGATCTAAGTACGGGGCGCTATGACAATGGTACAGTTATGCCTATAGAAATTGTAGATCCGGATTGGACCTATACACGGCCGGACGGATCAGAACATAAAACTATAACCAGGCATACTTATTCCGGTTGGTATTTACCCGCTTTAAGTGATAATACGTATAATGATCGTTGGATTACCGGAGAGCCGGGAGATCCTACGGAAGGCTACTTTATTTATAAAAGTAAAACTTTTGTAGTTCCTAAAGGTTCTAAAGCAAAACTTGAAGTTAGAGCTTTGGCATTTGTAAGACAATGGACCTATTTAGTTCAAAAAAATAATGATGGTACAGAAACAGAAACACAAATTTCTCAGACAACCTGGATGAAAGATGGTGCTAAAGGTTGGTTCAATTCCAGGAACCCTTTAGTGGAGCTGGATCTTACATCGGGAACTTATTGCATTAAAGTCAAAGTTTATACAAATAACGGTAATGTTCGACAATCACTAAATGTAGCCTCAAAAGTTTATATATCGCCATCTAATGAAAAAGATTATACGTTAGCACCCAATAGTTATATTTTCGATATAGACAAAGCAAAGAAAGAGAATTTGGGAGGAATATTCATACCTGTAAAGAAAGCTTTTGCAGTATGGGAAAATAATGAATACTTTAAAAAACCTATTCCTTCCGGAAAATTATCTGCATCTATATATTGGGAAGATGTGCCCGGTTTAATTCGTTCCACGCAAATTAACGGAAAAGGAGAAGATGCTAATATTGAGGTAATGATAGATAAAGCGCGGGGAAAAGGAAATGCTGTAATTGCACTGCATGTTGGATCCAACGGAAATTATAAAGATCCGATATATTGGAGTTGGCATGTATGGGTTACGGATGACCCTTCTAATGGGGCTAAATTTGGTCATAAGATTCCCTTAAGTAACGGTAGGTTTGGTGAGTTTGAAGAAAAAAATATTGAGGGAAAGCCCTTTGAAGTTAAATTTATGGATCGTAATTTAGGAGCATTGAGTACTAATTTAGTTGGACATGGGTGGACAAAAACAGGAGGCTTAATGTATCAATGGGGGCGAAAAGATCCTTTTCCTCCGCTCACCCTTAAAGACGGAAACAAATACGATGTAATAGGAAGTGTATCTCCCGATCCTGTAAAGTATAAAGATTTTGATATAAAGAATAGAAAGTTTGTAGTTTTTAGAGAAAATTTAAGTAATTATACTTATCCGGAAGATATGAAATTTAATATTCAATATTCTGTCCATAACCCACTAACCTATATTAATCGTGACTATAACGAAAATGGTACCAATTATACACAATGGTTTACTAATGTGAGAAAATATAATGAAAAATCAAAAGAGAGTTTTAATTTATGGGGTGATAACACATCAGGAAAATTTAAGAACTCTTTTACCTATCAATTGAAATCTCCATTTGATCCTTGTCCACACGGATGGCGAGTTCCGTCATTTACGGCTCAATCAGGTGATGTTTCAGATACATCTCCTTGGGGGCGCCAAAGAATAGATTTACCAGGAATAACCGGGAATCATCAACTGCCAACAGATGTCTTCACCAAAAATGGCAATAGCTTATATGAAGGAATAAAGATTTATCCCGGATTTGGAATGGATTTTACTCATGAATCCCGTAGAAGGATAGGTAAAATTCCTCTTACCGGTAAATTCAATAAATATTCCGATACCAGAGCTTTGTTTCAAGATCAGAGTAATCAAGGATATTTATTGAGTGCAACTATGGGAGAAAACGGACTTATTAGAAGCCTGATTGTTACCGCTGATCCAGTTGAATTATTGGACGGAGAAGCTAATGTAAGAACTAGGACTAATTTTACTTCTCATGCAGAATCTACCGAAGCCGGAGCGGTACGTTGTATGCAGGATCCTAACTTATTTAGAATAGATGATTTTACAACTGAATATATTGATGCTGATTATATAGATTATTTTACAGGATTAAATAATCCGAATACTTATATTGTTAAAGAGGGTGAAGAATATAAAGAAATACCTGTTAATAAGGCCTATGCTATGTATAATCAGTATTTGACAGACCATGAATGGCCACAAGGAAAACAATCTGTTAATGTATATTGGACAACAAATATGCAGTTAGTAAATGATGTAAGTTTAGTAGGAACCGGAGAAAATGCTATAATTAAGATAAAAATAAATCCGGGACAAGTTGGGAATGCTGTAGTTTCGCTACATATGGGAACTAATGGTAATTCCTTAGACCCTGTAATTTGGAGTTGGCAAATTTGGGTACCAAAAGGGGATCCGGAACAAAATACCTATACTTATGTAACCGATAAAGTAGTGCCGGGAATTTCCTCTCAAATAGTAAATCCCACTACAACGGGGCTACCTCCGTTAACAACAGAATTCATGGATAGAAATTTAGGAGCCGTGGAATCTTATCCTATTGAATTAAAGCAGTTTCCTAATGATAATAATTTGATAGCTAAAGCTAAACTATCGGGTGGAATGCATTACCAATGGGGGAGAAAAGATCCGATACCAACTTTTGGTTCGGATCAATTAAAAATTTATTTAGGATCAACCATTAATGGAAAATTAAAATATTTTCAAACATTAACCGAGTCTACTTATAATAAAAATAATATTCAAAAATATTCGGAATATAGTCGTAATGCTAATTTGAAATCGAATGATAGTCACCATCAAAGAATAAGCAAAATATTAAAGTATTCGGTAAATAATCCTATCGACTATTTATATAATGATAATGGTGAATCTATAGATTGGATATCCGATAAAAATGGAGTAGCGGCTGATCGTTGGGGCCATGGAGATGAAAAATCTCCATTTGATCCATGTCCGGACGGATGGAGAGTACCGGATTTCAGTTTCATAGGGCATATGAAGGGAATAGTAAATAATAAAAAAGGTTTTTCTCCATGGTATAATGGCCATTATAATAATGGGGAAGGATTAGACCAAGGATTAGCTGGTTTAATTCATGGATATGAAGGAACACCTATTAATCATGATGGGAAATGGGGCATAATATTTGATGGTCCGGATTATAAAATAGGAGGATATTTAACTACCGGAATACGGGGTCAATATAGATCATCGCTTCCGGGTATATTTAAAGTGGATCAATCTTTTGGATTATGGTCTTCAACTATGTTTGTAGAAGATAATAAGAAATTTGTACTTAGTGCTTGGGGAGAATATGGAAGAAAAAATGTAAATTGGTTTCAATTTTCAACAGTTGAGCCTGTAAATGCTTTTGCCGCAATGAATGTGCGCTGTGCTCGGGATGTTCCAAGATACGACGGTACTGTAGGCAAAAATAGCCAACCTAAATTGAAAAAGGCAATGTTTGTAAATAATGAAAATGAAAGTAAGGGGAATTTATCTGAATTTGAAATTCAAATTTACCCGAATCCAAATGCTGGTTTGTTCTCTATCAAATTACAAAATATATCAGAAGGAACTATTCAGATTATGAATATTAACGGAACGGTAATATTTTCTAAAAATATTAAGAATAAAGAAGTTGAAGTAAATATTCAAGGACAGCCTGCAGGAATATATATTGTTAAAGTGCAGTCGGGGCAGAAAACATTTATTAAAAAAATAATTAAAAATTAAACTTTTTAATTAATGTAAAATAAAAAACTCCTTAAATTAATTTTTAGGGAGTTTTTTTATGCTCATGCAAAATAAAATTGTAAAAGATATGTGATAGGTAATCATTAACCAACCGCCAGTAAATTATTAAATTAATACATAAAATTATATTATCGCTAAAATAATAAGTTTAATTAATCATAAGTTGCAGAATTAAGTTTAGTTGATGAAGGATTAAACAAAAATAGAGCTAATTACTAGCTTATTTTTCTAAATGAGAAATATTAAAAATATAACTTAAATTTTTTCATATTTTTTTAATCCATTAAGAGCCCATAGAGTTGTATAATACAAAGATTTATATAAAGATAAATTTAAAAAATTATAATAAACCAAAAATTGAAGTTTAAACATTAACCACTTGTTTCTCGAATAAGAATTATGTCTTATTCGGTAAATAACCAAAGGTGATGTAAGTGCTCGGATTTTTCCTATATTTTTTGATAAGTTAATGATCATAGCATAGTCTTCCCTTCTATACACATCCGGAAAATATATTTTTCCGATTCGTTTTGAATCATAAATTAAGGTTGAAATAAATACAGGACAATTTTTTAGCAATCGACTGTATGTAATATGATCTTCTGCAATAAAATCATTAAGACATGGTTCTAGATTTTCATCAACTCTTTTATAAGAGGTATATACAGCTTCCTCATTATTATTTATTAGAAAATTAATTCTTTCTTCTAAGGCATTGGGTAGCCATATATCGTCACTATCAATAAAAGCTATGTATCTTCCTACAGCATTTTTTAAACCATAATTACGGGTAATTGCCGCACCAAAATTTTCCTTTAGTGTAATAAGTTTTATTCTTTTGTCATCATATTTTTTTATTATTTCTATTGAATTATCAGTACTACAATCATCTATAATTAACCATTCCCAATCAGTAAAAGTTTGTTTTAATACAGATTCAATTGTACCAACGATAAAACTGGCAGAATTGTAGTTAGCCGTAATAATTGAAATGGACGGAATGTAATTCATTTTGTTATTGACTTATAAATTTTTACATTTTATTATTTAAATAATTAAAAATACTGAAAAGGAGAATAGGTTAATTTTCATTAATAAAATGAGTAGGAATGAAATAATGAATATCTATAGGTGAGTTAAAAATATTGGACATTTTATCGAAACCTAAAGCAACAGAATTTGGCCAAATTCTCCAACTCATTAAATAAATATATATGATAAAAAAATAATATATTATAATTCTATAACTTTTATTTGAATATTTTATAATCATAGCTATAAGAATAGTCCAAAAGTCACCATATACAGCAGGAAGCCTAATCGAAAATATTGAATTTTCTCTTAAAGAATAATACAAGAAATAATAAGTGACTATTAAATTCCTAATCATTTTATAATTCTTATCATCAGTTGTATTGCATATATATTTATCGTTTATTAAAAGAATAGTTATAAAAATTAGTTTTACAATATCATTCAATCCCCATCCAAAGCCTTCCAAACTTCTATAAGAATAAAAACCACCAGTAGCTTCTGATATAAGATCAGAAGAAATATTTGAAAATATATTTTCAAATATTAAATAAGGCTTAAAAGGAGAAATGATGATGGCAAAAATAATAATTAAAAAACATGAAAATGTTGATAAATTCAACTTGGAAATCCAATATGCGGGGATAAATATTAATGCAGTTTTGTGAAAATAATAACCAATAAAAACACAGATTAAGAATTTTAGTAATTTTCTTTGTTCAATATATTGATAAGAATATAAACAAAGTGCAATTGACGCTGCTTGCCTAATATGCCCGGAATCACTAAAAAAATAATTGGGCATAAAAAAATACATGAGCGACAGCATGGGATAGGGCGAATATTTAAAGTAAGAATAAGTTTTTAAGGAAATTGAAATAAGCCCAAAAATGAATAATAAAACAAAAAAAGGCATTTTAAAATACCCTAAAATTTTGGAAATTATTACATAACTTACTTCAATATCTGCATTGAAAACATTATCCCATTTTACATATTTATTAATACCCATATATAATTTATAATAGGGCCAGTAATCTGCACCTTGAGCAATACGTATTCCACAAAGAAATATCAAAATCGAAGATATAACTAGGTAAGGAACTTTAACTCGAGCCTTAGTACCGTTGTTGAATATTTCTATGTAAGAGTAAAAGGTTATTACAAATAAAATAATATAATATACAGGATGAAGCATTTATTTATAATTTAATTAGTTGTAATACATAGAATATTATTTTTTTCAGACTTAGTGTACTTAGATAATTTTTTCCGAATCTATTATAATTAAAGATTTGCTGTTTGGAAATATCTTCACTTTTTACTATTTCTTTAAGTTTAGAGAACATTTGTTTTCTACTGGTAGAATCTTTTACATAGGCATAGTAGGCCAGAAAACAATAAAATCCTTGAAAGATGGTAAATTTATTCCAATCCTTAATATTTTTTTTATAAGTGCTTATAAGAAAGTCTTGTTTTACCATTTCTATTGCGTCAAACATATGTATTCCTTTAATGGTATAATTTCTTGTAATCGATCCCTCCCTAATGAGGTATTGATAGAAAAATTTATTAGTTTTCGCAACAGTTTTAGCTTTAAAAAATAATCGAGGAATAGTTGCTACATCCTCAAAATGCATATTTTTAGGAAAAGAGATATTATTAAATAGCTCTCTTTTAAAAATCTTATTACATGCAAAACAAGACATTTCACCAAAAATGCTAAAATCTTGGGAAAGAATTATTTTTTCCGGCAGATGATGTAATTCAGGTAGTTTTTTTAGTATTTTATCCTGATTATCTATATTTTGAAGACTACAAACTACTATCTCTGCTGAGTGTTTTATGGCAAGATGATACATTTCCTGTATCATTTCTCTTTCAATCCAATCATCGCTATCAACAAAAGCTAGAAACTTTCCGGAGGCATGTTTAATTCCGGTATTTCTCGCTTCACTTAATCCTTTATTACTTTGAATAACAGATCTTATATTATCATATTTTAATGCATATTCATCTATAATTAATTGAGAATTATCTGTGGACCCATCGTTAATAATAATAATTTCAATTTCTTTAAATGTTTGATTGATAATAGAATCTAAACATTTACGAAGATATGGTTCTACATTATATACAGGTACAATTACAGAAACTTTATAAATCATAGATATATAAAAAACTCAAAGGTACTGTTTTAATTTTATAATATTAAATAGATATCTTAAATTAAAGTATTCAAAATAAGAAATATATTAAACTATGAAAATAGCGTTAATGTTTAATTCCATACATTTTCAGATCATTCCAAAATTCAACATATGATTTTTCTACAACATTAGGATTTTTAATAGTTAAGGGAAACAATAATTGTAAAGGAGCAAAGCTCATAGCCATGCGATGATCATTATACGTTTCAATTATTTGATTTTCGCGAAAAGAGTTAATTCTTTTAAGCTCAAAAGAGCAATCAGTAATTTCAACATTTCCCCCACATTTTTCAATTTCGTTCTTTAGGGCAATTAAACGATCAGTTTCTTTAATTTTCAAGGTTTCAAGACCTGTCATTTTTATCGGTATACGTAATCCGAAAGCAGTTATAGCAACTGTTTGAGCAATATCCGGACAATCATTCATATCCAGTTCAATGAAATTGGGATATTGGAAATTTTCAATTTTATTTATAGTAATTACATTTTCATGGAATAGAGTATTTATTCCAAAATATTTTTGATAAATATCTGCAATTTTTCTATCGGCTTGCAAAGAATCTTTAAATAAATATTTTATTCGGATTTTTAAATCTTTGCTTAATGCACATATAGAATAATGATAAGAAGCAGAAGACCAATCACTTTCAATAATGAAATCTTGTTTTTTAACTTCATTTATAGGTTCTATTGAAATTTTATTTTGATAAAAAGAAGTAATAATACCAATTTTATTTAAAATTTGAAGCGTCATATTAATATAAGGCTTTGAGGTAATTTTACCTTCCAAATTTATAGTCAATCCTTTATCAAGTTTTGCCGCTATTAAACACAAAGCAGTAATATATTGGCTACTTATGTTTGCAGGTAAATGAATTACATTGTGGTTAATTTTCTTTCCTTTAATTTCCAAAGGGGGAAATCCTTCATTTTCTACGTATGAAATATGTGCGCCCAACTGATTTAATGCATCAACTAAAATTTTTATGGGACGTTCTTTCATTCGATGAGAACCGGTAAGAATAATATTTCTGTTTTCTTGTATAGAAAAATAGGCGGTTAGAAATCTCATAGCCGTACCGGCATGATAAATATCGATGATTTGCTCCTTAGAAGAAAGAGCTCGTTCCATCATATAAGTATCTTGACATTTCGATAGGTTTTGTAATTGAAGTGAATTATGAAACAAAGAGTTTAATACTAATAAACGATTACTTATACTTTTTGAGCCCGAAAGATTGATCGATATTTCTTTCATTTTAATTTTTTATTGTTAATGTGTCTGTTGTTATCACGTTGAGTGGTAGCATCCAGTTTTTTTTGAAACGCCTTTTCCAAATCAATACCGGTTTGATTGGCTAAACAGGCTACAACAAAAATGACGTCGGCTAATTCTTCACCTAAATCTTTATTTTTATCTGATTCTTTTTCAGATTGTTCTCCGTATCTCCTGGCAATTATTCTGGCGACTTCTCCCACTTCTTCAGTTAATTGTGCCATATTGGTTAATTCATTAAAATACCTAACACCGAACTCTTTAATCCATTGATCTACCTGTAATTGTATATCTTTTAAGCTCATATATATAAATAGGTTAATAAATTGTATTAGTTAAATTTTATAAATTAATCGGTTATTTAACACTATTAAGTTAGTTTTATTCTTACTTCTATAAAGAAGTAGAATTTAAACAAATTAAATATTCTTGTCAAGTAATGGAATAAATGAATAATTATTTAATATATTTTATCTCACCAATTCCTGTTTAATAATCGAAATACTTTTTTCTGTACACGTCAGATAATGAATAATAGATATATGGTTATTAACGTTTTATTTTATGTATATAATAGCAATCTTTCTTATAACAGAATTATCAACAGCTAAATTAAATAAATTTATTATTACTTATGAAATATCTTAAGTAAAAATAGAGTATATTTTTAATATACATTTAGTAAATTTTTCGCAATAGATGCTATTTAGATGCAAAGAATTTAAAAATAACTTTTCCATAAGATAGGGAATCCTTAGAATATTAAATTAAGAAATATTATAATTTTTTATAAATTTATAACTTTGATAAAATGGAATGGAACTTAGCAATAAATAATTTTCAAGAATATTTATTACTTGAAAAAGGTCTTTCTCAAAATACTCAATTAGCTTATGTAAGAGACATTAAAAAACTTCAAACATTTACCTTACAGGATCATTCCGTTACCCCATATAACATAAATAGATTTTCAATTCAAGATTTTATTTATGATTTTGCAAAAAAATCTTCCTCAGCAAAGTCACAGGCACGATTAATATCATCATTAAAATCTTTTTTTAAATTTTTACAGGTAGAAGGTAAGAGACAAGATAATCCTGCAGAATTACTGGAAAGTCCTAAAATCGGTCTATATCTCCCCGATGTTTTAAGCCATGAAGAAGTCATGGCAATTATTCAATCCATAGATTTATCCAAACCGGAAGGACAGAGGAATCGCACTATGGTAGAAACGTTGTATGGATGTGGTCTTCGAGTGTCAGAATTAATTAATTTACGCTTGTCTGATTTGTATTTCTACGATAATTTTATTAGAGTTACCGGAAAGGGGAATAAACAAAGATTAGTACCTATCTCAAATTGGACTATTAAATTTATAACTCTTTATAGGGATTCTATTCGTGTACATGTAAATCCTAAACCCAAATGTGAAGATGTGCTTTTTTTAAATAGAAGAGGGGGAAAGCTGACGAGGGAAATGATTTTTATTATAATAAAAAATATGGCTGAACTGGCAGGAATTAAAAAGAAGGTTTCTCCTCACACGTTCAGGCATTCTTTTGCGACGGTGTTATTAAAAAATGGTGCTGACCTACGTTCAATCCAACAAATGCTTGGGCATGAAAGTATAACCACAACAGAAATTTATACACATTTAGATAATAAACAACTTAGAGATACTATTGAAAAGTATCATCCTTTTTCCATTAGTAAAACCTAATATTTAGGGATAAATTATATAAAGTTTAAAATATAATGAATATAGATAAATATAAGAATGATGCATTAAGAAAAGCTTCAGAGCATCAAAAATATTTAGAAAAGCTAAAACATAAGAAGCCAAGAAAATTGGATGAAAAAATGCTTGAAATTCACAATAAAGTTTTCTCGAATATAGATTGCTTAGAATGTGCGAATTGCTGTAAAACTACCGGACCTTTATTATTGGAAAAAGACATTGAAAGAATATCCAAGTATTTACGAATGAAACCTGTTGATTTTATAAATCAATATCTGTATAAAGATGAAGATCAAGATTGGGTCTTTAAACAATTACCCTGTCCATTTCTAAATAATTCCAATTATTGCCTAATCTATGAGGTTCGTCCTAAAGCATGTAAAGAATATCCCCATACGAATCGTAAAAAATTTTATCAGATTAATAAATTAACTTTAAAAAATACAATTATATGTCCTGCTGCCTATGAAGTTGTTGAACTCTTAATTAAAAATGAACGATTCTGGTAATTAATTACTTTTTTGTGAATTAATTATTTTTTTATTTTGTAACCATTCAACAATTTTAGCTCCCAGCCATGAAAATGGAAAAAATATAAAAAACATGCTTATTATATACCAGGTTGGATGTCCTTTAAATGTAAATACTGAAATAATAGCAGTTATTAAAAGTATAAATCCAATTAACATGGCATAAGCAGTTTTTGCAGTTTTTACCAATAGAGCGCAAACTATTCCCCCTAATAAAGATCCAATACCGGAAGAAATTAATAAGGCTATGAAAAATTCACCTTTAGCAGTACGAACAATAGATCTCCAGTATTCTATAGGTAGTCCCTTATAATTATAAGGTATCCAATAAGAATTTATCATAACTGAAAGAGTAATAATGGTAATGGCTACTAAAAGCCCGGATATAACCGCAATAGTATTTCTTATCATTTCGTTTTATAATTCTGTTGCGATAACTGAGATTTCAATTAAAACATTTTTAGGTAAGGCAGAAACTTGTATACATTCTCTGGCAGGATAGGTATCTGAAAAATAAGAAGCATATATTTCATTGACAATAGTAAAATTATTTAAATTTTGTAGAAAGATAGTTGTTTTAACTACGTTATTCCAATTTAAATTAGCTTCAATAAGAATTGCTTCTATATTTTTCATTACTTGATGAGTTTGTTTATCAATAGAAACGGGAACTTCACCGGTTTTAGGGTTGACAGGTATTTGTCCGGAAATAAATAAAAAGTTGTTAACCTTTATCGCTTGAGAATAGGGTCCAATAGCAGCCGGAGCCTTATCAGTATTAATTATTTTTTTAATCATGAATTAAATATACAAATTTTTCAAAAACTTGCATGATCATTAAAATTTTTAGCTTCATATTTTACTGCATCTTTTAATATAGCCGCTTTAACACCTATATAAAAACTCCAAGTTTTATTATAGCTTGAAGAGATGGGAACCCAATTAAAATTAATGTTAAAACTTCTCAAATCCCTCATAAATCCTAATCGAGTATATCCAAATTCTTTGCTTTCCAAATCGTAATTGGTTGATGCATTAATTTTCCAATACGGAGACGGAGAAATTTCTCCCGTAAGATTTACCGTTGCCGATACTTGGGTATTTCTATTATATTCTTTTGTAGAAGCGTAATTTAAGCCCACATCCAATTTCCAAGGCATATCGAAATGAGCATAATTTTCATCATCAAAATAATATTTCTCATACCTAACCGTTCCTCGTTTCTTATATTGAGTTACTTTTTTTTCACCCAATAAAGATTCGTCCAATGAAAAGTTTAGTCCCATAGTATAACTGGCTATGGTAAAATATCCAAATTTATCAATTGCATGACCCACTGTTGATTGGGGAGTGTCAAATACTATTTTATAAGGATTTATCCTCATGGCATAATTAATACGTAAATTTGAATTAAATAAAGAAGAGGATCCCGAAGCATTAATTGGGCTCCATTTTAAAGAATCTGCTGCAAAATTATAAGAAGTATTGATATTTAGAGATTCGAATATTTTTATTTTCTTAAAGCCGCTTACTTCTTTTTTATTTCTGACCTTCATTTCAAGATTATTTGCCAATGATAGGTTTATGGCACTGTTTTCATAATTGGAAGGATTTCCCATGATATTTCCTTCAAAATAAGAATATTTTATTTTTTTACCATCTTTATCCGTGTACGTTCCATAATATCCCCAAGAATCTTTTGAGAAGTCGGGCATAAAACTATAGCTGATGGTAGGAGAGATCATATGACGTATTGCCTGAATCATACTCCCTTTTTTGAAATTGGCAATACCATACAAAGTAGTTGTTAAATTAAGAGATCCGTCAAAAGTTCGGAAAGTTTTAAATCCATCTTTATTATTAGTCTCTACTTTATCTGTAATAGAATTATAATCTTTTCTAATGCTCTTTGTGGTCCAGATTTCCCGATAATTACCGTTGATTCCTAACTGAAAATAATTAAATAGGGTAGAAGTAGTTCCAAAGCTCGTAGAATTTTTCATTCCGTTCTTTGAATTTTTAAACATTTTAGAGGTAAACATATCATCTGTGGACGTGTTTAAAGAATTTTGAAGATTCATCTTATAATCCATATAGATATTATGCCAAATAGTTTTCTTAGGTCCAGATTTAGGTTTGAATGGATATATTTGAGGCATCGTTACCGTTAAATTGGGAAGCACCATAGTCACATCCCCGGTTGAAATATTTTGTGAAGCTGAAGTATTAAGTGAAATTGTTAAAGGATTATTATTAAATCTTTTAACCAACGAAATCGATGAAGATGTCTGATTATTATTCACATTACCGTGTAAAGCATTTTGATTATATATGCTGTTGTTGTAGTAATTCTGACTCATAAAATTCACTGTGGCATTAAATGATAAATTCGGATTGGCTTTGGCATCTTGTAAATGAGACCAAGTAATTCGGTAGTTTTCAATCTCAGAATAATCATCCAATCCTTTTGTGCTGTTTATATTTTTTTCATAAATGAGGTTTAAATTTCCTGAATATTTATATCGATTCAAATATCTTATACGGTTATCGATCATCCAACTGCCTTTAGTATAAAATCCAAAACGACTTTCCCAATCCAAATATTCTCCAATAGGAACATATATACCCCATCTTTCCAAGTAAAAACCTTTAGCTTGACGTTCTCCAAAAGTTCCAATTAAAATACCGGCCTGTCTATTGCTTCCGGTAGAAGGTAAATATAAAAACGGTAATATAAAGGGAGTTGGAACTTGTTCAATATACATAGTGGTAGGTCCGGCAATAATAGTTTTTTGATTGTTTCCGGTGATCACTTTCATTTTACCGGTCGATAAAGCATAATCAGGAACAGAATCCTTTTTCGCTTTGAAATATTCATCTGTTGTCATAAATCCATTCCTCATGTAATATTCTTGATCATTCATCCTTTTAGCCTTTTTTGCAATAATTGCCATTTCATCCTCTTCAGTTCGAATATTAAAAGCCATACCTTGTTTGGTGTTCATATTAAATTGGGCTTCTGTATATTCGTATTCTTTTCCTCCCTGAATAAACCTTATATTATCGATGATTTGTCCAAGACTATCAACTTTCCCTCGGGCTAAAATATCACCTGTGTTCCAATCCATAACAATATAATCCGCCTTAATTGTCATATCCTGGTAGCTGACTTGTGCATTATGTATAAGATAAGTTAATTTTTTTGAGAAAATATTGCGAATTTCGTCCCCCTTGGTATCAACAATATTTTCAAGTTTTTCTTTACTGACTGATAAAGTGTCAGAAGAAATTTTTACAGTGTCAGAAAGGGTTTTAACTCTTTTTTCCTGTGCTAAGAGAATGTTAAAAATTAGAAAAAATAAATAAAGTATATTATATTTGAAACTTGAATTGATCAAAGCATATAAATTCAGAAAAAATTTTGCTGTCAAAATTAATCAAAAAAAAGAATTAATGAGAGTTTTAACCATATTTTACTTAAAAAATATACTACTGATAACTTTAATTTTTTTAGCCAGCTCTTTATACTCCCAAAAAAAAGATTTTACCTTAGTTTTGGATGCCGGACATGGTGGTCATGACAATGGAGCCAGAGGAGCTTTCGCAAATGAAAAAGATGTGAATCTTTCATTGGTTTTAAAAATAGGATCGATGATTGAAAAGAACAATAAAGATGTAGAAGTTATTTATACCAGAAAGACGGATGAGTTTATTCCATTAATGACACGTGCCGATATTGCTAATAAAGGAAAAGCCAACTTATTTATTTCCATACATTGTAATTCAAGTCCTAAAAGTGCCCCATACGGCACGGAAACCTTTGTGTTAGGAGCCCATCGAAATAGAGATAATTTCGATGTAGCTAAGAGAGAAAATGAAGTTATATACATGGAAAAAGATTATCAAACCACTTATGAAGGTTTTAATCCTTCATCACCTGAATCTGTTATAGGACTCACTTTAATGCAAAATATATATTTAGAAAATAGTTTAAAAATAGCCAGCTATGTGGAAAACAATTTTAAAAAAGAAAATAGATTTTCCAGGGGAGTAAAACAAGCCGGTTTTTTAGTTTTAGTTCAAACAGCCATGCCTTCCGTTTTAATTGAAACCGGTTTTATATCCAATCCGCAAGAAGGTCAATACCTGGCATCTGAAGAAGGACAGAATGCTATAGCTAAAAATATATATGAGGCCTTTTTAAGCTATAAAAAAGAATATGATAAAAAATCAGAGAAAAAGGCAGAGGAAGAAAATCAACAAATTGTTGAAAAACCGGTTGATAATAATATGGTATTAAAAGTACAATTTTTAGCATCTTTTAATAGATACAATCCTAATTCCGCACAACTTAGAGGTATGAAAAATGTTGAGATAGTTAAAATTAATGGTAAGTATGTATACTACGCAGGAAGCACGAATTTAAGGTCTGAAAGTGAAGCAACATTAAAAATAGCTAAAGAAGCAGGATTTACAGATGCATCTATAGTTGAATTTAATGAGAAAGAGGTTATAAATAATCAGTACTTTACCATAGAACTATTTATATCACCAAAAAAATATAGGGAAAGAGATTCTATTTTTAAAGGATTAAACAATGTGGTAAGACAAAAAAATGATAACAATGGCTATATATATACCAGCGGAAAAGTAAGTAATTACGACTCTGCCAAAAAATTATTGGAAATCTATAAAAAAATAGGATTTACAGATGCTATTATTTCAAAAACTTTATCTTAATTGAAATTTATAGATATTAAATAAGATTTAAAGTTTTTAATAAGGATGTAAATTTTTTCTCATTCATTAGCTCATGTGTTAAAAAATCTCCTTTATAATATATACCTAAAGTTCCCCAAGCGGATCCTTTTTTTTGAGTATTTTGCTAACTATCCAATTTAATGACTGTTGAAGGAATATTATATTCATTACAAACTATTAAAATACGATAAATGTACTCTTCCATAAAAGGACATTGATTGGAAAATGTAAAAGTAAAACCATTATTATTATCAGTTTTTCCATTTTTTGAATTTTCTGTAAACTTCGGACTATTACCGCTCTTGGTTAATTTTAATTCTAGTAATTCAAAGTAAGGATAAGCAGTGTCTACAACTGAGAACCTATGTTTTAGGTAAAATTTTTTATCAGTTAAATAAGGTTTTGGCTTAGTACTGCTCACTATTATTGGCCGGATATCCATAAACAATTAATAACCAAGTAATATTACCAATAATTATACAGTTTTAATGGTATATATTCTATTAAAACTTTTCTATTGTTTATTTATTTCATTTTTCATTAAAAGATATAAGATTCAATCTTGTAAAAACTTATTTTTGTACCATGAAAGAAAATACTATTTTATCTATAGTTGTACCGGTATTTAATTCAGGTGTTTATTTAAATGAAACTATTAAAAGTATTAAAGAAGTTAATTTTTCATACCCTTATGAGGTCATATTAGTTAATGACGGATCAACAGATCAGACAACTTTAAATATATTAGATCAATACAAGAATGAATATACCATTATAAATCAAGAAAACGGAGGAGCGGCAAAGGCTAGAAATAGGGGAATTTTTCATGCCAAAGGTCAATATATTTTACCTTTCGATTCTGATGATATAATGAATGGGAATTATTATGATTTAGCGCTACAAATAATGATGAATGATAAATCTATCGATATATTATATGGAGATTATTGGGTTTTTGGCAGTGAGAACAGATATAATAAATCAAGTAACTATAACCGTTTACGCTTAATTCATAGCGGATGTTTTTTGCCCAGTTCAAGTATTTATAAAAAATGTGTATGGGAAGATAATGGAGGTTATGATATAAATTTGTCCTATGCGGAAGATTGGGATTTTTGGTCCAGATCTGCAGTAGTCGACTATAAATTTTTCTATTTTAATAAGCCCTTGTTTAAATATAGAAGAATCTATGATGGAAAATCCTTAAGTCAAACCAAAGCAAACAAACATAATGAAGCCATAAAAATTCTGAAAAGTAAAATCCCTGCTTCTGTATTTAATCAAGAAACTATAAGTGATTATGTAGTACAATCTGTAAGAGAAAATAGAAAATTAAAGATAAAACTTTTATTACGAATATTTTTCCCAAGATTATTCGATTATCTGAAAAAGAATAAACTATTTCCCAATGGAATAGTGGTAGAATAATATGGCTTTTATTATGAGTAATAAAAGCCATGAAAAATAAATCTAAAACTAAATTGCGTCAGTATGGACCGTTTTTACGGCTCTTCCTGAAGGGTCAGGATTATTTTTAAATGCTTCATCCCATTCTAAAGCCACTGCAGAACTACATGCAACTGAGGGTACGGAAGGAACCGTTTGTGCGGCAGCCTGAGATGGAAAATGTTCTTCAAATATACTTCTAAACCAATATTCTTCTTTAGACATCGGAGGGTTTATGGGAAAACGTTCGGAAGCCCTTTCCATTTGTTTATCAGATATTTTTTTATCGGCGATTTCTTTTAAAGTATCAATCCAGGAATAACCGACTCCATCCGAAAATTGTTCTTTTTGCCTCCACGCTACTTCTTCGGGTAAATAATCTTCAAAAGCTTTCCTTAAAATATGTTTTTCGATTTTTCCGTTACCACACATTTTATCTTTAGGGTTTAAGGTCATTGCTATGTCCATAAATTCCCTATCTAAAAAAGGTACACGCCCTTCAACACCCCATGCCATGAGTGATTTATTGGCACGAAGGCAATCATAAAGGTGAAGTTTATCTAATTTTCTCACGGTTTCTTCATGAAATGCTTGAGCATCTGGTGCTTTATGGAAATATAAATATCCCCCGAAAAGCTCATCGGATCCTTCACCGGATAGGACCATTTTTACTCCCATAGACTTTATATATCTTGCTAAAAGATACATAGGAGTAGATGCCCGTACTGTTGTTACATCATAGGTTTCAATATGGTAAATTACATCACTAATTGCATCTAATGCTTCTTCAATAGTGAAATGTATTTCATGATGTACAGTACCGATATGGTCGGCAACTTTTCTGGCTGCCAACAAATCCGGAGCATTTTTTAATCCCACAGCAAAGGAGTGTAGCTGAGGCCACCAAGCATCAGAATTATTGTTATCCTCAACTCTTTTACTCGCATATTTTTTAGCTATTGCGGAAATAATAGATGAATCCAAACCTCCGGATAGAAGAACACCGTAAGGGACGTCAGACATCAGTTGTCTGTGAACAGAATCTTCTAGCCCTTTTCTCAATTTTTGAATATCTGAAGTATTATCTTTAACAGAGTCAAAGTGCATCCAATCTCTATGATACCAAGTTTTTATCTCTCCATCCGGACTATATAGGTATTTTCCGGGTTCGAATTCTTTGATATCCGGACAAACTCCTTCTAATGATTTGAGCTCACTGGCTACATAAAATTGTCCCTTCTCATCATACCCCATATACAAAGGAATGATTCCCATATGATCTCTGCCTACTAAATATGCATCTTTTTCTTGATCATATAATACAAAAGCATAGATACCTGTAATATCTTCAAATAATTTTACGCCTTTTTCTTTATATAAAGCTAATATTACCTCACAGTCAGATAACGTTTGAAAATCGTATTTCCCTTCAAATTTTTTTCTAATTTCTTTATGATTGTAAATTTCACCGTTTACAGCTAATATTAATTTTTTATCGCTGCTATATAAGGGTTGTCCACCGGAAGCAATGTCCACGATGGATAATCTTTCATGAGCAAGGATTGCATTTTTATCGCAATGGATCCCGGACCAGTCCGGACCTCTATGACGAATTTTTTTTGCCATTTTTAAAGCTTGAGGTCTCAATGTTTCACTAACTTCTTTTAAATCGAAAATACCTACAAATCCACACATTTTTGTTTATTTAATTATTTTATGTAAAATTAATGCAAAATACCTTTAATTTAAAGTTAACTTATGCTTTCTGTTCTTATAATAAATTTTTTTATCAGTTTTAATTTATTTAATAAACTTTTTTTTAATAAAAAAGAAAAATAAGTTTAGATTAAAAATAAATGTTGATAAATACAGTAGTAATAAAATTATTTTTTTAAATCAATTCATCTTATACTAATTCATTTTAGAAATACTCTTTAAAAATAAAAATTTTTTTTCTTGAATATTTTGAAATTAAGATAATTTTTTTGTTGGAAAGAGAATAAATTAACGTATTTTATCTACATAACCGATATTTTTTTCTATTTTAAAATGATACGTTCTCCTTGTTTTGGAAATATATAATTGATAGAATAGGGATTGTTATTTACTAATTCATTTTTAATTTTTTGTTCATGATCTTCTTTAGGTTTGATATGTGTAACAATGATCGTGAGATTTTTTAAATTTTTTTTACCAACTAATTGGGCTAATTTCTCTATTTCTTCGTTAATTAAATAGGGAGTTAAATGACCGAATAATAATTTTTCTGACTGCGAATTAGGAAAAGAAACTTCAAGCATCATAGTTTTTAATTTTCCTGATTTTATTTTAGGTGCAATTTCATTCCATATTTTGTTTAGATTATTGGATTTCTCAACTCTATCAGCTCCGGTATCTCCAAAATATAAAACAGCATGCTTGTCATTTTCAACTAAAATTGCCGAACTTTTCAAGGGATTTACATGGCTTAATTCATAAACCGTTCCTGTTAAATTTGTGTTGAAAATTGGAAAAGATTTTCCTATTTCTGCATAAATATATTGATATTTATTGAGTATGGGACTTTCTCCTTCATTAGCAAAATTAATCCATGCTGCATTGGTAAAATACTTATTTTTTAAAACATCTATGGTTTCCTTTATTGCATAAATAGGTTTAGAAGAATCTTCCGGCGAATTAATCAACATTCCGGATAAATGGTCTAAATGACCATGAGATATAAAATATCCTTTTATGTTATCTTTTAAAACCTTTTCAATTGTTTTATTTGTAAATGTTCCTTTTTCAATTGCCTTGTTAATTCCACTGTAAATGGTACCGGCATCCAAGGCTAAATAGTCAGTTGTATTTTCTTCTGCTATTAGATAAGATGAAAGGTTACTTTCATTACTCCCTCCATATACTCCTAAAGGGATAATTTGTAAATTTTGAGCAGAAGTAATTATAGAAATTCCAACACATACATTAAATAAATATTTTTTCATGGTTTTTAAATTTTAGGTAAAAATATAATTGAAATGTTTTTTTAAGAATAGAAAAGACAGCCTTTTTCTTAAATCTATAGTAAGTTCATAAGATATAAACTAAGTATTATAATGAGTTAATTGATAAACTTATTTAAAAAAAATTCAATCAAGAAAATTCAATCCTCTCATTATTAATTAGCTAGTAATATATTAATAGATCAATAAACAATAATCTTTACATATGGATATTGAAATTTGCTAATATTGTTTTAAAAAGTTAGTAAACTTTTTTAAAGCTATAGACCTATGACTTATCATATTTTTTTCTTTAGAAGAAAATTCTGCAAAACTTTTTAAATAGCCATCGGGAATAAAGATCGGATCATATCCGAATCCATGTGCTCCTTTGATTTGAGTAGATATAGTTCCAAAAATTTTACCTTCAAAATATTTAACTTCTTCCTTAGTTACCAAGCAAATAACGCTAATAAAATAAGCTTTTCTATGGGAACAATTTTTCATTTTTTTTAGCACTTTGAAAATATTATCGTCAAAAGATCCTGTACCGGCATAACGGGCAGAATAAATTCCCGGTTCTCCATTCAGTGCTTCAATTACCAACCCGCTGTCATCAGCAAAACAAGGTATATGGGTTAAATCATATCCGAATTTAGATTTAATAAATGCATTTTCACGGAAAGTTGACCCTGTTTCTTCTATAACTCCTTCAAAATTATAATCAGCCAAGGTTTTAAGTTGAAAATTATCGGGAAGAATTTCAATTATTTCAGCTTTTTTATGTTCGTTTTGCGTTGCTAATAGGATTTCCATGATTGATTTTTGGTTAATTTCATATAAATGCTTCCAAATATAGCTATTATAATAATTCCTACCATAAACAGAGTACAATCACTAAAACCTAAGTCGGGAGATTCTAACGATTTATATCGTATAAAAAATAAAAAGCCTATAGAGTTATTCATGCAATGAAGTATGGTACAGGTTAGAAGAGAACCCGTTTTGTAAAAAGTTATTCCTAAGACTATGCCGGCTAAAATTCCACCGATCACTTGCCATGGGAATATATGTATTCCCCCGAAAATTAAAGCAGAAATTAAAATTGCTTTTTGTGGCTTAATTTGATTATTAAGCATCCCCTTTAAAATAAATCCTCTGAAAAATAATTCTTCAAAAATCGGTGCAACGATACATACCGATATAAAAGTTATAACAGGATAATGACTCGCATTACCCAATAAGGCATATGACATTGTCTTATACATTTTCTCTAATATGCCTCCTTGTGTAGGAATTAAACCTGTTAAAAATTCGGAAACTAAATATTGACCGAAAAATAGTAATAGGGCAATTGGAAATAGTCTAATATTTTTTAAAGAATAACTGATTCTAAAATTTTCCTTTCTAGGTTTTAGAACAATAAAATAATATGTTATATAGACTAATAGATAACTTCCAATTGTGATAATTGGTGTAAATACGTAAGGGGTAATATTTAATTTTTTAGCCAGAAATGAAATTAATGGATTAAGTAATAAAGCTCCGAGAAAAAACAATATAATTAATAAAATTATGTCGTACCATTTTAATTTAAGATAATTATTCATTATGATAAGGTTTTCCTTGTAAAATACTAAAGGCGCGATATAATTGTTCAATAAAAAACAAACGCACCATTTGATGAGTGAATGTCATCTTGGATAAAGCCAATTTTAGAGGATTAAGACTATAAATTTTATCAGAAAATCCATAAGCCCCTCCAATACAAAAAACTAAATGCTTAACAGAATTATTCATTTGCTTTTCTAGAAAACATGAAAATTCAGTCGAAGTATACTCTTTACCTTTTTCATCTAAAATTATGAGAGTATCACCTGAAGCCAAATGGTGAATAATGCATTCTGCTTCAGCATTTTTCAACTCATTTTCGGATAAATTTTTAGAATTTTTTACATCCGGTAATTCTTTTCTTTCAAATTTTATAAAGGTTGGTAAGCGTTTTTCTAAATCTTCCATTAGAATTACCAGTTCTTTAGAATTGGTTTTGCCAATTGATAGTAATGTAATTTTCATGCCACATTAATAAGTACAAAAATAAGAGATTATTTAAAATTAAGATTCTTAATTTAACTTTAGTAAATAATATACATTTATAGTCATCAACAGGGTGTAGAATGGTATAAAGTTTATTTATTTAAAATAAAATGCCGGTATGATGTTAATTTATCCGGTTATCTGTTTAGTAAATTTAATCTTGTTTTAAATAAAAGATTAAATTATAAAACTGTTTAAATTTCTTAGTTCTTGGGTATATAGACGTTCTTTTTATGTGTATTTTTATATCAATTTTATTAATATATTGCTATAAATAGTAATAATTTATATTAATTGTTATTTTTTCTAATTAAAAAGTTCAGAAATCCTTTTTATAATAATTTTTGGAACGATATCTACTGTTTCATATAGTTTTTTATCTTTGTTAACGCTATAAATATATAAACATTATAAAGATGAAAATTAATATCGTTGCAGGCATCCTTGCTGCCTCAGTAATTTTGGGGTCTTGTGATTCGAAACATTCAGAACAAGCCCAAAAAATTAATAGAGATAACTTTAGTTATAAAGTAGATCGTTTTGCCGATATAGAAGTTTTAAGATATAAAATACCTGAATGGGATAAACTGTCTTTAAATGAAAAAAAATTGGTTTATTTCCTCTCTCAAGCCGGATTGGCTGGAAGGGATATTATTTGGGATCAGAACTATAAATACAACTTAAAGATAAGAAAAGCACTTGAAACTATATACCAAAATTATAAAGGAGATAAAACCTCAAAAAATTGGAATAATTTTGAAGCATATTTGAAAAGAGTTTGGTTTTCAAATGGTATACATCACCATTATTCCAACGATAAAATAAAGCCTGAATTTACACAAGAATATTTGGAAGAATTACTTAAGGAAACACAAACTTCATTAAATCCATCAATTGTTTCTATTTTATTTAATGAAAAAGATTCCAAAAAGGTAAACTTGGATGAATCTAAAGGATTAATTTCCGGATCTGCCGTAAATTTTTATGGAGATGGAATTACTGAAAAAGAAGTTGAAAAATACTATGCAGCTAAAAAAAGTCCTGATATTTCCCGGCCCTTATCTTTTGGTTTAAATTCTAAATTAGTTAAAAACAGCAAGGGGGCATTGGAAGAAAAAATATGGAAAAGCGGAGGAATGTATGGGACAGCCATAGACCAAATTATTTTTTGGTTGGATAAGGCAGTGACAGTTGCAGAGAATAAAGAACAGGCAAATGCTCTTAAACTTTTAATAGAATATTATAAAACAGGAGATTTAAAAACATGGGACGATTATAACATAGCATGGCTACAAGCTACTAAAGGAAATATAGATTATATAAACGGATTTGTAGAAGTGTATAATGATCCCCTGGGGCACAAAGGTTCCTATGAGAATATTGTTCAGATTAAAGATTTTGATATGTCTTCGAAAATGGAAGTAATATCCAAAAATGCACAATGGTTTGAAGATCATTCTCCTCTAATGCCGGAACATAAAAAGAAAAATGTAGTAGGAATTACTTACAAGACAGTTAATGTAGCTTCTGAAGCCGGAGATTCTTCACCTGGCACACCTATTGGAGTAAATTTACCTAATGCAGATTGGATACGTGCGGAATATGGTTCTAAATCAGTTTCCTTAGGTAATATTATAGATGCTTATAATTTGGCAGGAGGAAGTGAAAAGCTAAAAGAATTTGCTTACAGCAAAGAGGAAATAGAATTAACGGAAAAATACGGAGAATTAGCAGATAAACTTCACACAGCCTTACATGAAGTAGTAGGACATGCCTCAGGTCAAATTAATAAAGGAGTTGGAACACCCAAAGAAACCTTGAAAAGTTATGCATCTACCATGGAGGAGGGAAGAGCCGATTTAGTGGGTTTATATTACTTATATGATCCTGAACTTCAAAAGCTAGGATTAGTGGACGATTGGAAGAAAGTAGGTATGACAGCCTATAATGATTATATACGCAATGGATTAATGACACAGTTGGTTCGAATTGAACCAGGAAGAGATTTAGAAGAAGCGCATATGAGAAACCGTCAATGGGTAAGTGCTTGGGCTTATGAGAGGGGCAAAAAAGAGAACGTAATTGAAAAAGTGGTTAAAGATGGTAAAACCTATTTTAAAATTAATGATTACGAAAAACTTCACCGTTTATTTGGAGAACTGCTAAAAGAAACTCAAAGAATTAAATCTGAAGGAGATTACAATGCTGCAAAGAATTTAGTAGAAACCTATGGAGTAAAAGTGGATAAAGAATTGCATGAAGAAGTTTTAAGAAGAAATTCTAAATTTAATACAGCAGCTTATAAAGGCTTTATTAATCCCATTTTAGTTCCTAAAACCAATGAACAAGGAGAAATAACCGATGTTGAGGTTACCTATCCGGAATCATTTGCCGAAGAAATGATTTACTATTCCAAAAATTATGGATTCCTGCCGTTAGAAAACTAATTAAGTAGTAAACTAAACTTTATTTAACATGTAAATGGAGTTTCAATATATTTTTATCGAAAAAGAAAATGTATATCCCACATTGCCACGTCGTAAATATAAAAAGCAAATTTCATAATTTGCTTTTTATTTTAAATAAAAAATGGTTCCGTGAGGTAATTTAAACAACTATAGAATAAAGTTGAATTAACCCGAATAATGATATAACAATTAATTTAATTCAAAAGTAAAAAATATAGCTGCCCTAATTAAGTTATATCTCAATATGACATTAATAATAACCATATCACCAAATATTTGATAAAAAACCTGCATGTAGGAAATATTATTTACTATTTGTCATAGATGAATAAAACAGTGAATTTACCCTACCTATATTTTGGAACCTATTATTTTAAAATAGATGATGAAAAGAATAATGATTAACATTATAAGCAATTACAGTTACTATAATCTTACATAAAATTCATATTCCTGAGCCAAAATTTTTTCATGCGATAAACCTAATTGAGATTACATTTTTCAAAATGAGACGTTTATTTTTAAACAGTAAAAACTATAATTATAAGACTAAAACAGACCTCATAAGATTTTAAAATTAAGATATAATATAATTAAATATGGGACAAATTGAAGCGTTAATTTTTGCATATTCAGATATATTCTTTAGTTATTACCTGAATACCGAATCCGTCTGTACTAAAATGGTACGGAATCATTCGTTGGTATATATTTATTCAGGAGAATATATATTAGAAGAAAATGGAGTACAAACAGCTATTGGAGCCGGTGAATGTATCTTTTTACGAAAAGATAACCGTGTAAAGATGACAAAATTACCCAAAGACGGAGAATGGTTTAAAAGTATTTTTATGATATTTAAACGAAATTTTTTGAAAGAAGTATTTCAGAAACTAAATAAACAAGAAATACCCTTAAATGTCGAACGATTTGAATCCAGTATTGTTAAGTTACCCAAAGTACCATCCATAGAAAGTCTGTTTTTATCTCTTACGCCCTATTTTAATTCATCTATAAAACCACAAGATGATATAATGAAGCTAAAGCAAATGGAAGGACTCTATTCGTTATTGAAAATCGACAAGAAATTTTACTCCTCGTTATTTGATTTCAACGAACCATGGAAAATAGATATCATGGAATTCATGAATGGAAATTATATGTATAATCTTTCCTTGGAAGAAATTGCTCATTTTACGGGGCGAAGTCTTGCTTCATTCAAACGAGATTTTAAGAAGATAAGTCCCTTATCGCCACATAAATGGTTAATGCAAAAACGACTTCAAGTAGCACGCGAAAAAATCATGATTGAAGGTAAAAAAGTTTCGGATGTATATCTCGAAGTTGGATTTAAAGACCTTTCTCACTTCTCAAGGGCCTATAAAGAAACTTTCGGTTATTCTCCTACCCAAAAGAATTGAACCTTACAGGCTAATTTTTTGAGCCGCTCAAGCAAATTGATTAATCGGATACCTCTTTATCTTTGTACTAGATAAAGTAAAAATTATACCTTAAAAATAATAATGAAAAAGAGAACGTTATGAAATATGAAAGTGTCTACCTCAGGCATGGGATGTATGAAACTAAGTTTTGGTACAGGAGAAGCTACTGATATAGATGAACCTATAAAAATAGTTCGTACACCTTTTGATAAAGGTATTACATTTTTTGATACGGCGATTGTCTGAAGCCGGAGTGGAAACCATTAGACAAGCACATGCCGTTCAACCGGTAACCGCAGTTGAAAGCGAATACTCCTTATGGTGGAGACGACCGGAGGATCAACTTATTCCTGTGTTGAAATAATTAGGTATTGCACTTGTTCCATTCAGTCCATTAGGAAAAGGATTTTTAACGGGTAAAATTAATAAAGGTGTAACTTTTGAAAAGGGAGATTTTCGTAGTTATAGTACCTCGTCTCACTACAAAAAACCTTGAGGTTAATCAGAAACTTATAAAGTTATTGGAAAAATTTGAGCAAGAAAAGAATGTAACCCCCGCACAAATTTCGTTAGCTTGGTTGTTAGCTCAAAAACCATGGATTGTACCTATATCGGGTACCACTAAATAGAATCGCATGAAAGAAAATAACCAAGCAGCAGAAATTCAATTAAGCGCTGATAACTTACAAGAAATAAACTCAGCGCTGGCTAAAATTAAAATAGAAGGAGAACGGTATCCGGAAGAGCTTGAGAAAAGAACAGGTTTGTAATAAAATAGCTAGTAATTTTATATATCTAGCTTAATATAGTAGGGTTATACTAGTAAATTGCGAACAGGATCCTATCATGACCTATCACGGTATTGACTAATATAACGACAATGAACATACTTAAGGAGGTTATTCCAAAGATTATGTAGTGACTGAAGACTTTGCTATTAAAATACCTTCCCATGCACCAATGGAAAAGGTAGCTCCCTTACTTTACGCAGGGATTACAACCTATTCGCCAATTAAATATGCAGGAGTAAAAAAAGGAGATAAAGTAGGAATTGCAGGATTGGGAGGTCTGGGGCATATGGCCGTGGAATATGCCGTTGCACTTGAAGTAGAGGTTACCGTGTTTAATATTACGGAAGACAAACGCGAAGACACTCATAAAATGGGAGTATAACGTTATGTAAATGTAAACAATATCGAAGATATGAAAAATTTGAACAATTCGTTTGATTTTATACTTAGCACTATACCTACCCATTATGATATGAATATGTATTTAAAAATGTTAAAATATGACGGTCAAATGGTAATAGTAGGTTTACCTGCTTTTGCCACTATGCCGACCATTAGTCTTGACAAGTTTATTTGGCATGGTAATCGCAAAATATTTGGTTCACAAATTGGAGGAATTAAAGAAACGCAAGAAATGATTGATTATTCAGTAAAAAATAATATTTATTCGCAAGTACAAAAAATTAATGCTGAAGGAAAACTTATAGATGAAGCTTATCAAAATATTCTGGATGGTAAAGTTAAATTCCGATATGGAATAGATATGAACACCTTAAAATAAAAATTCTAATAATATAATTAAATATAAATAATAAAGACATGCAAACAAAAAATTCGAAAGCATTTGGAGCAGAATCTGCACAAGCACCATTGAAAGAAATGAATATCCAACGACGTGAAGTTACTCCCACAGATGTTGAGATAGAAATACTTTATTGTGGAGTTTGCCATAGTGATTTACACTCAGCTCGCAACGATTGGGGCGGCACTATTTATCCCGTAGTTCCGGGACATGAGATTGTTGGACGAATCACTAAAATTGGTAATCAAGTAACCCAATTAAAAGTAGGAGATATAGGAGCAGTTGGTTGTATGGTTGATTCATGCGGACAGTGTGACAGTTGTGAACATGGACATGAACAATACTGTCGAAATGGTCATACTTTAACCTATAACGGCCCAGATAAATATCTTGGAGGAGTTACCTATGGAGGTTATTCCGAAAGAATAATTGTTGATGAAAAGTTTGTATTGAAAGTACCCAAGAATCTCGATTTGCCCGCTGTGGCTCCATTACTTTGTGCCGGAATCACCACATGGTCCCCTCTTCGTCATTGGGGTGTAACCAAGGGTAGTAAAGTAGCTGTGATAGGGTTAGGAGGCTTAGGACATATGGCAATCAAACTGGCCCATGGTTTAGGAGCTGAAGTAACTTTGTTCTCCAGAACTCCCAATAAAAAACAAGATGCTCTAAAATTAGGTGCCCATCATGTTATAATATCCACAGATGGAGAACAAATGCAATCAGTAAAAGGTAAATTTGACTTAATAATAGATACTGTACCTTACGTTCATGATATAAATCCTTATGTAACGACATTAAATTATAACGGAACATTGGTATTAGTAGGCTATTTAGGTGATCTCAATCCGATGTTGAATACAGTTCCTCTAATTATGGGAAGAAAATCGGTTGCAGGTTCCGTTATAGGCGGAATTGCCGAAACACAGGAGCTTCTTGATTTTTGCGGAGAGCACAATATCGTTTCTGATATTGAAATTATTAACATACAGGATATTAATGCAGCCTATGAACGAATGCTTAAAAGCGATGTGAAATATCGTTTTGTTATAGATATGGCATCGTTGAAAAAATAATAATCGAAAAAGATAGAAGATATAAAAATGTATTAAATATGCCCAATCTATAAAGACTATACGTTTATGTAGGGAGGGCATTTTTTCTTTTACCAAAATGATTCACGTTTCTAAGCTAAGTCTATTTATTCAAAGCTTGTTTCACTATATTGTTATATATTGCAACAAGCTTGATTTATTGTCCTACAAATAACAGAGGACAATTATATAGGTAAAGGGGTTTTAGTGATTATTATTAATGATAGAAGCTATGTATAGGGCCTTATTATTATTTTTTTAGAGGAAAATAAAAATTATAAAAGCTAAAAAAAGAAAATATTTCACATGAAAGATGTAATGATTCTGACAGGAGCCGGTCAGATAGGAATGGCAATAGCAAGAAGATTGGGTTATGGCAAAAAAATTATTGTTGGCGACAAGAAAATAGAAAATGCCAATACCATAGTACAAATTATGAAAAATGCGGGATTTGATGCATTTTCCCTAGAGATAGATATTTCATCTCGAGAATCTATCTTAAATTTGATTGCAACAGCTAAAAAATATGGAGATATATCCATGCTAATTAATGCAGCAGGAGTTTCGCCTAGTCAGGCTCCCATAGATGTTATTTTAAAAGTGGATTTGTACGGTACAGCCGTTTTATTAGAAGAAATAGGCAAAGTTATTAAACAAGGAGGGGTAGGGGTAACTATTTCCAGCCAGTCGGGGCATCGCATGCCTGCCCTTAGTGCTAAAGATGATGAGTTGTTAGCAATGACACCGACAGATGAATTGCTGGACCTCAATATTCTTCAACCTCAAAATATACAAGATAGTTTGCATGCCTATCAAATAGCTAAACGCTGTAACGTAAAAAGGGTAATGGCAGAAGCAGTGAAATGGGGAGAAAAAGGTGCACGTATTAATTCCATCTCTCCGGGTATTATAGTTACGCCTTTGGCAATTGATGAATTTAATGGTCCAAGGGGCGATTTCTATAAAAATATGTTTGAGAAATGCCCGGCAGGGCGTCCCGGTACAGCCGATGAAGTCGCTAATGTAGCAGAGCTACTTATGAATGATAGGGCAGGGTTTATAACCGGAGCCGATTTTCTTGTAGATGGCGGTGCTACGGCATCATACTTTTATGGCGCGTTGAGACCAGATAAATAAATATATATAATAATTTTTTACAACCATGTTATCTGATAGATCTAACAAATAAGATAACAGAAACTGATACCACGACATATACTATTTTTTGCATTATTTAATAGAAATTTTGTAATACTAAAAATAGTATTCGAAGGTGAGAAATTCATCGCACAAGAAAGTTTGTTACCTATACAATCAATAAATGTATTCTTGTGAGTCTCTTACTAAGAATGACACATTTTCTAACTCAAAATATTATACAAGGCCCTTAGAAATAGAATATTTTAGTTAATTTATTAAGTAATTTTATAAAAAATAACATAAGATAACATAAATTATGAGATTTAAAATTTGATATAAGATGCACGAATTAAATATTTTAAGAGAGAAGCTAAATCGAACGGTAGGTACTTTAGTTAATAATTTGAATCCAATATTCGAATTAAATGAAAATTGCAGATTAAGTTATTAGTTTTCTTCTCGTTCTTATTGACTACAAGAATATAATATCTTTAGTCAACAAAGAATCTTTTCATTTAGCGATCCGGACGGGACTCGAACCCGCGACCACCTGCGTGACAGGCAGGTATTCTAACCAACTGAACTACCGGATCAGGGTAGATTGCATTACGCAACTATATAAATAAAGAAATTTATCTTATTTAGCGATCCGGACGGGACTCGAACCCGCGACCACCTGCGTGACAGGCAGGTATTCTAACCAACTGAACTACCGGATCTCTTCTGAATACTTATTTTTTTATAACTTCAGTGGTGCAAAGATAAACCCATTTTTCAACTTCACAAACTTTTTTGATTGAAATATTCATATTTTTTCTTACCAATAATGATTTTTCATTGAGTAAATATCGTTGAGTATAATCAAATCAATGAATTTCAACAGAATATTAAATTGGATGAATTATAATTTTTTATCGATTTTATTCTTCACCTATGACAGTTTAATAGTTGCCTCTAAAAAATAAAAGAAAATAATTTCATATAAAGATATCCAATTTTATATATAATTAAGGTATAGTTATCACATTTTAAAACTTTAGTTATCAAAAATAAACTCGGTATAAGAAAATAATTATTTTTATTTTGATATAATTGCAGTTAAATCGACTTCAGTCCAAGTTTTACCTTCATGTAAATCAAAACAGGCTCTATGTAAACTGGTAAATGCCCTTTGAGAATCAAAGTCTTTCAGTAAATCAATAGAGCCTTGAATTGTAATGATATTTTTTTCCAATTTATACGAGAATTCTTTGGATATTGTTTTTCCATTCAAAGTTATGGTGATCATGACCTTATTATTTTCAAATTTTCCAAATGATCCGTAAATTTCAGAAGAGGCCAACCTTTTAAAGAAAAATAGAGTTAATGTTCCATCTCTGGACGAATCTCCGGAAGTAACAGTAGTTCCATCTATATAAAATTTTGCTCCTTCCAAGGATTCTTCTAAAGGTTTATCTTCTTTAGTATTGGTTAAAGAAAGATTTTTAAAACTACCGTTAACAGGTATTTTGTTGGGCGTTTTATAAGCAGTCCATAACAATTCCTTTTTTAAACCGGACTCTTTTTCTTTCGGATTATTGTTTTTAATAGAACTTTCGGTTGTTTGTCCGACATCAGAAGAAGAGTTTGTAGACTTAGAGCTTTTATCATCTCCACAAGAAAACATAAGAAGTAGAATTGATAAAAAAATACTATTAAATTTATTATATAACATATTAAAGCCTTTATTGTTTATTAAAGAATTGTATGAATAAATCAAATTATTTTTTAAACTTTTTTATATGGGTTTCAGGGGAATGTAATGAATCTTTTGAAAGATTTTTTTGCGTAATAGAGTCTTTAGAAGGTTCATTTTTCAAAGAATCAATAACAATCGGGGGATTATTTATAGAATCATTTGATTTAATAAGAGAATTTTGATTTTGTTCTGTATCGGCCGGGATAATATTTTTATTTCCGCTTGAAGCTTTATCGCATGAAACCAAAAAACAAGCAATAATTGATAAAACAAAAAAAATTTTTTTCATAAACTTTTAATTTTATCAAATATAATAAAAAACAGTGATTTAAGTATTCGTTATTTATAAAAATAGAGGGTAATTATTCCTTCATATGACCGATGATGAGTAAAAATAACTATAAAAACAGGTAAAAATGATATAATTTTTTTATTAAAAGTAGGTAATTGATTATACAAATTAAAAATTTGAACTATTAAATGATTACTTTTGTAAATAAAATTAGTTAAATGAAAAAAATATATATAGTAATATTCACCCTTGTTATACTATTTTCCTGTAAAGAAAATAATAAAAATAAAGTGTTGAGTTCTAATACCACTCATGCTAATACTGCAGATCATCCGGCAATGGAAATAAATAATCAGGAAATTAAAATTATAAATTCTGATTTTGCAAAAATTCAAAATTTGTTGGATACTAAGAGTGACACTTTATATATTATCAATTATTGGGCAACTTGGTGTCCTCCTTGTGTAAAGGAAATACCGCACTTTGTAGATGTTCAAGAAAAGTACAAAAATGAAAAAGTTAAATTTATTTTTGTAAGCATAGATGAAGCTGATACCCAAAGTAAATTGCAATTATTCGTTCAAAAAAATAAAATGAAAAACGTATATAATATATCACCAAAAGAAATGAAAACAAATATCGGTTCGATTAGTCCGGACTTAGTTGGTGGTATACCCGTTACTGTAATCCAAAAAGGAAATAAAAAAGAAGGATTTTTAGGTGATCTATCCAAACAATTCATTTTAGGTAAGATTGAAGAATATTCAAAATAATTATAAGATATAAACAAAATTTATATGTCGTTAATTAAAAGTATATCTGGAATTCGGGGGACAATAGGAGGTAAAATAGGAGAAAATCTAACACCGATAGATACGGTAAAATTTGCTTCGGCTTATGGGACCTGGTTGAAATGTAAACTTAATAAAGAAAAGATAAAAGTAGTACTTGGGAGAGATGCTCGCATTTCAGGCCCAATAATATCAGATTTAGTTTCTTCAACCTTACAGGGTGTAGGAATAGATGTAATTGATTTAGGACTTTCAACGACACCAACGGTGGAAATTATGGTCCCTTATTTACATGCAGACGGAGGAATTATTATAACGGCCAGTCATAATCCTAAGCAATGGAATGCATTAAAGCTATTGAATGCAAAAGGAGAATTTATATCCGATAAAGATGGCAAAGAATTATTAAATATAGCAGATACTGAAAATTTTGATTTCGTTGAAGTGGATGGTTTAGGATCTTATATAAAAGAAAATCATGCAATAGAAGTCCATATAGATAAAATTTTAGATCTGCCTTTAGTAGATGTTGACTTGATTAAAAAAGCCGGTTTTAAGATCGTGGTAGATGCCGTGAATTCAACAGGAGGTATATCAGTAGTGCCATTACTGAAAAAATTGGATGTTGAAGTGATTGAAATGTATTGTACACCCAATGGTCAATTTCCACATAATCCGGAACCTTTGGAAGTTAACTTAGGAGAAATTATGAAAAGAGTTCCTAGAGAAAAAGCAGATTTAGGTATAGTGGTAGATCCGGATGTAGATCGATTGGCCTTTATTTGTGAAGATGGAACCATGTTTGGTGAAGAATATACATTAGTTGCAATTTCAGATTATGTTTTAAGTGTTACTCCTTCAACTACCGTATCTAATTTATCCTCATCACGAGCTTTGCGTGATATTTCAGAAAAATATAATCAAGAATACCAAGCATCAGCTGTAGGGGAGGTAAATGTTGTTTCAAAAATGAAAGATACAAATGCACTTATTGGAGGTGAAGGTAATGGGGGTGTTATATATCCTGAATTACATTATGGGCGCGATTCTTTAGTGGGAATAGCCCTTTTCCTTTCATATCTTGCTAAAAGGAAGACTTCTGTAAAACAACTTAGAAATACCTATCCTTCCTATTTTATGGGAAAGAAAAAAATTGATTTAAGTCCTGAAATTAATACAGATTTGATATTACAAAAATTAACCGATAAATATAAAAATGAAGATATAAAAACTTATGATGGTTTGAAAATCGATTTTCCTGATAATTGGGTACATTTAAGAAAATCAAATACAGAACCTATTATCCGTATATATACTGAAGCTCATACGCAACAAGAAGCTGATCAATTAGCAGATAGATTTATAGAAGAAATTAAGCAGATTTCCAGGTGAGTTTATATGTATTTAATGAATATCAAAAGCAGTAATAAAAGATTGTACTTTAAAGAAAACAAGTAAGACAAAATTTTTAAATTTCATATGATTACTGCTATATTTGAATCAACTATACAGCATTAAAAAGTATATATTCGAATCAATATATCATTACATATTAAATTTTTTATTGTTATGAGAATTAGCTATCCTTATAAAAATTAGGTAAATAAGATCCTATGATAAAATTTTTTTTATTATCACTCACAATTTTTTTATATTTTTTAGCTAACTTTTATGTTTTCAATCATCTATATACTTTATTATCCGGTTTGTCATTTCCCATAACCGGTATATTTTTCCTTTTGGTTTTTTTTCTTCCTTTATCTTTCATTTTATTTTTACTTTTATCAAAAAAATTACCCATAGTACCGGCAACCTTTTTTTATAAAGTATCAACAGGTTGGCCGATAGTCCTTATATATTTGGTTTTTCTTTTTATTATATATGATGGATTACACTTATTAAATAGATATGTGGACTTTATTTCTGAAAATATACTGAAAAGCAAATATAACATAGTACTAATCTTATGCTTGGTAGTTTGCATTTGCATATATGGATATAGGAATTATTTGAATAAAAGAAGAATTCATTTAAAATTATCAATCCATAAAAAATTAACTAATCCTTTAAAAATAATAGTTATCAGCGATCTTCATCTTGGATATGCCATACAAAAAAGAGAATTGATCTGTTGGATTAATAAAATTAATAATGAACAACCGGATCTTGTCCTTATTGTCGGAGATATTATTGATACTAATGTTATACCTTTAAGATATTTTGAGCTGGAAAAGTATTTAAAAAAAATAAAATCTCGTTTAGGTATTTACAGCTGCTTAGGAAATCATGAGTATTTAAGTGGAGTTACTGACAGTATTGATTTTATTAAAAGTGCCGGAATTAATTTATTAAGAGACTCTTCAGTTTTAATTGATACTGGTGTTTATATTGTAGGAAGAGATGATCGTACTAACGGATTAAGAAAACCACTTAGCGAACTGATTAAAGATTTAGACACTTCCAAACCTATAATAGTCTTGGATCATCAACCGTATCATCTCGAAGAATCTGAGCTTAATCAAGTAGATGTGCAATTTTCAGGACATACACATCAAGGACAAGTTTGGCCTATCTCTTTAATTGCCAACTCTATTTTCGAAAAATCTCATGGTTATCTTAAAAAAGGAAATACACATATTTATGTAAGTTCCGGAATTGGAATTTGGGGAGGAAGATTCAGAATAGGAACTAATTCTGAATATGTAGTAGTGGATCTTTTTCAAGACTAACACATAAAATAAAGTATATCTTATAGTATTTAATGTGTATAAGCATTAAATTTTAAATGAATTTTTCAACCTATATTTTATTATTTTTTATAGTTTATGTTAATCTAAAGTACTATTGTTCTATACAATTTTACTTTTTTATATTTTTAATTTTTAAAAGATCAATTATGACCAAAAAAATTGCTGTTATTTGTTACGATCAGCCAACAAGAAAAATACAAGAAGTATTATTGCGCTTAAAAGGAAAAGGGTATGATCAGGTGGATGCATATGCAATACCTTTTCTTAACAGAAAACCATTACGTGCGCTTATTAAACATCGTCCTTCAGAATTACTACTTAACATAGGAAATGAACAATTGACTGCGAATTTAAACTATAAGTATATAAATAAAGAAATAGGAGAGTTGGAAGACTGTTTCAGTGAAATTCCATATCATTCAATTGTAATAGCCGGAGCAGGTTTGTTGCCTGAAAGTTTAGTTAACCGTCATAAAATCATAAATTCTCATCCGGGTTATCTTCCCTATGTTCGTGGTTTAGATGCTTTGAAATGGGCTGTATATGAAAATTTGCCCATTGGTGTCACGGTTCATTATGTAGACAAGGATACAGATTCCGGTCTTTTAATTGTTCAAAAAAAAGTAGAAATAACCTCTGAAGATACTTTCCATTCGATGTGCTATAAAAGTTGGAATTTAGAAATGCAATTGTTGGTAGATTCCATTGAAATGGTGGATAGTATACATGAGTTTGCTACTTTACCCACACATGTAACCGAGCCTCATCGAAGAATGCCTAGAGAAAAAGAAGAAAAATTATTTCAGAAATTCGAAGAATATAAAAATAAAAATATAAAATAAGCAGGCTTAAAAAGCCTGCATCACTAAATAGAATTAAATTAACATGTTGTTGAATTTGAATTAAATGAATCTACAAATTTGTTAAGTGAATTTTTTCAATATAATTTTAATTAGTCTTTTATTTTTGATTCTTTCATTATCTAATGTACTAATTCATTCATAGCATATTTTATCTAATCGAATCTATCAATTATCATATTTCATCATCTGCAGTAGATATCAATAAAAAACCTTAATAATAAAGCAGTCATTTATTTATAAACAATATTCGATGTAATTAAATATCTGTCTAGATTTACAGGAAATATCAAGTTGAGTATTTTAAAAAATCTCTTAGAAAGTTGGTTCTGTATATTAAGAAAGTTTTTTTGGATTGAAAAACTAACATGATGTGTTTAATAAAATTACGACATAAGTAAATCTTTTTATTTATGGAGAAAGGATCAAAACATGTATCGATATAAAATTTTATATTAATAGACATTCGGTTTAATAAGGCTTTCATTATAAATAATGTTTAGTTCCAGCTTTATTTATAAGTAAAGATAGTAATAAATTATGTTCAGCATATCTACTTTTTTTATTTGCAAACAATATGCTTTTAAAAAAATAAGCCAAATTATTTTTCATAATAGATGTATTTGTATATTTATCTAATGCTAAATTCATGCCAAAATTTATATAATAATAAAGTAGATTTTTGATGTATATTTTGAATACTATATAAATATAGTAAAAATTGAAGATTGATACACTTTTTTAGTATAATATAAAAAATAAAAACCTTCTGAATTTTACTTCAGAAGGTTTTTTATATAAAATTTAAGTTTATAAACTATACTTTAATCTCCACTTCGACACCGCTAGGAAGCTCTAATTTCATTAATGCATCAACAGTTTTAGAAGAAGAACTGTAAATATCCATTAATCTTTTATGAGAATTCAATTGGAATTGTTCACGAGATTTTTTGTTAACGTGTGGCGAACGCAATACAGTAAAAATTCTCTTATGAGTAGGTAATGGAATAGGACCATTAACTACAGCACCGGTTGCTTTCACGGTTTTTACGATTTTTTCAGCTGACTTATCAACTAAATTATAATCGTAAGATTTAAGTTTTATTCTTATTTTTTGACTCATTGTTGTAAAAATTAAACGTTTGTACCCTTAGCTTTAGCAATTACTTCATCAGCTATATTCTGAGGAGCTGCTTCATAGTGGTCAAATTCCATAGTTGAAGTAGCACGTCCGGAAGATAAAGTTCTTAAGGAAGTTACGTATCCGAACATTTCAGATAATGGAACAAATGCTTTAATAACTTTAGCATTATTTCTATCATCCATTCCACTCACTGTTGCTCTACGACGGTTTAAGTCTCCTACAATGTCCCCCATATATTCTTCGGGAGTTAATACTTCCAGTTTCATAATAGGTTCCATAATAACCGGTTTTGCTTTCTTAGCTGCTTCTTTGAAACCAAGTTTAGCTGCCAATTCGAAAGATAACTGATCGGAGTCAACCGCATGGTAAGATCCGTCTTTCAAAGTTATTTTCATACCGTCAATTTCATATCCTGCTAAAGGACCGTTTTTCATAGCTTCTTTAAAACCCTTTTCAACCGATGGTATAAATTCTCGAGGAATGTTACCACCTTTGATTTCATTTACAAATTCTAATCCGGTTTTGCCCTCATCAGCAGGACCGATTTGGAATACAATATCAGCAAATTTACCACGACCACCGGTTTGTTTTTTGTACACTTCTCTGTGATCTGCAACTCCCATTAAAGCTTCTTTATATTCAACCTGAGGTTGTCCTTGATTTACTTCAACTTTGAATTCTCTTCTTAAACGGTCTACAATGATATCAAGGTGAAGCTCACCCATCCCTGAAATTACAGTTTGTCCTGAAGCTTCATCTGTTTTTACTTGGAAGGTTGGATCTTCTTCAGCTAATTTAGATAAAGCCATACCCAATTTATCAACATCTGCTTTTGTCTTTGGTTCTACAGCGATACCGATAACCGGATCCGGGAATACCATACTTTCCAAAATAATCGGAGATTTTTCATCACAAAGTGTATCTCCTGTTTTAATATCTTTAAATCCAACCGCTGCACCAATATCTCCGGCTTCGATATATTCGATAGGATTTTGTTTATTGGCATGCATTTGATAGATTCTTGAAATTCTTTCTTTATCTCCGGATCGAGTGTTTAATACATAAGACCCGGCGTCTAAATGACCGGAATAAGCTCTAAAGAATGCTAAACGACCTACATAAGGATCGGTAGCAATTTTAAATGCTAATGCTGCAAAAGGTTCTTTTGCATCCGGTTTTCTAGCGATCGGTTCATCCGTTTTAGGGTCTGTACCTTCAATAGCTTCTTTATCCAATGGAGATGGCAGATAACGGCAAACAGCATCTAACATAAATTGAACTCCTTTATTTTTGAAGGATGATCCGCAAACCATCGGTATAATGCTGATATCTATGGTTGCTTTACGAAGTGCTTCATGAATTTCTTCTTCCGAAATGGAATCCGGATCGTCAAAGAATTTTTCCATCAAAGTTTCATCGTATTCAGCTACCGCTTCGATAAGGTTTTGACGATATTCCATTACCTCATCTTTCATATCTTCTGGGATATCTACAATATCAAAAGTAGATCCGAAGTTATCATTATGCCATACGATAGCACGGTTTTTAACTAAATCTACTACTCCTTTAAAATCTTCTTCTGACCCGATAGGCAATACAATAGGAACAGCATTGGATCCTAACATTTCTTTAACCTGACGGCATACATTAAGGAAGTCAGAACCTTGTCTATCCATCTTATTTACAAATCCCATTCTTGGAACTTTGTAATTATCTGCAAGTCTCCAGTTAGTTTCAGATTGAGGTTCAACACCATCAACAGCACTAAATAAGAAAACTAAGCCGTCTAATACCCTTAATGAGCGGTTTACTTCAACGGTAAAATCAACGTGTCCCGGAGTGTCAATGATATTAAAGTGGTAAGATTGTGTATCCGGTAGTTTTTTACCGTCATCTGTTAATGGGAAATTCCAATTACAAGTAGTGGCTGCAGAAGTAATGGTAATTCCTCTTTCAGCTTCTTGAACCATCCAGTCCATCGTTGAAGCTCCATCATGAACTTCTCCGATTTTATGGTTTACTCCGGTATAAAATAAAATTCTTTCCGTTGTAGTTGTTTTTCCTGCATCAATATGAGCAGCAATACCTATATTACGTGTATATTTTAAATCTCTAGACATAATTTCTTTAGAATTTGAAATGTGAGAATGCTTTATTAGCTTCAGCCATACGATGCGTATCGGTTTTCTTTTTAACTGCAGCACCTTCCTCTTTAGCAGCAGCAATAATTTCAGCAGCTAACTTTTGAGACATAGACTTTTCATTTCTATCTCTTGAATATTTAATTAACCATTTCATCGCCATAGAAATTTTTCTATCCGGACGAATAGGCATTGGAATCTGAAAGTTAGCTCCTCCAACTCTTCTGCTACGTACTTCAACGTGAGGCATTACATTCTCTAAAGCATCTTTCCAAATTTCCAGAGATGTTTTTTCCTGATTTTCTTTTTTAGTTTCTACGATTTCCAAAGCATCGTAAAAAATTTTAAAAGCTATACTTTTTTTACCGTCTTTCATTAAGTTGTTAACGAAACGAGTTACTAACTGATCGTTAAACTTAGGATCCGGTAAAAGCGGACGTTTTTTTGCTTTCGTTTTTCTCATTTTACCTGAATAATTTCGTTACTACTATTTTTTCTCTTTAGGTCGTTTAGCTCCGTATTTACTTCTTCTTTGTAAACGTCCTTGAACACCAGCTGTGTCTAAAGCTCCTCTGACAATGTGATAACGAACACCCGGTAAATCTTTTACCCTTCCGCCTCTCACCAATACTATCGAGTGCTCTTGCAGATTATGTCCTTCTCCCGGGATGTATGCATTCACCTCCTTACCGTTTGTTAAACGAACTCTGGCTACTTTTCTAAGTGCAGAATTCGGTTTCTTAGGTGTAGTGGTATATACACGAGTACATACTCCACGTCTTTGTGGACAAGAATCTAAAGCAGCCGATTTACTCTTCTTGGTAAGTGTGGCTCTTCCTTTTCTTACTAATTGTTGAATAGTTGGCATTTATGCTCTTTTAATTTTTAAGTTCGCAAATGTAGTGCTTTTTATTTATAAATACAAAAATAATACGCTCATAATCTACTGATTAATATTGCAAATTATTAAAAATTTTATCTTTTTAGTTATAAATTATTTAAATTAAAATTAAAAAAATCATTTAATTCATAAATTTTTCATCGAGTATCTAAATTTAAGTTTTTAACTTTGAGCCTGCCTTTAGGGATTATACATACAATTAAATGAAAGTGAACTATTTAAAATCGCTATTTTTTGTAGCATTTGCTGCGGCTTCGTATGGAGTTTTGGCAACTTTTGTGCGTCTATCTTATAACGATGGGTACACTACTGCTGAAGTTACCTTTTCTCAAGCTGTCCTTGGACTTTTAGGTCTTATTATACTTCATGGTTTCAGTAAAAATAAAAAGGAAAATAAAGAAAAAAAGTACGCCTTAAGTGATAAGTTACATTTAGTTTTGTGCGGTACCTCTTTTGGTCTGACCAGCACTTTTTATTATCTGGCTGTGCATTATGGAATTCCTGTATCGATATGCATTGTCTTACTTATGCAGGCTGTCTGGATGGGAGCGTTGGTTGATTTTATTATAAATCATAAAAAACCTACATTAGTAGAAATTGTAGCTATAGTAACGATTCTTTTAGGAACCTTGTTAGCTACAAATCTTATCAACGAATCTCATGTTCAATTGAATGCAACAGGAGTAATTTTTGGTATTTTAGCTGCTCTATCGTATACGTTCTCAATGTTTACATCCAATAAAATAGCGTTAACTATGCCGTCGGCCCTACGTTCAGTTTATCTGCTTGTCGGAGCTACCCTTATGGTTTCGTTAATTTGGGCACATGCTCTAATAACACAACCTTTCCATTTTTCAATATTTTATACATGGGGTATTATTTTAGCTGTGTTTGGAACTATTCTTCCACCTTTTTTATTTACCAAAGGTATGCCTATTGTTGGAATAGGAATAGGAAGTATAATAGCTTCTTTGGAACTCCCGGTTTCAGTCATGATGGCGAAGTTCGTACTTAATGAAAAGGTGACTTTATTGCAATGGTTGGGAATTGTACTCATACTTATAGCCATAGTTTTGCTTAATTTAGGTTTAATTATTCCTAAAAGATTTAAAAAAATAAAAAATAAATAAGATAAAAAACAGGTGGTTTTTAAATAACTATAAATTTCATGTAAAAATTATTTTTATAGCTTAAATTCAACCTTTGTCCGGTATAACAAGTATTGTTTTCCATTTATATTTTAAATAACTTGCAATGCAATGAAACAGGATACATTAAAACATAAAGGAAAGAGAAATAAACTAATTAATTTACTTAAGCAAAAAGGTATTAATGATGAAATTGTATTGAATGCCCTAAATAAAATTCCTCGTCATCTTTTTATAGACTCCATATTTGAAGATTTAGCTTATGAAGATCGAGCTTTTCCCATATTATCTAATCAAACCATTTCCCACCCGTATACAGTAGCTTTTCAAACTCAATTATTACATATTCAAAAAGGAGAGAAAGTTTTAGAAATCGGCACAGGCTCCGGGTATCAAACTTCCGTTTTAGTGGCTTTAGGAGCACAAGTTTTTACCATTGAAAGACAAAAAGAATTATTTGAATTCTCCAAAAAAATACTTAGAAAAATTAATTTCACACCGAAACATCAAATTTTTGGTGATGGGTATTTAGGCCTTCCTTCCTTTGCTCCTTTTGATAAAATTATAGTTACAGCAGGAGTTCCAACCATGCCTAAAAAATTACTGGAACAATTAGCCATAGGAGGTATAATGGTTATCCCAATTGGAGAGAAAGAACAAAAAATGTATACCGTACTTAAATTAGACGAAAATACATTTGAAACCATGGAATTTGGTGATTATCAGTTTGTTCCTATGTTAGAAAATAGGGTGATAGAATAAACAAAAGGGTATTATAAAATATCTTTCAAATTTTATATAAATGAATAATTTTTAAATAATCTAAAATAGTATTGTATACAATAGTATATTTTTCAAGTAAGTTATGTATCTAAGTAAATCATAGTCATGATATCTAAACATCCGTGCTACTTTTTGTTAAATACGTATAGATAATCAAAGATAACATGATCTTTAGATAGTATTTGATAGTACTTCTTCAAAAAAGAGTATATTTGTTTAACTAAATAGAAGAATATGGTCCATTATTTACTTAGAGAGCCTAAGTCAGCTACCGATTCACCTTCATTAATACTTTTGCTGCATGGATATGGAAGTAATGAGCAAGATTTATTCAGTTTTGCAGAAGAATTACCCGATGATGCTTATGTAATCAGTTTACGTGCAGTAAAAGAAATTAGTATGGGAGGATATGCTTGGTATGATTTAGATTTTACTTCAGGCGCTAAAATGATTAATTCGGAACAGGCGATAGAATCACAAAAGATTATTATGAAATTTTTAGATCAAATAAGTAATAAATATACTTTTAATACTAATTCTATAACATTGTTAGGTTTTAGTCAAGGAGCCATACTTTCTTTCTCATTAGCTTTACACTATCCTAAAAGATTTAAAAAAGTCGCCTGTTTAAGTGGATACCCCGATCCTGAATTATTAAAAGATATCAATATGGGGGATGATTTTTCACAATTGGAATTTTTCTTTTCCCATGGAAAACAAGACCCTGTCATTCCAATTATATGGTCTCGACAATTTAAATCTATTGGTGAAGAATTAGATTTGGATTTTGAATATCATGAATACAATGAAGGGCATGGCATAAATTCTGAAAATTATTATGATCTTTTAAATTTTTTACAATAAGATGAAAATCGGAATTGTTTGTTATCCTACTTTTGGCGGGAGCGGTATAGTTGCCACTCAATTGGGAATGGAGATGGCTGCATTAGGCAATGAAGCACATTTTATAAGCTATAGTATTCCGGCAAAGCTGGATGTCACCTTACCCAATATATATTTTCATCAGGTATGCGTTAAACAGTATCCTTTATTTGAATATCAACCTTTTTCTTTAGCATTATCTACCATTATTGTAAATATTGCAGAAACCTACGGATTGGATTTGTTGCATGTACATTATGCAATTCCCCATGCCTATGCAGCTTATTTTGCTAAGCAAATTTTAAAAGAGAAAGGTATTGAATTACCGGTAATCACTACTTTGCACGGTACGGATATTACCTTAGTAGGAAGTCATCCTATTTATAAATCCGGAGTAGAATTTTCAATAAATAAATCCGATTATATAACTTCCGTATCTCAAAGTTTGAAACAAGATACTTATGAGGCGTTTATAATTAAAAAGGATATAGAAGTAATCCCGAATTTTATTGATAATTCCATAAAAATTTCAAGCCCTTGTGTCAGAAGGAATTTTGTTGCTGAAGATGAAAAACTGATGATACATGTTTCTAATTTGAGAAAGGTAAAACGTATTGATGATGTAATGTCTATTTTCAATTTAGTACAGAAGGAAGTTAAATCGAAATTATTAATTGTTGGAGAAGGACCTGAAACAGAAACTGTAGAGCATTTAACTCAAGTTTATCATGTAGAGGATAAAATAAAAATGCTGGGTAAAATAGTGGATGTATCATCTATTTTAAGCATTGCAGATTTATTTTTACTACCCTCAGAACAAGAAAGTTTCGGGTTGGCAGCTTTAGAAGCCATGTCTTGCGGCATACCTGTTATTTCAAGTAATGCCGGAGGAATCACTGAAGTTAATAAAGACGGTTTTTCCGGATTTGTATCACCGGTTGGTGATGTTCATTCCATGGCAAAAAATGCCATAAGGCTACTGAAAGATGAAAAGATGCTTTCACTTTTTAAAAAACAAGCTAAAGAACAAGCTCTACTTTTTGATAATTCTAAGATCATTCCAATATATAAAGAATTATATGATAAGGCATTAAATAATAATCACAATTAAGATCAGCTGAAAAAAATAACATTTATATTAGTATCATTAATCCATGAGGAGTGAGCTAATTTGCGTAAGCAGATATGTCCTATCAAGTAGTTGCCTAAGATACTGCTGTATTGTTCTTCAATAGAATCAAAATCATTAAAACCGGAAAATGGATCAGGATATCTTACATAAACCTTATAAATTTTAGTATCAACTAATTTCAATTGTTTGTTAAGATGTATGTATTTTTTGTTTTCATACCTGTAATCATATGTTAAAGCAGAAATGTCCGAAAGCACGGCAGAACCTGTCGGCTTATCTCCGGCACCTTTACCAATCATCAATTGCTTTTCTGAAAAAGCACTTTTTAAAATCACCCCGTTATATTCATAGTTTACATGAGCTAATGTATTTTCTTTCTCTATAAAAGTAGGTGCACATAAACCGGTAATTTCATTATTATTTTTATTGCATCTGGCTATCAACTTAATGGTAAAATTTCTTTGACGAGCAAATTCCAGATCAAAATCGCTAATTCTAGATATCCCAAAATTAAATATAGATTCAGGTTTAGTAATAAGTCCGAAAGCATGGAAAAGAATTATGCACAACTTATATTTAGGGTCAATTCCCTCTACATCCAGGGTAGGGTCTGATTCTGCGAATCCCTTGGCTTGTGCCTCTTGTAAAACTACAGGATAAGAAAGTTTTTCATGGATCATTTTAGTTAAGATAAAATTAGTTGATCCGTTAAAAATTCCTGATACTGAGGTTAGTAAATCATTGTCGTAGTATTCTTCTAAATTTCTAATAATGGGAATACTGGCACAAACAGAAGCTTCATAGAGTAGGGGAACTTGATATTTTTTTTCAAGCTTTACTAGTTCGGGTAAATGTTCAGCGATCATTTTTTTATTGGCTGATACTACGGATTTTCCGTTTTTCATTGCCTCTGAGACAATAGCAAAGGCAGCATCTGCATCGTCAATTAATTCAACAATGACTCCAATTTCAGAGTCGTATAATAATTCATTTTTATCAGTAGTAAAATATTTTTTATCAATAGGTCTAGGTTTATCGGGGTGCTTAATACAAATTTTTTTAATAGTTGCATCAACACTTTCTGCTTCTTCCAACACTTTATACAATCCTGTTCCTACACAGCCGAATCCAAAAATTCCCAATTTAAGTTTATTTCTTGTCATAATATGGTATTACTATAGTTATTTATCAATCTAATGCTTGTTTGATATCATTAATAAGATCATCTACATTTTCAATTCCTACTGATAAACGAATTAAAGAATCTTGAACTCCTGTTTCTTTACGCACTTCTTCAGGAGTTGATTTGTGAGTCATGGTAGCAGGATGACTTCCCAGACTTCTTACATCGCCTAAATTTTCAGCTAGAAGAAATATTTTAGTACGAGTTAAAAATTTTTTTGCGGCTTCTAAACTATCGTTTTTTAAGGTGAAAGAAATCATTCCGCCAAAGCCCTTTTGTTGTTGGGCTGCAATAGCATGGTTTGGATGGTTTTTTAATCCGGGATAGTATACTTTATCCACTTGAGGGTGAGTGATTAAATATTCAGCAATTTTTTGAGCATTCTGAGAATGCTTTTCTATACGGAGATAAAGTGTTTGAATTCCTCGTAAGGTTAACCAGCTATCAAAAGGAGAGAGCACACCTCCGGAAGTATTTTGCAGATATTTTAAATTCTCGGCAATTTTTGAATCTTTTACTACCACAAATCCAGAAAGAACATCTCCATGTCCGGAGAGATATTTAGTCCCACTATGTACAACTATATCAGCACCTAAATGTATCGGTTGTTGTAAAGCGGGAGATAAAAATGTATTGTCTACAATTAATAGGGCACCGACTTGCTTGGCAATTTTAGCAATTTCCTTTATATCGGATATTTTTAATGTTGGATTGGTAGGAGTTTCCAGCCAAATGAAACGGGTCTTATCTGAAACAGCATTTATTACGTTTTTAATATTAGTAGTATCAATAAACTTGGAAGTCACACCTAATTTATTATAAACCGTTGTTAATATTCGATATGTACCCCCATATACATCATTTACAGCAATGACTTCATCTCCTTGTTTTAATAACTTTAAAACACAATCTGTTGCTGCCAGTCCCGAAGAAAAAGCAAATCCGGCAATACCTCCCTCTAATTCTGCTATGGCTTGTTCAACAACCTTGCGGGTAGGATTAGCCGTTCGTGTATATGCAAACCCTTTGTTTACATCCGGTGCTTCCTGCATATAAGAAGAAGTTTGATAAATAGGAGTGGAGATGGCCCCGGTAAATTCATCAGGTCTGGAAATATGCACTAATTTTGTTTCTAATTTCATGATTAGGTTGTTTTTTCTAATTAATAAATGCTTTAAAATTCATTAATCATAATAAAACAACTTATACAAGATTTCCCTTCAATTGCTAAAAAAATTAATTAGCTTCTTTTTGTAGGTCGAAAGAAGCTTGTATTATTACATTTATATGTAAGCTGTTTCGACTTATCTTTCCTTTACGGTTGGATGCAGCACCTACTCATATAAGAGGGTTGCTAAGGTATCATAGGGCCAATTCCCTCCACCTTTCTTGATAAGTAATTTTATTAATGATCGATAAATATGCTACAAAGATACATTTTATTTCTTAAATTCCAATAAAAAAACGACTGTATTATAATATTATTAAATATAATACATCAAAAATAATCATTATAATATAAGATATACTTGAGATGAATCAAAAATTCAATGACTTTAAATATCCATTATAGTCGGATACAGTATGTTTGAAAGTATGTCTACACAATGTTTAATTAAATACAGTAACTGTATATACATGGTTTCTTCAGCTGTCTTTTTTTAGCTTCGAATCAGGCTAAAATGGATTACCGGTATGGTCTCATCTGTATAGGAAGGATTAACGACCAATGAATAGTTGAAAAAATAAGTAGGATAGTAAAAAACCAACCCTAGAAAGGATTGGTTTTCTACGTATTTTTAAATCACAATGTTAACAATTCGTTTGGGTACAACAATAATCTTTTTAGGTTGTTTGCCGTCTAAATAATTGGGAGTTTTTTCATGAGCCCGTACGGCTTCTTCGATTTCTTGAGGAGTGGCAGAAATCGGTATTTCGATTTTAAAACGCACTTTGCCATTAAAGCTGACCGGATATTCGTAGGTATCTGAAATTAAGTACTCGGCGTTAAATTCAGTAAATGGCTGGAATTCAATACTATTTTCATGACCTAATTTCTCCCATAATTCCTCGGCTATATGAGGGGCATAAGGCGATATTAAAATGCACAGGGATTCCAGGATTTCTCTTTTATAACATTTAATTTTAACCAAATCATTCGTAGCAATCATAAAAGAGCTTATTGATGTATTAAAAGAGAAATGGTCCAAGTCATCTTTTATTTTTTTAATTAACTGATGAATTATTCTTTGCTCTTCTTTAGTAGGGTTTTCTTCCGAGATATAGAAAGTTTCCCCTTCTCCGGAATGATACAGCTTCCAGAATTTTTTTAAAAATCCGTGAACTCCGCTTAATCCTTGAGTATTCCAGGGTTTAGCCTGTTCGATAGGACCTAAGAACATTTCATACATACGTAAACTGTCGGCTCCGTACTCTTCACAAACATCATCCGGATTAATAACATTATAGTAAGATTTAGACATCTTTTCTACTTCTCTGTTGCATATAAATTTTCCTTCTTCAAGGATAAATTCAGCATTTTTAAATTCATCCCTCCAGTTTCGTAATTGATCTAAGTCAACTTCATTCGTGGTCCCTTTAAGAAGTTTTACATCAATATGCAGGGGAGTAGTATTCTGTACTTCTTTTAATAAATTATAAGAGATAAAATTATTGGTTCCATTAATTCGGTATATATAAGCACTTTGACCTAAAATCATACCTTGATTAATCAATTTCTGGAAAGGTTCTTCATGGGACAGATATCCGTAATCTTTTAAAAATTTATTCCAAAAACGAGAATATAACAAATGACCCGTAGCATGTTCGCTGCCGCCAATGTATAAGTCAACATTTTCCCAATAATTTATTTTCATTTTATCAGCAAGGCAGAAGTTATTTGCAGAATCTGTGTATCTGAGATAATACCAGGAACTGCCGGCCCAACCGGGCATGGTATTTAAGTCCAAAGGAAATATAGTACTATGATCAATAAGTTCATTACTTACCACCTGCTCATTTTCAATATCCCAAGCCCATTGAGTGGCTCGGCCTAAAGGAGGATTTCCGTCTTCCGTAGGCAAGTATTTTTCTACCTTCGGAAGAAGCAAAGGTAATGCGGATTCCGGTAACGCATATGGTATGTTGTTCTTATAATAAATAGGAATAGGTTCGCCCCAATACCGTTGACGTGAAAAAACAGCATCACGTAATCGATATTGGGTGGTTCCATGTCCGATTTTCATTTTTTCAATTTCAGCAATGATCTTAGATTGAGCTTCTTTGACTGTAAGTCCATTTAAAATTTCGGAATTAATGCAAGTACCCTCTTTAGAAGAAAAAGCTTCTTCTTGTACGTCGGTTCCTCCTTTAATTACCTCAACAATAGGAAGCCCAAAATGTTTAGCAAATCGATGATCACGGTCATCATGAGCAGGAACAGCCATGATAGCACCTGTTCCGTATCCAAATAGCACATAATCCGCTATGTAAATAGGAATATTTTTATGAGTAAAAGGATTAACGGCATATGCTCCGGTAAATTGTCCCGAAACAGTTTTAGCATCCGCTATTCGCTCTCTTTCAGATCGTTTGATGCTTTGATCTTTATATTGGTTTACTGCTTCATAGTAGTTTCCGGTAGTAATTTGATCTACCAGAGGATGCTCAGGAGCTATGACCATGTAGGTAGCACCATAAATAGTATCCGGACGAGTGGTAAAAATTTTTACGGTAACATCTGAATCAGCAACAGAAAAGATAACTTCTGCTCCTAAAGATTTACCGATCCAATTTCGTTGGCTTTCTTTAATCGATTCACTCCAATCAATAGTTTCCAATCCGGAGAGAAGTCGTTCCGAATAGGCCGTGATTCGCATGGACCATTGCATCATATTTTTTTGATATACGGGATATCCTCCACGTTCAGAAACCCCATTAACTACTTCGTCGTTTGCTAACACCGTACCTAAAGCAGGACACCAATTAACTGTGGTTTCCGCACGATATGCCAAGCGGTAATTCAATATAATGGTTTGTTTTTGTTCTTCTGAAAAACTGTTCCAGTTTTCAGCCGAGAATATTTCATTTTGGGAAGTACAAGCATTTACTTGTGCATTTCCTTGTCTGGAAAAAATTTCTATTAATTCATCAATAGGACGAGCCTTTTGTTTATCATTACAGTACCAGGAGTTAAAAAGTTGGATGAAAATCCACTGCGTCCACTTATAATAGGCAGGATCAGAGGTTCGTACTTCACGACTCCAGTCAAAAGAAAATCCTAATTTTTTTAATTGATGGTTATATCCGGCAATAATAGTATTTTTATTATCTATTCCACCATTGATGTTTACTTCTGTAGTTATAGCCGGGTGCTGACCTGTTTGTATTGCATATTGCTCTGCAGGAAGTCCGAAACTATCATATCCAATAGGGTGAAGCACATTATAACCTTGGTGGCGCTTATACCTGGCATAAATATCAGAGGCAATATAACCCAGGGGATGACCTACATGTAAACCCGCTCCGGATGGATAAGGAAACATATCCAATACATAAAACTTGGGTTTATCCGTATTGTTGGAAGCAGCAAATGTTTGTTGTTCCATCCATTTTTTTTGCCATTTTTTTTCGATTTCCTGAAAATTATATTGCATGGGTGTAGTTGAATTAAATTTTTACAAAGGTAATGATTTATTCAATTTTTGAAATTGTATTTTAGCTCACATTGTTCCTCTTTATTTAATTAAAAAGAGGTTATTGGTTATGAAAATCATTTTTAAATTAAGAATAGTAAGAAATAAACTTTTTTATACCGGATTGAGTCTTGAATATAACTAAGCAAAAGAGGGGAGTACTATTACAATAAAAATTGAGTCGTGTTATTTTAAATAATTTTTCCTTCGTTTAAGGATAATAAAATTTCTAAGACTGTAAAATTTTTCTGAAATGTCCCATGAAACTAATTTCAAATTATTTTCCATTTCCGGCCAAGCTTCATTATTTTTTAAAGCTTCAATCATAATTTCTTTACCATTTATATGAGCATAGTATATACGTATCCAATATATATCTTCGTTTAAATCTTCTTCTTGAATTTGTTCCTCTATCGTCTTAAACAAATTCTCGGGGATGTTGAAATCGCCTTTACAACCAAAATTACCTATGTATACTTCCCATACATTTCCTTTGATATTCCATTGCTCAATCCCAATCTGATCTTCATTATTTATCTGCCAAAAAGCAGATAAAAAAACATGAAAAGAATTAGCCACAAAATTTTGAAAAGCATTTTGAACTGCACTGATCTTATTTTTGCCAATTCCTAAATAACTTTCCGTAATAGTTTTTTTATTTTGTAAAAGCAAAGTTATATCTAAACGTATACCGGCTCCATCTTCATACTCTTTATAATCAAACGTGTCTGCACGTATGGCAGGTAGCTGTTCGTCAACGAGAATCCATTCCTTATATTCAATGCCGGTTAAATCGTGAGCATTAAGCATATTAGCGAGAATTTCTTGAGGTGACATAGATTATTTTTCTTCAAAATTACATAATATCTTAATAATAGTAAGACATTAACCTTACAGATAACCATAGCTGTATTTAAAAAGAATATAAGTATCAAAAAGAGTGGGTCAAATTAAAGTTAAGTATAATTAAAAAATAAATTGCATCTATTAATAAATAACGGTTATGTTGATTGTGTAATTAAAAATTAAAACAATACAACTATTAATATAATTAATTAATAATAATAAAACTTAGTAGGATTAATGAGGTGTTTATATGCTTAATAAAAATAAAATAATATATTTGCAAAAAAAAAAATTCTAAAAACTATGAGAAAATTATACTTACTGCTGCTGGTAGGAGTAAATACCATATTTACCTCAGCACAAGAAAGTAGAGTATTAGGTCCGGGAGGAGTTTCCGGCGCTGTCCTGTGGATGAAAACAGTGCCGGAAACCAAAAATCTTAACGGCCGATATCTATGGAAAGATTTTTCAGGAGATTCCTTACGTCTTACTCACTATGATAGCAACACGGAGTATGCAGTTGAATGGTATCCCTTCGGAAGGTCCATTAATTTTAACCCCTCGATACTTTTAACCAATACAAGCGTAAGTAAAGAAATTCAAATAAAAAGTGGGAATTTATCAACAGCCACGATTTTAGGTACTTATGCCGAAGCCAGTCTATTGGGGAATAAATTCGAATACCCGGACTATATTTTTACCCTTAACGGAGTCGAAGGAAAAGGATTGGTTTTAAACAAAGATAAAATCATACATAGCAATGAAAGTAATCAAGGAGTTTTGGACTACGGATCCAAAGAAGGCAACGATTTAATGTACCATCCTAAAGAAAATACCCACGCGGAATTATCGGCCTATCAAGAAAAAACCATGCGATTGTTCACCTATTTTCGGGCTAATAAACGATCAACCGATGTATGGGGAGAGAGAAGGAGCTCACATTTATCCATAGGTGAAAAATTTTATTCATTCAATCAATATAACAATTCAACTTACAATACCAACCTTTTTGATCCTAATACGATATATAGAGCGTATATGCCCGAATTAATCCTATTTGATCGATTATTAAATCCCTTAGAAAAAATAAAAGCAGAATCGTATTTAGCATTAAAATACGGTTTTATGTTAGATAATTCATTGATAGGTAGTAACGGCCAATTACTTTGGGATAAAGATCAAAATGAAAAATATAATCACCGGGTTACAGGTATTTATAGAGATGACGCTAGTGGATTATACCAAAGAAAAAGCAGCACATCGTATGAAGAAAGCCCCTACTACAGCTATTCATTAGAAGGGGATTCCTATGATGATGCCAATAATTATAATCTTTCCAATAGAAATAAATTACTGGTTATTGAAAAATTCCCTGCTGATTCTTTAGAAGATACCTATTATATGATTTGGGGCGATAACAATAAGGATCTTAAAACCGCTCAGATTGAAAGCCTTGCCGGTATGAATATCATGAATCGACGTTGGTTAATAAATACCCGTAATAACAAATATAAAACTAAAATACAAGATGTATCCTGGAAGGTATCTGATAATTTAGTAGCGGTAAAAGAAAAATATAAATATTCCCGGATAAAAATGGTCAATGATCGTAGCAAGGATTCTGAGACAGCGATCATGTATACTGAGCTCCCCTTACCAGGATATGAGGGGCATGCATCCTTAACCCTAGGTAATCCTTATGGAGGAATCATGTTAAAATTCGGGACCCAAGAGGTTACGAATCAACAAAAGCCTAGTGCAAATTATGGAGTGTTTATAGACCATCAAGGAAAAATATTTACCGTTATCAAAGGTATCGTCACCCATCAAATCAATCATAAAGTACATGTAGGCGATCGAATACAAATCGATAAGACCAAAGATAACTTTATTATACGATTTAACGGATATGCTCCCCCTATTCCCGGGTTTGATTCTCCCAATATACCCTTGGATGAAGAAGACATAAATAAACCCTTCCACGTTAGTCTTGTCATGTACCGATGGAATTTAGAATCGGAGGTTCAAGACTTAAGAATCGGAGGATTAATAAATAGCGGTAATAGAGTTGAATTAGGGTACATTAAACACAGAGCCGAAGAATTTTCAGAATATAAAGACGGCAGAGCCTATCTTTTAATAGACCGATCCGGAACGGGAGATTTTAAATTAGAAAATACGGATTTTTATTTATCGGATGAGTACGACCCCTACAGGCAAAAAGTAATATTTAATAATGTATTCTTTGATACAGATTTTAGTGGAAAAGATGTCTTTACCTTCGGATACAGGCCTGATAATATAATTGCAAAAATAAATAAAACCGATCCTGGCTGTGATGCTTCTTCTACAACTGAAAAGGATGGATCCATACAGATAAAAATATTAAGAGGAGATGAAGGGTTTGAATATGAATTGATCGATCAAAAAGATCAAGAAATAAAAAAATCCGGAGTATTTTTTGGTAAGGATTTATATTTAAACGGACTTTCCGCAGGCGAATATACATTAAAATTAAAAGAGCTGGGAGGCTTTAACATACTATCAGACTCTACCGGTGTAGAAGCAAAAGCCCATAGCATACAGAGCATAGATTGGGATCGAGGAGGTTTCTTTGAAACAACCCTAAAAGGAACTGATCAAGATTTCCAGATGGGATTATCTCTGAATCCAAGGTCCAATTCTGTATCCGATATCGTAATTCAATCAGGATTTGAAATAAAACAAGGACGTATTTATATAATAAAAAACCAAGTAAAAAGCAGCACCCCATTAGCTAATGTTTTTGTAAAAGAAGGAGATAGAATTCAGATTTATAAAGATTTTAATGAGAGACAATCACCGTATAAAGTTTACTATAAGATAAACGGAAAAACCTTCTATACAGAGTCAATAACCCACTACCATTATTTTGCCGTGAAACTAAACCACAACGCAGGAGGAATTTATAACATAAGAAATACAGACGGATTTAATGAATCCCTGCCAACTTATTGGAATTATCAAGGAGTTCATCCCTATCCAAAAACAGAAAATCTTTCTAAAACTACATTAGAACAAACCGTTATTCTAAAAAACAACTGTGCTAAAGATAAAGAAATAGAGAATACGGACCAATTGGTAAAGTCTAATAACCCTGTTCAATTCTATTATAAAGATTTTAATAATAAATCCGAAATATCAGGAAGTATTAAATTAAAACATCCCTCTTCGATTATGATTACCGTATTCGATTTTTCCGGAAATATGGTATTTAATAAACAAATTAACAAAAACGATACTGATCATAATTTCGATATTACAGGTCTTTCCCCAGGAGTATATATAGTAAAAATATTTTCCGATGAAGGTGAATTTACCAAAAAGATTTCCATCAACTAATTACTAAAAAAAGTACATTATTATGAAATTAAATTCAAAGCAAGCCCGTTTTGTGTCATTAGTGTTACTTTCCACGATGACGTTACAGAGCTTTTCCCCCTATATTCCCTTATTAGAACATAAAAAATATAAGGCAAGGGAAACACGTATGATCCATACACAACCTACAGAAGTAGATGCTATTGATGCTGAATCCGACAATACGGAAAAATCCGTGGATAAATACAGTAAAGAAACAAAAAAGACAAAAATTTCAAATAAAACAGTTACCACCCAATCCACCCTATACCACTCAAATAGTAAAGAAGGTATTATCGGGACCTTGGAGAATAAAATTTTTGATAACCCTGAAGATAATATTTTCACCATTTATCTGGATCAGAAACCCCGGCAAAATCAAAAAGTGTATTTGATCTATGAATTATATGGAATTTCCGATAAAAATGGAGTTTCCAGAAGTATCAATGATCGAATGAACAGAGGCGGATATTTAATACAAAAGTATTTCGGATGGACTCATCAAAAAGAAGAAATTAATTCCGATTGGCTGCAAAAAGGCACTAATTATATCCAATTTTCCATACCCCAAGAAGCTCAATACGGCTATAAAATAAAAAACTTAAAAATTGAAGTTGAAAATCCAACAACTCAAGTAAACCCAATTACTTGGGAAGCATATGCTTATGAAGGAGGAGACACCTATGTTAAAGGATATTTTGCGGACGGAAAAGATCGTAAAATTAAGATTAACCATACAGAAGTTGTCACATATCAAGGTGAATTTGAAACGGTGCTTTCCGGTAAAGTAGATGCTATAAAATTGGTTACCGAAGGAATTAGAGAAGTAAAGACAACTGAAATTTTATCCGGTAAACAAGATTATTCTTACACGTTACAATCGTCTTCACCCCAAGCGCAAACGTGGTTTAAAAAAGAGAATGAAAACAATACAATTACCTTATTAGGCGCCGAATTGAGTGTAAAAGGCAAGAATTTGCTCAACAACAAACAAATACTCATACGAGGATTACGAAGCATAGATGTACCCGCCTTGGAAATGGGTATGAAAAACGTGACGGGAAAAGCAGAAGGATACAAATTTTTGCCTCACGGAGAACATTTTAAAGAGGGAGCCATTATAAAGTTAGCCTATGACCGGACCAAAATTCCGAATGGCTATACTGAAAAAGACATCCGTACTTATTATTTTGATGTGGAAAGCCGCCATTGGATCGCTTTGGAAAGAGACAGCATAGACACCAAAAATCAGGTAATCATTTCGCGTACCACCCATTTCACCGATATGATCAACGGAGTAATACAAGTTCCCGAATCACCTGATACCGATGGCTTTGCCCCCACTACCATGAGCAATATCCAAGTTGCCGATCCCTTATCAAAAGTAAATTTGATAAGTGCCCCCGGTGCCAACAATCGAGGAACCGCTGCCTTAAACTATACCTTTGAAATGCCACCAGCACGCAACGGAATGAGTCCGTCTTTAGGAATCCAATACAACAGTGACGGTGGAAGCGGTTGGTTAGGCCAGGGCTGGGATTTAAATGTTCCCGGCATAACCGTAGATACTCGTTGGGGAGTACCGCGGTATGATACCTCCAAAGAAACAGAGACCTATCTGATGGATGGCGTTCAGCTGGTAACCACGGGCTCTGATGGAAACATCTCCCTAGCCCATCGCGGAGAAAAAATATCCAGAAAAGCCGACCGATTATTTTATTCAAGAAAAGAAGGCAGCTTTGCGACTATTCAAAGAAAAGGGAATGCCCCCGGAAAATATACCTGGGAAGTAATTAACAGAAAAGGAGTGAAATATACCTATGGAGGAAATAACGGGATCCTCAAAGGAACCTTTACCGACGTATCGGGAAAAAGCCGTGAAGTCATATCCGAGTGGAAACTCTCAAGAATAGAAGAATTGCACGGAGATTGGATAGAGTACCATTACGAAACAATAGAAAATCCCGTAAAAGGCGGACTGATTTCCAAAGAACTCTATCTGAAAGAAGTCCATGCAGGCAACAAAGGAAAAGCAGCACATACAGTAGTAAAATTCACCTCAACTAAAACCAAACAAAAACAAAACACCTCTGCCCGCTATGGCTTTTTAAGCTCCCAAGACCGACTTCTAACCAAAGTAGAAGTATACTTTGAAGGAAGTAAATTAAGAGAATACGAATTAACCTACAAACCGGGAGCATTTTATGCAGACCTTTTAGATAAAATAACCCATAAAGACGATCAAGGAAAAGAATTTACCACCCACCACCTTGCTTATTACGACGATGTACAATCCCAACAAGGCTACCAACCCTTTAACCGGCAAGAAGAAATATGGTCACCCCAAGGCGAAAGACTCAACCAAAGCAACACTACATCCAACGGAGGATCTTTTTATACCGGAATAGGGATTTTTAACGGAGATTCCCAATTTACCAGTGGTACCCTGGGCGGAAGCTACAGTTATTCCAGCAGTGTAACCGAAGGAAAATCAACATTTATAGATATCAATGGGGATGGACTTACAGATAAAGTCTATCAAAAGAACGGAGTACTTTATTACGAGCCGCATTTATTGACCCCATTAAAAGGAGAAAAATTCGGTAAACCCCTAGCCATACATGGAATTAATAAATTCTCTAAAACCAAGTCTACCAGTTCCAACGGAGGCGGCTCAGCCCGAGTAGGAATAGGTTGGGCAACGGCAACCGTAGGGGTAAGTGGAGGAAGTACAAAAACCACCACCACCGTATATTTTGCGGACGTAAACAGTGATGGTTTATTAGATGTTGTATCCAACGGAAAAGTATACTTTAACCACATTACCCGCGATAAAGACGGAAATTTACTGCCTACTTTCTCTTTGGAAAGCTCCCTGACTCCGAGCCCGATTATGGGAGGAGGAACCATTGATAGTTCCGATACCGAAGTAGATCCGCAGGAACAAAAAGATCTGATCTATAACTCGCCGCCCTACGACGTTGTAAAAGTTTGGGAAGCTCCCTTTGACGGAAAAATAAAAATAGAAGGGAATGTACAGCTTCAAGCACCTTCGGGCGACTATGATACCGAAGAATATGAAAAAGCCGACGGAGTTAGAGTAGCCATTCAGTATAAAGGAAAGGAAAAATGGAGTAAGAATATAAACCAAGGAGACTTTTCCACTTATCCCTCAAATGTAACACTGTCCGAAACGATACAAAAAGGAGACAAAATATATTTCAGAGTACAATCCGGAAATCAAGAAATGTCTAACGGCAGTTTCGACCAGGTACAATGGAGCCCTGTGATCACCTATGTACAATCGGGCTATATGTGGGCAGATTTAAACAGTATAAATCCTGATGGACAAAAAATGTACAGCTTTCCATCCCAAGAAGCTGACATTCCTTCCCAAGATAATGTAACCAGTACAGGAGAATTTAAAAATGCGAAAATTACAGGAAATTTCGAAAAACCGATCACTTCCGATGACGTTACCGTAAAAGTAATCCAAACGAACGAAGATCGTACCAAGGAAAAAGTCATTTTTGAAAAAACCTATGGATGGAATCAAACCCATACCGGAAATTTAGAAATACAAGTACCGGAAGGTTCCCACTTGACCAATTTCTATTTTTCATTGAGTTCACCTACAACTGTTAATTGGAAAAAAGTGAAGTGGGCACCGAAAATAAAATTGGATGAAGAAGAACCGGTACCGGCAACAGTAAATTACAGTATTTATCACCACAGATGGGAAGGTACCTATTATCCCTTGAAATTTGAGCAGGCCAATCAAACCAAAAAAATAGCCCTGTTGTTTGATGCCATACCGGAATATTCCAACCAACTCTATAAATTTTCGGGAGAATTTTATATTGCCGTAAAGAAAACCACCGGTTTAGTGGGACATTACCAAATAAGAGTAGAAGGCGGAAAAGTTCTTACTCCCCCCATAACCGATATAGAAGTAACCAGCAGCGGATCCTTAACAGAAAACCTATGGATCGAGGCCTATACGAAAGATCAAGGATTAATTAATAACCTGAGGAGCTTAGACTATACCCTGACCCCCCAAAACGGAAAACCGACTACACGAAGGTCTAATGTATATATCCAAGAAAGAGAAAAAGGATTCGGACCCTTGTATAGAGGTTGGGGCCAGTTTATCTATAATGCCCATGCCGGACGCTATGCCCACCCTATGGACGAAAAAGAATTAAAACTTCCGGAAAATGAAAATGCAGAATTAGACCCCAGAACCATGGTGTTTATACCTATGGCACTGGACAATCAAACCAAAAGCTATTGGTCCGGAGCAGACCGATATGTGTATGCAAAGGATGGAATACTGAGTGCTTCCCGTTTGGGCGAAAAAGACGTGAAGCTCACCAATCCGCTGGAAGGCTTAAGCAGTAAATCACCTTCCACAGGAAGCTGTATACAAGGTTCTACGGCAGTGGGAATAAAACTGATGAGTAAATCCAAAAACACTACCAAACAAACAGGAGCTTCTTTTGGAGTGGGAGTAAACTACAATGATTCCGAAGGCATCGATGAAACTACCGTATCTTATTCCGACATGAACGGAGACGGATATCCGGATATCATTACCCAAAACAAAATCCAATTTACCAATACCCGCGGAGGATTTGACGGCGAAATCATTGATTCTCGCAACGGTTTCACAGGTAACCATCGAAGCACCAGCACCAGTAAAGCTTATGGATTAGGAGCCAATCCCATTACCGCAGCTTCCATATTCAATAAACTAACCGGGGGAGAAAAGAATAATTCCATAGACTCCAAAGCCTCACAAGTAGGGATAAGCTCAGTAAACCTATCGTTCAGTGCACCCAAAATGAACGAAAAAACAGAACATAGCCTACTGGATATCAATGGAGACGGATTGCCGGATAAAGTCTATAAAAACGGAAAAGTACGTTTGAACTTGGGCTATAGCTTCACCCCCGAAGTAGATTGGGATATCAACGAAATACAAACCGCCCGATCAGAAACCATTACCGGAGGAGTAGATCTTGGGATTGATTTACTGGCTAAACCAACAGACAAAGCATCTTCCAGTTTTGCCGGGGGAGTGAACGTAACTACGGTAACCAACAAACCAAGCTTCAGCTTTATGGATGTAAACAATGACGGTTTGGCAGATAAAGTACGCATAGACAACGGAAAAGCGTGGGTTTCCTTAAACAAAGGAACTTCCTTTGCTCCGGAACTGGAATGGAAAGAAATGAATCGTCTGTCTAAACAGTCTTCGGTGAGCATTTCCACCCATGTTGCCTACACCTTAAATTTGGTCATTCCGCTACTTGTGGCTCCCACAATTAAAATATCGTTGAATCCGGGTGTAAACTCTTCCAACTCCACCGGACATACCTCATTTGAAATCAAAGATGTTGACGGAGACGGCTATCCGGATATGGTCTGGACCGATAATTCGGGAAGCATAAAAGTAAAACGCTCCACCATAGGCAGAACCAACAAGCTGAGCCAAGTTTCCAATTCCATAGGAGGAAAATTCATGCTGGATTACAGCCGTTCAGCAGCCACGTATGACCATCCGGGCGGCAAATGGGTATTATCCTCAGTAGAAGTAGACGACGGGATCCATGACGACGGAGCCAACACCCGTATGGAATATCGCTATTCAGAAGGAAAACAAGACCGCCACGAACGAGAATTTTTAGGCTTTGGAAAAGTAGAGAAATTGAGCATAGATACTGAGAACAACAATCAAATCTATCGCAAAACCATAGAACAATACGACGTATCCAATTACTACACCTCAGGGAATTTGTTGAAAACAACCCTAACCGATGGACAAGGAAAAAAATATGTCGAAACGGAAAATACATACTACCAATACACAGTAAAACAAAACAGCAAAAACGACTATTCATTTACCGCTAAAAAGGTATGTTCTGACCACGAAGCCGCTTTTACACCCTTAAAATATGTACGCAACCTATCCTATGAAGGGAAGGATGCGGGTATGGTTACCAATGAATCGTGGTATACCTATGATTTAAAGGACCAATACGGAGAGTTGTTAAAATATCGTTACAGCGACAGCGGAAACCTGGGAGAAAACGCTACGGGGAGCTATAACTACCAGACACAGATCAGTTATATCTCGAATCCATCGAAAAATATATACGGCTTACCGACACACGTACAAGTAACCGGCAAGCGAGGAGAATTGTATAGAGAAGTCTCAGCCGAATACGACTTGAATTATTCCAATCACCTGACCCAAGTACGTCAAAAACTCAATAACGAACAACAAGCCGTAACCGACCTCAAGTACGACTCATACGGAAATATCACTCAAAAAACTCTTCCGGTCAATCATAAAGGACAACGCATGTGGTATAAATACCGCTACGACAGAGATTATCACATGTATGTAGAACGCACAGATGATGCGTATGGCTATACCAGTCAATTGGAAAATTACGACTATCGGTACGGAATAGCGTTGACTCGAAAAGACATTAACGGCTATTTTACCGAAACCACTCTAGATAATCTGGGAAGAATAGAGACCATCACCGGACCCAATGAATTAGAACTCGAACGGCCATATACCATCAAATATACCTATCACCCGTCAGCAGAGTTCAATTCAGAAGGAGAAATTCAACACCCGGCTTATGCGATTACGTATCATTACAACCCGCAACACCCCACTCAAGACATCAGAACTTTCAGTTTTGTAGACGGAGCAGGAAGAAACGTACAGGTAAAAAAAGACGGAATAATCACCAAGACCGATTATAACGGAAGTAATCCTAAAGATGAACACGTACTTATCGTAAGCGGACGAACCAAGCTGGATCCTTTCGGACGCGTAGTAGAAACCTACTATCCGGTAACCGAAGATACCGCGCAAGCCACCCGCTTCAATCGAGAATTTGATCAAGTTAAACCAACAAAAAACCGTTACGACCTGATGGATCGTACCGTGGCTACTGTTTTTCCGGATTCAAGTACCCAAACCACCGAGTATACACTGAATCCGACCGAAAGACACCAAGTAACTACCTTTACCGATGCGTTGGGAGGTAAACAGAAAACCTATACCAACGGATCCGGACTTACCGCAAAGACCGAACAACTCTCAGGCCCGGACGGAATCATAAGCACCCGTTATGCCTACGATGCCATCAACCAGTTATTGGAAGTAACCGATACCGAAGGACAAAAAACACGCTCGGCATATGACCTGGCCGGTAGAAGAACCCAACTGGAACATCCGAGCGCAGGGCTAACCCAACTGGAATATGACCCGGCAGGAAACGTACTGTCTCGCCAAACT
>NZ_LIVM01000008.1:0-128378 GCF_001418685.1 Apibacter mensalis
CACTCGAGCGCCTTAGGATACTCTCCTCATCCACCTGTGTCGGTTTTGGTACGGGCGCTGTAAACTTACCTTAGAAGTTTTTCTTGAGAGCTCTTACCTACACTATCCATTCCACCGTAGCTTCCTGGTACTTTCACATTCGGCATCCGAAACGCATTTTACTATCCCAGATTTACCTACTTGCTTTAACGTACTATTCCGTCAGTACGCGGTAGTGTCATTACTCTGTCACTCCATCGAATTTACAGCCGGTATCGGAATATTAACCGATTTCCCATCGATTACTCCTCTCGGATTCACCTTAGGTCCCGACTTACCCTCAGCTGATTAGCATAGCTGAGGAAACCTTGGATTTTCGGCGTGAAGGTTTCTCACCTTCATTATCGTTACTTATGCCTACATTTTCTTTTCTATACGCTCCACTTTAAGTCACCTTAAAGATTCTGCGCATATAGAATGCTCCCCTACCGAAATTTTAAATTTCGCATAGCTTCGGTAGTATACTTATGCCCGAGTATTATCCATGCCAAACCGCTCGACTAGTGAGCTGTTACGCACTCTTTAAATGAATGGCTGCTTCCAAGCCAACATCCTAGCTGTCCAGGCAGTCTGACCTCGTTTGTCCAACTTAGTATACATTTCGGGACCTTAGCTGTTGCTCTGGGTTCTTTCCCTCTCGGACATGGACCTTAGCACCCATGCCCTCACTGCTAAGAAACATATAATAGCATTCGGAGTTTGTCAGGATTTGGTAGGCGGTGAAACCCCCGCATCCAATCAGTAGCTCTACCTCTAGTATACTTCTCTTAACGCTGCACCTAAATGCATTTCGGGGAGTACGAGCTATCTCCCAGTTTGATTAGCCTTTCACCCCTATCCACAGGTCATCCGAAGACTTTTCAACGTCAACCGGTTCGGTCCTCCACTTTGTGTTACCAAAGCTTCAACCTGCCCATGGATAGATCACAAGGTTTCGCGTCTAATCCCACTAACTCCTCGCCCTTTTCAGACTCGCTTTCGCTCCGGCTCCGTAGCTGAACTACTTAACCTCGCTAGTGAAATTAACTCGTAGGCTCATTATGCAAAAGGCACGCCGTCACATCTTATTGATGCTCCGACCGCTTGTAGGCGTATGGTTTCAGGGTCTCTTTCATCTTTCTTTTCGAAATACTTTTCACCTTTCCCTCACGGTACTTGTTCGCTATCGGTCTTCAAGGAGTATTTAGCCTTGGAGGATGGTCCCCCCATATTCAGACAGGATTTCTCGTGTCCCGCCCTACTCTTTTTCATATGTATATAGATTTCACTTACGGGACTATCACCCTCTGCGGTTGTCCTTTCCAAAACATTCTGTTATCTATATAGATACTTTTGGGCTCTTCCGATTTCGCTCGCCACTACTCTCGGAATCTCTGTTGATTTCTTTTCCTCTTCCTACTTAGATGTTTCAGTTCGGAAGGTTTGCCTCCCCTTACGGGAATACTATACTCTTGTATAGTGGGTTGCCCCATTCAGATATCTGCGGATCATTTCGTGTGTGCCAATCCCCGCAGCTTTTCGCAGCTTACCACGTCTTTCTTCGCCTCTTGAAGCCTAGGCATCCGCCATACGCCCTTAACGATTTCTTTTCCTTAGCCTTTTATTGGCCGCTCGGTTTATTTTTTCTTATATAAAATCCCAATAATGTCAATGATCTTTATACAACACCGGTCCTATTTCTTTACTTATTACTGTTTTATTTAGAACCTTGTGGAGAATAAGGGAGTCGAACCCTTGACCTCCTGCGTGCAAGGCAGGCGCTCTAGCCAGCTGAGCTAATTCCCCTTCTTTCCCTTGGTAGTCTCAGGCAGACTCGAACTGCCGACCTCTACATTATCAGTGTAGCGCTCTAACCGGCTGAGCTATGAGACTGATTGATTCTTAATTCTCCTCTTTCGCTCCTTCACTCTCTCTTGTCTTACCTTATACTGCAGGGGCTTCTAAGGGGGTGTTATATATCTTTTTTGTTCTAACTTATTGCTTACTCTTTTTTATTCTAATAAAGTAGGAAACACCTGGAAGTCCTAAATCCTCTCGATAATTGTACCTGATTATTGACTTTTTACTCTAAAAAAGAGATGTTCCAGCCGCACCTTCCGGTACGGCTACCTTGTTACGACTTAGCCCCAGTCACTAGTTTTACCCTAGGCAGCTCCTTTTACGGTCACCGACTTCAGGTACCCCCAGCTTCCATGGCTTGACGGGCGGTGTGTACAAGGCCCGGGAACGTATTCACCGCAGCATGGCTGATCTGCGATTACTAGCGATTCCAGCTTCATAGAGTCGAGTTGCAGACTCCAATCCGAACTGAGACCGGCTTTTGAGATTCGCATCCGGTTACCCGGTAGCTGCCCTCTGTACCGGCCATTGTAGCACGTGTGTGGCCCAGGGCGTAAGGGCCGTGATGATTTGACGTCATCCCCACCTTCCTCGCGGTTTGCACCGGCAGTCTCATTAGAGTTCCCGACTTCACTCGATGGCAACTAATGATAAGGGTTGCGCTCGTTATAGGACTTAACCTGACACCTCACGGCACGAGCTGACGACAACCATGCAGCACCTTGAAAATTGTCCGTAGAAATACTTATTTCTAAGTACGTCAATCTCCATTTAAGCCCTGGTAAGGTTCCTCGCGTATCATCGAATTAAACCACATGCTCCACCGCTTGTGCGGGCCCCCGTCAATTCCTTTGAGTTTCAACCTTGCGGTCGTACTCCCCAGGTGGGATACTTATTACTTTCGCTTAGTCACTGAGGTTGCCCCCAACAACGAGTATCCATCGTTTACGGCGTGGACTACCAGGGTATCTAATCCTGTTCGCTCCCCACGCTTTCGTCCATCAGCGTCAATCGGTATTTAGTAACCTGCCTTCGCAATCGGGGTTCTGTGTAATATCTATGCATTTCACCGCTACACTACACATTCCAGCTACTTCAATACTATTCAAGATTAACAGTATCAACGGCAGTTCTACAGTTAAGCTGCAGGTTTTCACCGCTGACTTATCAACCCGCCTACGGACCCTTTAAACCCAATAAATCCGGATAACGCTCGCATCCTCCGTATTACCGCGGCTGCTGGCACGGAGTTAGCCGATGCTTATTCGTATGGTACCTTCAGAACATTACTCGTAATGTGGTTTATTCCCATACAAAAGAAGTTTAAAACCCATAGGGCTGTCGTCCTTCACGCGGGATGGCTGGATCAGGCTCTCACCCATTGTCCAATATTCCTCACTGCTGCCTCCCGTAGGAGTCTGGTCCGTATCTCAGTTCCAGTGTGGGGGTTCACCCTCTCAGGCCCCCTAAGGATCATCGCCTTGGTAAGCCGTTACCTTACCAACTAACTAATCCTACGCATGCCTATCTGTATCCGATAAATCTTTTAATATCACTCAATGCTGTGTAATATGTTATCCGGTATTAATCCGAGTTTCCTCGGGCTATCCCAGTGATACAGGTAAGTTGCATACGCGTTACGCACCCGTTCGCCGGTCTCTCTTGAAGCAAGCTCCAAAATACCCCTCGGCTTGCATGTGTTAGGCCTCCCGCTAGCGTTCATCCTGAGCCAGGATCAAACTCTCCATTGTAATTTCTTCTTAAATTATCAATTTCATGGCCTCATATCCTCAAAAGAATCTTCCTTTAACTTCCAGGTTGTGTTTTGCTACTTTTTCTTTCGTAAGCTTTGTTATAAACTTTTTTATTTCAACGATCTTTATGCTCGTTCAGGTACTCTCTCTTCTCTTTTCTCTCTTCGTTATTCCTGACTTGCGGATGCAAAGATAGTTACTTTTTTTTTCTTCGCAAGTTTTTTTTAATCTTTTTTTCTTAAATACTTTGCCTAACCCAGACCTCTTAACCCTAAATTAACTAGTTTTCAATTGTTTATATTCTGTATATACCTTAAACTTTTTTTTCGTGTTCGGGAGTTTTATTAGTTTTTTCCCTCCTTTTTTAATTAATTCCTCGTTTTTTGTTAACTTTTTTTATCCGGTTGGTTGTAATGTATCTTGTACATACTATTTAGTTTTCAGGTATGGCACTAGATATTTTTATTATTAGTTTGTAATTCTTTGTTTCTATATCTTATACGCCTCATATACTATTCTTAAGTTCTTTTTTTAAGAATTATTTTTTTAGTTAACTTAAGGGTCATCTAAAGCTTATAAGTTTTGATCCTAAATACAAATTATTACACAATAAAAAAGACTGCTAATTTCATAAAAAAGCAGTCTTTTAAATTTTCAGATATGTTCTAGCAGATTATCTTTTAGCTCTATATTCGCTAACAGTTAGTTGCTTTCTTCCTTTTGCTCTACGTCTTGCTAAAACTTTTCTTCCGTTAGCTGATGCCATTCTTTCACGAAAACCATGCTTGTTTCTTTTCTTTCTTTCTGAAGGTTGAAATGTACGTTTCATCGGTTGTTATCTTATATCTTTATATTCGTTAATCTTTTTCGAGGTTGCAAAGATACTATTTATTTTTTATATTCCTATTTTTAATTATTTTTTTATGCAAAAAATTTTGGATGTATAACACTAAAATGAAATGTATTAAAAAACATACATTTAAAAAACATTTAATGATAAATTAAAAACCTTTTTACTAAAAGGTTTTATTTTTATTCACCTATTTTAATCGATTTGTTATATTTTATGAATTATTTAGTTGTATAAATTCTTTAGGGGTTATAGATTATTTTCTTTCATTTAAAAAAATTCCGATTTAATTTTCCCGGTTGAGTATATATTGCCGCCTGGTGTTTTGATAATTTTTTAAATTCTTTGGGGATGTATAATGATCACTTTTATTCGGTATATTCTTCTTCATATTCGTCCAGAAAAGCTTTATAATTTTATGCACCATTTTATAGAAATGGGATTGTGTTTGCTATTTGAGAACAATCCATTTAGTATGAGTTTTGTCCGTAACGATTCACAAATTTTGTTTTCCTTTATGATGTTTTTTAGTGAATTAAATAGGATTTAAACGTTTGGTAAGTTGGTCTAAAACATACCGGGTTGGTAGGTAAGTTATATGTGCAATTATGTTTTTTATTTACTATTTTATTTCATTGAAATTTTTCATATCGGTTGTAGGAGATATTAATACGTCTTTTGAACTTTTACTCATCCGTCCGTTCTGATTCCAGCTGTATAGCAACTTGCAATAAGCAGAAACTTTTTGTTTTCTAATTAATTTTACTCCTAAGGAATATTAAATTAGTAATTATAATACATCGTTTTCTATAACAAATTTACAACTAACTCAAAAAGTTATGTTTTTTGTCTGTTTTCATAAAAGGTAAACTATATTGAACAAATAAGAATATTTATGGTAGAATTTATATATTAAAAAAAAGGGTTATAGAGCCGTTATAATCCTATAAAAATAATAAGGTAATATATGATATTTACTAATAAATTTTAATAATTTCTTCTTACTAGCATATTTTTATGTACGGTTTCAGAAGAATTAATTTCTAACTTACATTTGTTCATTGATTACTTTTGTTCCACATTTAATATTCTTTATATTTTTTCCAATAAAAAAAAGCTATCATAAAAAGATAGCTTTTTCAATTCATTATAAAGTAACAATATGGATTTTACCCGTTAATTTTAGCGATTCTTTGAATTAATTCAACAACTTTATTAGAATATCCCCACTCATTGTCATACCAGCTTACTACTTTAACAAAAGTAGGACTTAACTGTATACCTGCTTTTGCATCAAAGATTGAAGTACGCGGATCTGTAATAAAATCTGAAGATACAACTTCTTCATCAGTATACCCTAATATTCCTTTTAATTCACCTTCAGATGCTTCTTTCATTGCTTTACAGATTTCATCATAAGTTGCTTCTTTAGCTAAATTTACTGTTAAATCAACTACAGAAACGTCTAAAGTAGGTACACGGAATGCCATACCTGTTAATTTCCCGTTTAATGATGGAATTACTTTTCCTACAGCTTTTGCTGCTCCTGTTGAAGATGGAATTATATTTCCTGAAGCTGCTCTACCTCCTCTCCAATCTTTTGCTGATGGTCCGTCAACTGTTTTTTGAGTTGCAGTGGTAGCGTGAACTGTTGTCATTAAACCTTCTAAAATACCAAATTTATCATGTAATACTTTAACAACTGGAGATATACAGTTTGTTGTACAAGATGCATTGGAAATAAATTGAGTTCCTTTTACATAGGTATGATCATTTACTCCGCATACAAACATAGGCGTGTCATCTTTAGATGGTGCAGACATAACTACATATTTTGCTCCTGCATCGATATGTCCTTGTGCTTTATCTTTTGAAAGGAATAAACCTGTTGATTCTACTATATATTCTGCTCCAATATCCCCCCATTTAAGGTCTGCCGGATTTTTTTCAGAAGTTACTCTAATTGCATTTCCATTTACTACTAATTTTCCGTCTTTAACTTCAATCGTTCCATCGAATTTACCATGAACGGTATCATATTTTAGCATATAAGCCATGTATTCAACATCAATAAGGTCATTAATTCCTACAACTTCAATATTTTCATTATGTTGAGCCGCACGAAATACTAATCGCCCTATACGCCCAAAACCATTAATACCAATTTTAATTTTTGACATAATACTTTACTTTTTTAAGTTTCTAATTTAATTTTAATTTTGTTTATGTAGATAGGATATCAGCTACTTTAATAAGATCCTTATCTATTTCATTATGTTTTTTGATTGCTTCTTCTATAGGGGTAAAGACAATCTTACTTGATTGCATACCCGCCATAACATTAGATTTACCTGCCATTAATCCTTCAACTGCTGCAACACCTAATCTGGATGCCAACACTCTGTCAGCAACTGTGGGTGATCCTCCTCTTTGAATATGACCTAAAACCGTAACTTTTACATCAAATTCAGGATATTTCATTTTAGTGAATTTTGCTAAGTCATACACCCCTCCTAATTTTTCTCCTTCTGCTACGACTACAATACTGGATGTTTTCCCTTTTTGCTTTGCGTTTTCAAAAGATGAAAATAGATCTTCAATACTATCTTTCTGTTCAGGAATAAGTATATCTAACGCTCCGGTCGCTATACCGCTATTTAAAGCGATAAATCCGGCATCTCTTCCCATAACTTCTACGAAGAATACTCTATTATGTGATGTTGCTGTATCTCGAATTTTATCAATTGCATCAACAACAGTATTTAGCGCAGTATCATATCCTAAGGTGAAGTCCGTACCAAATATGTCGTTATCAATTGTTCCGGGAATACCAATAAAAGGTATTCCTTGTTCTTTTTGAAAGATAGTTCCTCCTGTAAACGAACCATCACCCCCTATAACTACTAATGCATCAATATTATGTTTTTTAACTGTTTCTGCTGCTTTACTTCTTCCTTCAACTGTTCTGAATTCTTCAGAACGAGCGGATTTAAGTTCTGTCCCTCCCCTGTTTATTAAGTTTCTTACTGATCGAGGTCCTAAATCCACAACCATATCATTAATCAATCCATCATATCCCATTCTTATTCCACTGCATTCTATTCCATAATAATTAGAAGCTCTTACAACTGATCTTATGGCAGCATTCATTCCCGGAGAATCCCCTCCTGAGGTTAAGACACCTATTTTCTTAATTTTATTTGTGTTTTTAGACATGTTTTTTATATAGATTTTACATTCTAACTAAGATCATACAAATATACTAACCATTTATGGATTTTGCATTAAGAAAAGGATATATATAATAAAATATATATCATGTTATTTTATATTGATTTAAAATTAAATTTTTCTTAATTTTGTAGCTATCTTACCTTAATTTTAAGGTGAATCTGAATGCTTACTTTATATCCACACGTTTTTAAATCAGATACATTTAGAAGCTATAAATATGTATATTGGTATTAATAAAGTTCAACTTTTTATATCTCAAAAATAATACCACATTAGTCTATAATACTACATTTATGCAGCTTCAGGAACTTATGATTTAAGAAATTCTTTGATCTCAGATTTTAATTCGATTAAATTGTCATTTATTATTTTAAACTTCCAACCATGTCTTCCGGCTTAACCCATTGATCAAATTGTTCGGAAGTCACTAATCCTAAATTAATTGCTTCTTCTTTTAAAGTAGTTCCGTTTTTATGTGCTGTCTTTGCAATTTTTGCAGCATTTTCATAACCTATATGTGTATTTAAGGCTGTTACCAACATTAGTGAATTATTTACTAATTCTTTAATTCTTGAATAATTAGGCTCAATTCCTATGGCACAATGATCGTTGAAAGAATTACAAGCATCTCCTAATAGTTGAGCTGATTGTAAAAAATTAAACGCCATTACCGGTTTAAAAACATTAAGTTCATAGTTTCCTTGAGTTCCTGAGAAAGAAATGGTTGTATCATTCCCCAATACTTGAGCACAAACCATGGTCATTGCTTCATTTTGTGTAGGATTTACTTTACCTGGCATTATGGAAGATCCGGGCTCGTTTTCCGGAATTAACAATTCACCTATTCCACTTCTAGGTCCGGAAGCTAATAATCGTATGTCTTGTGCTATCTTAAATAGTGACACGGCTAATTGTTTTAAAGCTCCATGTGTTTCAACTATAGCATCATGAGCTGCTAATGCTTCAAATTTATTAGGGGCAGTAACAAATGGTAACCCTGTAAATTTAGAAATATATTCTGCAACTTTGATATCATAACCTTTAGGGGTATTTAAACCGGTACCTACAGCAGTTCCTCCCAAAGCTAATTCTGATAAATGAGTTAAGGTATTTTTTATAGCTTTTATTGCATGATCTAATTGGGCTACATAACCGGAAAATTCCTGTCCTAAAGTTAAAGGAGTTGCATCCATTAAGTGGGTTCTTCCTATTTTTACGACATCTTTAAATTTTTCTGATTTTTTTAGTAATGTATTTTTTAATTTTTCAACTGCAGGTAATGTATATGTTAACACTTTTTTATAGGCTGCTATATGCATTGCTGTAGGAAATGTATCGTTTGAAGACTGAGACTTATTTACATCGTCATTGGGATGGATCAAACTTTTTTCTCCTAATTTGCCTCCTCCTAATACCAACGCTCGATTGGATATTACTTCATTTACATTCATATTAGATTGTGTTCCCGAACCAGTTTGCCAAATAACTAATGGAAATTGGTCGTCTAAATCTCCATTGTTAATTTCGTCACATACTTTGGCAATTAAGTCTCTTTTTTCTAAAGGCAATACTCCTAAATCCGCATTAGCATAAGCTGCTGCTTTTTTTAAATATGCAAATGCTTCAATAATCTCTTTAGGCATAGATCCTTCTGCACCTATCTTAAAATTATTTCTTGATCTTTCAGTTTGGGCTCCCCAATATTTATCACTGGGAACTTGAACTTCTCCCATAGTATCTTTCTCTACACGGTAATTCATGGTAAGTTTATTTTTATTTTATATAATCATTTCAAAAATCATACAAAAATAAAAAATCAGCCTTTTTGGCTGATTTTTTATCTATATTATTATGATTGATCTTACTTTTTCTTATTTTTATTTTGATTCAATTTTTGCTCCTGAATCTGCTTTTGTTGTTCTTGGGCTTGTTCCAACATGGATTGCATTTTTTGCTGCCATTTACTTTTTTTCTTGCCGGGCTTAGTTTTATGCTCTTGCATCTTAGCATGTAATTTTTCTTCATTAATCATAAAGTTTTTAATTAGTAAGATTAAAAGTATGTTAATGGCATTGGATACCAAATAATACCAAGAGAGTCCTGAAGCATAGGAATTTAACCAAAATATAAACATAACCGGCATTATATACATCATAAATCTCATATCCGGCATGCCTTCTTGTGTGGGTGCCTGCATAGTAGAGGTAGACATTTTAGTATAAATTAATAATACTAAACAATATAATATCGTAAACAAACTTATATGATTTCCGTAAATACTTGATAAAATCGGAATATGTGTTGCCCACTCATAAATGGAATCGTAAGCGGTTAAATCATCTGCCCAAAGGAAAGACTGCCCCCTTAAAGCTATATTATTAGGGAAAAACCTAAATAATGAATAAAAAATAGGTATTTGTATTAATGCCGGCAAACATCCTGCTAATGGATTGACACCTACTTTTCTATATAAATCCATGGTAGCTTGTTGCTTTTTGATTGGATCTGAATTTTTATGTTTTTCATTCAATTCATCAATTTCCGGTTTTAATATTCGCATTTTCGCTCCTTGGATGTATTGCTTATACATTATAGGAGAAGTAACCAATTTTACAACAATGGTCATCAAGAAAATAATCCAACCTGCTGCAATACCAAATTTTGAAAGAAACTCATAAATCCATAAATAAAATATACAAAGCCATTTCATCCATCCAAATGGAATGTTGTATGAAAATTGTTTACTGTCTCCGTTATCGGCTTTGTATGACTTCAATAAATCATAATCTAAGGGAAGAAAATTCCAAGTATATTTTTGATTGATCTCTCCTTGCTGTATAGGTACTATACTTGTAAAGGTAAAATTTTTAAGATAGTTCGGATTATCTCTTTCTGCTTCTTGTGTACCTTTAGATTTGTAAAATCCGTTTTGTGCTTCTAAAATTGTTGAAAAAAATTGTTGTTTAACACTGATCCAATCTATTTTATCTTTATCTTCTGTAAATCCATTAGTATCATAATCGGTCTGGGAATAATCATTTAAACTGTATCTGAATTCTGTATAGGTGGTTTCTTGTGATTTTCCTTTTTCAAGTGCAATTGCATTATGATTCCAATATAAGGTTGCATCTTGCTGGGTGGTTATTTTTGATAATCCTTTAGATACTACTTGAAAATCTAAGGAATATTTCCCTTTCAATGTATAACGAAATTGAATAAAACTATTATCCTCCAAATTTGCTGTAAAAGCGGTTATATTTCCTTCTGTTGATGGAGTAAATATCAAATCTCTGGTATTAATAATTTTACCATCCTTATTTTTAAATGATATATTAAAGTCCGTATTATATTCATTTACAAGATATAAAGCTTTTTTATGAAGGGAAGTATCCTTATCATATGCCGTCCATTTTTTTAAACGTACTTCTCGTAGTTGTGCTCCTTGTGTGCTTACTTTAACATCAATTTCATCATTTGAAAAAGTTAATAATTCTATTTTTGCTTGAGCAAGTGAGTCTAACTTTACTGGTCTTGGCTTATTATTGATAGCCTGAAATGTTTCTTCAGTTTTAATTTGATTTTGTTCTGATTTTTGCGCTTCATCAATCGCTTTTTTTTGTTGATTATTGGAATAAACTAAAAATCCAATTAAAATAATCCCTATAAGAATAAAACCAATCAGCTGGTTTTTATCAAATTTGCTTTCTTGTTGCATTCTTTACTTTGTTTATCTGATAATTTTGAGATGCTTTAACTAATGCTAAAAATAACGGGTGGGGAGAAGCTACTGTACTTTTGTATTCCGGATGGTATTGTACTCCTATAAAAAACGGATGGTCTTTTACTTGTATTACTTCTACCAACCCTGTATCAGGATTGGTTCCAATGGCTTCCAACCCATGGCTTTCAAACTCACTTATATATTCACTGTTAAGCTCGTATCTGTGTCTATGTCTTTCTTCTATATTTTGTGCATTATAGATTTTTTCTGCTATTGAGCCCTTTTTAAGTTTACATGCCCATGCTCCCAATCGCATGGTTCCCCCTTTATTAGAGACATTTTTTTGTTCTTCCATTAAACATATAACCGGAGCCGAAGTTTGCAAATTGAATTCAACACTATCCGCATCTTTATATCCTAGTACATTTCTAGCATATTCTATGACCGCAATTTGCATACCCAAACAAATTCCAAATACAGGTATCTTATTAATCCTGGCATATTGACAAGCTACTATTTTCCCTTCAATCGCTCGATCTCCAAAACCGGGTGCAATAATAACTCCTTCAACTCCTTTTAAATGATCGGAAATATTTTCATAGGTAAGATCCCCACTGTATATCCAACGAATATTTACTTTCGTTTCTAGGGTAGATCCTGCATGGATTAGTGCTTCAACAATAGATTTATAGGAATCTTGAAGTGAAACATATTTTCCTACTAAGGCTATTTCAACATTACTCTTAGGATTCTTATATTTATCTAGAAAATCATTCCATTGTTTTAAATCCGGTTTCTTATCTGTAGATAAACCTAATTCTTTTAATGCTAATGCATCAAAATTTTGGTTTTGTAAATATAATGGAACTTCATAGATTGTGGGAAGATCTATACTTTCAATTACATTATCTATATTAAGATTACAGAACAAGGCTAATTTAGATCGTACTTCTTTGGAAATTGAACATTCGGTTCTACAAACCAGAAAATTGGTTTGTACTCCATATTCCATGAGCTGACGTACGGAATGTTGAGAAGGTTTTGTTTTTAATTCGCCACTGGCTGCCAGATAGGGAATTAAAGTCAGATGTACGACAATCGAATTTTGATATCCTAATTCCCAACGTAATTGACGTACACTTTCTATATAGGGCAATGATTCAATATCTCCTACGGTTCCGCCAATTTCTGTAATAATGATATCAAAATCTCCTTTTTTCCCTAAAATTTTAATTCTTCTTTTAATCTCATTAGTAATGTGAGGAATTACCTGTACTGTTTTCCCTAAAAAGTCCCCTCTTCTTTCTTTATTAATAACAGTTTGGTAAATTTTACCGGTAGTAATATTGTTATCTTTGCTGGTAGGACTATTTAAAAATCTTTCGTAATGTCCTAAATCCAAATCGGTTTCTGCTCCGTCCTCAGTCACATAGCATTCTCCATGCTCATAGGGATTTAGCGTTCCCGGATCAATATTTATATATGGATCCAGTTTTTGAATAGTTACTTTATAACCTCTAGCTTTTAGAAGCATACCCAAGGATGCTGCGACAATTCCCTTTCCAAGTGAAGAAGTAACACCACCTGTAATAAATATATACTTTGGAGAAGATTGGTCAGACATAATTTTAAAATTTAGAATAATATAGTTTATATAGTTTAGAAAGCTCAGTCAGTACCAATAAAAAAAGGCAAGCTACCTGCATCACACCGCTACAACCGTTTACCTTTGCTGCGTTCCCACCCTGGAGGATTCACAGGAGCTGGTTGTGCAGGACTTGCCTGTGCAAAAGTATAACTTTTTGTAAATAATACAAAATTATATAACTTTTTTGAAAAAATTTTTACAGTCGTTTTTTAAACTTATAGTATTAACATTATGAATTTTTGGTTAATTAATTAATAAGTCTGTTTATAATAAAATGAATTTTATCTTTTTAACGTTTGAAAAAAATATTTATATAGATAAAATAGAAGAATGTTCACTAATGAATAATTTTATTTTTAAATGTAATGATTTTTTAAATTAACTTCGTATCAATTTTATATTAGATTTAGTCAGATTGTTCATTAATTACATTACTATATTATTTAAAATATTTTCAATATTACCTTTTATTAAACCAATAAACTCACCCATAGTATATTATTTTGTAGTGTTTTATTAATACTGTTTATAAAAGATGAATAAATCTATCTTTTATCATTTACTATGACTCAAAATATCATTTATTTATCTTAATCACAAAAAATAATTACTATCTTAGCTACTGATCAAAATACTAAATGAGATGAGCATAAAATTACGATTAATTATTCTTGTTTTTCTTCAATATTATGTATGGGGAGCCTGGTTAATTTCTTTAGGAGGCTACGCTGGATTATCTATAAATGAAGGTGGATTAGGATTTACCGGAATTCAAATCGGAAGTTTATTCGCAACTATGGGCTTTACTTCTCTCTTTATGCCCGGTTTATTAGGTATAGTTGCCGACAGGTGGATAAATGCAGATAAAGTATTAGGAATAAGCCACATTCTTGCCGCTTTATTTATTTTTATGGCTTCTCAAGTTAAAGAATATCATATATTTTATCTTTTATTATTCTTGCATACCTGTTTCTATATGCCAACTATCTCATTGACCAATTCAGTTTCTTATAATGCTCTGGAAAAAAATGGTTTAAATTCGGTAACCGATTTTCCCCCGATACGGGTTTGGGGAACAATAGGTTTTATTGCAGCAATGTGGACCGTGGACTTTTTAGGTTTCGCCAGAAGTTCTGTTCAGCTTTTCATAAGTGCAGGAGCCGGGATTATCATGGCTTTATATTCTTTTACTATGCCTGCTGCACCTCCAACTAAAAATAATAATAACAAAGGTTTAATACATGCATTAGGTTTGGATGCTTTCGTCTTATTGAAAAATAAAAAAATGGCCATATTTTTCTTTTTTTGTATGTTATTAGGTTGTTCTCTTCAAATAACCAATGCTTTCGGAGGTCCATTTTTAGACAGTTTTAAGTCCACTTATCCCGATTCTTTTGGGGTCAAGCATCCTAATCTTTTACTGTCTATATCGCAAATATCTGAAACTTTATGTATCTTATTAATTCCTTTCTTTTTACAAAAATTTGGAATAAAAAAGGTGATCATGATTAGTATGTTTGCATGGTTTCTACGTTTCGGCCTTTTCGGAGTGGGAAATCCTGAAAATAAAATTTATCTTTTAATTTTATCCATGATTGTTTATGGGATGGCTTTTGATTTTTTCAACATATCAGGATCTTTATTTGTTGATAATGAAACCGATAAAAGTATGCGATCCAGTGCTCAAGGCCTATTTATGATTATGACTAATGGTTTGGGGGCTATTTTAGGAAGTTACGGAAGCGGATGGGTAGTAGAACATTTTACTGTTAATGGCATCACAAACTGGCCGCACGTTTGGTTTACTTTTGCAGCCTATTCATTAACCATTTTTATCATTTTCCCATTTGTCTTTAATCCTAAAAATACTTCAGAATAATTTGGAAAATACAATGATTGAATTTGTCAGATATTTCCCTTAAGAATATATTTTTGTGTTTTTGTAAATAACCACCCAATTAAAACACCTGTAAAAGCACCTGACAGAACATCCAAAGGAAAATGAACTCCAACATATATTCTGCTATAAGAAACTAAAGTAGCCCAAGAGAATAATAAAAGATATGAATATTTATAATCTTTATAAAAAAGAAAAGCAAGATAGGTAGCTAAGCTAAAAGAATTAGAAGCATGTGCGGAAAAATAACAATAGGAGCCCCTACATTTTTCGATTACTAGCCTAAACACTCCTTCTAATTCTGGATTTCTACAAGGTCTTGGACGCTGAATCCAATTTTTAACTAATGAAGATAGAGTATCGGTTAGAAGTATCATTAGTCCAATGCTTAAACCTATTAGGAAAACTTTTTTCCAACCGTATTTTTCTAAAATAATTAAAAATATGAGAAAATAAGTTGGAATCCAATAATATTCATTGGTAATAAATAACCAAAAGGAATCAAATTTAGGACTTCCTAAGTTATTTAAATATAAAAATAATTCTACATCCCATTTTATAACTCTCTCCATTAACTTCTTTTTATAGGACCGTCGAAAGTATCATCCATAATATCATTTAAATGATCAGTAACCTCATTTACTTTTTTATCCATAATTTTTTTAGATTCATTTATTTCATTTTCGATTTCTTTAACGGATCCGCTGTCATCAACTTGAGACATTATTTCTCTTTTTATATTATCAGTAGCATCTTTCATTGCGCGTACCCCCTGACCCAATCCTCTAGCTATTTCCGGTATTTTATCAGGACCGAATAATAAGACTACAACCAATAGTATAACTATAATTTCTCCAAAACTCACTGTATCTGCATTTATTTTTTACAAATTTACAACTTTCTCAAACGTATAGACCTATTAAAATATATTTTTAAATTACTCAATGAGAATCTACCATAAGTAATTTTAACTTACAATAAAAAATTTAAGAATAAAGTTTGAATAGATTAATAATTTTTAGCATATTAATTTTCTTCATATTCTAACATGACAGTTAAGATTTATTGGAAACAACTTATATTAAAAAAGGATCTTGATTACAAGATCCTTTTTTTAATGTGGTTTAAAAGCTATTATTTTATTGTTGATAATTTGGAATTTAAATTTTCTTTATTATAATTATATTTTGTTAAATCATAAGATAAAGATGAAGCTATGTATATGGATGAATACATGCCAAATGTAAATCCTAAAAATAAAGCAAACATAAATCCTTGTAAAGTTTCACCTCCAAAGAAGAAAATAATTACTGTTACCATAATTGTGGATATTCCTGTATTTATAGTTCTTCCTAACGTATGGTTAATTGCATCGTTATATAATTCTTCCAAAGTCATTAGGTGGTGAGCATTATTTTTCTTATTCTCTCTTATCCTATCGAACACAATAACGGTATCATTAATAGAATAACCTATGATGGTTAGAATGGCTGCAATAAATGATTGATCTATTTCCACAGAAAAAGGAATGATTTTTAACCAACTTAAGACTGAAAATGCTCCCATTACCACAATAGAATCATGCAATAAAGCAGCTACAGCACCGGTAGACATTTGCCAATTTCTGAATCTTACTAAGATGTAAATGAATATACCTGCCAATGCAATTGATACGGCGATTACTCCATTTCTAACGATGCCACTGGCTACCGTAGGTCCTACTTCAGAACTGGACTGTATGCCATAAGGGGTACCCTTTACGAAACTTTCTTTTGAATAATTAACGGGAAGATAATTTTTTAATCCTGCATATAATTTTTCACGAATTACCACATCTATATTAGGATCATTGCTATCCATTCCATATTTAGTGGTTATTCTTACTTGATTACCTTCTCCATACTTTTTAGCATTGATATTAGATGATTCGCCATCTGTTGTGAATAATTTTTCCAAAGATTCAGTAACTTCTTCAGGATAAATATTTTTTTCCAATTTTATTACATAAGTTCTTCCTCCCGTATAATCTACACCTTTATCAAATCCTTTGGTAAACATAGAAATTAGTGCAATGACCATTATGATTAATGAGAAAACATAAGCATATTTTCTTTTTTCCATCCATTTGAAATGAACATGGGTAAACCAGTTTTTAGTTATACTAGTAGATAAAGAAAAGTTTTTACCTTTTTCCATAGAACCATAAATAAGCATACTGGTAATGAATATGGCGGTAAATAAGGTACAGAAAATACCGATAACTAATGTAACAGCGAAACCTTTTATGGGTCCGGTACTAAATAAAAGTACGATACCTACAATTAATGTAGTTAAGTTGCCATCTATGATTGCTGCCAAAGCATGTTTCTGACCTTCAATAAAAGCTTGTTTTAAAGGCCTGCCTCTTCTAAGTTCTTCTTTAACCCTTTCAAAAATAATAATATTAGCATCTACAGCCATAGCCATTGAAAGGACAATACCTGCAATTCCGGGAAGAGTTAAAACTGCTCCCGTTGATGCCATAATACCTATTAAATAAAATAAATTTAATATTAAAGCTAAATTAGCATATAAACCCGCTTTTCCATAGTAGAAAATCATCCATCCCAAAATAAATAAGTACGATACAACTATAGATATTAATCCATTATTTATTGATTGTTGTCCCAAAGTTGGACCTACTATTTCTGATTGAATAATTTTTGCTTTTGCCGGAAGATTACCGGATTTCAAGACATCAACTAAATCATTGGCTTCTCTTTCTGTAAAGTTGCCGCTAATTACTGATTGACCATTAGGTATAACTGTATTCACATTAGGGGCAGTATAAACAACATCATCTAAAACCACTGCAATGGGTTTTCCTTTATTTTTTTCAGTCATGCTTTTCCAAAGCAAAGCACTTTCGGGACCCATTTGCATACTTATTTGTATTCTATTGAATTGATCGAAAGTTAAGCCAGCTTCTGTAACTGCTCCTACTAAAGGAGCTTTATTATTTTTAGTTCCCCGTATAGCGTATAATTCCAACTCATCTTTAGATTGAGAATCTGGCTTAGAAGCCCATAACAATTTAATATATCGTAAACCTATAGGTAATAATTTTTTAGATTTATCTGAATATATAACTTTATTAATTACTGCCGTATCCGATAATTTTGCAACTGCCAATGCGTTGGAACGATTGGATGGTCTCAATAAATTCGTTAATTTATTGTTGGCAACCTTTTGATTCAAATCCATTAAATACGACCAAGCAGCAGGTTGATCATATACTTCCCAAAATTCTAATCTTGCTGAAGTCTGAAGTAATTTCTTTACTCGATCAGCATCTGTTACACCCGGCAGCTCCACTAATATCCTACCGGTTCCGGGCACACGTGCAATATTGGGCTCATCAATATTTAATTTCTTAATACGTGCTCTAATTACATCTATTGCTTTAGTAACTTTTGATTCAATAACTCCAGACAAATATTTTACAACCTGTTCATCTGTAGTATTATGTTGAATCTGGTTAGATAAATCTCTGGTACCAAAAACTTCAGGAGAGGATAATTTTAAATCCGGCTGATTCATTTCTGATTTAGCTGTTTGGAATGCTTTAAAGAAATTAGCTGTATAAGTATCTCTTGATTTAGTTTCTTCAGAAGTTGCAATGTCTAATGCCTTTCTAAATACCGGATTTTCTGAATTATCTGCTAAATCTAACAAAAGATCTTTTTCGGATATTTCTAATAAAAGATTCAATCCGCCTTTAAGATCCAAGCCTAACTTCATTTCATTCTTTTTAGCATCATAATAATTCATCTTGACTATTCCGAGATTCAAAGTATCTTTTGCTAATTTTTCTAGCTCAGCTTTTTTACTCGCCTCCGTTCCGTTAGATAAACTGTTTGCTTTAGATTCTATACGATGCACATATAATGTCGGAAATAATTCCGCCAAGCATATTAATCCAAGAACAATAGCAAAAAATTTAACAAGTCCTTTTCCTTTCATTGGTAAGTTTAATTATAAAAATTGTATTTTTTTGGTTTGCAAATATAACAGTCTATTCGATGACTGGCAATTATTTATATAATTTTTTGCTCATTAAATTCAATACATTCAATAATATGCATAAAATTTTAAAATATTCTTATAAATAAAAATTATAAAAATTATTTTTATAAAACTTTGCCGGTTTATATTTGTAATTTAAACAATTATGGAAAAAATAGATATTGAAAAAGCAGTTGAAATTTTAAAAAAAGGGGGAACAATTCTTTATCCTACTGATACCATATGGGGAATAGGATGCGATGCAACCAACGAAGAAGCCATTATAAATGTTTTCAAATTAAAAAAAAGGGATAAATCTAAAAATTTAATTATTTTGGTGGAATCTGAAAGAAGATTACAAGAATATGTTAATGTACCTTCATTAGCTTGGGATTTGATTGATTTATCAAAAAAACCTTTAACCATAATATATGATAACCCGCGAAACTTACCTGAAATACTAATTTCAGACAAAAATACCATAGGAATACGCTTAACACATGATCCTTTTTGTAAAGAATTAATTTCAAAACTTAATAAACCTTTAGTTTCAACTTCTGCAAACATTAGCGGTGAACCATCACCTGATAAATTTTCATCAATTTCTCCCAAAATTTTGGAAGGTGTAGATTATATAATAAATTTGCGACAAGAAGAGAATATGCAATTTTCATCATCTTCAATAATACAACTTTCTGAAGATGGACGAATTAAAGTAATTAGAGAATAAATACTAAATGAATTTAAGTCACGCAATACAAAACCCTATTTTTAAATTGATATCAAATGTTGTTACACTCAAAAAGCAACAAACTTTTGTTATCGGAGGCTTTGTTCGTGATTTTCTTCTCGATAGATCTAAAGTTAAAGATATTGATATTGTAACTGAAGGTAGTGGAATTGATTTGGCTTTATCAATTGCCGAAGAATTACAGTCAAAACCCAAAGTATCTATTTTTAAACGTTTTGGTACAGCTATGATACATATTAAGGATTATGATGTTGAATTTGTAGGTGCAAGGAAAGAAAGTTATTCTTTTGATAGTCGTAAACCATTTGTTGAAAAAGGTACTATTGAAGATGACCAAAATAGAAGGGATTTTACAATTAACACATTAGCAATATGTTTAAATGAAGAAAATTTTGGAGAATTGGTTGATCCATTTAATGGATTAGATGATTTAAAAAGAAAAATCATACGTACACCATTAGATCCAGAAATTACTTATTCTGATGATCCTTTGAGAATGATAAGAGCCATACGTTTTGCCACTCAATTAAACTTTACTATTGAAACATCTTCTTTTCTTGCGATTAAAGAAAATGCCGAACGATTTGATATTTTATCTAAGGAAAGAATTACCGATGAGTTTAATAAAATTATGATGTCTTCTCAGCCAAGTATTGGTCTGAAATTATTATATGAAACAAAACTTTTACGGCGATTTCTACCAGAACTAACGGATTTACAAGGAATTGAGGAAATTGAAGGTCAGAAACACAAAGATAACTTCTTTCATACACTTGAAGTAGTTGACAATATTAGTAAGACCACTTCAAATTTATGGTTAAGATGGGCAGCATTATTGCATGATATCGGTAAAGCTCGAACCAAAAAATTTGATAAAAAATTAGGCTGGACATTTCATTCCCATGAATTTGTAGGAAGCAAGATGATACTTTCTATTTTTAAAAGACTAAAATTACCTTTGGGCGACCCATTAAAATATGTTCAAAAATTAGTTCATAATAGTTCACGTCCTATATCACTTATCACAGATGATGCATCTGATAGTGCATTGAGAAGGTTATTATTTGATATGGGTGATGATATAGAAGATTTATTTTTACTTTGTAAAGCAGATATCACAACCAAAAATATAAAAAAACAAAAACGTTTTAAGCAAAATTTTGATTACGTTGAAGAAAAAATCAAAGAAGTCGAACAAAAAGATAAAATAAGGAATTTTCAGCCTCCTATTACCGGTCATGATATTATGGAAGCTTTTGAAATTTTGGAGGGCAAACAAATAGGTACTATCAAAGAAGCAATTAAAGAAGGAATATTAGAAGGCACTATTAAAAACGATTATAAAAACTCATACAACTATATGTTACAATTAGGAAAAAAATTAAATTTAAAACGTAAAAACTAGACTATATGATTTATAAGATTAGAGTAATTCTTGAAACAGAAGGGGACGTTTTTCGAGATATTGAAATTAAGGATTTGCAAACTTTGTGGAATTTATATGAAGGTATTAAAAGCGCTTTCAGTCTACAAGGTGATGAGTTAGCTTCATTTTATAAGTCTGATGATAATTGGACTCAAGGTAAAGAGATTCCTTTAGAAGATATGAATGAAGATGGTGAAGGTGAGACCATGTCTGATATATATATTAAAGAAGTCTTTACAAAAGTCGGGGATAAAATGCTATTTGTTTACGACTTTATGAAAATGTGGTCATTTTACGTTGAACTTTTAGAAATTATTGATAGAAAAGCTATTGGAGTTTACCCATTAACCGTATATCGATTCGGTAAAATGCCTTTAAAAGCACCTGATAAAAAATTTGTTTCACCTTCTAATATAGACGATTTCAGTGATGTAGGAGATGTTGATATGAATATTAAATTCGACGATGATGAAGATTCTTATGATGAAGATTCTTATGACGATGATGAAGATTCCTATAATGATGATGAACTTCTAGACGAAGATGAATTATAAAAATAAAAAAAGGAAATTAAACATAATTTAATTTCCTTTTTCCTTTGAATTTATAAATTTTAACATATAAATCTAGTTACCATACTATCTAACTTATAAATCGTATTCGTATTTTTTATCCAAAACAAAATCTTCCATAAACTTTGTAGTATAATCTCCTTTTAAGAAATTTGGATCATCCATAAGTTGTCTATGTAATGGAATGGTTGTCTTAACACCTTCAATATAGAATTCATCTAAAGCTCTCTTCATCTTAATAATTGCTTCACTTCTTGTAGGTGCCGTTACAATCAATTTGGCTATCATAGAATCATAAAAAGGTGGAATAGTATATCCAGAATATACATGAGTATCAACTCTTACCCCATTTCCTCCCGGAATATTTAAAGTAGTTATTTTTCCCGGTGATGGACGAAAATCAGTATAAACATCTTCAGCATTAATTCTACATTCTATAGAATGTCTTTGAGGATAAAAGTTATTTTTAGGAACTCTAGCACCTGCTGCTAACTCTATTTGAAGTTTTAATAAATCTAAATCAGTAATTTGTTCTGTAATAGGATGTTCTACTTGAATTCTTGTATTCATTTCCATAAAATAGAAATTTTCATATTTATCAACCAAGAATTCAATAGTACCTACGCCTTCATATTTAATATATTCTGCAGCTCTTACAGCTGCATCGCCCATCTTTTTACGTAATTCTTCAGAAACGAAAGGAGAAGGAGTTTCTTCTGCTAATTTTTGGTGGCGTCTTTGTACTGAACAATCTCTCTCAGATAAATGAATAGCTTTACCATATTTATCTCCTGCTATTTGAATTTCAATATGTCTAGGTTCTTCAATAAGCTTCTCCATATACATACCTCCGTTCCCAAAAGCAGCTACAGCTTCCTGAACAGCCGATTCCCAAGAACTCTTAAGATTTTCCTCTTTCCATATAGCTCTCATTCCCTTACCTCCCCCTCCAGCTGTTGCTTTAAGCATAACAGGATATCCTATTTCTTTAGCAATTTTCACAGCTTCCTCATATGATTTTATTAAACCATCGGAACCAGGCACGGTGGGAACTCCCGCTTCTTTCATTGTTGCTTTTGCAGAAGCCTTATCTCCCATTCTTTCAATATTTTCAGGAGTACCTCCTATAAATTTAATTCCCATCTTTTGACAAGATCTTGAGAAATTAGCATTTTCAGAAAGAAAACCATATCCAGGGTGTATAGCGTCTGCATTAGTTACTTCAGCAGCTGCTAAAATATTTAGTTGTTTAAGATATGAATCTTTACTTGCAGAAGGCCCGATACATACTGCTTCATCAGCAAATCGTAAATGCAAACTCTTGGCATCTGCCGTCGAATAAACAGCAACAGTTTTTATACCCATTTCTTTAGCTGTTCTAAGAATTCGCATAGCAATTTCACCTCTATTAGCAATCAAAATTTTTTTTAACATACACTTTAACTTTTAATTTTGATTAATTAAGATGGATCAACTAAGAATAAAGGTTGGTCAAATTCAACCGGTGAAGCATCATCAACTAAAAATTTAACAATTTTTCCTGAAACTTCTGATTCTATTTCATTGAATAATTTCATTGCTTCTATCATACAAACAATACTTCCTGCACTAACTGTATCTCCTATATTTACAAATGCTTCTTTATCTGGAGAGGGTTTTCTGTAGAATGTACCAATCATTGGAGATTTTATAGTTACATACTTATTAGATGTATCTTCTTCTTGCTGGGGAGCCTCTGGCTGGCTAGTTACAGTTGTCATAGTGGTTGCTTGATGATTTGCGACAGTTTGTATAGGTCGGGAAACCTCTGGTGCATACATTAATGAACCATTATTAGTTTTAATGGAAATTTCAAATTCATCTGTCTTATATGTTACTTCTGCAACATCCGATTTAGATACAAATTTAATTAAATTTTGAATGTCTTTAATGTCCATGAGCTAGAGCTTTTATTTAAATTTTTCCAAATGTAATGGAAATAAATTAATTTTATACAGAAAAAAACCATTTAACTATTTAATTAAATGGTATTATATTACTTAAATTTTAACTTAAATTAGATTTATTCTTCAACTTCTTCAACAGCCTTTTCCATAACTACTTTTCCCCTGTAGTATAATTTTCCTTCATGCCAGTATGCACGATGGAATAAATGTAATTCTCCGGTTGTTGAACATTTAGCTAATTGAGGAACTGACGCTTTATAGTGAGTTCTTCTTTTATCTCTTCTTGTAGATGACTGACGTCTTTTAGGATGTGCCATAATTCTTCCTTAAATATTTTTTAATTTTATTTTTATTCGCCTTCTTCATCAGACAGGCCATACTTTTCAAGTAAATCGGTATGTTCGTCCTTATATCCTTCGGAATATTTAGGATGAACATGTTTCATCGGTATAGATAAGAGTACGCATTCATAAATTAATTGAGACACATTTACACTATGAGAACCAAAAGGCAATATTAAAATTTCTTCATTCGTATCATCAAAGATTTCACCAAATTTAATTAAAGTTTTGATCTCATTTTTAACGGTTTGTTCGAACTCTTCTCCAGATATGTCACATTCTAAAATTACAACACCTTCGGTCTTTACTTCCAATTCTAAAAAAGAAGAATGCTTATTAATTTGAACATCAACTTCTACTTTAGGAGTTTTGAATTCCTGCTTGAAATCAAACAAATCAAAAAATGGCTGCTCAACACTCATCTTAAAGCTATGAACCCCAAGCTTTAACGATGAAAATAAAATATCATAATTGCGTAACCTTTCCATAAATATGGTTTGCAAATTTAAATATTAGTTATTAAAACTACAAATTTTTAATTTATTTTTAAAATATATACAAAGTATTGAAATTACGCTTCAATCTATTTTATATAGAAAAATTTATTTATTTATTATTAGTATATAATTATAATTCATACCATTAAAATTTGTAAATTTGTAATGAAAAATTTATTAATGAAAGATTATGCATTTTATTCGGGGTTAGGATTTCAACTTATGGTAACTATTTTACTTTTTACCGGAATTGGTTATTACCTTGATGAAAAATATATTTCTTTGAAACCCCTATTTATAATAATTTTTAGCTTATTAGGAATTGGAATTGGATTAATTAATATAATCCGACAATTAGTAAGAAAACAAAAATAATAAAAATCATATTTTCTTAGGTCGCAAATACTAAAATATGATAAAAATCATACCCATCAAATGTATTTTAAAAATATTTATATTTGCATATATATGAATCAGAAAAATATGATAAAATTTATATTTAGCTTTTTAGTCTTAATTTCAACCTTTAATTTTGCTTTAGCTGAGAGCTCAAAAAGTAATGATTCAGAACCATTCAACCCCACAGAAACTGCTATGCACCATGTAAAGGATTCGCATCAATTTGAAATATGGGGCGAAGATGTTACTCTCTATCTACCTATTATCCTTTGGACTGATAATGGAATGGTTATATTTTCTTCTAAAGAATTTAAGGGAAATGACAATGGTGAAATCGTTGTGGAAAAAAAAGGAATGGAATTTATTAAATTTCATGAAAAAATATATTATGCTAAGACAAAAAAAAATGCTTCAGGTGAGTATATTACAGAATCATCCAAACTTGTGCATCTAGATGATCAACATCATCCTATCAATAAAGTACCTTTGGATTTTTCAATAACTAAAAATATATTTTCTATGTGGCTTTCCTTAATTGTACTGTTAGTTGTATTTATTTCTGCTGCCAGATATTATAAATCAAAATCATATAATGGTGTTCCAAAAGGAGTAGCCGCCATAGTTGAACCATTAATTGTGTTTGTAAGGGATGAAATAGCTATACCTAATATTGGAGAAAAAAAATATAAAAAATATATGCCTTATTTATTAACTGTATTTTTTTTTATATGGTTGAACAATGTTATGGGGCTAATTCCTTTTTTCCCATTTGGAGCTAATCTAACTGGGAATATTGCAGTTACTTTTACTTTAGCAATTATTACTTTTATTATTACTAATTTTAGCGGAAATAAAAGTTATTGGAAACATATATTTTGGACTCCCGACGTACCTATTCCGATGAAAATATTTTTGGCACCGATAGAAGTAATCGGTATTTTTACCAAACCATTTTCATTAATGGTTCGATTATTTGCTAATATCACCGCCGGACATATCATTATCATTAGCTTAATTTCACTAATTTTTATATTCAAATCTTATTTTGTAGCTCCTGTATCTATTATCGCAGTCGTCTTTATAAGTGTAATAGAAATTTTAGTAACTGCTTTACAAGCATATATATTCACAACTCTTTCTGCGCTATATTTTGGTATGGCAACAGAAGATAATCACGAAGAACATTAATTTTAATATATAGTAAAAATGGGAATGTCAGTAATTGGAGCAGGTTTAGCTGCTATTGGAGCAGGAATTGGAATTGGTCTTATCGGTGGAAAAGCGATGGAGGCTATTGCAAGACAACCTGAAGCTCAAGGAAAAATTCAGGCTTCTGCATTAATCTTAGCTGCGTTAGTTGAAGCAGTTGCATTATTTGCAATTGTTGTATCTTTGATTAAATAAGAAGAAAATAATAGAAAACTCGAAATGATAACGGTTGGTTACTCGAGTTTTCTTTTAACTAAAAAAATATTTATTTAAACTCTTATATATAAAAAGTAAAAAGATATAAAATATGGATTTATTAACTCCTTCAATTGGTTTAATATTTTGGATGACTATTTCCTTTATAGTTTTATTAATAATTTTAGGAAAATTTGCCTGGAAACCCATTTTAAAAGCCTTAGAAAACAGAGAGAATTCTATACGGAAATCTTTAGATGATGCAAAAAATGCACGTGAAGCAATGGCAAAATTAACATCTCAAAATGAGCAGATTTTAAAAGAAGCTCGCATTGAAAGAGAAACTATTCTTAAAGAAGCACGTGAAATTAAAGATAAAATTATTAATGATGCTAGAAATGCAGCTACAATAGAAAGTGATAAAATTATTCAATCAGCAAAAGATACCATTAATGCGGAAAGAATTTCTGCAATAAATCAAATAAAATATGAAGTTGCAAATTTATCCGTTGATATTGCAAAAAAAGTTCTTCAAAAGGAATTATCTTCTCCAGAGGAACAAAAAAAGCTTATTGATTCACTAGTAAACCAAGCTAAATTAAACTAATATGTCAGTTGTAAGACTTGCTAAACGCTACGCATCCGGTTTATGGGAATATGCTTTATCTGTACATGAAAGTGAAACAATTATTAAGGAAATGAAATCTTTAATTGATATAATTAAACAAAATAAAGATTTTCAATTTTTTTTAAAATCCCCTATAATTGAAACCTTAAAAAAAGTTAAAATCGTAAATGAAATTTTCAAATCCTTCTCTCCTATTTCTCGTAATTTCATTACATTGGTAGTAAAACATAAAAGAGAAAATGATTTATTGGAAATAGCAGAACAAGTCTTGGAATTATATGATGTCTATAATGGTATACAACGTGTTGAAATCATTAGCGCTATACCATTGGATCAAGAAACTACAAATAAAATTCTTAATTCTTACCCTAAAATCAATCAGGATAAAGCAATTATTGAAAATAAAATTGATGGATCTATTATTGGGGGATATATTTTACGTATGGATGACCAACAAATTGACGCAAGTGTAAAATCTGAACTAACTAATATTCAAAAAAAATTAAGTAATAAAATATTTTAATTTTTTTAGTTATAACTTTTAAATAAATGACCACAATGGCAGATATAAAACCCGCAGAAGTTTCTGCAATATTAAAACAGCAATTATCAAATTTCGATCAAAATATTTCCTTGGAAGAAGTGGGAACGGTTTTACAAGTAGGAGATGGTATTGCCCGTATATATGGACTTAATAATGCAGAACAAGGAGAATTAGTAAAATTTTCCAATGGATTAGAAGGGATGGTTCAAAATTTAGAAGAGGATAATGTAGGTGTAATTCTTCTGGGTAAATCTAATGGAATTAAAGAAGGAGATATTGTTAAAAGAACCAAAAACATTGCTTCTATTGATGTTGGTGAAGGAATGATAGGAAGAGTTGTAGATACATTAGGCACACCTATAGACGGAAAAGGACCTATTTCAGGCGAATTATTCAGAATGCCTTTGGAAAGAAAAGCACCCGGAGTATTATTTCGCCAACCGGTAAATGAGCCTTTGCAAACCGGTATTGTAGCTATAGACTCCATGATTCCTATTGGGAGAGGTCAAAGGGAGCTAATTATTGGCGACCGTCAAACAGGAAAATCCACCGTTGCCATTGACACAATTCTTAATCAAAAAGAGTTTTACGAACAAGGAAAACCTGTATATTGCATATACGTTGCTATTGCCCAAAAAGCATCTACAGTAGCACAGATTGTGAAAACACTGGAAGATAAAGGAGCAATGGCTTATACTGTAGTAGTTGCAGCCAATGCATCTGACCCTGCTCCTATGCAGGTATATGCTCCATTTGCCGGAGCTTCCATCGGAGAGTTTCTACGAGATACTGGAAGATCGGCCTTAATAATATATGATGATCTTTCTAAACAAGCTGTGGCTTACCGAGAGGTTTCCTTATTATTAAGAAGACCACCGGGACGTGAAGCTTATCCGGGAGATGTATTTTACTTGCATTCCCGTTTGTTAGAAAGAGCAGCTAAAATTATTAATAATGATGAAGTAGCCTCTACAATGAATGATTTACCGGAATCTTTAAAAGGTAAAGTTAAAGGCGGTGGCTCACTAACAGCTCTACCTATTATTGAAACGCAAGCAGGAGACGTTTCGGCATATATTCCTACCAATGTAATATCTATTACAGACGGACAAATATTTTTAGAATCAGACCTTTTTAATTCAGGTGTTAGACCTGCTATCAATGTTGGTATTTCTGTATCCCGTGTGGGAGGAGCTGCTCAGATCAAACCTATGAAAAAAGTATCCGGCACACTAAAAATTGATCAAGCTCAGTTTCGTGAGTTAGAAGCATTTTCAAAATTTGGTTCCGATTTAGATCCGGCAACTGCTGCAGTAATAGCTAAAGGCGAAAGAAACGTTGAAATTTTAAAGCAATCAGTTAATTCACCTATGCCTGTTGAAGAACAGATAGCCATAATATACGCCGGAACTCAAAATTTATTACATGAAGTTCCTGTTAATAAAGTTCAAGATTTCAAAAGAAACTTAACGGAAACTTTACGAACTCAACATGCCGATCTATTAAAAAGTTTAAAAGAGGGAAAAATTGATGATTCAATAACTTCTTCTTTAGATAAGATAATAGCCGGAGTTGTAAAAAATTATTCATAAATTAAATTAAAAGAAGATATTAGAAAATGGCAACATTAAAAGAAATACGAAATCGAATTGCGTCTGTAAATTCAACCATGCAAATTACCAGTGCAATGATGATGGTTTCTTCTTCTAAACTGAAAAGAGCGCAGGATGCAATTTTAAAACTACGTCCTTATTCAGAAAAAATGCAAGAACTACTATCAAATGTTAGTCCTTTTCTTGATTCAGATTCCGGAGGAGCAGAATATGCAAAAAAAAGAGAAATTAAAAAGGTTTTATTAGTTGTCATTACTTCCAATAAGGGACTCGCAGGGGCGTTTAACTCTACTGTTGTTAAAGCAATTAAAAACCTTTTAGAAAATGAGTATAAAAATAAACACGTTGATATTTTAACTATCGGAAAAAATGGATATGAAAATTTAAAAAAATTAGTTTCCGTATATAAAGATTGTAGTTCTCTTTGGGATGCACCTTCTTATGAAAATACATCGAAGATATCTGAAGACCTTGTGAAAAAGTTCTTAGATGGAGACTATGATAAAATCGACCTGGTTTATAACAGATTTAAAAATGCTGTAGTTCAGCTATTACAAGTGGAACAATTTTTACCTATTGAACTTTCTAAACACGATAACAACACTTCATTGGTTAGTGATTATATTTATGAACCATCTAAGGAAGATATTATAACGCATCTTATTCCTATTTCTTTAAAAACTCAGCTTTTTAAAGCGATATTGGATTCGAATGCTGCTGAACATGGAGCAAGAATGTCAGCTATGCAAGCTGCCACAGACAACGCTAAAGCATTAAAAAATCAGTTATCCATATCTTATAATAAAGCTCGTCAGGCTTCTATTACCAATGAGTTGATTGAAATAGTAAGTGGTGCACAAGCCTTGGAAAATTAAAAATTGAATTAACTCAATATAAAAAAAGGTTACTATTAGGGTAACCTTTTTTGTTTTTATCTGGTATTGTATCAAATTTTGATAGATTAAATACATAATTAAAAATCAAATAATGAATAATTTTACCTTTCCAAATCCTGTAAAATTTTGTTCGGGGAAGGTATGATTTCCCCAATCACAAAGAAAATGCCTTTACAAAATAATATATTGATTATCTATGGAGGAGGAAACATCAAAAAAATAGTGTATTTGAACAGGTAAGTGATTCATTAAAAGATTACAAATGGTTTCAATTTTCAGGTATAGAATCCAATCCTCGCTTTGAAACTTGTATGTGTACAGTAGAAGTTATTAAACAGAAATACATCAATTATGTATTGGCAATTGTAGAATCATCTGTCATCGATGCCACCAAGTTTGTCGTAGATGCAGCTTGTTTTTAAGAGGGTGATCCTTAGTGGATCTTTGCTGACCCCACAGTGTGGTAATAAAAAAAGCTCTTCCTTTTAGAACTATTTTGACCATTTCAGCCACTGCTTCAAAAATGAATACATTTGCTGTAATTAAGAAAAATAAGAAATCTGTGTTAGATCCAAGCATAATTTATACCCTAGCTCCGGTTTAAATTAGCAATGGGGTTATTGATGCTTTCATACACGTTATTGAACAATATTTTACGTATCCGGTAAATGGCTTATTACAGGATTTCATGGCTGAATCCATTCTAAAGACACTGATCATAGAGGGACCTAAGAGATCCACTAAATTAAAACGTTTGAGCTAATCTAATGTAGGCATCTACCTGATATTTAAACAGTTGTACTGATTGTGATATACCACAGGATTGGTTAACATATATGATAGGACATGAATAACTATTTTTTATGAAATTGATCATGCTCAAACGTTAGAAATAGAAACCCTTTTCCATAGCATGAAATATAACACTAGACTTTGATAGTATAATTTGGAAGAGGAAGCTATAAATAAAATTTAAGATCGAATAGAAAAAAGAGGTTGGCAGTTAGGTGAACATAAAAATATTAAATCCAAAGAAATCAAGAAAATAATAAATTAAATTAGAATTCCATTTTATAACTCAGGATAGTATATTACTTGGATTATTTATATCGCACAAAATTAATCATTGATATAAACTAGTAAATATAATTAATTTATTGGCTAATTTTTTTCGTAACAAAATCTACTATTTCCTGAATATTACAATAGTCAAACCAATTTACCGAGTTATCTCTTCGATACCAGGTCAGTTGTCTCTTTGCATATCTGCGGGAATTTTTTTTTATTTCATTTGTAGCGAATTCTAATGATATATTCCCATCAAGATATTCGAAGATCTCTTTATAACCCACAGTCTGTAAAGCATTTTTATGTCTATAAGATTGTAAAGAAATAACTTCGTTTAATAAACCTTTTTCCATCATTAAATCAACCCTTTTATTTATCCGATCGTAAATAATATCACGGGAAGCTGTTAATCCAATTTTAACAGATGTAAAATTTCTTTTTTTTATTAGATTATTTCTAAATGAACTGTAAGGTTTTCCTGTACCTCTAAAAATTTCTAAAGCCCGCAACACTCGTACCGGATTATTTAAATCTACCTGCGAATAATATTTAGGGTCATTCTTTTTTAATTCATCTATTAAATTACTTAATCCTTTCTCTTGCATTTCAACAACTAATTCCTGTCTTATATGGGCATCAATATCAGGAAATGTATCAATTCCTTCATTTACAGCTTTTTCATATAAACCGGATCCTCCTACCATAATAAGTTGATCAAAAGTATTGAAAAGCTCGAAGATTTTTCCTAAAGCGTCTTTTTCAAAATCACCAACAGAATAATCTTGATTTATACTTAAATTTCCTATAAAATGATGAGGAACTAAAGATAATTCTTCGGGTGTAGGTGCAGCGGTACCAATGTTCAATTCCTTATAAAATTGTCTGCTATCACACGATATTATCTCAGTTTTTAAATGTTGAGCCAATATAATGGAAAGTGTGGTTTTTCCTATACCGGTAGGACCAACTATAGAGAATAAAATTTTTGAATTTTTATTCAATGACTATGGTATTATGGTTTTGCTTTTCCCATTCTAAAAACTTATCCACTTCTTTCATTAATTTGGAAATAGCAAAAAAGGCAATAGTTAAATCATCTAAAAAACCTATACCTACTAAAAAGTCAGGTATGAGATCAAGGGGAGATAAAATATAAACGATTAAAAAAGTAAAAATAAAAAGATTTTTAATTCCCGGTTTATATTGACCTTTTAAAGATGCCATTAACATTCTAAATAGAACCGGAATTTTGGATATGAATGATTTATTCTTTGATACTATCCCCAGCAAATGTTTTGCTTTCATTTTTAAATTCTTGATTAACTATTAAATTTCAATATCTATTCCAAAAACTAATCTCTGCCACATTTACAATCGACACTTCCTCCACATTTTTTCTTCCTGGAAAAAAAAGTTTCCCTAAATAGTTTAATCAAATACCTGACAGCTAACAGTAAAGTTAATGCTATAAATGCATATTGAAGATAAATATTCATAACTAATTAACTATTTAGATTAATTCTATGCAAAGATACGATTTTTATTTTAAAATATTCTTTCATAATTGATTATTTGCTTTTCAATATTGTAATGGTTTTCAACTAAAAAACTTATTTTTGTAGAAATTTAGATGTTTTTTATTATGTTTAATAAAGAAGACGAAGAATCAGACCATTTCTCATATACAGAATATACTCCTATTCGATCGGATGCCTTTGTTTTATCTCCGGAAGAAAAACAAAAAGCCATTCAAGAACATTTTGCTAAGATTATGCATATTCTTGGATTAGAGATGAATGACGATAGTTTGAAAGATACACCTAAACGGGTGGCTAAAATGTATGTTAATGAAATTTTTGGAGGACTTCTTCCGGAAAATAAACCGCAGGTGTCTACTTTCAAAAATAGTTATAAGTATCGTCAAATGCTGATTGAAAAAGATATTACGGTTTATTCAACTTGCGAACATCATTTTCTGCCAATAATTGGGAAGGCACATGTTGCCTATTTTTCAAACGGAAAAGTTATCGGATTGTCCAAAATCAATAGAATCGTTAATTATTATTCCCGAAGACCTCAAGTGCAGGAACGTTTAACCAGACAAATTGTTGAAGCAATTAAAGAAGTATTGAATACGAAAGATGTTGCTTGTGTTATTGATGCTAAACACTTATGTGTAAATTCAAGGGGCATACAAGATACTGAAAGCAGCACGGTTACTGCTGAATTAAGTGGTATTTTTTTAAGCAATCCTACAACAAGAAAAGAATTTTTACATTATATCGGAATTGACTCTCATTTCAAAATTTAAATATGCGCAGCTATCTGAACAATCAAATAAAATTATATAATTCATTACACGGTAAAAAAGAAGTATTTACTCCTTTGCATGAAGGTTGGGTAGGTATGTATGTATGCGGTCCAACAGTATATAATAAAGTACATTTAGGAAATTGCAGAACTTTTTTATCTTTTGATGTGATAAACAGATATTTACGCCATTTGGGTTATAAAGTAAAATATGTTAGAAATATTACCGATGCCGGACATCTTACAGATGATAATTCTGAGGACAAAATTTCTACTCGAGCTCGTCTGGAAAGAATTGAGCCCATGGAAGTTGTTCAAAAATATACACTTAATTTCCATAAAGTATTGGAATTATTTAATATGATCCCTCCCGATATTGAACCTACAGCAACCGGGCATATTGTTGAACAAATAGAGCTTATTAAAAAGCTATTAGATAAAGGTTTGGCATATGAAGTAAATGGATCTGTATATTTCGACGTAAATAAATTTGATTCAGAAGGAGGGAATTATGGTGAATTAAGCGGAAGAAAAATTGAAGATATGATTGCCAATACTCGTGATTTGGATGGGCAAGGTGAAAAAAGAAATCCTCAAGATTTCGCACTATGGAAAAATGCTTCTCCCGAACATATCATGAGATGGCCTTCTCCTTGGGGAAATGGATTCCCGGGTTGGCATTTAGAATGTACTGCTATGAGTACTAAATATTTAGGAAAAAAGTTTGACATTCATGGTGGAGGTATGGATCTTAAATTTCCTCATCATGAATGTGAAATAGCACAAGCTAAAGGATCCTATGGAGAAAAACCTGTAAATTATTGGGTACATACTAACATGCTTACATTAAATGGGCAAAAAATGAGTAAATCTACAGGAAATACTATATTACCTGAAGAATTATTTAGTGGTGACAATGATTTTATCGAAAAACCTTTTCATCCGATAATTGTTCGATTTTTCTTTTTACAGGCTCATTACAGAAGTGTCTTAGATTTATCTAATGAGGCAATAGTTGCAGCTGAAAAAGGATTCTTTCGCCTAACTTCGGCAATTGAAAAATTACCTCATATAGCAGATTCTGAATCTTCCAGTTATAACATTCAAGAATGGATTGAAAATTGCTACAATGCATTAAATGATGATTTTAATACTCCCGTATTAATTTCTCTTTTATTTGACGTAGCTAAACTCATCAATAATTTAGACTTAAAAAATGAAACACTGACCGCTAAAGATTTAAAAAAGTTAAATACTGCCATTCATGTTTTCTTCTATGATATTCTAGGATTAGAACTTTTATCTGATACATTAATCGATAATAGTAAACTGGATCAAGCCATGAAAGTCCTTATCGATTTAAGAAATAAAGCCAGACTTGAGAAGGACTGGGCCCTTTCAGATGAAATCCGTAATCGTCTGGCTCAAGCCGGTATTATTCTTAAAGATGGAAAAGAAGGAACAACTTTTGAAATTGAATAATTAAAAGACCACAAAAAAATGAAAAAAATCAATTACTTTATTATCTTAATTCTATTAGCATGTTACAGCTGCTCGAAATTAAACAAAAAAGAATCAGCAACTATTATTGCTCCAGAAAATGTAATGAATGTTGCCGCAGCTAAGAAAGCTAAAGCCGAAATTACCGGAGAGCAAACCGGCGTATCTATTGCCAATGAAAAAATTAATGTTTGGAATATCGTTTATAGAGACGACAAGGGAAATTTACACTCTACCATTATAAAGAAAATGCCCGAAGATAAGAGTAAAGTTGGAGATTCTCTCTCCATTTATTACGATGAAACCAATCCCATGTCACTTCCCATTCATGAGTCTCAATATTCAGAATTGAGTAAAATTGAGTAAATAAATATTTGTTTATTGTTAGTGAATAGGTTTTTATTTATTGTTAAAGGAAAACTGTGAGTCTTTACATATATAGATTTATGGTAAAAAAAATATATTCATACCTATTTTTAATTTTTTTTAATGTTATTATTGGTCAAGCACTATCTGTACCCTCAACAAAAGTAATACATGATATAAAAGTTATTACTTTTTCTGATTTAAAAAATATAATCGAAGATGAAAATGATAAATTTTTAGTCGTTAACTTTTGGGCTACTTGGTGCATGCCTTGCGTTGTTGAAATTCCCTCTTTTATGAAAATAAATGAAAAATATAAAAACAACGCCGGTTATAAAATGATTTTAATAAACTTAAATCCCGTAAAAAATATAGAATTTGTTAAAAGGTTTATGCGAAAATATTCAATTTCTACAGATGTATATCTTCTGGATGATCTTGAAAATATGGAAGAATGGATTCCTTCCATTGATCCATCATGGGAAGGAAGTATACCGGCAACCGTTTTTTATAAGAAAGGAATTAAAATATTATTTAAAGAACAAGTACTTAATGAAAAGGAATTAGATGCCATAATTAGTTCCAATGTATTAACGGTTCAACATTCTCCCGAAATTCCTAAATAAACCCAACTTATTATTACTAAAATTGATCATAAGAAAATTTACCCACTAAGAAACAGTCACGGATTACCTTCTTTACTATCGGAAAAGTACAATCATTGTCTCTATAAAACCATCGGTAATTTTCTTGTATTCTATTTAACATAGATAAAATCAAGCGCCGATCTGATCTAAAAGACTACATAGCCACAGCAAGCGTCATAAACTTTATCTAGGGAGAGCTTTTCTGATTTTTCAATCCGATTAGCTCTCCTGCATAACTTAATTTTACCCACGAATTCGTGTTAATAGTATATACTAAATGAATATCTTTTGTACTTACTTTTTTATCGATACCGCTAAAATCTATTTTTGCATATCTTTTTTTGCATGGCATGCTTATAATTAAACGTACCTTAAATATAATCATTCCATTGCTTAGTATTATTCAATCATCAAAATAAAGCTTGGTCAAAAGCAATATAACCTTACCTTGGTTATCTTATTTTATCCTCGTTATCTGTTCCTGTTTTTATTTAAAAAGCTTGAGCTTTAATAAGTTAACGAGTAAGATTAGAAATAACAGAAAAATGAAATTTTTCCTATTTTATAATTGCAAAAACTTCGAAATATTTCCTCTAAACTTTTACTATTTTGTTTACACAGAGAACATAAAATCAACGGTTATTTCATTTTGTAGTCTACCGGTTTACCTATAGCTCCGTTAGGCATTTGTATTTTTAACAAGGCTGATATAGTAGGTGCAATATCTGTCATATATACTTCATCGGTAGTACTTCCGTGAGGAATTTTCCACCCCATCAGTATAAAAGGAATATGCGCATCATCCGGTCCCCAGGTACCATGAGTTCCCCCTTTGGTTGGTTCAGAGAATTCCAAATCATATGAGCCGGCACCTAAAACAATTTGTATTTCACCTGAATATTCTCTATTATAACCATTAATAATTTTTTCTTTAATATATTGAGGTACGGTTGCAACGGATGCTTTTTTCATATCAACAGCATATAATACTCCATCTATGGTTTGAAGATAATCAATACAAGTTTGCTTAAGATCTTCTAAATTTATGCCGGCATGTTTAATTGCTGTATAATTAAAATTTACTTGATAATTATTGAAACTTCTAACTAAATCGTCTCTTCCGTATTTTGATTTCAAATATTCGTTTATTTTTTTTTCGTAAGTCATTAATCTTACTAATGCACCCGACATTTTATTTTCATTCATATATTTTGCATTGGGTGTGCCGGCATGGTCAGCAGTTAAAAACACTAAATATTTTCCCTTCCCGACTTTCCTATCCAAATATCCTAATAAATCAGCTAATTCTTGATCCAATTTTATATAAGCATCTTCAGTTAAAATTGAATTAATAGAATAATGATGTGCCATTTTATCGGGAGAAGAATAACTTATAGCTAAAAAATCAGTATCTCCGAATTTATTATTTCCTAAATTTTCATTGTCAATTGCCAACTTAGCTATATCTGTGGTGGTTGTATTTCCATATGGCGTATATTGAATAAGGCTAACCCCCAATGTTTTCATCATTTGAGAAGTTTTCATCGGAAATGAAGGGGTTTCATAACCTTTAAATCCAAGTTCATAGTTACCTAGCATCTTACTATCCGGACTTTGTATGTAAGTTGAAATCGGATAGGTTGGGTTCCAATCCTGACTTAGATATTTCTCAGGCATATTTTTAGAATTATATTGCTTTACCCATTTTGGAAGTTCTTTCATATAATAAGAACTTGTAATCCACCTGCCACTTTTTGCATCAAACCAATAGGCTGCATCTGCAGCATGTCCGGCAGGAAGTATACTGCCTCTGTCTTTTAAAGCAACTCCTATAACTTTTGATCTTGAATTGGTGGCATATTTCAATTGATCTGTAACAGTAGACACTTGTAGATTATACGGAGACATTTTTCCGGCCTTATTTTCAGGATCATCTAATCCCACTCCTTTTACTTTAAAGTCTTCTGTACAATAAATACTCCTACCTGTTGTTTGCTCAATAAAATCATTGCCGGCAATTCCATGAATGGAGGGAACTGAACCTGTATAAATCGTGCTGTGTCCTACTGCCGTAAAAGAAGGAATATAATTTACCATACAATTATCAAATGAAAATCCTTCATTTAATAATCTTTTAAACCCTGCCTCTCCATATCTGTCATATAAACGATACAGATAATCCCACCTCATTTGATCTACCACGATTCCAACTACTAATTTGGGTCTATCGACCTGCGTTTTATTTTGTGCTCCTAATGAACCGAACAGAATCATAAGGGTAAGCAATGTCAGACTAATTTTTTTCATATTCATATGTGTATATAGCTCAAAATCGGGTTAAATAATAATTTTTATTATCGTTAAAACATTCTTAGAAAATTAAGCATCTTCTATAAAAAGAATTAAGCCCTAAATTTAGGAAAGGTTTTTTAATTATATTACTGACTTGCATATATATTACAACATAGGTTAATCAATAATATCTATAGGAGAGAATTCGGCATCTTAAAGAATGCAATTGTAAATCACCTGGGTGTATGTAACATATTTATATCCATTATTTTAAATCTACTATTTTCTTTTAGATGGATTGAATGTTTCTTATAAAATTTTTTAGCTTCAATAGTATAATACTATTGAAGCTAAAATTTACATACAATACCGGTACACTTTTCTACCTATACTCTTTATGTACTTCTTCGTAAGTGTTTACCATATCAACCAAAGTATTGTCTTTTAAACGACGGATAGTATACGATATAGGAGCCGAAGTTGAGATTAAAGATTCTCCATTGTCAGATAACTTCATGTAGTTGATAAAATCATCATAATTGTTTACAATTTCAGCAGGCCCTCCCAACACGGATACCTTTACCTTATTAGAATCAAACAAGTTCTTAAATTCTTCGTTCTGTTTACGATTTATATCGGAAGAAAGGGCACCTATTTTCAAGTCCACCGATGCTTTAACCATTTTAGCGGTTTCTTCAGTAGATTTTTGGGTTTCTATTAATAAATAAGCAACCCGACCGTAATCTATGCTGCTGATGTATACCGGTTCGTACGGACCGCTGTCTGAACTGCTGATATCTCCCTGCACCCAGTTAGACCAATGCACCGGATCTATACCGGCGGAATATACGGTCTGTTTTAGCCTTACCAATACATAGTGGGACGATTTTACCTTAGATTGACTATAATCATAGCCGAAAGAAGCTTTAGCTATTAAAGAAAAGCCGGCCTTTACATGAAGGTTGATGGATTTTTTAAAACTTTCTTCGGTCGTAACCACCTCACTCTTATAAGTATAATTAGCCGGAACATATTTAATAGGAAAATATTCACTATTACCGACTCTAAAATCAGACAATGCCTGGAATACCTCGCTTCCCTTAGGCACTACTTCTTTTTTAACCTCTCTATTCACCCCCCTAATGGTAAGAAACAGAGTAACAGGATTGAAAGGATTTTTCAACACCAAGGGGTCGTACTTCCCTTCCATAAAAGATTCTCCCCGTAGGATGCTCCCCGGGTATAGCATGGTTTTTTCTATGGAAGCTTCTTGCATTAAATCAGCCAGGGAAAATGCGGTAGCACGGCTGGTAGTAACCTCATACTCCTTACGCATAACTCCTTGGGCGTCTTTGGCCGTTTTTCCGGTAAATTTGGCAGAAACTTCCCTATCTGAAGGTATTGAAAATCTCACTTCCCGCAAGCGATTTAAATTGGAATGATTGGATGAGTCGTCGTCGTTGCTGCACGAAAAAAACATACTGCTAATCAGAAGTCCTGTTAAGGACTTGGTTAAAATGGATTTCATACTTTTGTGTTTAAAATTTAGTTTTAGTTTTTTTGACATTTTTGGATGTATAATGTTTTTATTCATCAATTAATTATTAAAGATTTTCGGTTCCTCTATCTCCCCATTGGTCTTGTCTAGCATACCACCCAACCGGAATGTTTTTATATTCTATGTTGGTTTCTAACCCGTTTACTTGTTTTTTGAACATAATTTTATCTATCATATAAACCCTATATTTGCCCCCACTACCTTTACTTCTTTGTACGGGATGGAAGTCCCTACTGGTTTTATTTTGAAAATCGGACTGGTTACTGATTAGGTTATTATAGTGAAATTGACTGTTAAGCCCTTCCAAATACGTATCGTATTGTTCATTTCCGGTATCTATAAAATATTTATAATAGGTATCCCAACGAGAATGGCTTGAAATATCACCTTTTTTAGTTCGGACTTCATAAGAATAAGCCACAATGCGAACAGAATTGAAGAATATTTCACCTTTTGCCAATTGTTGTGCCGGGAGAATTAAACTGTCTTTTTTTACTTTGCTTAATTCGTATACGTGCCTAAAGTTTCCGGGCTTTTTAATATGAAGGGTAAACTCTCCTTCTTGGTCCGAAGTATGAAAGCTTTCTACTTTTTGTTTCCGGTAATAACAATCGTAATCTTCTCCCAACACCTGGTGGCTGACCGGCCCTCCGGAAAGAGGTGTTATGGCAAAAGCCTCGTCTTCTTGCAAATTTTCGCCCGTAATTTTATATCCTACAATTACGGAATCTCCCACCTGCAAGTTTGAGATATCGGAATCTCCGGAAGCTCTAACAAATCTGAGTTCTAATTTTGAAGGAATTGGAATTGGATTTTCAACTTCCTTTTCCGATAAAACTATATCATCGTCACTGCTACAAGAAGCGACCAAGAACATAATAACAAAGAACATAACTACTTTTTTCTTAATCATATTTTTTAGTTTTAAATCATTATTCAAATAAATAACGTAAAAAACTATATTTTTATTTTTAATAAACTAAAAATTATTGATTTTTATTCTAAAATTCAAAATATAATACAATTTTAAAATAAAAAAAATAAAAGATAAAGCAGTGTTTATTAAATAATTAAGATAAAAAAAGAAGAATTACTTCTAGTAATTCTTCTTTTTTTGGTTAATCCATAGATATCTCATACTGTGGATTTTGTTTTATAAAAAAACAGTTATTTCACCATTTTTTTGATCTGCTCATAAACATTTTGTGAAGTAAAACCTAATTTTTCATCTAATATGGCTGCCGGCGCAGAATATCCAAATGAATTCATGCCCCAAATTTCACCATTTTCACCAACTAATCCTTCTAGAGTTACAGGCAATCCTGCAGTTAACCCAAATTTCTTTTTATGCTTAGGTAGAATCGATTCTTGGTACTCTTTGGGTTGTGCTCTGAATAATCCTTCAGATGGTACTGAAACGATTCTGGTTTTTATCCCATCTTTTTTCAATAATTCAGCACCTTCAACCAAAGTTGAAACTTCTGAACCGGAGGCCAACAAAATGATTTCATATCCTTCCTCTTCCTGAACTATGTAAGCTCCTTTTGATGTCTGTAATGATTCGTTAAATCGATCTTGCTTAGCCGGTAAATCTTTAATATTTTGTCGAGATAAAATTAAAGCGGTGGGTGTGTGCGTATTTTCCATAGCCAATTTCCAAGAAGCAGTCGTTTCCTGAACATCTGCCGGTCTTAGGACTAACATGGAATTTTTGCCTTTATGATTTTGCAATTTTTCCATTAAACGTATTTGTGCTTCCTGTTCTACTGGCTCATGAGTAGGTCCGTCCTCTCCCACTCTAAATGCATCGTGAGTCCAGATAAATTTAACAGGCTGTTCCATTAATGCGGCAACCCTTACAACAGGTTTCATGTAATCTGAAAAAACGAAGAAGGTTGCACAGGCAGGAATCACTCCCCCGTGAAGACTCATTCCCACGCACAAGCAAGCCATAGTAAATTCAGAAACTCCTGCTTGTAAAAATGCACCGGAAAAATCGTTTTTTGTTAATGAATGAGTATGCTTTAAAAATCCGTCAGTTTTATCTGAATTAGACAGATCAGCAGAGGATACGACCATGTTTTCCACCTGCCGAGCCAATGTTTCCAATACTGTTGAAGATGCTGCTCGTGTAGCTGCATTAGGTTTTTGATTTATTTCAGACCAATTGATATCGGGTACTGCACCCGAAAACCAGGATTCCATTTTTTTAGCTAACTCGGGGTTTTCTTTTGTCCATTGATCTTTTTGAACTTTTTTATTTTTTACAATTTCCTCCAGCTCTTTTGCTCTGTTTGCATATAATGCTTGAACTTCCGGAAAAACAGCAAACGGATTTTTCGGATCTCCCCCTAAGTTTTCAATGGTTTTTTCCAAGTTACCTCCTGCTTCTCCTAAAGGTTGTCCATGTGTGGATACTTTATTTTCAAAGGATTGTCCGTTAGCATCTACTGCTCCTTTTCCCATAATGGTGTTTCCTATAATAAGGGTGGGCCTATCTTTTACTGCTTTGGCTTCTTGCAGGGCTTTACGAATTTCAGAGGGATCATTACCTGTAATGGTAATCACTTTCCACCCCCAAGCTTCATATTTTGCGGCTACGTTTTCTTGATTAACATCTTTTACTTGGGTTGAAAGTTGTATTCCATTGGAATCGTAGAACATAATCAGGTTATCCAACCCCAGATGCCCGGCTATTCTTCCGGCACCTTGGGATACCTCTTCTTGTATTCCTCCATCTGAAATAAAGGCATAAATGGTTTGTCCCATTAAATTTCCCAAACGAGCCTTCAAAAACTTCGCTGCAATCGCAGCTCCCACGGCATAGGCATGTCCTTGTCCCAAAGGACCGGATGTATTTTCCACTCCTCTTTCTATATCTAACTCAGGATGTCCCGGAGTTACACTTCCCCATTGACGAAAATTTTTAAGGTCATCCATGGTATATTTTCCTGCCAATGCCAAGACAGAATATAACATAGGAGACATGTGCCCCGGATCCATAAAAAACCGGTCTCTTCCTTCCCATCTAGGATTATTGGGATCGTATTCCAAGAATTCTGAATATAATATATTGATGAAATCAGCTCCGCCCATAGCTCCTCCCGGATGCCCGGATTTTGCCTTTTCTACCATTGATGCAGCTAATATTCTTATATTGTCTGCTGCTCTATTTAATGTTTTAATGTCAGCCATTTTACTTTTTCAAATTTTGGGTTTCAAATTTACGTTTTAATTACACTTTATTCTATTATTTAGAGAATATTGTGAAAAATTTGATTGTTATATTATTTGTCTGTTCTGTATTATTTTTAGGGTAAGTTTAATTCTAAATTGTACGTAAATAGTATCTTAATTAATAAATTTATTTATACAAAGTCTTTAATATTTTCTAAACTCAGATATTTGTTAAATTCTTGATGGTAATGTTTTTTATATTCGTGGTTAGGATAATAAATATTAGAAATTTCCATTCCCATTTTGCTCTGTGCTTCGGGTAAATTTTTATACACCCCTGCGACCACTGCTGCACACATAGCCACTCCCAACGCACAGGCTTCTCTCGTTGCAATAACCTTAATCGGCATACCTATAACATCTGACATAACTTGCATTACATATGGCGATTTTTGAGAAATTCCTCCTACAGCAATAATTTCCTTTAGTTTTATTCCGTTGTCTACAAATCTTTCAATTATATTTTTGGCTCCATAAGCGGTAGCTTCAACTAAAGATTTATAAACTAAAGGAGCTACACTGGATAAAGCAATACCTGTAATAGTTCCTTTTAATTCATAATCTACGTTGGGAGATCTTCTTCCATTGATCCAATCGGTTGCAATAATTTGACTGTCCTTGGGTGGTATTATTTTAGCTTGTCTAGCTAAATTGGGTATCATTTCAGCATATACTTCATCTCTTAAATGTTGACGGGTCTCAGCATCTCCTATATTCGATTTTAACATTATATTGTCCAAAGGCCACATGAGTAATCTTTTAAACCAGGCATATAAATCTCCAAAGGCAGATTGACCTGCTTCAAATCCTATCATACCGGGAAGGATAATATCATCAGCTTGTTGAGGAATTCCCGGAACTAATTGGTTTCCTATGCTCTTAGGTCCTACTGTTATGGCACAAGTGGAGGTTCCAACAATTTCCACCATAACCTTGTCTTTTACTCCGGCGCCTACTGCACCGGCATGACAATCTAAATTACCAACGGCAATAAGTACATTTTCCGGAAGACCTAATTTTTTTGCCCATTCTTTGGTTATAGTTCCGGCAACTTGATCACAAGTAAACGCTTCTTTATTAAATGTATCTACTAGTCCATCCAAAGCAGGGTCCAATGCTTTAAAGAATTCATTGGGCGGATATCCTCCCCACTCTTTGTTCCACATTACCCGAGATCCGGCAATGCCCATGCCTCTTTTGATTTCCTCGGGCTTGGTTATACCACAAAGTATGGCAGGTAACCAATCGCTCGATTCAACGAATGAATAGGCAACTTTTCTAATTTCGGGTATTTTAAATATATGTAATGCTTTGGTCCAAAAGTGTTCTGTGGAATAATCTCCGCACCCGGCAGATCTTGTATAATCTATATGCCATTTTTTCGAAAAATCATTCAACTGTTCATTTTCTTTTTGTCCGGTATGATCTTTCCATAAAACAAACATGGCATCGGGATTTTCAGCAAAATCAGGCAGTAAAGACAACGGTGTTCCTTCTTTATTTACTGCCACCGGCGTTGAGCCTGTCATATCTGTACTTATGGCTTTAACACGATTTGCTGCTCCCGGGACTTTATATAAAACATCTGTAACTATATGTTCGAGAACTTCGAGATAATCTAAAGGATGTTGTCTGAATTGGGCTTTAACAGGATTACAATATAATCCTTTTTTCCATCTTGGATATTCTTTGATTGATAAGGCAAGTTCTTTTCCGGTTTCCGCATCCATTAAAATTGCTCTTCCGGAATCTGTACCATAATCTAATCCTATCACTAAATTATTTGATAATTGCATTTTTTTGTGTTTAGTTTGAAGTTTTGTATTGATGGAGACAGAATATATTTTTTCAATCTTCTGTCTCCGAGTAATTATCATGGATTTTGGGTGAGCTCTTTAACTTTTTCTAACCGTTTGTACTTTTCATATTCAATATTATAATGCTGATGATTTTGCTCATTAGGATAGTAAATCGTTGAGATTCCCATTCCCATTTTTTCTTGTGCATCTTCCAATTTTGAATAAATTCCTGCTGTTACGGCTGCACACATGGCTACTCCTAAGGCACATGCTTCTCTGGTTGCTATTACTTTAATTGGCTTGCCTAAAACGTCTGATAAAATCTGCATAACATAGGGAGATTTTTGAGAAATTCCTCCTACAGCGATAATTTCATCGATTTCAATTCCATTATTAATAAATTGTTCAACAATAGCTCTTGATCCGTAAGCGGTTGCTTCTACAATAGATTTATATAATAAAGGAGTGGTACTGGACAAAGTTAATCCGGTAATGGTACCTTTCAATTCGTAATCAACATTAGGGGTCCTTCTTCCATTGATCCAATCTGTTGCAATAATATGACTGTCTTTTGCCGGTATCAGTTTGGCCTGTCTGGCCAATTCAGGAATCATTTTATCATAAACGTCTTGAATCACTTTATCTTTGGTTTCTTTATCTATATATTCTACTTTTGCAAGTATTTCACGTAAGGGCCACATTAACACTCTTTTAAACCAGGCATAATAATCTCCGTAAACGGATTGTCCGGCTTCATAACCTACCATTCCGGGAATTATTGAGTCATCTGCTTGTCCTGAAATACCCGGAATCAATTTATTACTATCACTTTTCGGTCCTACTATAATATCACAAGTTGATGTCCCTATAATTTGGACAATTGCTTTATTTTTTACTCCTGCTCCGATTCCTCCTGCATGAGCATCTATGTTTCCTGCAGCTACTTTAACCTCGGTAGTTAGACCTAATTTTTTTGCCCACTCTTCCGATAAATTTCCTATGGTTTCTACACAGGTATAAACTTTTTCTGAAAAGGTGTCCACAATCCCATCCAAAGCGGGATCTAATTCTTTAAAGAATTCGTTTGGGGGATAACCTCCCCATTCTTTATTCCATAATACTTTAAATCCGGCTGTACATATGTTTCTTTTTAAATCTTCGGGCTTTTTTAGGCCTATAATTAAGTTGGATAACCAATCACAGGCATCTACAAAAGAATGTCCAATTTCTTTTATTTTAGGGTCTTCTCTGAATATGTGAAGTGCTTTTGCCCAAAAATGTTCGGCAGAATAATTTCCTCCTCCTCCGGAATATCGGGTATAGTCGGTATGCCATTTTTTGGAGAATTCGTTTATATACTCACAATCTTTGATTCCTGTATGATCTTTCCATAAAATAAACATCCCATTGGGATCATCTAAAAAGTCATTACGTAAAGCTAAGGGAGTACCCTCTTTATCTACCACTACCGGAGTTGAGCAGGTAACATCTATAGCTAATGCTTTAACTCTTTCTTTTGCTACAGGAACAGTTTTTACTACTTCATTAATAATATACTCCAATACTTCAATATAGTCTAAGGGATGGTGCCTAAATTGATAATTCACCGGATCGCAATACATTCCTTTTTTCCATCTCGGATATTCTTTTACTGAGAGTGCTAATTCTTTACCTGTTTCAGCATCCATTAATATGGCTCTTGCTGAATCTGTTCCGTAATCAACACCGATTACTAAATTGTTTGAAATGCTCATCATTTTTTTGTTTATTCAGTTTGTTTACAGTAATTATTTCTTTTTTTCTTGACCATAGTAAGCATTGGCTCCATGTTTTCTTTCATAGTGTTTATGGATCAAAGCTTCTTTTAATCTTGGGGAACTGGAATTGAGTTGTCTGGTTAAATAGGCCATTTTTGCAATATTTTCTAATACAGCACTGTTGTAAACTGCTTTTTCAGCTGTTTTACCCCAGGTAAAGGGTGCATGACTTCCTACCAACACCATTTCCATTTCTTTATGACTTATTTTTTTTTCTTTAAGAATATTTAATATCTGAAATCCTGTTTGGTATTCATAGTCTCCTTCGATCATATCATCGCTCATAGGGGGCGCACAAGGTATATCTGAAATGGTATGGTCTGCATGAGTAGTACCGAATATAGGTATATCCAATAAAGATTGTGCCCATGCTGTAGCATAGGTGCTGTGCGTGTGAACTATTGAGTTAACATCTTTCCAATGCTTGTATAATACTGCATGAGTAGGCGTATCTGATGAGGGTCTTAAATTACCTTCTATTATTTTTCCATCGAAATCAACCACTACCATATCTTCAACATCTAACTTTTCATAGGGTACTCCACTAGGTTTTATAGCAAAGACCCCTTGATTATGATCTGCTACACTTACATTACCCCAGGTAAATAAAACTAAATTATATTTGGGCAATAACTTATTGCCTTCAAATGCTTCTTCTTTTATTTGTGTAAATTTTCTCATAGCCTTATCTTAAATGCGAGTATTCAATTAAATTACCTAACACCTCTATACTAGGTAGAACAATATCCAATTCGGGGTTTGCCTTTTCTGCATCTTCCAATGTAGCTTCCCCGGTAAGCACCAATACTCCAAAAGCTCCCGCATTATGTGCCATCATCATATCGGTGTAAATGCGATCTCCTACCATAGCCACTTCATCCGGTTTTAAATTTTTAGCTGATAGTATTCCATCTAACATTTCTTTTTGCGGTTTCCCCAAAACAACATCTGGTTTTCTTCCCGTTGCAGTTTCAATAGACGAACAAATTGAAGCACAATCGACTAATACAACCGGTTTATCTGTCGGACAAACTTTATCAGGATTGGTGGCTATATAAATTTTCCCTTGTTTTGCCCACCAAGCTGCTCTACATAATCTTTCATAGCATAAGGTCATATCAAAAGCTACAATTAAGGCATCAGGTTCATCTTGTGCAGAATCTTCTGTAGATATATACCCTGCTTTATTGAATTGTTTGATCATACTGGAAGTTCCCAATATAAATAACTTTTTTACTTCGGGATGTTTTGTTTTCAAATAATCTATGGTGGCAACTGCTGACGAGTACATTTCTTCTTCTGTTGCTTCTATTCCCAATCCTTCCAGTTTTTCTAAGTAATCTGAAATACTTTTAGATGGATTGTTAGTAAGAAATGAATAGCTTATTCCCAATCTCTTAAGCTGATTTAAAAAGCTGACAGTATATGGAAATAGTGTAGAACCGTTATAGATCGTTCCATCCATATCCAGAGCAACATGTTTTAATTTTTTTACTTTATATAAAAGGGCACTTGGAACACTTTTTATATTTGTGATATAATTATTCATACAATTTATATTTAAAAGATATAAAGAAAAAGTGTGTAATTTTTTATTACTTGTATTTTCTTATAATTTATTTTCCTTTTAATACTCCTTTTTCGCCGAATAATTCTTCAATCCATTGATCAAAATATCCGGATCTGTAAGCAAAATCTAAAATTGTATATCTGCTACGGATTTTGTGTGCTCTGTAAAAACTATCTTTGAGTCTTTTCCTAGTAATGCCAATTTCTTCCGGTTCAACAGGTGCTCCTACTGCCGCCAATCGTTTTTTTGTTTCTTCAAATGGAATTACTTGATTTCTAAGCTTTACTTTTAATTGTGGCCAACTCTTTTTAATTTTATTTAATTGCTCTCTTAATTCCTCTTTGGTTACGTATTTATCTGTAGTTTGAGCTACTGCAAAGGGATGTATTTCAGTCCCTGCAAACATTTCATCTATCTCTTTTAATTGGGATTCTAAGGTTGGCCATTTTTCAACCGCAGCCTCAACATCAAGCCGGTCTATAGATTCTTTTAAAAATACTTCATACAAAGCAGTTATTGCCAATGTTCCAATGCCTACTTTAAATCCATGCGAAGGGGCTTGTTCATCCTGGTTGGGATATAAACCGAATTTTTTTGCCATTTCACCTTTGAAAGTATGATGTTCCATATCCCATAGGTGACTGAATTGATGTTCTGAACCGGATGCAGGACGGCTCACTCCAGCCCCCCAAGATTCCATGGATTGCATAGCAAAGCCTCCTAACATTAATCCTTCGGTTAATAATTCAATAGCTTTAGGATTTCCATTTTTTGCCCCTGATGGGTCTTGCAATGCTTCAGTAAGCCCATCTTGTACAATATTCCATGCACCAGTCATAGGCTCAATACCTTTTTTAGGATGATTGGGATCTGCTAATTCTGCAGCTAAAATCCAATCTGCCCCAGATACTACTTTAGCATATAAATCTGCATATCCTGAAGCGGTCATTAAAGGGGGTGCAGCAGCAATAACATCTATATCTGCAACTAAGACTTTAGGGGCTTCACATGCATGAGTGATTTTTGCTCCCTTATTGGTTATGGAGGCACCTGCTGAAGAATATCCATCCATAGATGCGGCAGTTGCTACACACATGTAAGGGCGTTTGAGCTCGGAACTAGCTCTTTTAGTAAGATCGTTTATAACTCCTGAGCCAACGGCAATAGGTGTAACTTCTTTATCTTTAAGATAATCTCTTATTTTTTCTACAAAAATATAATCTGCATATAAGTTCGGATCATCCAAAATATATGGTTCTACCCCTTCTAATCCTGCATTTTTTAATGCTTCATGAACTTTTTTCCCTGCAACTCTATAGGTATTGGGATCTGCAATGACGATTGCTTTTTTACCGGGAAATTGTTCTTTAAATATTTGAGGTATATCATTTAAAATATGGGTCTCTATTTCTAGAAACTTAGTTACAGTAGCTTGTTTTAAAGCTGATTTAATGCTTTCTTTTGACATTTTATTTTTATTTTTTTGTGGTTTATAATTGATAAGGTCTCTTTTAAAATTCAAAGTTTTTTAGAGTCTTCTAAAAATTTAGCTAATCCTATATCTGTTAATGGGTGTTTGAGCAAATCAAGTATTGGAGCTAATGGAGAAGTTATTATGTCTGCCCCTATTTTTGCACAATTGATAATATGCATGGAAGATCGTATCGATGCGGCTAATATTTTTGTAGTGTATCCGTAGTTGTCATATATTTCTCTAATCTCTGCGATCAGATTTAAGCCATCAGTAGATGTATCATCCAGTCTTCCTATAAAAGGAGAAACATAAGTGGCTCCGGCTTTGGCTGCAAGTAGAGCCTGACCGGGTGAAAAAACCAGTGTACAATTGGTTTTAATTCCTTTACTGGAAAAATATTTAATGGCTCTTATTCCATCATAAATCATAGGAACTTTAACTGTAATTTGCTTGTCTATTTCTGCTAATTCTTTACCTTCTTTAATAATTCCTTCGTAATCAGTAGATAGTACTTCTGCACTTACATCTCCGTTTACAATTTCACATATAGCCTTGTAATGAGCATATATTCCATTCTTTCCGGATATTCCTACTTTTGCCATAATGGAAGGATTGGTAGTAACTCCGTCAAGAACTCCTAGATCTTGTGCTTTTTTAATCTGCTCTAAATCTGCGGTATCAATGAAAAATTTCATTTTTATTTATTTTTTATGGTTTAGTAATTAATTCGATTGTTCTATGACGTAATCATCAATTCTTTATTTTAAAAAATATTCTTTAACTAATAGATATAATCCTGCAGCAAGCATTCCGCCTACTATAGGAGCTAAGGAAGCGTAAACAATTCCATATCCCCAATCACTATCTCCTTTTCCCTTTAAAGGTAGTATTTGGTGTACTAATCTAGGCATAAGGTCTCTGGCAGGATTTAAAGACCATCCGGTAACTCCTCCATATGCCATACCAATAGCAAATATCATAAACCCGGCAGGAAGAGCACCTAAAGAACCAAATCCTACCATAGAATGAGTAAATTGAGGAATTCCTGTTGTATTTTCTATAATTACACCTCCATGATTAGCTCCCATGGATAGTCCTATAAATACTAAGAAGAAAGTTCCTATAACTTCCGCTGAAAAATTCTGAACAGAATTATTTTTTCTAATGGATGCATTGGTTGCAAAAACTCCTAAAATTTTTCCTGAATCTGCAGAAGTGGCTGATAAATGTCCTCCATATACGAACGAAACAACAAGAGCTCCTAAAAAGCATCCAATAAATTGTGCTGCTATATAAGGAAGTACTAATTGGGAATCAAAAACACCTGCTGCCCATTGTGCAAGGGTAACTGCCGGGTTAAAATGCCCACCGGTATCGAAAGGGGACGAAATTATAACCGACATTGCAACTGCAAACCCCCAACCAAGCGGCCCGCTTAAAGTTGCTTTATTTCCTTCCCCATAAGATTTATCTAACGTAAGGTTCATACTTATTCCACATCCTAAAGCAATTAAAGAAAAAGAACCTAATAATTCTCCTATAAATTTTGTTGTTACGACTGAATCCATAATTTTAATTTTAGTTTTATAATAAATTACATTAAATAAGATCGTTTAAAACATTAAATCGTAACAAATGTATTTACTAAATCGAAACTAAACAACAATAAAACAAATTTTTTTTTCACAAAATGTAATTTTTTTTAGGTATAAAATTATGTAAAAGTAATTCTATTTATTACATTTAATATTGATTAACATACAATTATATATTAATTTAATTATTTTCAATAACGAAACTAAACACTTAATATCCTTATATTAATTTAAATATTTTCGTAAATTTGATTTCTAAATTATTACATTTAATTTTTATCCATATCTATATAAATCTACCTATGAAGATCAACAACATAAATAATATAAGACAACAAGAAATTTTAGAAGAATTAAATTTTAATCATTATGTATCTGTAACAGAATTATGTAAAAAATTAAATGTCTCTGCAGTTACAATTAGAAAAGATTTAACTCATCTTGAAAAAATCGGTAAATTATATAGAACTCATGGGGGAGCAACCAGAGAGTCTTTTATTGTTAAGGAGAGACATGTTAACAAAAAAGAAACACTACAAGTTGAAGAAAAATCAAAAATAGCAAAAGCTGCACTCAATTTTATTGAAGATAATGATTTTATTACTATTTCTTCAGGCACCACCACACAAATGGTTGCTCAGGTTATTGAAAATAATTATACTAAGCTAACTATTCTTACTTCTTCATTAAAATCCGCCATGTTACTATATGGTAATCCGAATTTTGATGTAATACAACTTGGTGGTGATGTACGAACCAAATCAGGCTCAGTCATGGGCCCATATGCCGAATTAATGATCAGTAATTATTCTTGCAGTAAACTTTTTATAGGCGGTGATGGGGTAGATTTTGATTTTGGACTTTCCACTTCAAGCACTATGGAAGCTAAAATGAATCAACTAATGATACAAAATTCTGAAAAAGTTATCGTTTTAGCTGATTCTACTAAAATTAACAAAAGAGGATTCGGTAAAATAACTGATTTAGATAAAATACATGCTTTAATTACTGATGAAGGTGTTAAAAATAGAGATGTTGAAAGATTTGAGGATCTAGGAATTGAAGTAATAATAGCTCGATAAAAGAAATAGGCTTTACTTTCAAAAAATTATTTACGATAAAATTGAATTATCAGAATCTTTAACATCATAATTTCCTATTTTTTCTCGACGTAATTGGGTAAGGTATCCTCCTACTGCTAAATTTTGCCCAAAATCATGAGCTAAAGATCTTATATAAGTTCCTTTACTGCAATGGACAAAAAATTCAACATAAGGAAGATTAATTTTAGTAATTTTAAAATCATAAATTGAGATTTCCCGACTGGGAATATCTATGTGAATTCCTTTCCTCGCAAATTCATATAATCTTTTCCCTTCCTTTTTTAAAGCGGAATATATCGGAGGTTTTTGTCTAATTGAATTACCTATGAAACATTTAGCAACATCTTCTATATCTTTTATTTGTAAATGATTATAATCTTTAGGATTATATTCCTCTGTTTCTAAATCATAGGAAGGGGTTTCAACTCCTAATTTAATCTCTCCAGAATATAGCTTCGATGCATCTTGAATTTGTTGGATTTGTTTAGTGGCCTTACCAACACAGACAATTAATAAGCCGGTCGCTTTAGGGTCCAAAGTCCCCGCATGCCCTACTTTGATTTTTTTTAAATTAAATTGCTTCTTAATTTTCCATTTAATTTTATTTACAACATCAAATGAAGTCCAATTTATAGGTTTATCTATTAAAAATATTTTACCTTCTAATAGTTCGTCTAAATCCATTCTTCTCTAAATTTAAAAACAAATATAATTAACTCATAGTTTTTAAATCAATTTTGAAGTATTGAAAAATATTGTAATTTTGTAAAAAGCAAATCAACCTTGTTGCTTCTGTATATTTTTGCTGAAGAGGAAAGTCCGGACACCAAAGGATATCACAGCGGGTAACTCCCGTCCATCGTAAGATGAGGACCAGTGCAACAGAAAGAAAGTACAGTTTGGCTGTAGTGAAATCAGGTAAACTCTGTGAGGTGCAATGCTATGTATACCGGATTTATAAGGGCTATCCGTCCGATGCCGGGGGGTAAGCAGATTGAAATAAGGAGTAATTCTTATTCTAGATAAATAACAAGGCTTTTCAGAAATGAGAATGACAAAATCCGGCTTATTGATTTGCTTTTTTTACCAGCAATGTTTTTTATCCTATCCACTTATTTACATGCTCTCCTAAGCCCATACTGATAGACTTAGCTGATATAGTAAATGTTTCTGTAATGGATGATTTTCCCATTCCTAATGCATCAAATTTTTCTTTATATTTTACTACATAACCATCTGTAAAATTTAATTCTTTTAGAGTTGTATTGGAACCTTTTTTAAGAAAAACAACTTTTCCATTTTTCTTCCTATAACTGTTAGTCATCCATTCAAAAAATCGAGTTTCATTTGTAGATCTTAAAGTTATTTCTATTCTCCCCCCTCTAATTTGTGAAGAAGGTCGTCCGGTTGGATCAGTTTCTTGTGCTAATGAATAATTTACATTTATAATATTATATTTTCTTCCGGCAACCTCTAATCGTGCTATAAATGACATAATAATAATGATTTTTAGTAATTTTTTCAAATTATACAAATTTACATATTTGCTATTAGATATTATTTATGAATTAGTTAAATGCATGTTAAAAATATTTATCATCTTTCCATGAATATTATCTCTATATAACAACTAAATATCGGTATTATATTTCATATAAATCATTATTTATCTAAAAATTTTACAACAATAAAAAAAGAGATATTTGTAGTATCTCTTTTTTAATAATTTCAATTCTTACTAATTATTTATCAATTAAAACATTTCCTGTCATTTCTTGAGGAATAGGCAATCCCATTAATGTTAAAATTGTAGGAGCTATATCTCCTAATTTACCTTGTTTTAAATTGAATTTTTCGTGATCAACAATAATTAAGGGTACTAGATTTGTTGTATGTTGCGTATTGGGAGAACCATCTTCATTTTTCATTTTATCCGAATTTCCATGATCTGCAATAATTAGAGTTGTATACCCATTATCTAAAGCTACTTTACAAATATCTCCTGCACATTCATCTACAACTTCTGCTGCTTTAATTGCTGCTTCGAACACTCCGGTATGACCTACCATATCCGCATTTGCAAAGTTTAAACATACGAAATCTACTTCTTTCTTTTCTAATTCAGGTATAATTGCATCTCTGATTTCATATGCTGCCATTTGAGGTTTTAAGTCATAGGTTGGAACATCTTTAGGAGATGGAGCTAAAATTCTTTTTTCATTTTCAAATACTTTTTCTTCTCCTCCGGAAAAAAAGAAGGTTACATGGGGATATTTTTCAGTTTCAGCTATTCTAATTTGTTTTAATGTTGCGTTGGCTATTACTTCTCCAAGCGTATTTTTTATAGTATCCTCTTTAAATATGACATGTATGTTTTTAAATGTTTCATCATATTCTGTCATGGTGACAAAATATAAATCTAATTTTTTAATTCCCACTTCTGGATGGTCATGTTGAGATAATACATCTACTATTTCTCTAGGTCTATCGGTACGAAAATTAAAACAAATGACAACATCGCCCTCTTGGATTTTTGCTACAGGTTTGTTATTTTCAGTCACTACGATTGGTGTAAGAAATTCATCTGTAATACCTTCTTGATAGGATTGTTGTATGGCTTGTAAAGGATTATCTGTTTTATTTCCTTCAGCATTTACCATGGCATCGTAAGCGATCTTTACTCTTTCCCAACGTTTATCTCGATCCATTGCATAATATCTTCCTACAATTGAAGCTAATTTCGCATTGTTATCTTCACAAAATTCAATGGTATCTTTTATAAATCCTTTTCCACTTTGTGGATCACAATCTCTCCCATCTGTAAAAGCATGTATAAAGACATTCTTTACTTGAGAGGATTTTGCTGCTTCAACTAAAGATTTTAAATGACTTATATGTGAATGAACTCCACCATTAGAAACTAACCCTATAAAGTGCACTGGTTTATTATTATGTTTGGCGTAGTCGAAAGCTTTTTTTAATTCTTCTTCATTTCCTAAAGTTCCGTTTTCAACTGCTAAATTAATCTTTGTTAAATTTTGATAAACTACTCTTCCGGCTCCCAAATTCATATGCCCAACTTCTGAATTCCCCATTTGTCCTTTAGGTAAGCCAACATCCAATCCATAGGTTATTAAAGTGGTATTAGAATATTTTTGAAAACAGCTGTCCATAAAAGGTGTACGAGCATGGTCGATAGCTGATACACTTTTATCTGTAGCTATTCCCCATCCATCTAAAATCATTAAGATTACTTTTTTATTCATAATTTATTAATTTTGTATAATTAATTTATTTTTATACGTTATTTTAATTTTAAAGTTACAGAATTTTTATGATTCTTGTTTAATATATAGTAACAATCCTTTGTTTCTTAATACAAAAAAAGACTTGCATAATCAAGTCTTTTTTTGTATTTAATAATTCACAATATCTTCAATTTATTCAACTGTAACAGATTTTGCTAAATTTCTAGGTTGGTCAACATTTACATCTCGAAGTACAGCAATATAATACGCTAATAATTGTAAGGGTATTACTGATAGAATGGGAGTAAAATATTCTGATACATCAGGAATTTCAATTGATTCTGTAACCATATCTTTAACTACAGTATCTCCTTGAGTAACAATAGCAATTACTTTACCTTTCCTTGAATTGATTTCTTGAATATTACTTACAATTTTATCATAATAACCTTTTTTAGGCGCAATAACTACCACCGGCATATTCTCATCGATTAATGCTATAGGTCCGTGTTTCATTTCTGCAGCAGGGTATCCTTCTGCATGGATATAAGAAATTTCTTTTAATTTTAATGCACCTTCTAAAGCAATAGGGTAATTATAACCTCTACCTAAGTATAAAAAATTACCAGCACCTGCATATAATTCAGCAATTTTTTTAATTTGACTTTCTGTATTTTTTATAACTTCCGCTACTCTTTCCGGTATAGTTTCCAACTCAATGATAAGACTATTGAATCTCTCTTTGCTTATAGTTCCTTTGTGCTTGGCTAGTTTAAGTGCTATCATAGCTAGCAAAGCAAGTTGTGCAGTAAATGCTTTGGTAGAAGCAACTCCAATTTCAGGACCTGCGTGGGTATATGAACCTGCGTCTGTTAAACGGGCTATTGAAGAATCTATAACATTACATATCCCATAAATAAAGGCGCCTTTTTCTTTGGCTAACTTTAAAGCTGCTATTGAATCTGCAGTCTCCCCGGATTGAGAAATTGCAATAACGATATCTTTATCTGTTATTATTGGATTTCTGTATCTAAATTCAGAAGCATACTCAACCTCAACCGGTATTCTAGCGAGATCTTCAATAAGATATTCTCCTACCAGACCTGCATGCCAAGAAGTTCCACAAGAAATAATTATAATCCTTTCTGCATTTAAAAATTTTTCTTGATAATCCCATATACCCGCCATTTGAATAATATCTTCTTCTACTAAAAGTCTTCCACGCATAGTATCCATAATAGATCTGGGCTGTTCATGAATCTCTTTCAGCATGAAATGTTCATATCCACCTTTTTCAATTTTTTCCAAACTTGTTTTTAATTCATGAATTTGTGGATTAACCTTTGAATTATCTTTTATTTTGTATACATCTACTCCCTTTAAGGTTATAGTAGCCATTTCACCATCTTCAAGATAAACGACTTCATTAGTAAACTCAATGAATGGAGAAGCATCCGATGCTATAAAATACTCATTTTCTCCTATACCTATAGCTAAAGGGCTGCTTAAACGTGCTACAACAATCTCTTGCGGTTGATCCACTTCTATAACAGCAATGGAATAAGCGCCTATAACTTCATTTAATGCATATCTGACAGCTGTCGCTAAATCTAAATTTTGTGTCTCTTGCATATACTGTATTAAGTTGACTAATATTTCCGTATCAGTTTCACTTTTAAATGTATACCCTTTAGACGTTAACATAATTTTTAATGTCGCATAATTTTCAATTATACCATTGTGTATAATTGCAATCTTACCGTTATTTGAAATATGAGGATGCGCATTTATGTCACTGGGAACGCCATGCGTAGCCCATCTTGTGTGTCCAATTCCTACAGTTGCTTCTGAATTTAAATCTTTACATTTAGCTATTAAATCGGATACTGAGCCCTTTGTTTTTCTTAATTTAAAGGTTCCATTTTCATTTAAAACTATGCCAGCACTATCATAACCTCTATATTCTAACCTTTTTAATCCGTTTAATATTATGGGGTAGGCCTTTTTATTTCCGATATATCCAGTTATTCCACACATAATTTAATGTTTTTATTTCTTATTTATCAAATAAATATTTAATTTTTAGTATACAATATTTCTAATCTTAACTTTTTATTTCCTGTATTTTTATTTCCGTAAAAAGTTAATCGAAAGGGTTCGTAAGCCCTTGTTGTTTTATAATATCCTAAATACTCGTTACTATTTGTAGAACGTGTAATAAAATTACCCATCTCAACTAAAATTTCATCATTGGGTTTATTCTTTTCTACAATATCTTTGATTTGCTTGGTTATATTTAGCGTATAATACTGTGGATTAGTATCAAAATCGTACTTTGGATTAAAGAAATAACCTGCTAAGCCGGAATAGAAGGTTAAGTCGGGTAAAAACTTTTTTTGTGAATAATTATATCCATAAATATAGCCAGGCTTAGAGGAGACATTTTCTGTCAGATAAAATTTCAATTTTGCACCTGTAATAGCCCAGTTATGATTTTGTACAGAATCTTTAATGGCTTCTAATTGCGAATCATCTAATTTCAAATGAATAGAGGGTCCACCCATACCTTGTAAAAATAATATGGACTCTCCTGACTGCTTATCCGGATTATTCATTTGCTGTTTGAATTGAGAACTGGCTGTATTACGATTATAAAAATTATATTCTCCCACCATCGAATTATATGCAGAATTCATCGTAAATGAATAGGTTGTGGCAGTGTATTTATCTGATGAATTATCTTTATACTTATAATACGCAATCAAGGTCATTTTACTTACAGGAAAATTAAACATAAATTTTGAATTTTCATCAACCGGATATATTTTAATTCCCTTAAAATATTGAATAAACCTTGAATTATCACTGATATCTGAACTCCCTTTTTTACTAAAAAAATGTTGATAAAAATATTCGGGGTCCAATTTTATCCTATAACCTGCTACAGTTGGCTCTGAAATTATTTTCCCATCGCTCGTTTTTACCGATATACTGGTTAACGAATCAGCTAATAGTGCGCTTCCTAGTTTATCTCCAACCTCAATAATTTTATTTGAATAAAATTTTGAAGAAGTGGATTCCAAAAAAGTGTTCTTAATCCGGTTTACATTTACCTCCATTGAATTCCCGGCTTTACCTAAATATGATGCTAATGTATATTTTTTAACATATTTAATAGTATCGATACCGCTGGTACTTCCTGGGTTTAATATAATTTTCCTTTCCCTGTAAGAAGATGGATTAAATGGAGGATTAAGGCTTAATACAACTGAATCAACTTGCTGAATATTACCTTTTATCTTGTCTGAAGTACTTAATCTTACTTGTATACTAAATGAGGCTTTTGATTTCCCAAAAATATTGTCTTCATAAATACCCACCAGCCCATTATTAAGAGAGTTATAATCTGCTCTAATAGTATCATTATTATAAATATTATAAGCTACCAGGTCAACGAATGTGCTTTTTCCTTCTAATTTATCAGGTATAAGGTTAGCTCCAATATCAGTTGTATCATTTTCACAACTTAATAAAAAAAAGGTTGACAGTAAAGATAAAACTGATAACTTTACTTGTGAATTGAATATTTTCATATTTATTTTACTCTTGGATCTTTATTTCACTAGTAACTTGATAAATTACTTGGACATCTTCATTTTGAATAAAATCAAATTTAGGATTAGTTGAATCTTTGAACATGTCTTCCAATTCGTCAATTAAAACTTCTTCTCCTTTCACAATAGTATCTGAACCTTCCATAGCTTCTTTGATAATACTAACGTATTTATTATCGGTTAAGTAATTTAATTTACTTGTGTCTATATTATCAAATTCTAAAATGGCTTTAAGATTATTGCTAAAAGTTCCGTTACTTCCTTGATTATAAACTGATGTTATAACTTTAATATCACTAAAGAACGCATCATTAGCATAATTGTTTTTTAAATAAATTGGCAAAAAACTGGCCATCCATCCATGCAAGTGGATTATATCGGGTATCCAATTTAATTTTTTAATAGTTTCTAAAACACCCTTGGTAAAAAAAACAGCCCTTTCATCATTATCTTCAAACCATTCATTAGCTTCATTTTTATATGGCGATTTTCTTTTGAAATATTCATGATTTTCAATGAAATAAACTTGCATCCTTTCTCCCGGAAGAGAGGCAACTTTAATAACTAACGGCTGATCTAAATCATTAATAATCAGATTCATTCCCGATAATCTGATTACTTCGTGAAGTTGAAATCTTCTTTCATTTATCAGCCCAAATCTTGGCATAAAAATCCTAACATCATTTCCTTGTGCAAACATCTGTTTGGCTAAATTATAAACTCCTGATGAAATGGGGTTTTCATTAAAATATGGAACTAATTCAGAAGTAACATGAAGTATTCTTTTTGAACTCATTATAAATTGGTAGACTGATTATAATTTAACAAAGTTACAAAAAATTAATCAAACTGTAGTAAGTTTGCACTATAAACCATGACGTTTGTCATTAAAAATACCAGTATGTTAATAGTAAGAAACCGAAAAGATTTATATGATTTTACCCAATATATCAAAGCTAAAAAACTAACATTAGGATTTGTTCCCACTATGGGAGCTCTGCATAACGGGCACCTTTCGCTGTTTAAAAAAGCTATGGAAGATAATCAATATACTATAGGGAGTATTTTTGTAAATCCTACGCAGTTTAATAATCAGGCTGATTTAATTAAGTATCCTAGGACAGAAAATGATGACATAGCCAAATTGGAAAGTATTGGTTGTGATGCCTTATATCTACCAAGCGTCGAAGATTTATATCCCAATGGATTGGAATGCGAACCGATAAAGATGAATGGATTGGATTTAGTTATGGAAGGATCTTTTCGCCCCGGTCATTTCCAAGGAATGGCAACGGTTGTAAAACGCTTATTATTACAAGTACAACCTACCAGAGCTTATTTTGGTGAAAAAGATTTTCAACAATTACAAATTATACGTCACATGGTAAAAACCTTAAAATTACCTGTCGAAATTGTGGGAATGCCCATTGTTCGTGAATCAAATGGTTTAGCTATGAGCTCACGTAATATGAGGCTTACTGACGATTTTAAGAAAAAATCTATATTTATATATCAATCTTTATTAAAAGCCAAAGAATTATCTTCACATCATTCCCCGGAAACAGTAATATCTAAAATTGAAAGATTGTATTTAAATTCAAATTTAAAGCTGGAGTATTTTACCGTTACAGAAGAAGAATCTTTGCAAATGAATCAAACTTTTGAAATCTCTAAACATTACAGAGCTTTTATTGCTGTGTTTGCCGGAGATATACGTTTAATAGATAATCTTCAGATAAGATAATAACAAAAATAATATATTTGTACCTGTATAAATCATAAAAAAGAAAAATGTTAATCGAAGTTTTAAAGTCAAAAATTCATAGAGTAACTGTAACCGGGGCAGATATAAATTATATAGGCAGTATAACCATTGATGAAGATCTGATGAATGCCGCCGGAGTCATCACCGGTGAAAAGGTTAGTATTGTAAACATTAATAACGGAGAAAGATTCGAAACTTATATAATTAAAGGTAAAAAAGGTTCTGGAGATATAATACTTAATGGCGCTGCAGCAAGAAAGGTCCAAAAAGGGGATGTCATTATAATTATTTCTTATGCTTTAATGGAATTTGAAGAAGCTAAAAAATTCCAACCTACCATCATCTTTCCGAATGAAAGAAATAATAAAATAGAATAATTTGAATTTTATGAATAAAAAATTTAAGAATATTCTTACAATTACCGTTTCGATTCTAATTGCTTCTGTACTTATGTTTTTAGTGTCTAAAAGTTTAGGAGATAATTTTATTGAAAAAACCATTTCCACAGCTAAAAGAGCAAATTATTTTTGGATAAGTATGGCTGCATTTTTCGGTCTAGGAGCTTACTGGTTTAGAGCTATCAGATGGAATTTACTTTTAGAGCCTATGGGCTACAAAATCAAAAACTCGAACGCCTTATGGGCTCTTTCATTTGGGTATTTTTTAAACTTAGGAATACCCAGAATGGGAGAAATTGGTAGAGCAACAGCTCTGCAAACTGTTGAAAAGGTACCCTTTACCAATTCATTTGGAACAGTTGTAACTGAAAGAATTATCGATTTATTTTTTATGATATTTTTCATTCTCTTATCTTTAATTTTTAACTATTCTACTTTACTATCTTTTTTTGATTTACTTGGTAAAAATGAATCTAACAACGTTGAACAAAATTATACTATTTACTATGTATTGATTACTGTAATTTTACTATGCAGTATTCTACTTTATATATTTAGAAAAAAATTACTTAAATTATCCATTACTAAAAAAATATTACTTTTTTTAAAAGGAATTATTGACGGATTGGCTTCTGTCTTAAAATTAAAACAGAGAATAAAATTTGTTTTGCTATCCTTTGGAATTTGGATATGTTATTTTTTTGCATCTTATCTTGTAGTTTTTGCTTTACCCGAAACTTCTTCCATACCTGTACAAACAGGGTTTTATATTTTATCCATAGGAAGCTTAGGCATGTTAGTGCCGGCATCGGGTGGTATAGGTGCTTTTCACCTTGCTATGATGATAGGCTTTGCGGCTTTATATTTACAGTGGGGAAAATCTATTGATGAAGGTAAAGAAATAGGCTATTCTTATGCTATACTTGCTCACACCTTACAAATGGTATTAATGATTTTAATGGGAATAATTTCAATAATTGTGCTTGCAAGGAATAAAGATAAACAAGTCTTAAAAAATTAATTACTGAAATCTCATTTTAAAATTGAACTAATCAGTCCCTTTATAAAATAATTTTTTCACCAAAAATAAAAGCTGTCCGTTTTGAACAGCTTTTATTTTGATTTATATAAAAATTATATATTCTTATTAATTCGAAAACTATATTAAAATTATTAGTTTTCTGATTCATCATCTGTGGAAGCAGCTTTAACATTTCTTGATGTTTTTACAGCTGCAATAACTGTATTTGCCGGATGCAATATTTGATAATCATTTACTTCAACTTTAGACACCTCAAATTTATTACCTACATCTAAAGTAGTTACATCTATAACAATCTCATCAGGTAAATTTGCAGGAAGTGCTTTTACTCTAAGTTTTCTTAAATTAACACGCAATACACCACCTCTAACAACTCCTTTTGCTCTACCTGTAATTACCACAGGAACTTCCATAGTAACAAATTTTTCCGGATTTATTTGATAAAAATCAGCATGGATAATCTTATCTGTTACCGGATGAAATTGTAGATCTTGCAAAATAGCGTCAATCTTTTCTCCATCTATTTCTAAAGTAACTGTGTGTGCTTCAGGAGTATAAACTAAATTAGTAAAGCTTCTTTCTTTAGTAGAAAAATGGATTACATTTTTTTCTCCATAAACAACACAAGGAACTTTTTCAGCATTACGTAAGGCTTTTGATGAATTTTTACCTACGCTTTCTCTTTTTTCTCCTTGAATTGTAATTGATTTCATATAATATTACATTATAAATTTTTTACTTATTGATTCTCTGTTATGTACTAAGTTCATCACTTCTCCAAACAAAGGGGCGCAAGATAACACTTTTATTTTACTTACCAAATTATTTTTTAAAGGAATTGAATCAGTTACAATCACTTCCTCCAATTTAGAATCATTAATTCTATCATAAGCAGCTCCTGAAAAAATAGCATGTGTTGCCATTGCTCGTACGCTTGTTGCTCCTGCCTCCATTAATATATCAGCCGCTTTGGTTAAGGTTCCCGCAGTATCAATCATATCGTCTACTAAAATTACATTCCTACCTCTTACATCTCCAATTAAAGTCATATAATCGACATTATTGGCTTTTTTTCTCTCCTTATAACAAATTACCACGTCAGCATCTAAATATCCGGCATAGGTTCTCGCTCTTTTAGCTCCCCCCATATCCGGAGAAGCAATCGTTAAGTTGTCTAATTTTAGTGACTTAACATAATTAATAAATATAGCAGAGGCAAATAAATGATCTACCGGAATTTCGAAAAATCCTTGTATTTGATCTGCATGTAAATCCATTGTCATTACACGTGTTGCACCAGCAGCAGTTAATAAATTAGCGACCAACTTTGCGCCTATCGGAACGCGAGGTTTATCTTTTCTGTCTTGACGTGCTAAACCAAAATAAGGAATTACTGCTGTTATTTTATCTGCAGATGCTCTTTTAGCTGCATCTATCATCAACAACATTTCCATCAAATTATCTGCCGGGGGAAAGGTTGATCCTATAATAAAGACTCGGGAACCTCTTACCGATTCTTCTAAACAGGGTTGGTATTCACCATCACTAAAATCAAAGAAACTCATTTTTCCTAGGGGCATTCCATAACTTTGTGATATTTTTTCTGCTAAAGAAACACTTTCTCTAGTCGAGAAAATATGGACTGATTGAATCATTTTAATGTGTTAAAAAATATTTCTGAAAACGAGTACTGCAAAGTTATAATTTTTTTAATCATACCCTAATAAAACTCAACAAATTTCATTCAACTTTATTAAATAATAACTTTATCTTTATGGAAATTTAACAGATTGATACAGATTTGGATTAACCGAAGGAAGATTCGATTTAAATTTATGGTTTATACTTTTAATAAATTCATTAGCTATTAAAGCATACCCTCTTCCGGTTGGATGTATTCCATCTAAAGAAAAAAATCCTCCTGTTATAAATATATTTGTATAACTTACTCCATTGTAGAGAATTCCGTTTTTAGTTTTTAAATTTTTAATTAATGATTTTATATCAACAAATGCCAGATTATATTGTTTCGCTATATTTTCAATAATAGCATTATATGCTTGTGTAGCTTCTTGGATATTTCCAATTTCCTTATCGGTCAAAACATATTGATCCTCTATCGGTTTTGACGTTCCTCCTCCTGTTTTTAAAATGGAGGCCACTGATAACAGAAATAAATCTTTTGTTGTTGACATTCTTATAGAAGGAAGTCCCATCTTATCTAAATTAGTAAGATCTTTATCTATTATTATTGCTCCATTAGCTTTTGCTTCTGAGAAGACTATCCTTCTAATTTCAGCTTCATCCTTTGTGATTAAATTTTTCGCTTTTGCTTGATCCAAGCCGGAATTGTAACCTTCATAGGACTCGTTTAAATTTTTTATTTGCTGTGATGTTAATTGATTGGCTTGGAAAGGTAATGAAGTAATTTTATTGAAATAAGGAAAATCGGTCACATCCGGAATATTAGCTACTACTCCCTTGGCCGAATTTGAAGTAAGAGTTTGAATTAATTTAGTGTAGGCATTTTGAAACGTTGAAATGTCTGTTATAAAGGTAGACCCGTCTCCTCCTGAAGTAGCGTAACTCAAAATATCATTAATCCCAATCCATAAAGTAAAAAATGTTGGTCTTTGACTCATTGCATCTTCTAATACGGTAGAATTGGTTGTGGAGGCAATACGAACAAAATAAGGATTTGCTTTTTTCGAAGCTAAATCAGCAGGATTTCCATACCCGGTCGCAAGTAAATGAAATGATTTAGCACCCGGTATACCCATATTTTGATAAGCTCCCTTTGAATAAATATTTGCGAGAGTGGTGGTACCTGTACCCGGTGATGTTATGGGAGTAAGAGAGCCATCTGCTACCACCAATATTTTCTTATTATCAACTTTAGCATTTGGGATTCCCCCTAATTCATCAGCCATAAAAGGAATTTTGAAATCTTTACATCCCGAACGTTTCATTTGCTCAGCAATCATTAATGGAAATGATTCCTTTTGTCCTGCTACATAAAGTGCATTATCTCTAAACCCTGATGTAAACGCGTCTCCTAAGGCTACATATTTGGAAAAATCAGCATCGCCTGAGCTAAATTCAGTATCTATATCCTCATTAAAATCATTATTGCATGAAAGGAAAAAACAACAATTCCCCAGCAAAAGTGTTAGTATATATTTTCTCATATCTTGCATTTTAAAAAGGATTCCATGCTAAGCCCAACCCGAACATAAAGCTATGCAATTTGACATCTCCTTTGAAATTATAAAATTTATTAACTACTTTTCTTGAATTACCTATATAATACATCCCCGTCAAATCGAGCATTAATTTATCATGTAAGAATTTATATCCGACACCTCCTGTAATTGCATTATTATCAGTACTAGGCATTTCGGGACTCCAATAATCTTTGCTGATCGGCGAAGGATCATAGTAATAGCCTATACGAAGGTCTAATTTATCCGACACGGAATATTCTGAACCGATCCTAAATGTATGAGTGTTATGTAAATTTTTAGGGGTGGTGGATATGGTAGGATCGTTTGGATCGTTACCGACTTTATTTTGACGGAAATCTAACGTTAAAGCTTTATATTTATTCCAACCGGAAATATTTAAGTCTGTAGAAATCGTCCATTGAGGTAGAAGTCTGTAGGTTACTCCGAATGTAATTTCAGAAGCTAAAGGTAATCTTGCGTTAAAATTATCATTTTCCGTAGGAAATGATTCACTTCCAACTAATGATTCAGGCAAATAAAATCGGGCTTTCCCATTGACAGCATGAATATCAATATTGGAGCGATAGGCTATACTTACATCAAGATCTTTAATCGGTTTGAAATACATACCTACATTATAACCATTTCCGGTGGCATTTTTATCAACCAATTTCATTCTTCCGTCTACTGACGATATAGCTTTTTGCAAATTTACACTTCCTAATGCATATATATATCCTGCACCGATGCTAAACCAATCATTTAAACGATAGGCTACTGTAGGTTGAAAGTAATACGACCGGATGGTAATTTTAGTTATTAAATCTTTACCTTCCCAATTTTGTCCCCAGTCAACTCCACTACCAAACGGAGTAGTGAAGCTAAAAGCGACGGATAGTTTATCGGTAGCTTTATAAGCTATATTAAACATGGAGGGAGTGCTAACCGGATTATCCGTTTTGGTCCTGTATAAAGTAGGTTTATTTTGAAAATCAGCATTTCCCAATATTATAAAAGTTCCCGCTGCAATACTTAATTTTGAAGGAATAAATGAAATACCTGCCGGATTAAAGAAAGCTATACTTGCATCTCTTGTATGAGCACTGGTATGTGCCATAGCAGCCTGTCTTGCTCCTTGAAGCGATACTCTGAACCCTCCTCCTTGCATTATAATAGATGTTATAATAAAGAACATAAATACTGGTTTTCTCATAATTATAAATGTCAAAGTAAAGCAAAACTATATGATTTTTAATAAAATTATAAATTTCTATTTCTTTAATTTTTAATTTAATAATATATCTTAAGATTTTACTGTAACTATATTTTACAAATTGTCTGTAATTTGATTTATTAAATAATTTTATATTTTATTTAGATTAAATACAAATAATTCATATATTTGCCAAAGAATAATTAAGGTGTTTAGTTATAAAATCATGCTTACCCATAAATCTCTTTCATTTTTAAAACCTACTCAAGAAGCAAAAGTTATAGGATTTTCTGAAGAAGACATACCCACTAAAATTTTAGAAATGGGAATTGTTCCTGGTGTTTTTGTCAAATTGAAGCGTCAGGCACCTTGGAATGGTCCTCTATTTATTGAGTATGGTAAAGAGAAAAGCACTGTAATGTTACGTAAGGAAGAAGCCGATTATATATTGATTGAAATGCAATAGAAAAACGATGATTAGTAAAACTATTGCTCTCATAGGAAATCCAAATGCCGGAAAAACTACACTTTTTAATCAATTAAGCGGACTGCATCAAAAAACCGGAAACTATCCTGGAATTACCGTTGAAAAAAAAGAAGGTAAGTTTACATATAAAGATACTGACTATAGACTTATAGACCTTCCGGGGATATACAGTCTTTGCCCCTCATCTGCTGATGAGGAGGTTGTATTGACTATTCTTACCAACCCTGATAATTCTTATTATCCCGATATTATTATAGTAGTGGCCGATGTTCATAATATGAAAAGAAGTTTATTTCTGTATGAACAAATAAAAGATTTAAAAATTCCTACTATACTAGTTATCAACCAGATTGATAATATTGAAAAAGAAGGAATTTTAATTCGAGAAAAAAATTTGGCTGATTATTTTCATACTCCGGTAGTATTAGTTAGTTCCAGAAAAGGTAAAGGAATTGATCTGTTGAAAGAAACAATAAATAATGGCTTTATCAATGAATCGCTAAAAACCTTTCAATATCCCAGCGAATTTAAAGAGGCTGTAAAAGAATTAACAAATCTATTCAAGATTGATGATTACCTTGCTTGGCTTTTCCTAGCCCAAACTAAAACAAGCAATATTCCTCTTGTATATCGTGAAAAGGTCACGGAAATTGTAAAAAAATACAAGCTGACACCTAAAAGACTTCAACTTAAAGAAACTATTCTAAGGCATCGGCAAATTGATGATCTTGTTGAAAAAGTTGTATATAAAGATCCAAACTACCAAACCTTTACGAATAAATTTGATAAAATCGCCACTCATCATTTTTGGGGATATTTTTTATTTTTTTCAATCTTGTTTTTAATTTTTCAAGCATTATTTTTTTTGTCAGGCTATCCCCAAGATTGGATCGAAACTCTTTTTGCAAATACTAGCGAATTTCTTGAAACCTTTTTACCTGAGGGTCCTATATCAGAACTCATAACTCAAGGTATTATTCCGGGTATCAGCGGTGTTGCTGTTTTTGTTCCTCAAATTGCAATTTTATTTTTCTTTCTATTGATTATGGAAGAAAGCGGCTATATGGCAAGAGTTGTATTTTTAATGGATCGATGGTTTAGACCTGTCGGATTGAACGGAAAAAGTGTGGTTCCTTTATTATCCGGAGCTGCATGTGCTATACCCGCCATTATGTCAGCACGAAATATTGAAAATTCAAAAGAAAGATTAATAACTATTTTGGTTACCCCTTTTATAACTTGCTCTGCTCGTCTTCCGGTATATTCCATAATTATAGCTTTAATTATCCCTAAAGGAAGCGGTATTTTCAATTTACAGGGAATTGTTATGATGATCATGTATTTACTTGGTGTTATAATGGTATTTATAAGTGCTTCATTGGCCAATAAATTAATGAAATCTCACTATAAAAGCTATCTTATTTTAGATATGCCGAATTATAAAATTCCTTTCTGGAGGAATGTATTTTATGGTTTATTCGAAAAGTCACTAAGTTTTATTGCAAATGCTGGTAAAATTATCGTTGCTCTCAGTGTTATACTTTGGGCATTAGGAAAATTCGGAAGCTTAGAAGAAAATGGTAAAACTAATTATCTTGCTGATGTTACTTTAGAAAATTCCTATTTAGGACATTTTGGAAAAGCTATTGAACCGGTTTTCATACCTTTAGGATATGATTGGAAAATAGATATTGGTATTCTTTCATCATTTGCTGCAAGAGAAGTTTTTGTGGGAACCATTGCCTCTATATACAGCCTTGAGGATGACGGAAGTGAAAATCTTAAGTTAAAAGAATTGATGAGAAAGGATATTAACCATAATACCATGAAACCCACATTCAATTTAGCTACAGGAATCTCTATCTTATTATTTTATGCTTTTGCTATGCAATGCGTCAGTACTTTAGCAGTTGTTAGAAAAGAAACGAACTCTTGGAAATGGCCGACGATTCAACTATTTTATATGACGGGTATAGCTTATTTGGTTTCTTTATTAGCTTATCAACTCTTAAAATAAGATTAAAATATATTATACATTTCTATCAGTTCTAATTCGCATAATAAGATATAATTTAGGAAAATTATTTATATATTATGTGAAACAATTAAATATCCAAGCTATAAGAATTAACACTACTTCTCCCGATAAAACATAATCATTTAATACTTCCTACCTTATGAATTTATATTTTTCATAAGGAACTAACAACATCTGTCTGTATTTCCAATATTAAGTTAAGAAAAAAACATCACTAAAATTTTTCTTTTCACTCACTTTAAGCTTCTAAAAGATAAAAATTCTTATTTTTGAGTAATTCTTGTTTTCTAAAATCTGCTATGTCCAGAATCTGAAATTTATTACATAATTCTAAATATTCTAATGCAAAATTTTCTATAGATTTATGATGTTGATAAAACATATTTATTCCAATTTAATAAAACATACATTTATAACTTATCACCAACAAAATTACACTAATTTAGAATAATGTAATGGATTAAATGCTAATACAATAACAAGAAATTTAAAAAAATCATTAGCATAAAATATTATATTTTGTAAATTAGCGCATATTTAATAAATAAAGATGATATTTAAAAAAATTAACTCTGTAAAAAATGCCTATAAGTCTCCTCTGCTCATTAAAGGATTATATGATTATTGTACCACTTTAAATCCTGATAATGAAATTATTTATAAAGATGTTTTTAGATATAATTATCGAGAATTCAAAAAAAGAGTTCAACGATTTGCCAATATGCTTAGTAACCTTGGAATAGAGGGTGGAGAAACTATTGCTGTAATGGATTATGATAGTCACCGTTATCTCGAATCATACTTCGCTATACCTATGACCGGAAATGTTCTCCATATGATCAATTGGAGACTATCTGCAGAACAAATTCATTACACTATTAATCATGCCGAAGATTTGGTTATCATAGCACATTCGGATTTTCTACCTATTTTAGAAAAATTTGCCGGAAATATGCCTTCTTTAAAATATTTAATTATATGTAAAGATGATGATACTAAAGTATCTTCTGAAATTTTAGATATTTATGGAGAATATGAAGAATTGATGGCTGAATCTTCTGATGAATATGAATTTGAGGATTTTGATGAAGATGCCGTAGCAACAACTTTTTATACTACAGGTACAACAGGCGATCCCAAAGGCGTATATTTTACCCATAGACAATTAGTACTACATACATATAATACTGCCGCCAGTTTTGGTTTTTCCGGATCTGTTGCCTGTCGTATAAACTCAAATGATGTGTATTTACCGTTAACACCCATGTTTCATGTACATGCGTGGGGATTTCCCTATGTTGCTACAACATTTTCTTTAAAACAAATATATCCCGGAAAATTTAATTTAAATGGATTTATCGATATATTCACTAAAGAAAAACCAACATTTTCTCACTGTGTACCGACCATCTTACAAATGATTTTAGAGAGCAATGAAACTAAAAATATTGATTTTAACGGATGGAAAGTTATTATTGGTGGTGCTTCATTAACTAAAAAGTTAGCGAAAAGTGCTTTGGAAAAAAATATTGATATTATGTCAGGATATGGAATGTCAGAAACTTGTCCTATCATAACATTAACTCATATAGACCCGAAATATAAAAATTCCGATATTGATCAACAGTCTGAAATGAGAATAAGAACCGGTACTCCTGTTTTATTTACAACCGTTAAAATTATTAATGAACAAGGAAAACCCGTACAAAACAATGATATAGAGCAAGGTGAAATTATTATTCGTGCGCCATGGCTTACTCAAGGCTATTATAAAGATGAAAAAAGAGCAATGGAATTATGGCACGAAGGATATTTACATACAGGGGATGTAGCCACTATAAATTCCAATAATTCCATAAATATCACGGATAGAATAAAAGATATAATTAAAAGTGGCGGTGAATGGATATCTTCCGTTCAATTAGAAAATATTATTACAAGCCATGAATCTGTAGCTGAAACCGCTGTAATCGGTATTCCGGATGAAAAATGGAGTGAAAAGCCTTGTGCTTGTATCGTTTTAAAACCGGGTATGACTTTATCACATGATGAATTAAAAAATTACTTAAAACAATATACTGAAACCGGAATATTAAGTAAATGGGCTATACCTCAAAATATAAAATTTGTTTCAGAAATTCCCAAAACCAGTGTAGGAAAATTAGATAAAAAATTAATTAGAAATCAATTCGTAGAAAGTTTATAATTGTTTAAATACTTATTTTTATGTCAAAATATAAAGGTTAATAAATTTGATTTATTAACCTTTTTTAATCTTAAATATTTTTCATCCATCTCTAGAAACTCCTATATTCAACATTAGCTTGTAATAAATATTTTTATTCAACTTATTAAACTAAAATTAGGTTAAATATTTGCTTAACTAATATAAGTATTGTTATATTTGATACAAATCAATAGTTATCATGCAAAAAATAAAAGTACTTAATCCTGTTGTTGAAATGGACGGAGATGAAATGACAAGAATTATTTGGAAGTTTATTAAAGACAAACTCATTCTCCCCTATTTAGATATAGATCTGAAATACTTTGATTTAGGTATTGAAAACAGAGATAAAACTAACGATCAAGTTACCATAGACTCTGCAGAAGCAACAAAAAAATATAATGTTGCTGTAAAATGTGCAACTATAACTCCTGACGAAGCCCGTGTTAAAGAATTTAATTTGAAAAAAATGTGGAAATCGCCAAACGGTACTATTCGTAATATTGTAGGAGGAACAGTATTTAGAGAACCTATTATTATGAGTAATGTTCCCAGATATGTTCAAGGATGGACTCAACCGATTGTAATTGGCCGTCATGCTTTTGGAGACCAATATAAAGCTACAGATGTTGTAACTAAAGGCCCCGGTAAATTAACTATGACTTTTACACCCGAAAACGGTGAACCTCAAACTTGGGAGGTATATGATTTTAAAGATGACGGAGTTGCTTTATCCATGTATAACACCGATGAATCTATTAAAGGATTTGCACATTCATCATTTCAAATGGCATTAGCAAAAAAATGGCCTTTGTACCTTTCGACTAAAAACACCATCTTAAAAGCATATGACGGAAGATTTAAAGATATTTTTCAGAAAATTTATGAAGATCATTATCAATCAAAATTTGAAGAGCTGGGAATCAGCTATGAACACCGTCTTATTGATGATATGGTAGCCTGTGCAATGAAATGGAATGGAGGCTTTGTATGGGCGTGTAAAAACTATGACGGTGACGTGCAATCAGACACAGTTGCTCAAGGTTTTGGATCCCTAGGTTTAATGACCTCAGTGTTAGTAACCCCAGATGGTAAAACAGTTGAAGCAGAGGCTGCCCATGGAACAGTAACCCGACATTATAGATTATATCAGGAAGGAAAAGATACATCTACCAATCCCATCGCATCAATCTTTGCATGGACCAGAGGCTTAATACATAGAGGTAATTTAGATGATACCCCTGAGGTAGTCAATTTTGCAGAAACACTCGAAAAAGTTTGTATTGAAACTGTTGAAGGAGGTAAAATGACTAAGGATCTTGCTCTTTTAGTAAAAGGGAAACAAATGACTCGTGAAGATTATCTTAGCACAGAAGATTTTTTAGATGCAATTGACCAAGGTTTAAGAAATAAATTAGTTAAATAAATAAGTTTTAACAAGGTAAAATAAATTCTCTTAACAAATATTTTATTTTTATTAATCCATTACTTATGATACTAAATATTACCGAAAATTTCTAATATGAGGGATATCTCACTTTTTTTCAAATTGATTCTTGATTATTTAGAAATAAAATTGTAATTTCGCAATTCAAATTTTTAGAGAAATGAAAAAAGACATTCATCCGGATAACTATAGATTAGTTGTTTTTAAAGATATGAGCAACGACGAGATGTTTTTATGTAAATCTACAGCAGAAACAAAAGATACAATTGAATATGAAGGCGTAGAGTATCCTTTAGTTAAGATGGAGATTTCAAGTTCTTCTCACCCTTTTTATACAGGTAAAGTTAAATTGGTTGATACTGCGGGTAGAGTAGATAAATTCTTTAATAAATACAAAAATTATAAAAAATAATATATTTAGTACTATATTATAAAAAAATATACCCATAGTAGTAATTACAATGGGTATATTTTTTTATCTTTTTGGCATAAATATTGATGAAACGAATAATAAAAATAGGTTTTCTGTCTTAAGTAAAAACGACATATTATGAATGCTAAAATTTTAATTCTTTATGTAACAATGTCTTTATCTTCTTTACTATGTTTTTCACAAGAAAAATTTAAATACAGAGAAGAAATACAATCTACTAATGAAAAAGTACATAAAGTAGAAACTTTGGTACAACAAGAATTTGGTTTACCATCTTCACCCGGAATTTGGACTTCTACAAATCCTGATTATGGTCTTATGATAAGAACAAAAGGAAATACTTTTACTATAAGTGCATGGCAAATATCTGATAATATAGACATAAAAGCAAAAATTGAGAAACTTATGTTAAAAGTAAAATCTGAATTATAATTTAATAAAGTATAAAAAAATTAAAAACTTCAGTAATAATTTTACTGAAGTTTTTTTGACTTCATAATTTGATCAATGAAATTAGATATATTAGCAATAGGAGCCCATCCTGATGATGTGGAGCTTGGCTGCGGAGGAACTATAGCCAAAATGGTTTACGAAAACAAAAAAGTAGGAATATTAGATTTAACAGAGGGTGAATTAGGTACTAGAGGAACAGCCATCACCAGAAAATCCGAATCGAATGAAGCTAGTAAATTACTTTCAATTTCTTATCGTGAAAATTTAAAATTTAGAGATGGTTTTTTTATAAATGATAATAATCATCAAATTGAACTAATTAAAATAATTAGAAAATACAAGCCTGATATAGTTTTAGCTAATTCGATAAGTGATAGACATCCAGATCATGGAAAAGCTGCCAAGTTGGTATATGATGCCTGTTTTCTTTCAGGATTAATCAAAATACAAACAAACTATAATGGTATTTCACAAGAAAAATGGAGGCCAAAACATATTTTTAATTATATTCAATGGAATGAAGAAAAACCAGATTTTATAATTGATATATCCCATTTTTTGGATAAAAAAGTAGAAGCCTGTATGGCATATAAAACACAATTTTATGATCCTAATTCATTGGAACCCAATACACCTATTACTTCACTTAATTTTAAAAAAAGTATTATATATAGGGCAGAAAATTTAGGTAGAATTATTGGCTGTGATGCCGGTGAAGGATTTACTTCTCAAAGATGGATTGGCCTAAAAGATTTTGAAAATTTTGTTTGAAAATTTAAAATCTATTCATATATTTGCATTCCTTAAATGGTGGCCATAGCTCAGTTGGTTAGAGCGTCGGATTGTGGTTCCGAAGGTCGTGGGTTCGAGACCCATTGGCCACCCAAATCTTAAAAGCACTTCTATTTACAATCTTGGAGCATTCTTGAAACCTATGAAGTGTATATTTGTTAAAAATAGCAATGTAATTAATTGCATATGATAACTATAACAAATATTCGCTACTCTTAGTCTGAAATTTGGGTACCTCCCCTAAGTTTTATTTAATTTCACAATTTTAAAAATTTCTTATCTTACTCTAAAATCTTTATACTTCATTTATACCAATTACACTAAATATCGAGTAGATTCTGGTCTTTTCAAAGTAATTTTTAATAATTGTTGTAAGTATTGATCAAATTAATACTAAAAATGGATTTTCCAATAGTATAGACTTTAAGAACTTTATTCAACTAAAATGATTTTATTATATTAACGAGTTAATATTTATTATTTTTTATTACAATTTCTAAACAATATGCACCAAATTTATCATTTATTTAATCACTTAATCATATACATGACAAACTTATAAGTATATTTTCTAAATTTTAATTTTTTTGAAAACTAACTGTTTTTTAAAGTTAAACCCTTCATTGATATAATTAAATTATTAATAGGATTAACAAGTCAAATAGTATACTTAAAAAATAACTATTTATGATTTAAACTAAATTTAATTTCTCTTTAGCTAATAAATTAATTCTAACTTAAAAATTAGTTTCATTTTGACTATTTCAGTTATTATTACTGTTAAACCATATTCATCAGAAATTAAATAAAAAATAAAGAATTAAAATGAATATATATTAGATAAATAGAGCCTGATCTTCCATAAATTTTAGCGTATTACAAAGTTTTCAGTTAAATGTATAACAGGCAATCATTTTAATAAAGAAATGGATTAGCCGAAATTTATTTTCATATATAAAAATTAAATTCACATAATATTAATTTTAAATATAATTAAATAAAATAAATACACAATTATATATCATATTATTAATTATCCTCTAATATTAAATAAAAATATAAGATTATATTTATCAATATAAATAAACACATTGTTTATAATGTATTATCATAATTTAAATTATTTTTATATATTTGCCCCCTGTTAACCACAAAAATATATGTATATGAAAAAAAAATGATTAAGTTTTAAAGAATTAATATGTAAAATTTATACCTTTTTATATAGGTAATTTTGCTCATTAATATTCTTATTATTTAATTTTTATAATATAATAAGAATACTTGTTATTCAAATTAAACAATATTTTATGTAGTAATTTAATCTTAATAGTATTATGATAAACTTTAAACAATTACTTTTTATGTCCGTTTTTTTTGTATCAAGTGTATTACAGGCGCAGGACATTTCAGAAAAAACTGCTCAAAAAGTAGCAAATAATTTTTTAAAGCTTAAAATAAAAGATCCTTTAAAAAAACTATCTAAACAACTAAATTTAGTAAATATTACTTCAACTATTGACAAAAAATATAACGGATTTTATGTATTTACAGTCGAAAATGGAAATGGATTTTGTATAGTTTCATCTGAAAGTGCAAATCATCCAATTTTAGCTTATTCAACTAATTCTACCTTATTTAATAGTAAAAAGAAATCTCCAGAGTTTTTGAATATTTTAAATAATTATCAGGATGTAAGCCAAAAGCTTAGAAAAAATGTATTAAAAAAAACTTATAGTAAAGACAGCGAATTAATTAAAAAAGAATGGGAAACTTTAATTTCCGACAATGAGCTTTATAGCTCACAAAATTTAACTAAAAGAATATCTAACGGTTCATCATTACCTGAATCAGTAGCACCTCTTATAAAAACTGAATGGGATCAAAGTCCACTTTATAATAAATATACTCCGGTTACTTATGAAGGGGAACCAACATATACAGGTTCCGCCGCTACAGCTATGGCTCAAATTATGAAATATTGGAATTATCCTACAACTGGTAGTGATTCAGTATCATACCGAATTCCTCAAACTTATTTTTATTACTATTATAATTGGAGATGGAAGAAGTTGAGTGCTAATTTCCAAAAGACAACGTATCATTGGAATAAAATGCCTATAGCACTATCAAACAGTTCTTCAGAAGATCAGATAGATGCAGTAGCTACTTTGATGTTACATGCTGGGATTTCTGTTAATATGATGTATGGACCTATAGGATCCGGAGCACACAGTGATAATGTTCCTTACGCATTAAAAAAATATTTCAAATACAGTTCAGATATTAAATTAAAAGAAAGATCCGATTATAATTCAGATGAAGAATGGTTAAATGTAATTAAAGGTCAAATTTCTAAAGGTTACCCTGTTTATTTTTCATCCATAAGATCCGATGCAGAACATGCATATATTGCTGATGGTTATGATTCCAATAATTATATACATCTTAATTTAGGCTGGGCTGGGGAAGCTAATGGTTATTATTATATTAATGACCTTCGTGGATATTCCTCCAGTCAGTTAATAGTTATAAATATTTATCCTTCAGAATACAATTGTCAACCTCCGACAGGACTGTCTACTTCAGACATAACCTCTAATGCTGTTACCTTCGCTTGGAATAACGATATAACATCTAAAAATTATAAAATACAATATAAAGAAAATGGAGATAAAGATTGGACTATAGCTGCTGAAAAGACGACAGGATCATCTTTTATATTATCTAATTTATCGGCAAATACAACATATACGGCGAGAGTAATAGCTAATTGTGATACCATTGACTCGAAATCAAATAATTTTGCTGAAATATCTTTTCAAACTAAAGCTGATAAGACACATACAATAGGTTCGTGTATTAATAATTTTGAACCTAATAATTCTTTTGATGATGCCCATTTGATAAAAACAGACTCTACTTATTATGCTGGTATAGGTTCTTCTAATGATGTAGATTATTACAAATTTGTTATAACAAAAAATTCAAATTTAATAATAACTCTTAATAATTTTTTTAAGGATTACGACATAAAATTATACAATCGGTATAAAGAAGAAATAGGACAAAGCATTGCTGGTAGTAATACAAGAGAAAAAATCAAAGTCGAAAATATTTTACCCGGAACTTATTACTTAAAAGTATATGGATATGAGGGAGCCTTCGATGAATCACAATGTTACGAATTAAATATTCTTACCTCACCTACTACCCCTTTATGTAGCAATAATTACGAGCCTAACGATTCTTTTGAAGAAGCTTATCCGATCGATATTTTTACTACATACTATGCCAGTATAGGGTCCTCTAGAGATAAAGATTATTATAAATTCTCTTTAGATACAGATTCAGATGTTAATATTATTCTTCAAAATATTTACTATGGGTATGATTTTAATCTATATGATTCTTCTAAAAATTTGATAGGAAAAGGTTTATCTGATCAACATAATAACAAAATTATTCATGCTAAAAATCTTTCTTCAGGCACCTACTATGTTGAAATAACAGGTAGATTTTATCCTTTTGAATGTTATAATCTGTCAGTTGATACTAATGTTTCCAGTAATTCATGTATTAATAATTATGAACCTAATGAATCATTTAATAATGCGATTGAAATTAAAACGAATAATGTCTATTCTGCAGGAATAAAAGTTCCGAATGATCTAGATTATTATAAGTTTACTTTAGACAATAAATCTAATGTTACTGTAACTCTTCAAAATATAACTGATAAATATGAATTAAAACTATTTAATTCTTCTCAAACAGAAATTGGAAGTAGTTATAATGAAGATAAAAGTGATAAAATTATTAACATTAACGATCTTGAACCGGGAACATATTATATACTGGTACAAGGAATTGAAGGAGCATATAATATTACACAATGTTATGGTTTATTGGTTGAAACCAACTCTTCATTTTCTCCATGTAATAACAATTATGAATCTAATGATTCCATACAAGATGCAACTCCTATAGATATAAATACTAAATACGAAGCCGGAATAGGTTCTTCAACCGATAAAGATTATTATATGTTCACTATCAATGAAACTTCTGACATTACTATTTTGCTTCAAAATCTTCCTAAGAATTATGATTTAAAACTTTATGATGATTCTGGTTATGAGATTGAAAATAGTACAAATAAAGGTAATACAAGTGAAAAAATTGAGGAAAAGGATTTACCTGCCGGTAAATATTATGTATATGTATACGGATATGAAGGCGCATTTGATACAAATCAATGTTATAATTTAGAAGTTAGAGCTACTTCAACTATTAGCAAATCTTTATGTAGCAATAACTATGAACCTAATGACTCTTTTGATTCAGCTTATGCTATTAGGAATATTTTAACTTATTCATCAGATATTAGCTCACCTACTGATCAAGATTATTACAAAATCTATATAGGAGGAAATTCTGATTTACTGGTTATTTTAGAAAATCTACCTCATGATTATGACCTTAAACTGTATGATAGTTTTAAAAGAGAAATAGGAAGTAGTGCTAATAACGGAACTACAAAAGAAGTTATTAATGCTAAAAATTTAACTGGAGGCATTTATTATGTATATGTATACGGGAAAAATGGTGCTTATGATCCCAATAAATGCTATAATCTAAGTGTAAATTTTGTCCCTGCTGAAAAATCAACTGAGTCTAGCAATATAAAGAATTCCATTATCTTATATCCTAATCCTGTTCACGATGTTATTAATATAAAAGGTTTAAATATCTTAGAAAAAGAAGGCCTTACAACTTTAACAATTCTAGACAGGAATGCACGAGTTGTTAAAACTTTGCAAACTAAAGTTGAGGATAATACACTTATAAATGTTTCAGATCTACCTCCAAATCACTATTTTTTACAGATTCAGGGAAAAAATTACAGATTCATTAAAAAATGAGTTTTTTAATGAATAATTAAAAGAAACCGAAAGAATAATCTTTCGGTTTTTTAATTTTCATAATTCATAATTACTAATTAACTTTTTTTTTGTCAAAAAAATAAAGTATCATACCTATTCCTACAATACCTAATCCAATAATACTTTCACGAGGATGATTAATAAATGTAAAATACAATATATAAATGCTGAAAAGTAAAAAGATTATGGGCATCAATAAAAAAATATTCCTTTTAAATAATACTCTATCCTTTTTCTTGATAAACAAAGAAGTACTCACAGCAGCTGTTGAAAGAAGTTGAAGAACAAACGCAGTATAGATAAAAATTTCCTCAAATTTACCGCTTAATATAATTAATATGCTGATAATTGTATGAGCTATTACAGCATAAATGGGTATTTGGTTTTTATTTTCTTTACCTAAAATACTCCATAGATGATTTTCTCTAGCTGTTGCCTGTGTGACTCTCGATCCAACCCATAAATAACCACTAATGGTTGAAACTAATTGTAAAGCTATCAAATAACTGATCCATTTTACACTCTGTGATCCTAGAATATTAGTAAATGCTATGTTGGCAATATCTTCTTTTCCTTCCATTTGTTCTATCGACGCATGTTTTAAAAAAACGAAATTTACCAGGACATAACTTACTGTGACAAATATAGTTCCTGTTATCAGAGCTTTAGGAAGATTTAATTTAGGACTATCAATTTCTTCAACAATATAAGAAGCTGAGTTCCAACCGGTATATGCATAGGTAACAAATACTAAGGAACTTGCAAAAGCCGGTAATACCAGTTCATAAGTCCATGAGTTATCCCACAATAAAGCATTGGATGGAGATGGGTTAATACAAATTCCTATTAAAATTATCATAATAATAAATGCAACTTTGAGGACTGCAAATATATTTTGAAAACGACTACTTACCTTTAGGCTAAAACATTGAAAAATAGCTATAATAAAAATTATAAGTATAGCAAAAATTCTTTCATTTTGAAACCCTAAATATTTAGACATTGCCAATGCTGCTAAGGCAATAGGGCCTGAGAAGCCTACAATCATCGAAACCCAGCTGCTAATATATCCCATAATGGGATGATAGGTGCGAGAAAGATAAATATAATCCCCACCCGATTGCTTAAAATGAGCACCTAGCTCTGCATAAATAAAAGCCCCTATTAAAGCTAGTATTCCTCCTATGGTCCATAAAAGAATGATCGTAAAAGTATTGTGTAATTCCGGCACTTGATATCCTAAACTTGTAAACACTCCGGTTCCTACCATATTGGATATGACTATGGCAGTTGCTGTCTTCCAGCCTATTTTTTTCATATTTATTTCAAATATATATGCATATTTTTTAAAAATTCATAGATAACTTAGTAAACCAATTTGCTCCGGTCATTCCCATCTGAACCGGTGCATATTTGAACACATTATAATAAGAGTTTTCATATATCTGCTTATCTGGGAAAACATCAAAAATATTATTACCTCCTATAGTTAATGTTAAATCCTTTCGTATGATATAGCTGATACTAAAATCTGTAACTAACTTAGGATCATGATGTTGTACCGAACCGTACGGATATCCGTCTCTGGTAACTTTACCGAAATAGGTATTTCTTATTAAAAGATTCCATTTCATTATATTATAATTTAAACCTAAAGTTGCCTTTGTTTTAGGACTTAATGATTCAATGATATTAGTTTGATCCGGCCCAAAATATTCATTTCTATCTCCTTCAAATACTTTTGGAAAATGATAATCAACAATTTCAGTTTCTGTATAATTCCCTGATAAGCTTACATTAAGAATTCCTGTTCCTAAGCCAACATTATAAGTGGCTACTACATCAATTCCTTTAGTTTCCGTATCTATCGCATTTGTAAAAAATCTTGCACCCTCCACTCCATAAGATTCAACTTTTGAATTTACAAATTCACTGGTAAGCACGATACGATTATTAACCTTTATATAATAAGCATCAGCCGTTATATATATTTTTTTAGAAGGTTTGAAAGTTAAACCTACACTTGCATTAATTGACTTTTCCTCTTTAAGTTTTTCAATACCTAAAGCTCTTGCCAGAGGACTATCATTGGTAAATATTCCTTTTGTAACCACGCCTGATCCTGAAGATGATATGCTTGCAAAAGAATTGTTAAAATATTGCTGTTGCAAGGACGGAGCTCTGAATCCATTACTAAATGCACCTCTGATTGCAAATCCGCTTAGATATTCATAACGTAATGCCAACTTTCCTATCCAAGAATTACCAAAATCTGAATAATGTTCGTACCTACCAGCTAAATCACTCGTAAATTTTCCATTTTTAAATGCGATATCAGCATAACCGGATGCATTATTCCTGTCTTTTTTTAATGCATTTTCGGGAGAAAAACCTATAAACCCCTGTGCTCCCCCCTCTCCTAATATATCTGAGGAATGGGTAGAAGAAGTTACCGGATTTCCAAATCTATCATAGTGCATCCAAGAGCCTTCTTCTCCAGCCTTTATTCTATATTGTTCGTATTTAAATTCTCCTCCGAAAGCAACCGTAAAAAGATTATTGATTTTTTTAGAAATATCCATGTTTACAGTATTTTGCTTAAATTCATGTCCTCCGGCTTTAAATTCTTTGGGTGAATGTATTCCTAAAGAAGCGTTATTTGTATGTGATGCTTTATAATTAAATAGGTTTTCCCCAAATGTATTACTTATATCTATAAACCAATTATTATAGGCATATCTTACTCCTGCAGAGTTGGAAATATCATAAATGGTTGATTTTAATAATGGTTGAAAACCTATAGGATAGAGTTCTTTAACCACCTTATTTTTATCGCTTGGAAGCCTTCTAAATTCAGCCCCTTCGCCTTGCCTTAAACTAGCTCCACCAAATAGATAGAACTCAAGATTTTCGGACAATGGATAAATGGAATTGATAAAAAACTGTTGATTTTTTATTTGTGCATCTCCTGCTCTGAAGCGAAAATCTCTTTGAGTAAGCCCCATTTCAGCCATAATTTTTTCATCATTTATTCTGGCCTGATTAGGGTCTGGTGCAAAGTCGTACGCAAAATTACCACCAAATTTATCCAAGTTGTTATCATAGGATCGATTAGTTTTATTTCTTTGGCTGACCACAAAAGAAAGATTGATGCTTCCTCCCTTATCCCCTAATTTAGACCCATAATTCCCGCTAAAATTATAATTTTCTCCATCGTTTCTATTGGTTAATCCATATGTTACTGATGCCGATCCTTTCTCATTCTTTTTTAAAATAATATTAATGACTCCTGCTATCGCATCCGATCCGTATTGAGCTGCCGCTCCGTCTCTTAAAACCTCTATTTTCTCAATTGCGGAAACCGGTATGGCACTTAGATCCGTTCCTACAGAACCATTACCTACTGTATTCTGATAATTGACTAAAGAAGTAGTATGTCTTCTTTTTCCATTTATTAAAATTAAGACCTGATCGGGTCCCATTCCTCTCAATGTTGCCGGATCGATATGTTCTGTACCATCTGAAGAAGACTGGCTAACAGAATTAAATGACGGAACTAAATAATTTAACAAATTATTAACGGTTAACTGGGGAGATGCTTTTTCTATTTTTCTGACATCAATTACATCTATTGCAACGGGCGAATTTATTTTAGTCCGTTCAGAACTTCGACCACCTACTACAACGATCTCTTCGAGGTCTAAGGGGTCTACCACCCGTTTTTCTTGAGCATCGATAAAATTGGTAAATTCTAGAATTAAACTTACTATTAACAAAGAAATTTTTTTCATTATTTTTCCTTACAGTTACTAAATTATATTTAATTAAAACTGTATCAAGAAAAACCGGAAAGGAAAAAGAAATTATTCACTGATCATATGTATCATAAAAAAAGCGAATCACTCATCTCCCCCATCAGGGCTGGAATTAGCACCAAGCCTAAGTAGACCGGTTGCCAAGGTTTCACAGGGCCAGTCCCTCCACCTTTCTTGATAAGTAATGTAAATATACTATAATTTTTATAAAAAAATAATTTTATATCATATAATTCATCATTTGATTTATGTAAAGAAATAAATTTGCTTTATCTTAAAAATTTTACCAAGAAAATGATTCCAATTCCAAATAAGGAAATAAAGGAAAAAGAAATCTGTAGCGAAAATTTTTCAGCTAAAAAACCTATGCCAGGAGGACCTAGAAAAAAACCTATAAAGGCAATGCTTGTTATAACTGTAAGTGCCTGTTGCGGCGTAGTAGTTTGGGAATTTCCTGCCAATGTATATACTATCGGCACTACTGCAGAAATACCCAATCCAACAATAATAAAAGAGATGAGTGTGGTTAAAAGAGTTGGAAATAAAACAGCACTCATCATTCCAATAAAAATTAGTGTACCACTAATGATCAATGTAATTTTGGGCCCAAATTTTCGAACAACATAATCCGAAATAAACCGTCCAATAGCCATAGCTGCCATATAGGCAGTTAAACCATATCCTATATATTTTTTATCTGACTTAACAATATTCCTCATATATTCGTTGGACCAATCGGTCATAGTTCCTTCTGAAACCATTGCAAAGAAGGCTAAAAATCCTAAAATTATAAGATTTTTATCATCCAATATATATTGAGATTTTTTCTTATTTTCAATCGGTTCTTCTTTAACTTCATCAAGTAACAAATACCTGAATAATAAAAGGGAAACTATGATTCCTACTGAAGAATATAAAATAAAATGCTCAAAAGGTGGAACATTTTTGGCTATCATTACCGCACCTAACCAAGATGCAAAAAATCCGCCTATACTCCAAGTACCGTGCATGGAACCTATAATCTGCCCCTTATAAGATTTAGATACATCAACTGCCTGAGTATTGATAGCTATATTGGTTAGATTTCCTAAAGCACCATAGACTATTAAGTTTAACTTCAATTGCCATAATTTATCACAAAATCCAATTCCAATTAAAAATAAAAAGTAAAGTACGATAAACAAAAGGGTGGATTTTTTACTTCCCAGCTTTTTTATAAGATTTCCGGCAAATGGTAATGTAATGAGTGTTCCTATAGATAAAAATAATAATACAAGACCCCAATCGGAATCAGAAACGTTCATCGATAATTTGATGGTTGGAATTCGTGAAGCCCAGGTTGCTGAGCTGCCTCCAAAGAAAAAAAATAAAAAAGTTACGGCCATCCTTGGCAAATGCTTTTTGTTTATCATTTTTAATTCAATACTATTTTATTTACAATATTCATATTCATAACGTAAAAAAGCCTGCTTGATTCAATCAAACAGGCTTTGCATTATGCGTTTTTTATTCTTTAGTAGGAGATTCTTTTTCAACCTCCATAATTTTAATTTCTGTACTGTCTTTTTCTTTATTTAATTGGATATAGAGATGATCTCCATCATGAATAGATGAATTGATAATTTCTTCAGCAATTACATCCTCCACATATTTTTGTATGGCTCTTTTAAGCTGACGTGCACCAAAATTGTTATCCCAACCTTTTTCAATAATAAATTCTTTAGCTTCCGGGGATAATTCAACTTTATATCCTATTTTGATAATTCTATCGTATACATGTTTCAACTCTATATCTATAATTTTGGATATATCATCCTTTTCCAGATTATTAAAGATAATAACATCATCTATCCTATTTAGGAATTCCGGAGCAAAGGTTCGTTTTAATGCATTCTCTAAGGTAGATTTTGCTCTTACATCAGAGGACGATTTTTTTGCTGACGTTCCAAATCCAACTCCATCACCAAATTCTTTTAGCTCACGTGTACCAATATTGGAAGTTAAAATGATTATAGTATTTCTAAAATCTATTTTTCTTCCTAAGCTATCCGTAACATGTCCATCATCTAAAATTTGTAAAAGAATATTAAATACGTCTGGATGTGCTTTTTCTATCTCATCTAATAGGATCACAGCGTAGGGTTTTCTTCTTACTGATTCAGTCAACTGTCCCCCTTCTTCATATCCCACATATCCCGGAGGTGCCCCTACTAATCTCGATACTGCAAATTTTTCCATATATTCGCTCATATCTATTCTAATGAGAGCATCATCTGAATCAAATAATTCTCTTGCTATAACTTTTGCTAACTGAGTTTTCCCAACTCCTGTTGCTCCTAAAAATATGAAAGTTCCTATAGGTCTATTAGGATCTTTTAATCCTGCACGGTTTCTCTGTATAGCTTTTACTACTTTATTAACCGCCTCGTCCTGGCCTATAATTTTACCTTTAATTAAATCTTTCATTTGGGCAAGTTTTTTAAGCTCACCCTCTGCTACTCGTTGTACAGGAACACCACTCATCATGGAAACTACCTCTGCAACATTATCTTCGGTTACAATCTCCCTGTGTTCTCTTGAAGATTTTTCCCATTCTCTTTGTGCATTAGCTAATTTTGATTCAACTTCTTTTTCGGTATCTCTTAACTTGGCAGCTTCTTCATACTTTTGGCTTTTAATAACTTTAGTCTTTTCTGCTCTGATTTTTTCTAATTCTTTTTCATAATTCACTATTTCTTTAGGAACCTTGATATTTTTGATATGAACTCTAGAACCTGCTTCATCTAGTGCATCAATTGCTTTGTCTGGTAAATATCTGTCTGTGATATATCTTATAGTAAGGTTTATACAGGCTTTAATCGCATCGTCTGTATAAATTACGTTATGATGTTCTTCATATTTATCTTTAATTTGATTCAATATAATAATGGTTTCTTCCGGAGAGGTTTGTTCCACCATTACTTTTTGAAAACGCCTTTCTAATGCCCCATCCTTTTCAATATATTGTCTATATTCATCCAAAGTAGTCGCTCCTATACATTGAATTTCTCCTCGTGCTAAAGCCGGTTTAAACATATTTGAGGCATCCAAAGAGCCTGTTGCTCCACCAGCACCTACTATAGTATGGATTTCATCTATAAAGAGAATAATATCTGAATTTTTTTCGAGCTCATTCATTATAGCCTTCATTCTTTCCTCAAACTGTCCTCGATATTTGGTACCTGCTACCAGGCTTGCTACATCTAGGGTAACCACTCTTTTATTGTATAAAACTCGTGATACTTTTTTTTGTACAATTCGTAATGCAAGGCCTTCAGCAATGGCTGATTTACCGACTCCGGGCTCGCCTATCAATAGCGGATTATTTTTTTTTCTCCTGCTTAATATCTGGGATACTCTTTCTATTTCTTTTTCTCTTCCTACCACCGGATCTAATCTACCTTCAATGGCAGCAGTTGTTAAATCTCTACCAAAATTATCTAAAACCGGAGTCCTGCTTTTAGATTGATTGGATCTACCTCCTTTGGGTGCTTCATATTGGTTTCCTTCACTGACTCCTTCTTCTTCTGAAAATTCATTAGCAGGTTGGTCGGTGAAATCGTCTTGAAATTGAAATCTATATTCTTCTCTTACGGTATTTGCATCAATATTATATTTTTTAAAAAGCTGGGTAACAGGATCACTTTCTATCCTTAATATGCATAATAATATATGTATGGTTTCTATTTCTGGACTTCTAAATAGCTTTGCTTCTAAAAAACTGGTTTTTAAAGCTCTTTCGGCAGCTTTAGTAAATGGGATACTATTTCTATCTACTTTTATACTAATATCAGGTTTATTAAGATTTTCAATTTTTTGTCTTAAGTCACCTAAATCAACATTTAAACTTTGAAGTATGGTAATAGCTTTACTATTACCCTCACGTATGATTCCCAGTATAAGATGTTCCGTCCCTAAATGGTCATTACCTAATCGTAATACTTCTTCATTACTGAAGCTTATTACATCTTTTACTTGTTGTGAAAAATTTTCATTCATGTATGACTTACTGTTCTATATTATAATATTTTACGATTTTAATGATGCATTTATCATGCCAGCTTAGTTTTCGGCTATTTTGTCATATTCCCTGATAAAGTATAATCTTTTTTATGATAAATGTACCATAATAATTTAAAATATCATATAATGTTGAAACTATTTTTCGGGAACATATATGACTTCACCATTTTCAAGTTCATAGGCTGTCCCTACTTTTCTTCCTTTTTTATTTGTAGATTTTTCTTGAGATGGGATATACTTATTTATTTTATTTCCTTCTTTGGTTAGGATCTCCATATCTTCTTTTCCGGGATTTTTAACAATTGTAAAATCTTCTTTTGAAAATACTTCACTCATATTTAAATTCATTACCATGGCTACCATGAGGGCAACGGCAAACACCATAGCTACATCAAACAGGTTAACAATTACGCTAAGTGGATCGGTATCTTCTTCTTTTAAAAACCGGTTAATTCTTCTTGGTCTTTTCATTATTTACACTTATTTTGCATTACCTGTTACCATGCTTGCTATATAGTCCAAATTATTAACTTCTTTTGCATACCATCGTTGCTTGACTTGTAAGGTAACCAGCCCAATGGCACTTACTACCAATCCGATTACGGTTGTTGCGAAAACTACTTGCATATTATAAGCCATACCTGAGACATCTCCTGTGGAAAGCCCTACTAATGCCGGGCTCATTGCTATCAGTGTACCAATTAAACCTAATACCGGACCTAATTTTGCCAGCATTTTAGATAATAAGAGGTCTTTATCAGCCTCATTTTCAAAATTTGAAATTGTGTAATCGGCATAAGCTTCATAGTTTGTATTTTCTAATAGTGTTCTTAAATATTTTATATATAAAGAGTTATTTTTTTGAGGTAATGTTGCTTGTAAATCTTTCAATTTTTCTTGGGTAAAATTTACAATTATCGGATTTATTTTCTTGTCATTTTTTCTTTTTACAATAAATTGATTATAAAAGCTTCCCAATAGAAGTAAAGAGCGAGCGAATAACAGGAGTAATATAATGATATCCGGAATTAATAAACTATTCGCTACCCAAAATAATACATTTGATATAATTTCCATATTTATTTAGTTATTTTTATATTCTTTTCTTACTGTTTTAATAATAGTTTTATTGGGTTAATTTCCATTTAATTTTATTTCCTATACATCCTACTAGGAAAAACAACAGAAAAAGTCCTGCAGTTAAAAGTATATTTCTAAAATTAAGGGTTTCATTCGAGGTTTTGTATACAATATTTCCATCAACGGTTATTATTAGTCCAAGAATACAAATGATTAAGCTGACTATAAAATGTATTTCAAGTCTTAAATCAAAATCAGGAAGGGATTTCTTAATTGCTATGATTGCCAAAACCATAGATAATATAACTGTCGAAGCATAGAGAATTGCCATAGTTAAAAAATTGAAACCGGTACATGTAAAGGCTGCTTGGGTTAGTCCATAAAACAATACTAAAAACAATAATACCCCGGGGTAATAGTGTAATACTAACCTAAGTATCTGATGTTTTTTATTTTCATACCATCCCATTAATACGGCAAAACAAAAAGCAAAAAATAAGCCCGATTCTACTGTAACCAGCACAGAAACGTTTTGCATCATAACACTATCAGCTAAAAAATTTTCTATTTGAGTTTTAGATTGTTTAATGGATAAAGGATAAATCCATAATATAAATGCTGTATAAATAAGCAGCATTATGCCTATTTGTCTTTTTTTCCAAAAACTCAGCTTAATAATAGCATTTATTAGTATTAAACCCATTAATAATTGTTTGATGAGTTCCATAGAATATTCTTCTTTTATTTTAACCGTTTTTTTTTCTTTTCCTGATATATAATGTAAGTGAAAGGACAACAATGCTTATAACTGTGATTAATATAATGCCGTTTACTGCTGTTTTTTCTGATTTGTTATTACCTCTGAAAACTTCTTCTTTTTTTAGAACCATCCCCTCTTTATTGCTGGATGAAATCTCTCCTATTTTCATTTTAGTTATTTGTTGTTTATATTCCGTAGATTGTTGTGGTTCAACTTGAGTTGCAATATAATCTTGTAATTTTTTATTGTTTCCTGAAAAACCTGCCCCGGAATGTCCGAATTCTTTAACTGTTTGTGTATGTACGAGAGCTGTTTTCTTTAATTGCTCCTTAGTTGCTTTCCACATCCCTTTTCTTGAGGTTTCGAGCATAATTGCTGTGATCTCTTCTAAAGCTGCCGGGTTAACTTTTTTGAAAAATTCTTTAGTTCCTAAATTCGCTTTATAATTTACATAGGTATCATAAATTTGATTCCACATTTCATTATCGATGGCTTCGGGCTTCATTACGTTCCAACCGTACGTATTGGTTATAATCTCTGTTATATCGGCTGCACTGGAGGCTCCTCCTTTCATCTTTTCTTTAATATATACAGGATTGAAAAGGGTGGTACGTGCTTCTACTCCAATAGCTTCTTTTAATTCCTGCATTTTGAAATTATTATGGTTTCTATAATCAGCAAAGTACGCAACCGGATCTTTTCCTGTAACGTGGCGAATGGCAAGATTCATTCCTCCCATAAATTCATATACATGATCTAAACTTAAAGCTCCCCAAGTATTGCTTTGTCTTGGATGAACAACCATATCCGTATTTTTTAATACAGCTTTTAACAATCCTTTGTGAAAATCACCCCAATTTTTATCACTGCCATAAATTGCACCCATATTATTGATATAGGTTTCCGCTATTTCTTTTTCATTTTCCCATTTATCTCCGCTGGTCACCATTTCTTGAATTCCTGTTCCATACATTCCATTAACTCCGCCAAATATTCGTTGCGTTGAAATTTGGCGAGCTTCTTGCGGAGATACCCCTTCATCTACCAAACTTTTTTCTATATCTGTAGTGCTTTGAGCAACTAAATTTTCATAGTTGGAATCTTTGGCCGATGCGGCTATTTCTACGGCTCTGGATAGTAACGCTAATCGTGAGGCTGCTAAATCTCTAAACTGTCCGGAAGTTTGCACCACCACATCGATTCTCGGTCTGCCTAAATTCGCGGATTCTATGAGCTGTAAATCGGATACTCTTCCAAAGGCATCCCAAACCGGTTCAACTCCCAGCATATATAAAACCTGTGCTAGGGTTGTTCCTTCACTCTCAATAAATTCACTGCTCCAAAAGGTATAATTAACTTTTTTAGGGTAGGTTCCATGACTGGCTTTATATTGTGCTAAGGTTGTATTAACAAGTTCTTTACCTCTCTCCCAAGCTATTTCTGTAGGTGTCGATTCTGCATTTATGGAATATAAGTTTCTACCGGTTGGCACTCCGTTTGGATTCGCCACTGCATCTCCTCCTGAAGATGGCTCAATATAGCCTCCGGATAGAGCATTGATCAATGCTTCAAATTCCAATTCGGGACTTTCTTCTAAACTCTTTTTGTATTTTTTTATGTTGGTTATGGTTCTTTCCATTTCTACAATAGCTCTTGCTCTTGATTTTTGCTCTTTGGTATATACAATCTTTTTATCCGCCATTCCATGCATTGGCTTTTTTTCTGAATCCTTTATAGCAGGATGTGCTGCTGTTTTTGATTGGGTATTTTTAGAAGGATCTGAAGAACTAATCGGTATAGAGGGTTTACCGTCTGTGCGTTTATTACTTTTTTTAAACTTTCTTTTCAAAGGAGAAATAATCATTTTAGATTGTTCCAATTCTTTTTCATCAATTCCGGAAAAATTGCAAATAAATGCAGGGGTCACTTCTCTCCCGGATAAGATTTGAGTTACTAAATTTTTGGCAACGTCTAAATATCTCTGTTTAAAGTATACTTTATTTTTTAATTGCTTCTCGGTTACTATTCCTCTTTGCTTATCTAAGGCTGCTAAGCTATAGGCGATCGGATCTGTACTCATAGCCTGTACGGATGATATGATTTGGTCTTTTGTATAAGGTATTCCGGATGTATAGAGATGTCCGGACATTTTCTCATTGGAAATTTCTTCAGCAAAATTTTCAATTCTTTCTATTTCCTCTAAATTATAAGGTTGAGTTAATATACTATCTAAACGTAAATCTCTATGCAGTCCTATTTTTACCGCTATTTTTTTTACTTCCAAAGATATTGCGGGTTGATTGATTTCATCGGTTTTATAGTAATTTTGTATCTTATCTTGCAATTCTTTAAATTGTGAACAGGTCTGATTTTCCATAAATGCAGGAGTTAAATAAGATATTAGGGTGGCATAAGAGCGTCTTTTAGCCATCATACTTTCACCTATATTTCCTATGGTATAATAGTAGAAGTGAGGTAACGTGCCCACTAATCTGTCCGGCCAATCCTCATTGCTTAAGGCGACTTGTTTTTGCGGTGTAAACTCAAGGCTTCCATGTGTCCCAAAATGGATAAGAGCATCTGCTCGGAAACCATGCTGTACCCAAAGGTATGAGCCTATATAGGTATGAGGAGGTGCTGTTTTTTCTCCATGTATTATAGCAAAGGTATCACCTCCCAATCCGGCCATGGGTTGCGGCAACAAAACAATATTTCCGAATTGAATTCGAGAAATTGCCAGATAGGAATTTTCTTTTACTTTTTTACTCATATAATTGCCCGGTGCTTCATCATAAACCGCAGTTACTTCAGCATACTTTTCTGGTGTAAGTGTATTTTTAATCCAGCTTTCATAGGTATGTTTATCGATCAACTCCGGATTACCCTTTTTTAAAAATTCATCAAAGGCTCCTTGGGCATAGGTACTCATTACTGAGCCCTGTGTCATCAACAATCGTTCAAAATCTCGTTCATTTTCAGGTAATTTCTCAACTTTATACCCTTCTTTTTTCAACCGTTTTAAAAAATTATAAAGTGAAGGCACCGTTTCTAATCCTTGAGCGGTTAATGATTCTTTACCGGGACCTTTATAATAGTAGATAGCTAGTTTTAATACGAAATTTGATAATCAGTATTCTTATTCACTTGCCATGAAATATCAATTATCGCCAAACTCCAATTTTCGTACGGAAATAACTTCTACTAACAGAACTCCAAATTTTGATGAATTATATACTTATTTTGTAGATACCAATCACAATATACAAGGTAATGAGAATTTACTTCCTGAAAAAGGATATTCCAGCTCTGTCTATTGGAATCAAAAATTCAAATTTAAAGATAATTGTAAAGGAGAGATTACCTTAAGCACTTTGTATATTAATTTAAAAGACAAAATTGAATTGGCAACAGTCAATATCCAGCCCTTAGAATACAAATATTTGAATGTGGATAAGTTCAAAAGATGGGGGATACAGTTCAATTCTAATTTGAAAATACATAATTTGCATTTTAACCTTAATGCCTCTTATTTTGGAGTTTCACGAACATTAGAAGATAACATTAAGGGAATTCATATTGCAAGGCCTGACAATGATTACTTGTATACCTTCCATTTAAACTCAAATGTTAATTATACAAGTAAAAAATGGAAAAGAATCTTCATATGTGTTAAATTCTAAAACGGATTCCTATTATCTGGGAAAACAAGATGATTTTGATTTACTTGATTTTTCAGTAAGAAAAACATTGTTTAACAAATTTATGAACTTACGGCAGGTGTAAGAAATATTTTTGACGTTAAAAAAGTAAATACGACAGCAGCAAAAGCAGGAGCTCATGAAGGACCGGTGAGAGGTATAAATTTATTTTATGGCAGGTCCTACTTCACTAAACTTGGTTTTAATTTTAATATTTAAATGATGAAAAAATATTTTTCACCTATACTAATTTCTTTTTTTATAATCTTAAGTTGTAAAGAAGATGATAGTCCTATATATGTACCCCAACCTGGAGCAACTTTAGATATTCCTGTAGGAGGACCCACTGAGCCTAATCAGGTTTGGGTAGATTTAGATCAATGCACAGTTAATGTAAATCAACGGGATTCTTGGGATTTTGGTTTTTATTTTGATGAAAATTTTCGTGTTATTTTGAATAATTCAACAGGGATGGCAGCAGGAAAATTAAATTCAACTAATATCGATGAGGTTAAAGAATCCGATATCGCTTCCTTAAAATCTGTAGTAACGGTCGGTAATTTTCAAGCTGATAATGTACAATATGTTGATGATATTATGGGAAATTACTTGGAACGAACAGCCATCGATGAAATAAGAAAAAAAGACGAAGAAAACCATGTTTATCTTGTTAACATGGGATATTTTGTATTTAATGGCAATACAAATGATTTAACGGTTATAGGAGATCATAGAGGTTGGAAAAAAATTAGAATTCTTCGTAATGATTTTAATAGTTATAAAATTCAATATGCAGATATTTCCGATATTACACATAAAGAAGTGATTGTAAAAAAGAATAAGGGTTATCATTTTTCATATGTAAGCTTATCCGGAGGTATGATAAAAGTCCAACCTCCTAAAAAGTTATGGGATATGTGCTTTACTGTTTTCATTAATGAAAACAAAGGGCATGGTACCTATACCTTCGCAGATTTTATAACTATTAATACCATGAGCAACACAGGCGCCTATCAAGCAAATATATCAGAGGTGGGTAGTTATGAAGATTTTACCAAGGAAAAAGTAGATTTTACTAAATTCGTATATAATGACCAAAGAGTCATTGGTTCAAGCTGGAGAACTACTTATGGTGGTGCTAAGGTATATACGGATCGGTTTTACGTTCTTAAGGATTCAAAAGGTAATTTATTTAAGCTTAAATTTATAAATATGACTGATAAGAACGGACATAGAGGATACCCGAAATTAGAATATAAAATACTTACTAATTAATTCTTCATTATTTACAGGTTGTTATACATTAACCTGTTTATTATTTATTCTGTTTTTTTATTTCTTTACTATAAGCAAACAGGGTGTTTTTCAGAAGCATGGCTCTGGTCATCGGACCTACCCCCCCAGGAACAGGAGTTATCCAAGATGCTTTTGGGGATACTTCAGGAAAATCGACATCTCCGGATAAATAATATCCTTTTTCACTGGTGAAATCCTCTACCTTAGTAATACCAACATCTATAATCACTGATCCTTGCTTTATCATGTCTGCTTTTAAAAATTGGGGAACTCCTAAAGCCGTAATTATTATGTCTGCATTCCGTGTATGCTTAGGTATATCTACCGTTTTAGAGTGTACCAGAGTAACCGTTGCATCTCCCGGATTTCCTTTTCTGCTTAAAAGAATGCTCATCGGACGCCCCACAATCCTACTTCTGCCAATAACAACCACTTGTTTGCCTTCAGTAGATATTTTATATCTTGACAACATTTCCATAATACCGTAAGGAGTCGCCGGTAGAAAACTTTCAATTCCCAAGGCCATTTTTCCAAAATTAACGGGATGAAAACCATCTACATCTTTATCAGGATTTATTGCTGTTATAATTCTTTCTTGATTTATATGTTTAGGAAGCGGCAATTGAACTATAAACCCATCTAATCCATCGGTTTCATTTAATTTTCCTACTTCTTTAAGTAACCCTTCTTCTGTTATCGTATTCTTAAGCTTTACTAGTGAAGATTTAAAGCCTACTGCTTGGCAATCTTTGATCTTGTTATTTACATAGGTTACACTTGCTGCATTCTCACCCACAAGTAGAGCTAATAAATGAGGTCGGCGATACCCTTGATTTACATATTGGATAACCTCATCTTTGATTTCCTGTTTTATTTGTTTGGATAATTTAATTCCATCCAAAATATTAGCCATATTTTTACTATTAATTAGTGATACAAATGTAAAAATTAACTTCTATTAATTATGTATAAAAAAGAGTATGTATCTGATTGTGTAACCTAATTAAGATACTTAAAGCTTAAAATTATTAATTATTTTAAATAAAATCAAACTAAAATTATAATATTAATAGCATAATAAATAATCCAGATCTTTGCCTAATTCATACTAGGCCCTTAAAGAATAAAATTCAATAAAAATTAGCTAACTATATTAAAATAAGGTTATTATATTTTTAATTTTTTAATCTGGCAATAACTCTTTCTCCTCCATCAGGTATCATCTCTCCAACCTTAACTAAAATTTCAGTTCCTAAAGGAAGAAAAATATCCATTCTTGAACCGAATTTTATAAAACCAAAATCTTTACCTGCTTGGGCCATATCTCCTATTTGAGAATAGATTACTATCCTTCTGGCCATAGCACCTGCGATTTGTCTAAATAGTATTTTTTGTTCTTGTTGAGTTTCAACTGCTACAGTAGTTCGTTCATTTAATTCCGATGATTTTTCATGCCAAGCCACTAAAAATTTACCCGGGTGATATTTTTTAAATATTACTTTTCCACTTACCGGATATCTGCATACATGTACATTCAATGGAGACATAAAAATAGATACTTGGATGCAATTGGTTTTAAGAAATTCTTTTTCATAAACTTCTTTTACAATTACCACCTTTCCATCTACCGGTGCAATAATTTCATTATCCTTCGCTTGACATTTTCTTATCGGATTTCTAAAAAACCAGATGATAAAAAATGATAATACCATAGCCGGTATAGCAATTATAAGTCCCCAATAGTAAAGACAATAAATGGAAAGTATACTTATTACAATGCTTATCAATAAACTTATATTTATAATAGATTTACCTTCTTTGTGTAATCTCATACGATAGTACTTAATAAATAATAGGCAAATACAGCAGGAATACAAAAGATAAAACTATCTAATCTATCCAATAATCCGCCATGTCCAGGAATTAAATTTCCGGAATCTTTAACATTAAATTTTCTTTTCAACTTAGATTCTGCAAGATCACCTATGGGTGCTAATATAGCTATAATTATACTAATTACAATCCAATTTCCGCGTAATCTCGGTTCATAATATTCAATAATTAATCCGGCTATCAATGTTGACACAATTCCCCCGATTAATCCTTCGACAGATTTATTAGGTGAAATATGGGGAGCAAGTTTTTTTTTCCCAAATTTACTACCTATTAAATAGGCAAAGCTATCACTTATCCATAGCAGTAAAAATATATAAAATATTTCTGGAGTCAAAGGATTATTACTTCTTGGTATAGATAAACTAAGCCCAAAGGGAAGACTTAAATAGGCAATTGCAAAAATTAGTTTTGCACTATCTGTGTAAAGCTCATCTGAAAAATAAAACAGAGTTAAAATGCAAAGGACAAATAGTACTAATACAAGTATGTACCTCCAATAAAGTAATTTTAAACTAAAACTGCCATTAAAAAAATTTTGAGTAAAGGTATAATATACAATTCCTATTAAGATAAAGGTCAGTATTTTATAGATAAGGTTAGTGTATTTTAAAAGCTTAACTGTTTCGTAACTGCTACCTATAAGAAATAGAGTTAGTAAAGCATATAATAAATGATAAGAATTAATTTTATGATCAAAGTAAACATATACTATATCTGAAAGAAAATTGGTGGTGCATAAAAAAATAAGCAGCACATATACTAAACCAGATAAGGAACGGACAAATATTGTTTTCACCTGTTTTAAAAATTATTCTTCAACTAAGAGTAAATATAGTTTTTTTGCTGTTGATATACTGCTAAACCCTTGCACCTGATTACCATGAATAGAGGTAATATTAGAAGGAATATTATTTTTTTTAGCATATCTTATCTTAGCCAATCCAACACTTGAAGAAGAGATTATCTGACTAGGAGTTGCCCAAACTATTATTTTTTTAGGTAAATCCGATTTTTTTAAATGATGAGTTTGATCTGAAGATATCATAATGGAACCATCCAAAGCTACTAAATATTCACAGTTTATCAAGGCTATATCTTGATCACCTGTGCTTTGAGTAGAATAATTACAATCTAAGAGATTAATCATAGATATTAGCTTTGGGTCTACACACAAAACTTCACTTATGTCTTCATTTTTAAGTATTTCTTGTAGATAATGTAAAGATTCTTCTCGATTTATGCAGTAGAAAAACATTCCTCCTCCGGCTTTAAATTTCCTAGCAAACGCTACGTCTTCTTCTTCTCCTTCATTATAAAAATCTAGATTAGTAGTCTCGTCTTTGTTTTTTTTCCCAAATATTTTGTTAAGAAATCCCATTCACTTTTTAACACTTAAAAATCAAAATTATTTTCATATCAAATCAAATATATAAAAAACTTTTTATTTCATATGATTTTTAGAATTTATCAAATTACTTGCCATTATTTGGATTCTTTGATTCATTAGTGTAAACATTTTCTTCAAGACCTTTATCTTTTAATTCTTCTGAAAAAGTTTCTTCATCGAATTTTCTTTTTCCGAAAATTTCTTCTAAATCCTCTTTGAATATTACTTCTTTTTCTAATAATTTGTTAGCTAACCTAGTTAATTTATCTTTATGATCAGATAAAATTTGAACAGCTCTTTTATATTGAGATTCAATGATCTTTGAAATTTCTTTATCAATAGTTTCTGCAGTTAATTCTGAGTAAGGTTTAGTAAAACCGTATTCATTGCCCGAACTATCGTAATAAGATATATTTCCTATTTGATCGCTCAATCCATAAATGGTAACCATGGCATTGGCTTGTTTCGTCACCCTCTCCAAATCGGACAAAGCTCCTGTAGATATATTATTAAAAATCACTTCTTCTGCAGCTCTACCTCCTAAAGTAGCGCATATTTCATCTAACATTTGTTCAGTGGTTGTCAATTGTCTTTCTTCGGGAAGATACCAGGCTGCCCCTAAAGAGCGTCCTCTTGGTATGATAGTTACTTTTAATAAAGGAGCTGCATGTTCTACCATCCAACTAATGGTTGCATGACCTGCTTCGTGAAAAGCAACTCTCTTTTTCTCATGGGGTTTGATTACTTTATTTTTCTTCTCTAAACCACCGATTATTCTGTCAACCGAATCTAAGAAATCTTGTCTTCCAACACTTTCTTTTCCTTTACGTGCAGCTATTAATGCGGCTTCATTACAAACATTGGCAATGTCTGCACCACTAAACCCGGGGGTTTGTTTAGCTAAGAAATCTATATCTAAATCTTCATCTAATTTTAAAGGTTTCAGATGAACTTGAAATATTTCTTTTCTTTCATTTAAATCCGGTAGATCAACATAAATGGATCTATCAAAACGCCCCGGACGCATTAGTGCTTTATCCAAAATATCTGCTCGATTGGTTGCAGCTAATACGATAACGCTGGTGTTAGTTCCAAATCCATCCATTTCCGTTAACAATTGATTCAAGGTATTTTCTCTTTCATCATTGGATCCGGTGATATTATTTTTACCTCTTGCCCTACCAATAGCATCTATTTCATCAATGAATATAATTGAAGGTGATTTTTCTTTTGCTTGACGAAATAGATCTCTTACTCTGGAGGCTCCTACTCCTACAAACATTTCTACAAAGTCTGAACCTGATAACGAAAAAAACGGAACTTTGGCTTCTCCCGCAACTGCTTTGGCCAAGAGTGTTTTACCTGTTCCCGGAGGCCCAACTAATAAAGCTCCTTTTGGTATCTTACCACCCAATTTGGTATATTTTTGAGAATTTTTTAAAAAATCAACTATTTCTTCTACCTCTTCTTTTGCGCCTTCCAATCCGGCTACATCTTTAAAGGTAACTCGTACATTATCGTTTTCATCAAAAAGTTTAGCTTTTGAACGACCTATGTTAAATATCTGTCCACCTCCCCCGGCACCACCACCGGCCATTTTACGAAATAAGAAAAACCATATTAAAGCAAAGAAAAGAATTGGTAATAACAATTGAATAAACACATCACCCCATTGACTGGGGTTTTCAAATTCCAAATTGGTATTTAAATTATACTTGGCTTTATCTTCATTGAATCTTTTCTCAAATAATTGCTTGTCTCCAGCTATAAATGAAAATTGTGGAGAATCGGAAATTTGCTTAAAAGGACTAAAACCTTGGTTATCCATATTGTATACTTCAGGATTCTTCATTGCATCCTGTGTCAAATACACTTTGACTTCAGAAGAGCCATTAACGAAAACAACATTCTTAACATATCCCTTCTCTAAGTAGGTAAAAAATTTAGCTGAATCTATTTTTACGTCCTTTCCGGAATTTAAAAATTCTTGAGATAATAGTAGTATAGCAAAAATGATTAGTATACCGTAAAACCAATTAAACGAAAATGCTTTATTATCTTTTTTCCTCTTATTATTTTTATTATTTGTTTCCAAAATTAAGTCTGATTTTTATAATTATCGGATTTATTATATTTTAAGATCTATTATTTACCCGGATTAGGTATTTTAGTAATTTCCACATCACCCCATAAATTTTCTAAATCATAATATTCTCTATATTCGGGTTGAAAAATGTGAACAACCACGGATACATAATCCATTAAAATCCACTGCTGATTATCAACTCCTTCAATATGCCAAGGTTTGTCTTTAGAATTCTTTCTTACAAATCTTTCCACGGAATTAGAAATAGCTGAAACTTGGGTATTAGTTCCACCGGTACATATGACAAAATAATCTGTAATTGTATTTTCTAATTTGGTAAAGTCCAAAATAGTTATATCATATCCTTTAACTTCTTCTATCCCTTTTATAATATTTTCTAATAATGCTTTTTTTTCGATCTGTGTATCAATCATTTAATCTATTTCTAGTATAGTGTATCTTCTATGAAATTTTATGAATTATGCAAAAATAATCAATTTATCACTTATATTAATTATTATTTAATAATTTTATCATTTAATTGTATTTGTCAAAACCTATGCCATTAGAATATTTTGATAGAATTGGTTCTACTAACGATTTTGTCAGAGAAAATTTAAAACGATATTCAACTAATTTCCATGGAGTATATTCTTTTAATCAAACGAAAGGAAAGGGTGTTAACGGTCATCAATGGATTTCAGAATCTGAGAAAAATATTGCCCTGACATTTTGTCTTACTGACCCTGCCATACATAATAATTATATTAGTTTTTGGGTAGCCATCAGGGTTTGTTATTTTATAAAAAAAATAACTAAAACCGATGCATTAATCAAATGGCCAAATGACATTTTAATCAATAAAAAAAAGGTAAGCGGAATTCTAATTGAAAAATCTGCAAATACCTTTATTATTGGAATAGGTATCAATGTTCTTCAAAAAGAATTTTCTGGTGTTCCTCATGCCTCCTCATTAATTTCATTTTCATCTCAAAATTATGACCTTAAAGAATTAGTTCATGCTTTAATGAAAGATTTTAAAGACTATTTTCATATATTAAAAGATCCTTTTTATCTTCTTAAAAAGTATAATGAATATTTATTTGGAAAAGGTAAAGTAATGGTGTTTAAAATTGGTGAAACCAAAAAAAACGGAATTATTCAAAAAGTTGAAGAAGATGGACTTTTAGAGGTCGAAGTTGAAAACGCGGGTATTATGAAATTTAGAATCAAAGAAATCGAATTTTTATATTGAATTATTTAAATTTTGTTAAATACTTGTTAATAACAAATCATTTCATATAGTTATATTACTTTTTTTTAATTATCTTTACATAAATTTAAAAAAGAAATTATAATCTAAGTGGAAGATTTTTTAGACAATGAGCTGGTAAATATGTTCGAAGAAATGTTGGAAGAAAATAAATCCGTTTATTTTGAAGCGGATGAGTTTTGCGAAATAATTTCTTTCTACTTGGATATTTATGATTTTGAATACGCCATAAAAGCTCTTGATATTGCATTTTCTCTTTATCCTAATAACATTGATATCAAAATCAAGCAGCTCGAATATTTTGTGGGAACTGAAGATTTACATAATGCTTCCGATTTAATTGATGAACTAAATGAATTATGTTTTGCTGATACGGATTATTTAATTGCAACTGCAAGATATTGGTCTTTACGTAAATTTCCTTATAAATCTATAGATTTTTATATGGCTGCATTAGAAAATGAAGAAGATGAAGATTATATTTATAATTGTTTAGGTAACGAATATCTCGAAATTAATGAGCCAATGCATGCCTTAAATTCGTACAAAAAAGCATTGGAATGTAACAAAAATGACGAATATTCCTTATTTTCTTGTATCCATTGCTATGAAATTCTACATCAACACAGAGAATGTATTACTTTTTTAAATCAGTTTATCGAGGTAAATCCTTATTCTGAAGAAGCTTGGTTTCAATTAGGTTTACAATATTTAAATCTTAATTGGTACGATAAAGCCTTAGTTGCTTTTGATTATACTATTGTTATAAATCCAAAAAGTATTGCCGGATATACTCAAAAAGCTTTCTGTTACGAAAAATTAAATAATTGGGAACAAGCAATCTGTGTGTATAATGAATCTCTGGAATTTGATGATACAGCAGCTTTTACTCTTTTTAAGATAGGACAGGCTTACAATAAACTTCATAAACCTATTCAAGCTCTTTCTTCTTTTCAAAAAGCGGTAAAAGAAGACCCGCAATTTGATAAAGCTTGGTATGAAATATCAGATCTTTATGATTCATTAGGTAATAATGAGGAAGCTCTTCATTATATAAAAAAAGCCTTAGATATAGAAACTAAACAAGTAAGCTATTGGAAAAAATATGCATATCTTAATATTCAGCTTGGTAAATATGAAGAAGCTTCGGATACGTTTGAGATTATTATTGAGTTAGAACCTCATCATTTTTATAATTGGTTGGCTTATTCTGAATTGCTAATCAGCTTGGGAGATTATGCTAAGGCAGCTTTATTACTGCACACAAGTTTTAAGAAATTTCATAGAGCAGAACTATATTACCAATTAAGTAATTGCTATTTCTTGTTGAAGAATAATGAAAAGAGTGTAAAATTTTTAAAAATGGCACTAAAATTGAATCCTTCCATCAAACAAGAAATGCAGGAAAAATACTCAATTTCACTTAGGGATCATACTATAAAATATAAAAATCCCGGCATTATTTAAAAAAAAATTATTAACAAATACTATAAAGAATAATTGATAAAAGTCAATGAACATTGTAGCCCATCAATTGCTATCTTATCAAATTCCTGATATACAATTAGGAAATGTGTTGGGTGAAATTGTTCGGGGAAAGGGTTATCAAAATTATCCTCAATCTATAGCTACCGGCATATTGTTACATAGACATATAGATTCATTCACAGATTCTCATCCAATTGTAAAAGAAACAACAAGTATCTTCCATCAATCTTACGGGAAATTTGCTCCTATAATCACGGATGTTATTTATGATTACTTTTTAATAAAAAATTGGCATCTTTTCTGGGATGAAGATTTTGAACTTTTTAAAAAGTCTTGTTACGATTTGGTTCAATGTACGGAAATTTTGTTTCCCAAAAAATTAGATACCATTTTAAACTCTTTAATTGAGGATGATTGGTTTGAAAAATACAGTACATACGAAGGTATTGAATGGACCTTACATCATCTTACTAAAAAATCTAAATTTAACCAAAGTATTGCGGATATGGGAAATTCAATTAAAGAGATTTATTTGCAGGAAAAAAAAATTGAAAGGCATTTTCTGGAATTTTTCCCACAACTTCAAATTTTTTGTAAAGAATTTATTATCAAGTTAATGCCTGAATATGATATATTAATTCAGCAAAATAACGCACATCGTTTATGAAAACATATATTGTTTTATTTGATGGCATTTGTAATCTTTGTAATTCAACTGTTCAATTTATTATTAAGAGAGATAAAAATAATGTATTTAAATTTTCTTCTCTCCAGTCAGAGTTTGGACAAAATTTTTTAAAAGAAAGAAATCTTTCTTCTACCGATTTCAATTCCATAATTTTATATGAACCAGGAGTTGCCTATTATACTAAAAGTACTGCAATACTAAAAATAGTGCAAAAACTAGGTTTCCCTTATAAGATTTTATCTGTTTTTCTTTTAATCCCTTCTCCTATAAGAGATAGTATATATTCTTTACTTTCTAAAAACCGGTATCACTTATTTGGTAAAAAAGATAGCTGTATGGTTCCTACTCCGGAAAACAAAAAAAAATTTATTTAGCATTTTATATTTTATTATTATTTATTAATTATATTTAGCTTCATAAAAAGCTATTATACCTTTTCAATTTCGTATACCGAAATTTTGGTGGTGAATAGTCCATAATTCAAAAATGCGGTTTCTCCTTCAATCTTATCTATAGTAGCAACACTGGAGCTACCTTTAATTCGAACTCTTTTACCTTCCTTCATCCATTTTTTTGCTTTATCTGCAGTAGTTCTAATTTCCTCTGCTTTAGTTTCTTCCAACTGCTTTTTTATCTCTTGTTTTTTTAATTCTGTCTTTACTTTAGTGCGTTGCTTTTTAGTTTGAATTTTTTCAACTTCAGTTACTTGTGTTTTTTTATATTTTTCTTGTTCAAGGATTTTTGCAAAGTCTTTTATAATATCTCTTTTTTTCTTGCCATTGGAATATGACTCTATATATTTTTCGAATTTTTGTCCTAACTGATTTAATTTGGTTTCCTCATCATACAACTTCTGAAAATTAATCAGTTTCTGTTTGTAATTATTTATGGTATCGGATAGTTGTTTTTTCTTTTCTTCAGAATCATCCATTTGCTTATTTAGATCTCCCTTTAATTTTTCAACTTGATATTTTTCTTGTTGTAAGCGAACAATAGTTTTATCTAAATTGACCTTATCTTTTTCTATTTTTTGCTTGGCAACCTGAATAATCTCTTGAGGAATTTTATTTTTTTCTGCAACTTCAAATGTAAATGAACTTCCAACCTGCCCTATTTCTAACTTGTATATGGGTTGCAAAGTTTTCTCATTAAATAACATAGATGCATTTTTAGTATGGTTCAACTCTTCAATTTTTAATTTGATATTTGTATAATGAGTTGTTATTATTCCGTAAGACTTCTTATGATAAAAATACTCTAAAAATGCTTCGGCTAATGCACCTCCTAATTCCGGATCAGATCCTGTTCCAAATTCATCAATTAGTAATAAAGTTTGGGAATCTGCATGTTTTATGATTTGCTGCATTTTCCTTAGTCGTGAACTATAAGTACTAAGCTGATTTTCAATGGATTGATTATCTCCTATATCGGTAAGTATTTTATTAAAAAAACCTACTTTAGATTTAGGATGTACCGGAATTAATATTCCACTTTGTATCATGAGTTGTAGTAATCCTACTGTTTTTAAAGTAATACTTTTGCCTCCGGCATTCGGTCCTGAAATGCAAATTATCCTAATATCTTTATCTAAAGTAAGTGTCTGAGGAATTGTTGTTTTTTTATCTGTTTTGTTAGTTAAAAATAGTATCGGATGGTAGGCATTAATAAGATTAATTTCTGCTTGATCAGTAATCTCCGGTAGTACTGCATCTAAAGCTTCTGCATATCTTGCTTTAGCCTGTATAAAGTCTAACTTATAAACATAGTGTTGATACTTTTCCAATAATGGATAAAATTCAACCATTTGTTGAGTTAAGTTAAAAAGAATTTTTTGGATTTCATTTTTTTCCTTATTTAATAATTCCAATAATCTTATATTAGGTTGAATCACAGATTCCGGCAAAATAAAACATATGGATCCTGTTTTTGAAAAACCTAATACCCTTCCTTTAACCGATTTTTTGAAGGAAGATTTTACAGCCAAAACTCGTTGATCATCAATAACACTTTCCCTTATTTCATCTAAAATTCCTGTTTGGGTAAAATGGGAAACTGTTTGAGCAAAATTCTCCTGAATGTTTTTTTTTACTATCTGAATATGCTCTCTAATATTTTGTAAGGTAACCGATGCATCATTTTTAATTTCTCCAAAACGATTGAATATTTTATTTACCATCAATACAATCTCTTTCGTGTATTCGATATGAGAGAGATTCTTGTGAAGAGTAGGAAAATAATCCTTAAATTTTTCAAAATGTATGATGAGTGAATTCACTAATTGAGATAAATCTCTGATTTTATGAAATGATTTCGCTTCCAAAGTAAAATTTTCAATGAGAAGCATCTTTAATTCCATTTCAATATCATCGTATTCTCTAAAAGGGATATAATTTTCATTGGAAAAACTTCCTAAGTATTCATTAACACAATTTAAGTCCTCTTTAATTTTTTCTTTTTTAAGCGGTTTAAGCTGAGCTACTAAATTTCTAGATTTATCCGAGTAGCAAAAGGGTATAATTTCTTCAATAATCTTTTGAAATTCTAATTCTTTTAATGTATCTTCTGATATTTGCATATTATCCTATGTAATGTATACACGTATACAAAAATAAGGCTTTTTTCTTCTCCTATATTTACTCTTAGATAAACTTCGTTCAAAATCATGATCAAATAAAGTTTTTAAAAACTATCATTTTCAATCTCATGATAAATATTGGATTAGTATATGTTTCGAATACCAATTAATTATCAATTTGATGGTGGAGAAAAATTCAAATAAATAATTCGTATTAAATCATAAAGTCATGCCTATATCTATTCCTTTAATCTTTCTGTATAAATCCGTTGCGTAATTATCTGTCATTCCCGATACAAAATCTATTATTCCTAATACTTTTTCATAGTCGTTTTCATTTTCATAAAGAAACTGTTTCGGGATAAGTTTCACTGCTTTTTTTTCATATCCCAAACGATTTTTTTCTGATTTTAAAATTGACGGTATAAAATGATCTAATAGTTCATACATTACATTATAACCTGCATTTTCTATTTCAACTACTGATCGGTGATTATAGATATGAGTCTCGGAAAATTCTTTAATGGTTAGAAGTGCTTTACATTCCTGCTGAATTAAGTCATAAATGGAGATTTGCAAAGTACCCTCTACTATTTTTTCAAAATTTTGTTTAAACAGCTCTACTGATCTTGAGATTAATGCACATATGGACACTGCACGTAAAAAAGAAATACGATCATTTTTATCTTTAATACTATCCAACTTTTTTTTTACCCTGCACCATTTATCGTTACCGTGAATTTCTGTAATTATTTGCTGCAAAAGATTTTCGCATGTCTGAGCATTTATAAATCCTAATCGTTGTGCATCTTCCAGATCTATTATGTTATAACAAATATCATCTGCAGCTTCTACGATCCAAACAAACGGATGTCTATAATAACACAAAGGATCTTCTTGTACCAGTTTCATAGATGTTTCATGAGCAATATCCTGAAAAGTTTTTTTTTCGGATTGAAAAAAACCGAATTTTTTTCTTTGTAATAGTTTTTTATCTTTTGCTATAGATTCACATGGATACTTGACAATAGATGTTAAGGTCGAATAAGTAAGCATAGCTCCTCCTTCAGACTTACCGTTTTGTTTTTGAGTGAGTAGGCGTATAGCGTTAGCATTTCCTTCAAAATTTAAAAAATCAGTCCATTGGGCTTTGGAAAACCGATCTTTTAACTGAGATGCATTTCGATGAAAATAACTGGCAATAGCGTCTTCTCCGGAATGTCCAAACGCAGGATTTCCTATATCATGGCATAAACAGGCAGTGGAAATTACGTTATAAAGGCTGTGTCGATATAATTCTTTATTATTTTCTGTTAAATCCGAAGCAAAAGCAGTTGCTATAAAATTCCCTATTTCACTTCCTAAAGACCTTCCTACTGAAGCCACTTCCAATGAATGCGTTAGTCTATTGTGTACAAAAACACTTCCCGGAAGGGGGAAAACCTGCGTTTTATTTTGCAATCTTCTAAACGAAGTAGAAAATATAACTCGATCAAAATCTCTTTGATATTCACTTCTTGCATCTGCATGTTTCTCCGTCGATTTATATTGTATTCCCGTTCGTTTTTCTGAGAACAATTTATTTATGTTCATTATTTTATGTAATGATAATTAATGATAAAAATTAGGTTATGTTTTTGATAAATGTAATTACTTGTTATTCACCGAATCTTTTTGTATAAACTATTTTTATTGCAACAAAATTTATACAATAAAATAAATTGCTCTTTAATTAATTTAATCAGGCGCATAATTAAATGATTTAAAATTTACCTTCAACTGAGACCTTCCACTAAACCATTAACCAAATCTATATGCATAGCCGCCGGATTTTTTGGTAAACCGGGCATACGCATGATATCCCCTGCAATCACAACAATAAATTCAGCTCCTCTATTAATTATAATATCCCTTATTTCCAGATCAAAGTCTCTAACTACTCCATAAGCGGTCGGGTTTGCTGAAAATGAAAATTGTGTCTTTGCGATACAAACCGGGAACTTTCTCATATCGCTATCTTCTAGTTTTTTGAGTTTTTGATTTGCCTGTTTACTAAAAGTTATCGATGATGCTCCGTATGTATTTTTTGCTATTTTTTCTATTTTTAGTTTAAATGAATCCTCATCTTTATAAACAAATTTTAGTTTTTCGGAGGGATTTTTTTCAATAGTCTCCACTACTAATTCAGCCAGATGCACTGCGCCTTTTCCTCCTTCCGCAAAAGCATTATTCATAGCAAAACCTATTTCTCTTTCTTTACAAAATTCTTGTACTAAAGAAATTTCTTTTTCCGTATCAGTTGTAAATTTATTAAAAGCAACTACTACGGTTTGCCCGTATGATTTAATGTTTTCAATATGCTTTTCCAGGTTTTCAAGGCCTTGCTTGATTCCGTTAATATTTTCCTCTTTTATATGAGTTATAGGAACTCCTCCATGCATTTTCAATCCTTGAGCAGTAGCTACCAGTACAGTCAATTTAGGTTGTAATCCCGATTTCCTGCACTTAATATTATAAAACTTTTCAGCGCCTAAATCAGCACCAAAGCCGGCTTCTGTAATCACATAATCTCCATGGCTCATCGCCATTTTAGTTGCTATTACGGAATTACATCCATGAGCTATGTTGGCAAATGGTCCCCCATGTACAAATGCAGCTGTATTTTCAGTAGTTTGTACTAAGTTGGGAAGTAAAGCGTCTTTTAATAAAACCGTTATAGCTCCCGCAATTCCTAAATCTTTCACAGTGAAAATGCTACCATCTGTTTTGTAGCCCAATAAAATATTTTCAATCCTTCTTCGTAAATCTATTATATCTGTTGCTAAACATAGTATAGCCATAATTTCAGAAGCCGGAGTAATATCAAATCCCGATTCCTGAATTACACCGTTGCCATTTTCTCCCAAACCGGTAACTATGTTACGAAGATAACGGTCATTAACATCCAATACTCTTTTCCAAACTACTTCTTTTAATACATCCGATGTGCCTCTGTTTTGATAATTATAATTATCCAGTAAAGCGGTAATCATATTATGCGCTGAGGTTATTGCATGGAAATCTCCGGTAAAATGAAGATTGATATTTTCCATTGGCAGCACTTGGGCGTATCCTCCTCCGGTTGCTCCTCCTTTCATCCCAAAACAGGGTCCTAACGAAGGTTCTCGAAGGGCAACTACTGCTTTTTTACCGATTTTGGTAAGTCCTAGTGCTAAACCTATGGACACTGTTGTTTTTCCTATACCTGCTTTAGTAGGTGTTATGGAGGTTACTAAAATTAAATTAGATTTTTTTATTTTATCTTCTGATTCTAATTCAAGTGGAACTTTTGCGATATATTTTCCATAAGGTATTAATTCTTTTTCCGGAATGGTTATGCTTTGAGCTATTTCGGTAATAGGTTTTAACTTTATCGAACGAGCTATATTTATATCAGAACTTATTGTTTTATATTTATGTTTAGTTTCCATTTTAAAAATTTTAAATACATAATTCCAAATATATACAATTTATACCAATAAACTTTAATTTATGTTTTTTATTCCTTACGGTTATTAAAAGTATGAAATGTATAACAACAGTAAAAAACTGTGAATTATAAGTTGTATTTAAAAATAGATTAATGATTATAATTTTACATTCAATTTAACATTAAAAAATCTTCCGGTGAGTTTATTGGGCACCGCATAATAAGATGTTGAATTTATATCTCTTATCCATTCATTGCTTATAGTATTTCTAACATTAAAAACATTGAATATTTCAAGACCTAAAGATAGTTCCTTAAATCTTTCCCACCCTGTACCGATACGCGCTTTATTCTTTTTTTGATCAACAAAAACATAGGTCAAGCCAACATCGGCTCGTTTATAGTCCGATAAGGTCGTTTGATAATCATAAGGATCCGAATATAAAGGAGCTCCATTGGGAAGACCGGATGCATACACTAAATTCACATTGGCTTTAAATCGAGGATAATTTTTCATATAATCTTGAAAAAATAATCCTACTTTTAATCTAGGATCAGTCGGACGCGGTATATATCCTCTTCCGTCAATATTTTCTTCGGTTTTACCATATGAAACCGATAACCAAGATTCTGCTCCACTTACAAATTCACCATTCAACCGAGCATCTATCCCATAGGCATATCCTTTGGAATTATTTTCTCCCGTATAAATTACCCTAACATTATCCAAAAAGTATGGGATAAGATCATCTAACTTTTTATAATAAATTTCTGTTGTCAATTTAAATGGATGCTTATTTAGCATTTTAAATTCAAAGTCATTACCTAAAATAAAATGTATGGAACGTTGTGATTTTATTTTATCATTGAGGATACCATCCAATCGCATGGCTTCTTTATAAAAAGGAGGTTGATAGTAGAATCCTGTGGCAAAACGAAATAACATATCTATTTTCCAATCTGGCTTTAGAGCGATTTGTGCTCTTGGGCTGAAATTGGTTTCTCCGTTGAAATCCCAATAGGTTGCCCTCACTCCCGCATTAATTAGCACACGCGACGTATTCCACAAAAATTTAGTTGAATATTGCAAATACCCATTAATTCGATTGGACAAAAGCTTATTATTAGCTGAAACATGATGTAATAAAATTAGATCTGATTCGTCTAGATCTCCGGGCGGCAATATAGGTCTTGGTATTGAATATCCTGCTGAATCAATAAGCTGCCATTCGTTTTTAAGATTACGTATATCTTCATGCTGATACTGAAAACCTGCCTCCAATGCGGAATTAATGTTCAGATTGTATTTAGATTTTAACTGTGTTCCAAGAACTAACATATCCAAATTGTTTCTTCCATGGTTAATTTGTCCTCCCGAATTGAAGGAAGGAAGAAAGTCTCCTGTATTGTGATCTGCTTCTTGCAGCATATATCCGGCTGAAATATCAAAATATTCATGCTCTTTGGAATGAAAAGCATATCCATCTAAATTAAAGGCTAAGTTATCTGTCGGTTTAAATTCTAATGATAAAGTTCCGTTAGCTGTTTTATAAGTATCTTTTTCATTTCCATTATAGGCAACGTTTAACTTAATTGGTTGATGTAAGGTTCCAAATTCTACTTCCCTTTTTTTAGGTACCATTTTATACTCATTGGAAGCATAATTTCCTAAAAAAGATAGTTTCCATTTAGGAGCCCATGTATATTGAAGGAAAGTTTGTACATCAAAATATTCCGGATTGAAATCCGTATCTCCATCAAAAGTATTCAAAATAAGATCCGTATTTCTATATCTGGCTCCTAAAATTCCTGAAAATTTATTTTTTTTATCCGCAAAGCCGAAAGTTGTTCCACCGCCTAATAAACTGGCTTCCAATTTAGTTTCAAATTTTTTGGGTTTTCTGTATGCAATATCTAGCACACTGGACATTTTATCACCGTAACGAGATTCAAAACCTCCTGCAGAAAAATTTACCGTAGAAACCATATCCGGATTAATGATGCTCATACCTTCTTGTTGTCCACTTCGAACCGATAACGGTTTATAAATTTCAACCCCATTTATATAAACTAAATTTTCATCATAATTTCCTCCTCTGACTCTGTAAAATGAGCTTAACTCACTGGCTGTACTGACAAAAACTGTATTTAGGATCTCTTCTACTCCTCCGGAAAGAGTCGGAGTATTATCTAAATTTTTCATATCGATTGGATGCATGGTAATATCTGCCGATTTTTTTCGGGCTCCTTTGAATACAATTTCCGGAATCACTTTTTCTTTAATCGTCTTAAGTTTAAAATCAACTACAATATCTTCATCAGTCGTAATAATACTTTTAGAATCTACTGAAAACCCAATATGTTCAACGGTTAAGATAATAGATGTATGGGAAGGTACCTGCAATCGATAATTTCCTTTTATATCGGAAGTTGAAAATTGGTCAGATTTTACATAAACATGGGCCCCTTTTAAAGGATTTCCTTGTTCATCTTCTACTTTTCCTGAAATATTTATGGCCTGCCCCCATACGGTAAAAGAGACCGTCCATAAGACTAAAAATGATAGAATTTTATAATTTTTCAAAGTCGCTCGTATATATCTTTTTATTATTTACTTTATCGGTAACTATAACTTCCACTTGATGTTTTCCTGCTCGAATGCCTTCTTTCTCTAAATTGGAAATAAAAAGGCTGTTTTGCTTATACTCGTATTCTGCGAGTATCCATTTTCCATCAATAAAAACATCATATGTGTTTATTCCCGACCCTGTGTCCTTTATTTTAAACACTAATTTATTTCCAATTTTTTTTGATTTTGAAAGCATGGGACAACTAATTGAAGGAACTGATTCATCTAATGCTAGATAAAATTTACCAAAATCTTTGGGATTTGCTTTATATGTACCGCTTTCGTAGGAAGTATCTAAATATTCCTTTTTTAAGGGACCAAAATTAGATTCTCTAATAATTACATATTTGTCCGCTTTAGATTTATCCAAGTTGCTCCAATCAGGAGTTATAATCATTTCGTATTTTTTGTGTATAGGGACTGAAGATTTATGAACTTGATATTCATTATTTCCCATTTTTTTGTAATTAAAAATAAAATCTTCATAAAAAGAATCTTTCTCAAAGTTTATAAACAATCCGTCCTGTTTAAAAATATAGGGACTCTTAAAATTAACCACTAATTTATCGTTTTCTATTTTCGATTTACCATCTTCATCCGGGTTTTTATAAGCCACACCATTCATAGTAAAACTTCGGGTGGTTACATTCCCGGCATAATCTCCTACTTCTATTTTTACTTTATAAGTTTTTCCTGCCTCGACTTTTACTATCCCTCTATTTACTTTTTGTTCATACATTTGCAAAGTATTACCCGGTAATAAATAGGTACGGTATATCCAATTATTATGAGCTATTAACTCAGGATAATCCACACTCGCATTGATATAACGCGTTTCACTAAAGGAATGCTTATCCGCTTGAAAAGTCGATAATAAATTATCATTAACAAAGATTTTTATAAAATAAATTCCATTTAAATTTTGGGATCCACCCTGTTGATCATATGCTTTTACACCAAAACCTACTTCTCCGGACACAGTATAATTTCCACCTTCTGAGGCTACAACTTTACTGGCACTTCCATTCACCGTTCCTTTGATGGGATAAATCCAGGAACCTCTCAGCATAGGTTTTATATGATCATTAACATCATATCCGAACAAAAATGGATTTAAAATTTCTTCTGTTTGCGTATCTCGAACTTCAAAATGTAAGTGTGGCCCTCCTGAACCTCCGGTATTTCCTGAAAGTGCTATAACTTCTCCTTTTTTAACCGGAATTTCTCCCGGTTTCAGATAAAAATCGACAGAATAGTTTTTATTTTTATATTGTTCTTTACGTGCTCTTTCTTCAATTGCACCTTTCAATTCGCTTAGATGACCATATACAGTAGTGTATCCATTAGGATGATCTATATATATTGCTTTGCCGTATCCATAGGCTGAAATATTAATTCTAGAAATATAACCCTCTTGAGCAGCCAACACTGACAAACCTGATCTTTGCTGGGTTTTCATATCCAAACCGGAATGAAAATGATTTTTTCTTAATTCTCCATAATTAGCAGATAAAGAAATTGATATAGTTAAAGGAGACACAAAATCTTTAGGATAACGTTGTGCTTGGGATAAGATCGTGAATAATAGGGCTGCTGTTACTGCTATTTTTTTCATGAGAATTTTCAAATAAATATCTTTACTGTGTATAATTATCGTCAAAAAATTTAATCTTTCTCAAAATTAAGAATTTCATTTTTATTTAGATTCTTTTAACACTTAATTCAGTTAAATTTTGTTTTTGAAATTCTTTATATTAATGAGCTTAATCCGTACATTTTATAATATACCATTTAACGTTAATGCTTAGATTGGTTTTGATTGGGATGGCTATTATGAATGTAATGATGTAGATGGGGCATGCTTTATGTAAAGTATCAAAATACATTAAAATATACGATTGAAATAGTACGTTAAATCTTTATATTTGATGGTAATTCCCTTTCCATATTGTAAACTACCTTTTAATTTGTAATTAAAAATAAATAGTTACATATTTGAAAAATATTATTAATTTACCTCGTATACTTATTTAATACATATAAATTTTAACTAAACTACCAATTATGTTGAGAAAAACCATACACACATTCATATCTTATTTAACTGTTATATTACTTATCAATAGTCTTAATGCTCAGGAATTTAAAAAAGCTTCTCACACAAATAAAATATATGAGCCGAGTCAAGTCCGTATAAAAGGAGAATATGAAGGCGGTAAACAACAATTATTTAAAATTTTATCCTCTAATCTTGAATACCCAACCAAAGCATTACAAAACCATATACAAGGGAAAGTAATTGTAAAATTTATTATTGAGAAAAACGGCACAATTACTAATTTTGAAATCTTAAAAGATATAGGATACCAATGTGCTGATGAAATTATTCGGGTTTTAAAGAAGACTCAAGCCAGATGGAATTCGGCTAAAATAAATAAAAAGCGTGTACGGTCTTATTATATTTTACAAGTTAATTTTAAAATACCATCAGATCAATCAAAACCATATATTCAAGATGATAATAACTAACTTAAGATTTATAAACTGTTATACAATTTTAATTCTTTTTCTGTTTAATTTTTCTAAAGCGCAAACTTCTAAAGTTTATGCGGAACAGGTCATTAAAAAATTAACTTCTTCTGAATTTGCCGGCCGAGGCTATGTAGAAGATGGGATGGAAAAAACATCGAGAGAAATTGCTTCTCAGTTTGAAAAAATAGGATTATTAAAGTTCCATAATTCTTATTTCCAACCTTTTACCTATTCAATTAATATTATCGAAAAAAGTTTTGTATCTATTAATGGTAAAGAACTGAAACTAGGAACTGACTATTTAGTGGGCGCCGGCTCTCCTTCATTACAAGGAACATTTTCTCCTGTTGTTTTTAATACTTCAGTAATTGATAGTTTATTTGAATGGAATGATCGTTCTTATTTTGATAAGGAATTGGAAAAAATAAATACACATTCTGTGGTTTTTCCCAATAAAATATTCTCGGATAATATGATCATACAGGATGAATCAGCGAATCAACTATACCGTGATGTACCTCAAATTATATCTAATGGAGATTTAGGAATTTCAACCCCACTGGTAATACAGCAAACTACTTCAAAATTTATACATTCGTTGAGCCCTATACAAACTAAAACCGTTAATTTATTTATCAATGATCAATCACTAACTGACACTATTAAATCCATATCTTTAGATATAAAAACTCATTTTGAACCTAATTTTGAAGCTAATAATATCGTAGGATATATAAAAGGTAAGCGTTCAGATAGTCTTATCGTATTAACAGCTCATTATGATCATTTGGGTAAAATTAATGATGTTGTATTTTCCGGTGCTAATGATAATGCCAGTGGGATAGCCCTATTACTTTCAATGGCTAAAGTGTTTGAAAAAAATAAGCCTAATTTTGACATAGTGTTTATTGCTTTTGCCGGAGAGGAAGCAGGATTAAAAGGTTCGAAATATTTTGTAGATCATCCCCTGTTTGATTTAAAGAAAATTAAATTTTTGCTGAATTTTGATATGGTAGGTACCGGCGAAGAAGGTATACAAGTAGTAAATGGTAAAGAATTTTATAAGCAATTCAATAAACTTGATTATATAAGCTATATGTATAATTATTTAAAGCAGGTGAAAATCAGAGGAAGTGCATGCAATAGCGATCATTGTCCTTTTTATGAAAAAGGGGTTCCTTCTTTTTATATTTATACCTTAGGTGGAAAAAGCGGATATCATGATATATACGATACAGAAGTTTCCTTATATGCCTTCGATAAGTTGGTTGCCCTGCTTACTAAATTTATAAATGTTTTGTAATAGAATATCTATACGCAATAAAAAAGGCAAGAATAGGTTATACTTGCCTTTTTTTATAATTATCTGAAAATTTATTGAAAACCTATAGCTGATTCCAGAGCAAGTATCATCATTGTATCAAAAGATGATTGTCTTTCTTTTGCTGATATATTTTCTTGAGTAATGAAAGAATCAGAGATTGTTAATAAACAAGCTGCATTCTTACCTAAAACTTGTGCATTATGAAATAAAGCAAAACTTTCCATTTCTACACAAGTACAACCATGATCTTGCACCAATTTTTTATAATCAGTTCCTCCTTTCACATAAAAAACATCACTAGAATGTATGCATGCTTCGTGAATTGAAATGTTTAATTCTAGTGCTTTTTTTGAGATGTATGAATTTAATTTTTCAGAAGGGTAGGATTTATCTTTCTCGTATCCCGACTGTACTTTTGCGTAGGAGGATTCGCTATACGCACTATTTCCCAGTACAACGTCATATATCTTAATATTTTCTACATATGATCCTGCTGATCCGATTCGTATTATAGTATCTACTCCATAATGAGAGAATAATTCGTATGAATAAATACCTATACTGGGCATCCCCATACCGGAACCCATAATGGATATTTTTTTTCCTTTATAATGCCCGGTGTATCCTAACATGTTTCTAACAGAATTAAATTGTATTGGATTTTCTAAATATTTATCTACTATATATTTTGCCCTTAAAGGATCTCCGGGCATCAATACCGTTTTCGCAATTTCTCCAAATTCTGCTTGAATGTGTGCAGTTGCCATATTTTTTAATTTTAGTTGTTAAGTAATAGTAAAGGAATACTCTCTTTACTTGAAAAGGTTTTGTTTAAATGAAACCTAGAATTTATCCTAATTTAATATTATTCGAATTTAAATTTCTTTAGCTACTTCATTGATTGATTCTAAAATAATATCACACCCTTTTATAATCTCTTCAGGAGTGATGGTTAAAGGGGGGGAAATTCTTAAAAATTCATTCCTGTATAATTGCCAAAAAACGATTAAACCTTTGTTCATACATCTTTCAGCAACTTTTAAACTAAATTCAGGAGATCTTAATTGTACAGCCAACATTAATCCCCTTCCATTAATGGATATGATTTCCTTATGATTTAATTTTTCTCTGTATAACTTTTCTTTACTGTGAACTTGAACCATTAAATCCGTAGTTAATAATTCCTCCATAACCGCACAAGCTGCTGCTGCCGGTATGGGATTACCGCCAAATGTAGTAACATGGCCCAATTTAGGATGATCTGCTAAAGTATTCATTATTTCTGCAGAAGCCGTAAATGCACCTATTGGGATTCCTCCGGCCATACCTTTTCCCATTGCCAAAATATCGGGAACTATATCATACCATTGAAAAGCAAATAATTTACCTGTTCTTCCAAACCCTGGTTGTATCTCATCTAAAATTAATAAAGCCCCTACTTCTTCGCATCTGTTTTTTAATTTTTTCAGGTAATTGTCTTCAGGAACTATAAATCCTGCCGCACCTTGAATTGTTTCTACTACTACTCCTGCAGTTTTTTCTGTTATTTTAGCTAAATCTTTTTCTTGATTAAAATGTATAAATTTAATTTGAGGCAATAAAGGCTCAAACGGTTTTTTATTGGTATCTCTCCCGGCTAAACTCAATGAACCTTGTGAGTTTCCATGGTAAGCATCTACAAATGATATGATTTCTTGTCTTCCTGTATATCTTTTAGCTAATTTCATGGAAGCTTCAATAGCTTCTGTTCCGGAATTTACCAAATAAGTGGTATGAAGCGGATCCGGTAAATTTTCCGATAACATTTTACATATTTGTACCGGCTTTTCCATCGCATATTCCCCGTATACCATTACATGTAAGTATTTATCCGCTTGATCTTTAATTGCTTGTACCACTTTAGGATGGGAATGACCTAAAGTATTAGCAGAAACTCCGGCTACAAAGTCTAAGTACGCTCTGCCATCTTTACCGTAAATATAATTCCCAACTGCTTTATCTACTTCAAAACCTGAAGCAAAAAAAGTTGTTTTAGCCTGATATTTAAAAAATTCCTCTTTTAATTTACCCATTATTCATAGATTTTCACAAGCAAAAATACGGAATATATTGCAGCCTGGGAAAGGTAATGATCTAATAAATTATCTTCTAAAATTTTTGTTTGCTACACATATATTGGACAAAAGTTATATGATATATAACTTTTAATCATTCAACTTTAAAATTCTTCAAATTGTCATTTTTTGCTCTATTATTTTTATACATTTGAATTTAGCCACAAGTAAAATATTATCTATAGATAATTTATAAGGACATTTTGAAAATATACATCTTTTAAATTCACCACTTAGTATTGATAAACTCTTTTTTAATTCTCAGATTTATTAAACTTTATACCCCCCCTTTAATAAATTTATATTTACTATTTTTGTGAAGAATTTATTAATATTATGAATTATGATGTAAAAGTGGGTATTGATGCATTCTCTTTTGATATCCCAAAAATATACTTGCCTATAAAAGATTTAGCAATTGCTAGAGACATTGAACCGGCAAAGCTTGAAAAAGGATTAGGTTTACGTAAGATGTCTCTTCCGGATGTTCATCAAGACGTAATTGTTTTTGCAGCTAATGCTCTAAAAAAATTACTGGAACAAGAAAGATTGCGACCTGAAGAAATTTGCCGCATTTATGTAGGTACAGAAAGCGGTATCGACTCATCCAAACCCATCGGATCTTTTCTGATATCATTAATGGAGGATCTTTATGGCGAAGGTTCTTTTGAGCATTGTGATGTGGTTGATCTTACTTTTGCTTGTATTGGTGGGGTAGATGCCTTACATAATTCATTAGACTATATTCGAGTTAATCCTGACAAAAAAGCAATTGTCATTGGTACTGACTATGCAAAATACGACTTGAATTCAACAGGTGAATATACACAAGGAGCAGGTGCTGTTGCCTTATTATTGTCTGCTAATCCTAAAATAATTTCAATCAGTAATAAAATCGGAATTAGTACTCAAGGTGTTTTTGATTTTTTTAAGCCTAAAAGAAGTTTATCCAAAAAAGAAGTAACTGAAAAAGATACCAATCCAATTTGGTTTGGAATTGAGGAAAATGAGATTGATCTTTTTAAGGAACAACCTGTATTTGATGGTCAGTATTCAAACATGTGTTACCAAAATAGATTAAAAGGGGCTTATTTCCATCTTAAAAAATTATTAAGTGTTGAAACAACCCTTTATCAACAGTGGAAAAATATTATTGTACATTCTCCTTATTCATTTCAAGGAAGAAGAATGTTTTCTGAAATATATGCTTTAGATTCGGATTTAAAAGAATCTTTACCTACACAAGAAAAGGAGTATGCAGATAAAATTAAGGAAATAGGAAAAACTGAGGAATACCAATCTTTTGTAAAGGAAAAGTTTGCTCCCGCTGAAGTTGCTTCTTCCCATATAGGTAACATGTATACAGGATCTATATTTATGGGATTATTATCTACCTTATCTTATCATGTAAAAAATAATACCGAGATAACCGGAGAAAAGTTTGGTTTTTTAGCTTATGGAAGTGGTTCTAAATCGAAAGCATTTGAAGGTATAGTTGAAAAAGATTGGAAAACACAGTCTGAAAAGCTTCGATTATTTGAAACGTTAGATAATACTTATGCAATTGATATGGATACGTATCATTCTTTATATAAAAAAGAATTGAAGAAATCTGTTCTTACACCTAAAAACGAATATATTTTGGAAAGAATTGAAAATGAAAATCCTGTATTAATAGGAGCTAGATATTATAAGTTTAAAAAATAAAAACATCACTTTAATAATATAAAAGCCTGAAATATTTTCAGGCTTTTTCTTTTATAGGTTTCTCTATTTATTCTTATTTAAAAAAGTTTAAAACAGTATCGGTTATAAATTTAAGCTGATCTTCTTCTAACTCCGTATGCATAGGCAAAGAAATTACTTCATCAATGAGCTTATTGGTTACCGGGAAATCTTCATCATTATAATTTCCATTATCATAAGCTTTTTGTTTTCTTAATGGAACAGGATAGTAAATCATTGCAGGAATTTCTCTTTTTGAAAGATATTGTTGTAAAGAATTCCTATCCGAATTGATCACCTTTAAGGTATATTGATGAAACACATGAGTAGAATATATTTCCATTCTCACCGGAATAACTAAATTAGGATGATCGGAAAAAGCTCTATCATAATAATTAGCAGCTTTTATCCTCTTTTCATTATAAGAATCCAATAAAGGTAATTTTGTATTTAGGACTACAGCTTGCAAACTATCCAATCGTGAATTTACTCCTATTTCATCATGGTAATATCTTTTGTACATTCCATGATTAACAATTCCTCTTATTTTATGCGCCAGCTCATCATCATCAGTAAAAAGTGCCCCTCCATCACCATAACAGCCCAAATTTTTAGAAGGAAAAAATGAAGTTGTTCCTATGATTCCCATGGTTCCGGATTTTTTACAAGTTCCGTTTTTAAATGTATACTCTGCACCTATTGCTTGAGCATTATCTTCAATAACATATAAGTTATGTTCATTAGCAATCTGCAAAATTTCCTCCATATTTGCACACTGTCCGAATAAATGAACCGGAATAATAGCTTTAGTACGGGGAGTAATAGCTTTCCTAATTGCTTCCGGACTTATAGTAAATGTGTCATAATCAACATCTACTAATACAGAATTTAATTTTAATAAACTGATTACTTCAACGGTTGCTGCAAAAGTAAAATCAGAGGTGATAACTTCATCTCCGGGTTGTAAATCCAAAGCCATTAAAGCTATTTGAAGCGCTTCTGTACCATTCCCACATGGGATTACATGCTTTACATCTAAATATTTTTCTAAATTTTGTGCAAATAAATTTACTTGTGGACCGTTAATAAAAGAAGCGGTGCTTAATACTTCTTCAAATCCTTTGTCTATAGTAGGTTTTATATGCTGATATTGGCTGATTAAATCCACCATTTGAATTTTCTTCATGCGTAAAATTTTGAACACAAATTTACTAAATGAATTTGTAATGCCGCTTTTATAAAAAGAAAAACCCTTATTAAAAATAAGAGTTTTCTATAATACGTATTATTTTAAACAATATTTTACTTTTGTTGTGGTTTGGATTGGTTTTTTAATTGCTCTAATTGTTCAGGAGTCAACTGCATGGGTGCTTCATTTTTTCCATCTTTAGGCATAGGTTTAAAATCTACCAATTCCACTTCAAATATTAAAGCCTGATTAGGACCTGCCGGTCCATTTTCTCCATACGCTAACTCTGAAGGCACATATAATATATATTTAGCACCTTTGGACATGAGTTTAACCCCTTCTTTCCACCCGGGTACAACTCTTGCTAAAGGAATATCGGCAGGTTTACCTTCAGTTTGTTTTTTAGAATCTTCAACAATAGAACCATCTGTAGTTTTCAACACATAATTAACGGAGACCATATCTTCATCTGTTGGCTTAGCTCCATTTCCTTCTTTTTCAACTTTATATTGTAGACCTGTAGCTGTAGTTTTAACGCCTTCTTTCTTTTTATTTTCTTCTAAGAATTTTTTGCTTTCTTCTGCGTTTCTTTTAGCTATTTTTTCCACATGTTTTGGAACATAAACAGTCATAAAAGATTGTATGGAATCTTCAGAAAATAATAATTGTTTATTTTCAAATTTATCTTCCATCGCTTGTTTAATAATATTTACATTTAAATCTTTATCAAATCCCTGAATTTTAAAATTACGAGCTAAATCTAGGCCGATTGCGTATGCTGCTTTTTCATCATCGGTATTTAATTTAGTAACTCTTTGTCCTTCTTTATTACATGCAACAAGACTCATACCTGCTAATGCTAGTAAAATCGTTTTCTTTATCATTGTGTTAAATAGTTAAATATTTTTTTATTGGCAATTTTTATTCAGTTTTAGTTTCATTCTTATTAGTAAAATCTACTAATTCTATATCAAATATTAATACTGAGTTAGGACCTATATCCATACCGGCTCCATTTTCTCCATAAGCAAGATCTGAAGGAATAAAAAATCTGTATTTTGATCCTTTATTCATGAGAGCTACTCCTTCTGTCCAACCTTTAATAACCCTATTTAATTGAAATTCTATAGGATTTCCTGAATTATTCTTATCCGTTGAATCAAATATTTTCCCGTCTAAAAGTTTACCGGTATATTTAACCTTTACCATATCATCAGGATTAGGCTTTTCAGTAGATTTACTTTTTTCTAAAACCTCATATTGTAAGCCTGAGGCAGTAGTAAATACTCCTTTTTTCTTTTTATTTTTTTCTAAAAAAGCTAAGCCTTGGGTTTTATTTATTTCACCTTTTTCTTTTCTTTTCTTTTCAAATTCTTGTCTCTTTTTTGAAAAATATTTTTGCATAAAGGAATTTATAGAATCTATAGGAAATACAGCTGGTTTACCGGCTATTTCATCCCTCAATGCCTGATTAAATATATTTACATCTACATCTTTTAGCATATCCTGTTGTTTTAAATTCTGAGCAATGTTTAATGCTAAAGAATACGACAACTTTTCTTTATCTGTTTTTAATTCAATTTTATTTTGCGCAGAAAGTGATAATGAGCATGCTACACATAAAACTGCAATTATTTTATTTCTTTTCATCCGTTTATAATTTAATATTTTATAATCTTGACCGTCTTAATTTTATACTGAAAATCATAACAATTAAAGTATTCAAATTAAACACCATGCAAATATCCGATAATTTATTGAAACACGAATATAAATTTTAGTTAATATTCTACCAAAAAGAATTAATTCTATTTCGAATAGTGATGAACCTATTAATAATTAATTTTCATTATACTTTATCAGTAATCTTAAAAATCTAATCGAAAATCATTCCTTAATTTTTTCAATAAGGGATTTTCTTTAACCATTTTTTCATATTTATCCTTATCAGTTAAAAGAATAGTTCTTTCAGTTTCCTTAATTTGATATTTAAAATTGATTGAATAATTGTTGGCTTCCTTTTTTAACTTTTGAAATATATCTTCTCTTAAATTTTCAAATTCATCATAAGCTGAATTTGAAGGAAATTCAAAAAAAATTGTATGATTAGGCTTAACAGTGCATTGAGTCGTATTTAAAACACTATACAAAACTGGCTGATTTTTTAATGTTTCCAAATAAGCTTTCCAAAAACTATTTACTTGATCTTCTGTTAAATCGTCTTTATCTTTTTTAGAAATATCTAAATTAGTAACCGTTTCTTCTTTTTGTGAAGCTTTATGAAGTGATTCTTTAATTGAAAGAAACGAAATGTTTTTAGTTTGATTACCAAGGGGAGTTGTACTTTTAACTATCGGTTTTGTCGTTAATTTTTCAACCACCGTCACTTTAGTTTTATCAACTATTTTCACCTGTTTTTCGTCCTCATTTTTTTTGAGTGATGGAGGTAATTTACTATCCTGATTGGTTTGATAGTGATTGGGAGGGGGTATTATCCTGAATTTTTTTTTTTAATTATATTAGACTCTCCTACTGTTAAAGAAGCTAGTTGCATTAAGGCTATCTCAATAGAAAGCTTAGGACTTTTACTATTCCTGAAATTTATATCTGCCTGGTGGCAAATTTCAATTGCATCTATCAACATTCTTGATGAACAACTTTGCGCTTGTTGTAAATATTTTTGTTTGGTATTAACTCCTACTTCTAACAGGGCGATAGTTTGAGGATTCTGAGCTACCATTAAGTCTCTAAAATGACTTCCTAAACCTGAAATAAAGAGTTGAGGATCGAAACCTTTTTTTACAATATCATGGAATATTAATAGTAATCCGGGAATATCATTTTTTAAAGATAAATCTGTTATTTTGAAATAATAATCATAATCGAGAACACTTAGATTTTCGCTAACTGCTGCAACTGTTAAGTTTTTTTGAGTAAAAGTAACCAGCCTGTCAAATATAGAAAGGGCATCCCGTAATCCCCCATCTGCTTTTTGGGCAATAATATAAATAGCATCTTCTTCGTATTGAATGCCTTCTTCTTCAGCTATTTTTTTTAACTGATCTTTTATATCGTCAATTTCAATTCTCTTGAAATCATAAATCTGACATCTTGAAAGTATAGTAGGTATAATCTTTTGTTTTTCAGTAGTTGCCAAAATAAATATAGCATGTGCCGGTGGCTCTTCCAAAGTTTTCAAAAAAGCGTTAAAAGCCGCATTAGACAACATATGTACCTCATCGATAATATATACTTTGTATTTTCCTACTTGAGGTGCGTATCGCACTTGCTCTATCAAATTACGTATATCTTCTACGGAATTATTGGAGGCTGCATCTAACTCAAATATATTAAATGCGAAATCATGCTCATCGGTATCTCCATATTTTTCATTAATTTTTCTTGCTAAAATACGGGCACACGTAGTTTTTCCTACCCCCCTGGGTCCACAGAAAAGCAATGCCTGAGCTAATTGATTATTATCTATAGCATGTTCCAGAGTATGGGTTATGTGACTTTGCCCTACTACAGCATCAAATTCCAGAGGTCTGTATTTTCGGGCTGAAACTACAAAGTTTTTCATGAGTTTACAAAGTTACTAATTTTCTCTTTCCTTTGTTCATTTTAGTTAAGATTCTCTGTACATCCGTTACACAATCCGTGAATAATAATATCTAATTTTTCAGCATTAAATCCGGAAGGAATATTTATGTTAGGCGTTTTTACCGAACGCATACAGTATATTTTTTTACAATTTTTGCAACAAAAATGCATATGACTGTCTGCATGTTGCTCCTCTGAACAGTTATCCATGCATAAGGCATATACGGTAATGTGTCCATCGTTTATACTGTGCAATAATCCTTTCTTTTCAAAGGTTTTTAAAGTTCTGAACAGAGTAGCTCGGTTTGAATAATCAAAACCCGATTCCAAATCCGATAAGGATAAAGCAGTGCTTTGTTTAAGAAAATAATCTAAAACTAATAATCGCATTGCTGTAGGGGTTATATCTTTTTGCTTTAATATATTTTCTAAATACAGCGACATCTTACATTCTTTTCGGTGCCCCTATACCCAGCAAATGTAAACCATGCTTAATCACATTGCCCGTCCACCGGGTTATTGCAAGGCGTATGGTTTGTTCTGATTCATTTTCGGCATTCAAGATCCGGTTACTCTGATAAAAAGAATTATATTCTTTTGAAACATTGTAAATATAGTTGGCTATCAAAGCCGGATTCAACTCTGCAGCGGATTTTTCAATGAGTTCTTCGTATGAGGATAATAAAATAATTAATTTTTGTTCTGCTTTATTTAATTCTTTATCTTTTATTTCAAAAGTTTGCTTCGCTGCTTTTCTTAACACGGAGCAAGTTCTTGCATAAGTATATTGAATAAACGGACCGGTGTTCCCATTAAACTCTATACTTTCATTGGGATCAAACAAGATTCTTTTCTTAGGATCAACTTTTAAAATAAAATATTTTAACGCGCCCAATCCTATAAGCTCATTCACTTGTTCTTTTTCTTTTTCGGTATAGCCTTCCAATTTTCCAAGTTCTTCGGTTTTTTTTACAGCTTCCCTGTACATTTCTTCCATTAACTCATCTGCATCTACCACGGTTCCTTCCCTGGATTTCATTTTTCCACTTGGTAAATCTACCATTCCGTAAGAGAGATGATATAATTTATCTGCCCAATGGTATCCTAATTTTTTTAAGATGAGAAACAATACCTGAAAATGATAGTCTTGTTCATTTCCTACTGTATAGATTAATTCATTTAAATGAAAACGAGTAAATCTTTCTACGGCGGTGCCTAAATCCTGTGTTATATAAACAGAAGTTCCATCTCCTCTCAATAATAATTTTTGATCTAAACCCTCTTCTGCTAAATCAGCCCAAACGGACCCGTCATCTTTTTTGAATAACACCCCCTTTTTTAAACCTTCCTCAATAACATCTTTCCCCAACAAATAGGTATCACTTTCATATTGAACTAAATCAAAAGAAACTCCAAGTCTCTGATAAGTTTTATCAAAACCGGAATAAACCCAACTATTCATCTCTTCCCATAGAGCTCTTATATCAGCATCTCCGGCTTCCCACTTTTTCAACATTTCTTGAGCTTCCAACAGCATCGGTGCTTTTTTCTTGGCTTCCTCTGCATCCATCCCGGAAGAAATTAAAGCATGGACCTCCTCTTTGTATTTTTGGTCAAAAATAACATAATATTTTCCTACCAAATGATCTCCTTTTATTCCTGTTGAGCGGGGGGTTTCTCCCTTCCCATATTTTTGCCAAGCCAGCATGGACTTACAAATATGGATTCCTCTATCATTAATAATCTGACCTCTCATTACCTCATTTCCTGCAGCTCTAAGGATGTTACTTATAGAAAATCCTAATAAATTATTTCTAATGTGTCCTAAATGGATCGGTTTATTCGTATTCGGGGAGGAATACTCTACCATAATTTTTTCTGTATTCTTTTTATTAAGTTGAAAATCTTCAACCTTATGCTTTTCTTTTAATAATTGTGTAAAGACGGTCGGATTTAAAGACAGATTAAGAAAACCTTTAACTACATTATATGCCGTAAACTCCTCTATATTGGTCAAATAGGTTCCTATTTTATGGGCAATTTCCTCCGGCTTTTGCTTCACTAGTTTAACCAAGGGAAAAACCATTAAAGTATAATCTCCTTCAAATTCATCTTTGGTTATTTGTATTTCAACATCTTTTATGCTTTGTTGAAATAGGTTCTCGATGGCTTGTATACTTTTTTCTTTTATATAAGATTTTAGATTCATTATTTTAAGTTACTAGTGAATTTACAAATTTAAGGATTTCCTATAAAAGTATGACTCTTTTTAGATCCAACCATCTAAACGTTCTTAAAAAAATCAATTCCTTAGATAATGCCATTGAAAATAAAATTACAGACTTATTCCGGTTCAAAATGGTTTATAAATTTTTATACCTTTTATTTAATATATATACCCACCCTAGCTTTATATCGCTTCCCACCATTTTTTAGTTTTTTCGATGTCGGCTGACTTTACGGAAGACATTTTTCTGCTGCTGTACACCGGATTTCCTGTTCCCATTCGCTTTTGCATTTGTTCCAATCCTTGAATTAAATCTCCAATCATATGCCCGTCTAACAAAGAACTGTTCTGAGGTACCTCTATACGTTGTACTCCCTGTTGGCGAGGCATTCCTCCGGTTAGTATTCCCCAGATTCCTGCAAAAAACAACATCTCGCTGCTGACCGCGCCTAAAGTTCCTCCCAGAACGGCTCCCGGTACGCCTGCTACTACCGTTCCGAACCCTACTCCCATTACCGGAAGCGCCGGGGCTATTAATACGGCTCCGGACAAGACCGCCTCCCGATTATCCTGAAAAGCATTTAACGGATCTTTGCTTCCTACATAGGCCTGCACATGTTCGATGTTTTTACTGATTCCGTTTCTTTCGTAAGTACTCTCATGCACGGCAGCGGCATTATAGGTATAGGTGGGATACCCCGTTGCCGAACCGGCTAGGGTTGCCAACCCTCCTCCCAGAGAATGTCCCGTTATGCTGACATCTCCGGTAATAATTCCTTTCTTCTTTGCCTTTTGTACCTCTTTGGCTAATGCTACCGCTGCGTCGTATTGGTCGGAGCTGATGCCCATCGCCTGCGCCACATCTTCTTTTACATCTTGGATACCTGCGCCCAAGTCCGTACCCCGGTAGGCCACCACCACATTTCCCTCTTGGTCTTCGTACAGAGTTGCATAAAAACCGTTATCTCCATCTTGATCTAAAAATTTTTCCCAATCATCTTTTAATATCTCCTCTGCTCTTTCCGCGCTCACCGGAGCAAATCCGTCAATTTCCGAATTATTTTCCGAAATGTCATAATCCACTTTCGTATAAACCCCTTGTGCCAAACGGGCGTGGGTTAGGGCCACCTTGATATTGGGCATAACTATATGAATGTTTCCGCCCATCGGGCAGCGTAATTGCGATTTTTCCATCAAGGCATGTTGGCCGCAAATGCGCACATTGGGGTGAACTCCCTCCCAACGAGAAGAGGCACATAAGGATGAGCATAAGCCCGGAAGCAAACGGGTTGAGCCATTACCCGACAAACTGCCGATAAATCTCCCGGCAAAATACCCCACCCATGCTCCTACCGGCCCGCCTAAGGCTCCCACTGCCGCACCCACCATACCGCTTAGAGCAGAAGAGCCGCTTACCATTTTCGGACATTGAAAATCTCCCCTAAACCGATCGTTTTTCGTGGCTTGTAATTTCCCGTTTATTCGTACACTCGTTTGGGAGATGACCCGGATATTCGTGTTTTTTTTTCCTTCCGTACAGACTACCATGGCTCCGTTGGGTACATACAGTTCTATCATACCTTTAATTTTTTAAGGGTTGACCCGTTATGGTTTTTCCTGCTGACAAGGAATCTTGTACTCTTTGATAATACTTTTTACTGTCTTCCATGCCCGGTAATTCTCTGATCTCAAGGGGAAGCTCTTGGTATCTTGCGATTTCATTTTCCATGCCTTTTTTTGTTTGTTCGGTAACCGG
>NZ_LIVM01000008.1:128423-129501 GCF_001418685.1 Apibacter mensalis
TGTATCTCCCTTATAGATGGCGAGTGCCATCGGAAGTTTTTCCGGCTCAAAGCAGTAGTCCGGGGTATAAAGGCGGCGGTTTTTGTCGCGTATGGGGTCTAAACAGGAGGATAGGATATTCATTATTATTAGGATTAGTATTAAGGGAGGTAATAAGTTTTTGGTCGACATAGTGGATTGGTTTTATTTTTCATGGAATTATTCCTTTAATTTTTTAAGGGTTGCCCCGTTATGGTTTTTCCTGCTGACAAGGAGTCTTGTACTCTTCTCGTATAGTATTTATCATCTTCCATGCCCGGTAATTCTCTGATCTCAAGGGGAAGCTCTTGGTATCTTGCGATTTCATTTTCCATGCCTTTTTTTGTTTGTTCGGTAACCGGAAAATGGATGTGGTACTCTTTAATTAAACGAGCCTTTACGGATTCCAATTCTTTCCTCGCCTTTTCTGTTCCTCGGAAATTTTCCAACTCGTCTTGCACGGAATACGCCAAACTATTTCCATACGCATCCACGGAAGTAGGATCCGAGCCTTTATCCAGAAAATAATGAATCAACTTAAATTGTCGTCCCAAAAGAGCTATTTGTGCTGCATTTTCACAACTTCCGTATTCTTTATAATTCGCATCGGCTCCGTATTTAAACAGCAAATCAAGATATTCCTGCATGTTTTTATGGGACATCGCTACATTCAAAGGCAATAAGCCTACAGGGGTGTTAGGGGTTGCTCCATTTTCCAATAAGAGTTTGGTAAGCTTCAAGTTTCCTCGTCCTACGGCAAACGAGATATTGGTTGTTTTTGCCGCGGGTTTGCCTTCGGATATATCTAACGTTATTTTATTCGGATCGGCTCCCAGGCTCAATAATTTTTTCACCATGCCCACATCTTCCATCAAACAGGCATAAAATAAATACCGAAAGCCGCTCTTGCTGCTCATTGCATTGATATCTGTTTTTTGTTCTTTTACTATTCGTTCTACTTCGCGTGTATCTCCCTTATAGATGGCGAGTGCCATCGGAAGTTTTTCCGGCTCAAAGCAGTAGTCCGGGGTATAAAGGCGGCGGTTTTTGTCGCGTATGG
>NZ_LIVM01000009.1 GCF_001418685.1 Apibacter mensalis
TACTTTAAGATAAAACGTAAGTCCATCACTGTAAGGCTGCGTGGTCATATAGATTCCATCTTTATCCGTACCTATATGCGGTTTAATCCCTATTTTGCCTGTAACACCTATTTGAAATTTACCGCTACTGTTTATTTCTGTAATGATTAAATAAACACCCATCTCAAGGTCAATTTTACCTTCCAATTTTGCTTCTATACTGCCATCAATCTTTATAGGCTCGTCTCTTTGAGGGGAATAACCCCGCGTAAAAATATTTTCACTCACCGAATTATGGTTAAAGGTTGTCTCAAAATCTATTTGACCGGCAACACTAAAGTTAATATTTACGCCATTCTCGGGATTCATTAAATAGAGCTTTAAATCAAAAACTTTTTTAATGATGTAAGCAATTGGGTGCCTGCGTGCAATTAATTCTAGTATATCCCAAGAAACTTTAACACCGATTATTGGGTCAGCTTTTAATTTAATTTCGGTTTGCACACCTACTTTTCCATTAATTTGGGGTTGTTTGTTATCTTCTATCTTTTTATAAAACCAAGTTACAGATGCAGCGACGGAGGGATATAAGATTTCAGTCTTTTTGGATTGTTTATCTAATACTTCAATTGCACCTTGTACCGATCTTCCGCCTTGCATTTTCTCAACTTCTTTTTCAAATTGTTTTTTTCTGGTTTTATCTTCGCTGCTTACTTCGCCGTTACAAAACTCTTTAACCAACTTGTAAATCTCGTATATTTTCATAATAAAACGGTAATATTGTTTTACGGTTTCTTCCGTCATATCACGCTTAATCATTTTGCCATCCTTGCCGCCATATTCAACAGTTAACGAAGCCTCAAAACGCTTAATAATGTCAAGGATTCCATTAAATCCACCTTTTTTTGTTTTGGGTTTTTTGTTCTGTGTTTTAGAGATTTGTGCTATGGTTTTAGACCGGGGTTTTGCAATTCCGGCACTATCAACTTGAATGTAATCGATACGATAGGTGTTTAATTTATATTCTTCTTTTTCAATATAATTTCTAAAATCGTTTTCATTAAAATTAAAGCTGATCAGCAAAGTCCATTTTATATCCGGAAATACATTAATCTTTACAGGTATGCTGTATCGGCAGGTTTCTGCTATGATCACATGTTTTTGAACATCTTTTTCGTTAAACCAAAAATAGTTAAAAGGAAAATCATTAATCACGCCTAAGGTGCTATGGTCTCGTATGTATTTATAGGGGATAAGCAAATCAACGGAACTGTAATCGATTTTTTGAATTTTAATGCCTTGCTTTTCAGAAGAAAGATTAGCGGGGAAATAAAATACGCTGTCTGCACCTTGGGTGTGCTGTTGCGTTTTGCATTCTTCGGTTTTTAAATTTGTGCTTAAAGTTAACAGATAAGGCTTTTCATCTCCTGCAATCAGACTAATTTCAACCGGATTAAGTTTTATACCTTCCTTTTTTTCCTCAAATAGGGTTATTTCTTTATCTTCTTTATGTGCTTTTATCCATGTATAATGGCAAGGATCTCCGTTAGGTTGCAAAAGTATATCCCCAGCTTTTTCCACATATTCATCGACTTCTTTATTTTGTATCTCCAGTAAGCTATACATATCCGTGTACCCAATGGTTAAATACCCATATAGTGTCGGATATAATTTTTTTAAATCTGTATCAGTTGCGGTATATGCTGGATAAATGTGTTTAAGAGTAACAGAGAAGGTACGTTTACTTTTCTCTTTTTGATCCTCAGGTTTGTTATCTAGGGCTAAGGGTATCAAAAGTTCAGCTCTTTTAAAATAATGGGAGAGGTATGAGACTAACTCATAATCAAGATCTTCACTCCAAAAATCATCATTTTCGGGCTTTAATCCATTTACTTTTTTCTCATAGATTGTTTTGTGCCTTTCTATTTTAACCCCTAAAAATCCGCTATCAGATCCAAATTGTTCTTTTTGATCAATTATAACTGTAAATTCAGCATCTTCGGGAATCGACAACGTACAGGTGTGTAGAGCAAAGAGGAGGTTTTCACCATAATAAACCACATGATCATTCTCTTGTGATTCTTTTTCTGTTTTGGGTAAAAACATTTGCCCTGTTCTGTGGAAAGGCGAATTATTGATTATAAGATCCGTTCGATAAATTTTTGGTTCTGCAATGGGAACGATAAAAATACCCTTAGGTGCTTTGCTGAAATGCAGTTCAGGATGGATTAAAAATGCCTCTACCCATGACAGGGTAGGGGTGTCATACGATTCGTTATCGAATTTAATCTGAATGGTATTTTGTATGTTATAGTTGCCTTGGACATTGTGTACATCAATTTTGGATATCTGTTCAATAGAGGTATTAAGTATCCATTCTTCATTCCCATCTTTTTTATTATTCCTGTTGGCATCTCTATACCATCCGTGCCAACTGATTCCCCCTTTTTGCAAGCTGTTTACCTTTCCGTACACCCATTTAATACCGCTGTGTATTTGCTTGTTTTTTACTTTATCTTCAACGTCGGACAATACCTTTTCATCTATTTCTACCGACAAGGTCACCGATTTTCCATTGGCTCTCAGCCCATATACTTCGCAGCCGTTTAAAAGTTTAGGAAATTTTATAAGTTGTCCGCTGCTTATATCTTCTTCAGAAATAATGATTCTTTTAATTCCTTTAGACATCTTATTTGGCTTTTAGTGTTAGTGTTTTATGGGTTAGTTTTAATGTGGAAAAGGGATTGATTTGTTCATGAACTGCTTTATCGGTATTATCAAGGTTTTGTTGTGATATTTCTGCTTGCTGTCCGTGGTGGATAACCGTAATGCAATCTTGACCACCTAGTGGGCAGCTTGCTTTGGATTGTTCAGTCAATAATTTTCCGGCTCCTTCTATTTTTTGTTTGGATTCTTCAGCGCTCCATTGAGTCACTTGTACCGTGCATGGTGCTCGATGCGGCTTTTTTGCACATCCTCCGAAACAATTCTTTTTAAATGTTGCTCCTATATCGGTGGTGGTTGCCGCTAACTTTTTTTCACTATTATGATCATTTAAATAAAGTATGTTCTGAGTTTTAACAACCAGTTCATCAGTACTACTGCCATACTTACAGGCACATATAGCTCCTTGAACTAAATATTTTATTCCCATATTTGTATTGTTTTAGTTTTTGTCTCAAATTTGAATTTATATATTAAATAATCGATCAAACCAGCTTCGTTTTTTTCGCAGATATTTTTGATAATTTTCTTCCTCTTCTATTTCTTTTTCTTTCTGTTTTTGAAGGTATTGAGCATGTTGTAATTCCTTTTCTTGGGGAGCAGGTTCTTCTTCTCTTAATTGGTAGCAAGTCATTTTACAAAGCGTTACTTTGTTTTCTTCTGTAATAGTTTTAACTTCAGCTAATATATCTTTAACCGTGTAATCGATATAATCCATATTATATTCTACAAAAAGTTCATAAACTTGTCCCGAAAGTGAAGTGGCGGTTCCTTGAAAATGGATATAAAATCCTATCATGCTGTTATATGTTTCATCGATTTTCAGCTTACCTGTAAAAGTTAGCGGATAACTGACTTTAGGAACCCGTAATTTTATCTTACTTTTCACTTCTCGGGATTGAGGATACGATCTGTACAGAGTATGAGTATGAAGGGCAAAAAATAAGTCATTATATATCAACTGTTGAATAAATTGACCAGGGTTTGCAAGATCTTGTTGGATTTCTTGAATATATTGAGAAAAAATTTCCCCTTTGTAATTTCGTTGTAATTCAGGCAATCCTTGTTCAAACTTCTGCCTTATTTGTTTATGGTTACTGATTTGCTTTCCCCCGGTGTCGTAATTAACGATAATTTGGATAGGATATAAAATTTCAGCGCACGCAATAGCTAATTGATCAACAGTTCTTTGGGGAGTTTTACCTTCTATAAAAAAATATTTTTTTTGGTACTCTGTATTGATACTTCGGGTTGAAAGCGTTTTACTCCGTACCTTTATTTCATACCCTACTGATTGTTTTTCAACAAGAAATTGTATTGCTACACGATATACTCTTCTTGTCAATGGGTATATAGAAAGTGTATTGTTAGATTTTAAGAGCACTTTGCCTTCAGGTTTTTTAACTGTCAGACGCCTTTTATTGCTTTTTTTTATCGGTGGTATATTTTTTTCTTCGAGAAAAAATCCGTTGGGTTTCATAACGATTAATTAAGATATAATGTATGATTTAAAATTATAATTTCTTTTTTATCCTCTTTCTCCTTTTTCTCAACAATCCGTAGTGGATAAAAGTAACGAAATGCCATATCTTGGATATATTCTTTCGAAATTTCTTTTTGATATATAAATTCATGGTTTTCAAAACGGTAACCTCCGGAAGATATGGTTATTTGGTCGTTTATTTTAAAAGGATTTTCTGAATAGATAAATTGAACTTTATCTATCTTAATTTCTAGAAAAGTTCCATTGCCAAATTCCTTGTAAGATACTTTTTCATGCTCTAACATTTGAAAGTTGGGTATTCTGATAATTTCCACGCTAGGCGGATAATTTAATTCAAATATATTTATGCTTGACATCTTTATTGTTTTTTATTTCTTTTTTTTAAGTAGGCCTGATACATTCTTTCTTCCTCTTCCATCCACTGTTCCCGGGTATAGCTTTTACCTTTATAATGCTTAAAGGCACCTTCTGCTTGCTTGGAGATATCGAATATCACTTTTTCTTCCAAAACTTCGGGAGCAAACTCGTATCGGTTTTCATACCATATTAATTTTTTTTCAATGATCTTTTGAACTTCCAGCTTTTCGTTCATAAAATATTCGCGAGAGGTGGCATGCTCTCCCAGCTTGCTGCTGCTGTCAAATTCTGTATAGTCTTCCACTCTTATAGATCCGTTGCTCCCATCCACATAAAAGATACGGAAGTTAACCAGATGTCCGTCGCGTAGTATCGAATCTTTTTGTATCAGTGGGTAACGCACAGTATATAAGGGCTCTGTATCATCATTGGGGGAAGTATAATGCCTGCTAACATCCATACCTTTCTCTCCTACGCTTAAATCAATCCCGTATAAGGCTTTCATTTTTTGTATCAAATCGTCTACCGTAAAGGTATACAGATAGTCATAATTATTTATCCGTTCTATATTACCGTTCTCATCATACATTTTTAATTGACCTATATCAAAGCTATAAAAAAGTTTTCCCTGGTAATGTAGATTACCATTAGGATAATATCTTCTTTCTACCCTATAAGGACTACCTTCTCGATCAATAACTTCTCTAATAAAATGATCTGGCTCTACGTGTTGATATACGCAAATATTATTATCCAAATAAAAGATATAACTGCCATTAGTATTTTTTTCTTTAAATGTTTTTAAGTCAAAAGTTTTTGTATGAAGGTCAAAATCTTTGAGAGATTGGGAGTAGTTGGGGGTAATCATAAACAGTACTAAGATTAGGGTTATAAGTAATTTTTTCATGGTTTTTTATTTAAATTTCTTGGCGAATTAAATCCCACTGCCATTTATAGAGAAAATAAGCATCTCTGGAATAGTCCATCAAATTACCGGTACTGCCCTGATTTAAGAAAAATTTCGCATATTTTCCGTGATTTTTATAGCTGTCACTATAAAACGTATGTGCCAATCCTAACCCATGCATGGCTTCATGCACCGGAGTATTGGCATGAGCATGAAAAAAAGGTAAATTATCTTTAAAAGTCAGATCTTGATAGATAAAGCACCTTTTTGAATTCAGAACGGAATCGCCAAGAATATCTGTTTCTTCATCTTTTTTACATTTTAGATTAAAGATGTAGATAATTAAATGTCCTTTTTTATCTTCGGGTAAGAAGGATTCTAAATATTTTTCTCCGCTATTTCTGAGTGTATTGTTGTATTTCCATATTATATTTCCTTCCCCATCTATATAAGAAGTATTCTTTTTAAATCGTGGATCTTTAGTGAGGTCTAAAAATTTTTCTCCATCCTTTGTTTTATAAAATTCAAGTTCTGGTTCTATATAAGCCTGATTAAACAAATGATGAAATCGTTGAATTTGATCTTTATAAAACTTCCCTCTTTGTACCTCTTTTCCGTTTGTATCATTAACATCCGTTTGTAATTGTACGGCTAATACGTTAACTTTTTTCCGATAATTGGCTGAATTGGGCAAAACCTTAATAACTCCGGCCAATTCTTTCATGCTTTCTTGTTCCAATTCATGTTTTCCTTTGCTTCCTTTCGGATAGGCATAGACCCGTATTTCTTGTTCACGGTCAAAATCTTTCAGGCAGGTTATTTTTAAGTTGCAACCGTGTTTGGTGGGTTGGCATTTTTTTGTTTCTAAGGGTATTTCAAGAGAATGTTTAAAGAGACTTGTATCGTATTCAAATTTCCATTGATCAATATCTTTTTCAATTTCAACGCTTAGGGATAAATAAGCTTCATAAACGGGTTTATATTCAGACGTGAGACTTTCCACATATTCTTTGGAATACAAAGTAAGATAAGGAATATAATAAAGCCATTCTTCGCTTTCCCATCCGTCTTTTATTTCTTTTTTGGGTCGGTAAGTAATGGGGTGTTTTTTATATTCCTTGCACAAGGCTTCATATTGTTCTTTAGCGGTTTTATATTGTTTAAAAACACCGTTCTCACTAAAGTATCCTGTTTGCGTATCAAGGGGAAGACTGTCAAAGAAAGATTTTTCATCTGTATATACTGAATTTTTTTTTCGAAAAAAATCAAAGCCGAATTGTCCTTGATATTTCATTTTTTTTGCTTCACCGGTAGTAGAAGGACTCAAGGGATTGGGTCCTTCTCCGGGTAAAAATTCTATACAAGCTAAAGACAACGGAATTTCTCTCTCCGGATGAGGAATTGCCTTGCCGAATAGTATGTCACGTGCTTGGGTGATAACTTCTTTGGCTGAATCGATAATATCACCTTTGGCATAATTTCGTATTTCTCCATTGGCTGTACGGCGTAGAGTTCCTCCTACTTTAATTCGCAGCATATCTTTTCTTTTTGGGATTCAATTTTTAATGTAAATTGGATTTATTAATACTGTTATTTCTAACTTCTTTTTGTGAATTATTTAAAATCTTGCCTACGCTTTGATTTTCTATCTTACTGTAGCTGTTAGAAATCATATCCTTATCCGTATGCATGGATAAATCGCCTTGAACATCAATATCAGCCGTTCCGGCAATGGTATATTGAGTTGAACCAAGAACTTTTGTTTTATGGTTACCGCTTACATTTAAATTATTATTTTTACCTATAGTAAAATTAACATTTTCACCCACCATGATATTTAAATTTTTTACCACATTGAGCGTTACATTGCCGTCTCCTTCAAACTTTATAAAGCTTCCTTCCTTGTCTTCTTCCAAAATGCTGCCTTCGGCATCATTGGCTATGCGTTTTGTTCCGCTTCGGGTTTGGAATACTTTCAAGTCATTATTTTTAGTATGAAAACCGCTTTTTTGATTTCCGCTGTACACGCTCCCGATCACTATGGGAGCTTCTGCATTGTGTCCCAGAAAATCTACCCATACGATATGTCCTATTTCGGGTATTATATGCGCTCCTTGTCCTCCTCCCGAATGCACTTGCATCAACGGTACCCATAAGGTGCTTTCATTCTCCTTTTGCCAAAAAAAACGGATTTTTAAGCGGTTCAGTCCTTCCGGATCGTTATTATCGATCACCAGCGCAAATTGACTGTCTATGTGTGGGTAGGCGTTTTCTTCTAAATAGGGTGCGATTTTCTGCTCAAAAGGTATTCCTTTCGCGTGATTTTTATATCCTTCGTCTGTAAAACTATGTTCGATTTCTATGATACGGTAACTTTCTATGGGCTGATGTTTTTGAAGATCTCTATTCCATGCATTCATTTGCATGGTGTCGCCTATCCGAAGATGTGGATTGTCGGTTTGGACTGTTGCCCAAACGGTGGCTTCCTTGCTGATTTTTTGGCGTTCCACCGCTCTTTCCGGTTGTTGTGCATCTCCGTAAAATAAATCGGGCGCAAATGATCCGGTTTGAGGTTGTGTATACAGCTTTTCCGAAGCATGTATAGCTTTGAAATGGTAGGGGTTACGTGCGTCGGGGTAAGAAAGCTGCACGGATTCCTGTTTTTGTATGGAATCTTTTCGTAAATCGTAGCGTTCTCGTACCAAATGTTGAGACTGACAACATACTTCCAAGGAATATTCTTGAAAATCTTTTTTTTCAAATAATTCTGTTCTTTGTTGATTGCCTCTGCCAAAAACAAAATATTGTCCGTTGTGGTACATATATTCGCCGTATTTTTTCGCCAATCGTTTTAAAAATTCAAAATCGGTTTCGTTATATCCTACTGTATAGGGCAAAATCTCCTTAGTTTCAGGGGATATAAGTACTTGTAACCGATTGTCTTTATATTTGTCGGTAACTTCTTTTACTATTTGTTCTAACGTTTTATGGATATAGGTTTGGCAGGTTATGCCCTGGTCCATCAAAATGGTCCCTGAGCTGCCTGTCAGGCGTATATAGGGATACCCGTCTTGAGAGGTATATTCTACTTTGGTTATAATCCCTTCAAATAATGCTGTGGTTTGTTTAAAACGGATCAATTGTATCGTAAAACGATTCGACATCAGTTTTTGGGAATTCGTTAACGGATAGTTGTTTTTTTCGTTAAAGGCTTCGCTCGGACATAAGAGTTCAAAATAATTATGTGAGAGCATAGTTTGCTTTATGGTTACTTGAATATGGTTTTCTCGTGAAATCTCCTTTCCGTCAATACTGACTTTTGCATAGGTCTGAAAAGTATCGCCAAAAGTGCTGCTGTAATATATATTGCCCACTTCTTTTGGTATTTCTCCGCTAACAAATGTAAAGGATTTTCCTTCGTGACTTTTATTTATCATCTTTTGTAGTAATAGTTTGTTAATAAGTCCATTATTAAGATAAATTCCAATTTTTTTTGTATATTGATTTATTATTGAATTTAAGTGTACGTGCCACTAGGGTAAACTCAATTTGCATAGGTGAAGATCCGGAAGAACTAAAGGTTTCATTAAAATTTATACAGTAGGCTTTTTCAAATTTTATTTCATACAACTTACTCATCATATCTCGTCGGTAAAAAATGATTTTTCCATCTTTATTCCGATCTTCCGATAGGATCCAATCTACAAAATCTGTCTTTCCATTACTTTCTATGCTTAATGTTATTTCCCCGCCTGAGGTTTCTCCTGTGGGTTTAGAAGTACTATCGGTCTTTTTTTGAAATCGATAATTACAGCTTAATACTGTATAAATTTCTCCATCCAATTCCAGTTTAGCTAAAAATGATGACATATAAAATTTTACTTTAATTAAGATTATTTTTAAATAATGATCACATAGTTTATATGTAATCATAAAAACACAATCTCAATATAAAAGAACTTTCAATACAGTTTGAGTTATCTATATGATTACACATAAATATTTTGCTAATATATTAAATTATTTGCTAATAAATATAAAATAATGCAATAAATATATTTATTATTTGATTTTATTTGCTAAAAAATTAATTTTAGGGATATATGCTATATATTTTATGTTATATATAATTAATTAAATTAAGCAGAAACTAAGAATAGTGACAGATCTTTTACAAATTTATATTAAATACCGTAATTAATAAATCATATGCGTTTTATTATTAATTTTTGTCTTCAAGCTGTCAAAGATTTACAGACATTTTATTTACCTGTAAAAAAAATTAATTATTTTTTTTATAAATAAAATTCCTTTAAAATATTTTCTAATTTATAAATATCGGCTTCATTTTATACAATTAATTTATTTAAAATCCATATTGATATACTTATAGTTAGGTCTACTTTTATTTAAAATCTGATCTAACTGTTTTTGGGAACCTATACGGTTTGTGATGGGATAATTTTTGATCTATCTTTCTAGTCTATCAATAATTATTTATATATTTTTATTTATAAATAATTGCCCCTTTAAAAGTAATAGTTAGAGCATCAATATCGAAATTTTTAATTATGGGTGATTTGCCAACTCTTACTCAAAAATATTATATAAAGTTTGGAATAATTCGGCTCTTGATATGCAATAGATAGATCTTCTTATCATTTTAAAAATTTAATTACAAAACAATTGGAATAAATAACAAGGATAAAGTAAAAAGATTATTCTTGGTAAGTCGTTTGTAGTTTGTTTAAGCACCTAAAATAAAAAGAGCTACATTTTTAATGTAACTCTTTGATTTTTAATGTGGTCCCACTTGGGCTCGAACCAAGGACCCTCTGATTATGAGTCAGATGCTCTAACCAACTGAGCTATGGGACCATTGCTGTTTTGCGTTTGCAAATATAATTATTTAATTCATTACTGCAAATTTTAAATACAAAAAATAAAGGCTATTTTTAAATAAATAGCCTTTATGCTTTAATATCAGTTAAATAAAAATTATTTTCCTAAGTAAGATTTTAAAATTTTACTTCTACTGGTATGTTTTAATCTACGAATAGCTTTTTCCTTTATTTGTCTTACTCTTTCACGAGTAAGATCAAAAGTTTCTCCAATTTCTTCTAATGTCATCGGATGTTGACCACTTAAACCAAAATATAAGCGGATTAAATCGGCTTCTCTTTGTGTTAAAGTAGAGAGAGATCTTTCAATTTCAATTTGAAGAGATTCCAACATTAATTCTTTATCAGGACTTGGCGATTCTCCGGAACGCAAAACGTCGTATAGATTAGAATCTTCTCCTTCCACCAAAGGTGCATCCATGGATAGATGACGGCCTGAGTTTTTCATGGATTCTTTAATATCATCCTCACTCATATCCAACACCTCACTTAGTTCAGCTGCAGAGGGAGCCCTTTCATGCTCTTGCTCAAGATGGGCATAAGCTTTGTTAATTTTGTTTATAGAACCAATTTTGTTTAAGGGCAGACGTACAATTCTTGATTGTTCTGCTAATGCTTGAAGTATAGATTGACGAATCCACCAAACAGCATAAGAAATGAATTTAAAACCTCGGGTCTCATCAAAGCGTTTAGCAGCTTTAATTAATCCTAAATTTCCTTCATTAATCAAGTCAGGTAAACTAAGTCCTTGATTTTGGTATTGCTTTGCTACAGAAACAACAAACCTTAAGTTTGCTTTAGTTAATTTTTCTAAAGCCACCCGATCACCTGCTTTTATACGTTGTGCCAAGTCAACTTCTTCATCAGCAGTAATTAGATCCACCTTTCCAATTTCTTGTAAATACTTGTCAAGAGAGGCTGTTTCTCTGTTTGTTACCTGCTTAGTTATCTTTAATTGTCTCATTTAATAGTAACTCTTTTTATCTTAAACAAAAGTAGATGAATCAGTACTTTCATCTACGCATTATACTACTCACTAAACAATATACGAAAATTATCGATAAAAGGTTACAACACTTGCATTAATTTGTTATTATTTGAAATAATCTTGTTAAATTGCAAAGAATAATTAAATATGAAATCAAAAATTTATCTTAAATGATAACCTTAATTCAACTGCAATATGTATTAACTGTTGCCGAATATAAAAATTTTACGATAGCAGCAGAAAAAGCCTTCGTAAGTCAGCCTACATTGAGTATGCAGATACAAAAGCTTGAAAAAACGTTACGAGTTGAACTTTTCGATAGGACTACCAATCCTATAAAAATAACTCCTATAGGTAAGAAAATTGTAGAACAGGCTAAAATAATTTTATCTGAAGCAAATAAATTGTCTCAAATCGTTGAGGAAGATAAAAAAAGTATGAATGGTACGGTTGTTATAGGAATTATACCGACCATAACCCCTACATTAGTTCCTTTTTTCTATAAAACTTTTAGAAGCAAATATCCAGAATCCGACTTGATGATTAAAGAGTTGAAAACTGAAGACATATTAAAAGGTATTAAAGAAGGCTATTTGGATTTTGGAATTGCAAGTACTCCTTTGCATGACAATCAAATTATTGAAAAACCTATTTATAAAGAACCTTTAGTAGCTTATGTATCCCCTCATGATGCAAAAATGTATAAAGAAACTGTCCTGGATATAGACAAATTAGATTTTAATTATCTTTTAATGTTGGAAGAAGGCCACTGCTTTAGAGATGTAGTATTGGATCTTTGTAAGCATAGAGAAGCTATTAATTCAAATATTAAGTTAGAAGGAGGAAGTTTTACAACATTGATAAATTTGGTTAACGAAGGTTTCGGATTTACAATTTTACCCTTATTAGAGTCTGAAAATTTATCGGAAGAAGAAAAAAATAATATCAGATATTTTTCCTCTTCACCCTCCAGAGAAATTTCATTAATTTATTCAACCAATCAGATTAGAACGACTTTTGCAGATAAATTTGTGGATTTGATAAAAAGCATTTTAAGAGGAAAATTGTTTTTAGAAGATAAAATTGAACATAAACCCCAATTGAAAGTAATGTAAAATTTTTTTGAAACTTATTAAGATAAAGAGTTTTTGCATTATGGCTAATATTTTTTAAGTATGGTACACTTAATTATAATGTAATTATTTTTAATATTTAGTAAATAAGATTATGATTGAAACAGATATTTTGATAATAGGAGCAGGTCCCACAGGACTTTTTGCTGTGTTTGAAGCAGGATTATTAAAATTAAGATGTCATATTATCGATGCCCTTCCAAGTATTGGAGGACAATTAACAGAACTGTATCCTAAAAAACCAATATTTGATATCCCCGGATATCCATCCGTACAGGCAGGAGATTTAATCAAAAATTTATATGAGCAAATCAAGCAGTTTCAACCCGGATTTACTATGAATGAAATTGCTAAAACCATTGACAAACAACCCGATGGAACTTTTATTGTTACTACGGACAAAGGAACACAACACCACGCTAAAGCAATTGCCATTGCAGCCGGGTTGGGGAGCTTCGAACCTAGAAAGCCTTTAATTGATAATATTACAGACTATGAAGAAAAGGGAGTTGAATATTTTGTTAAAGATCCTGAAAAATATAAGGATAAAAAAATAGTAATTGCCGGAGGAGGAGACTCCGCTCTGGATTGGACTATTTTTTTAGCAGATATTGCTAAAGAAGTTACTTTAGTGCATCGAAGAAATGAATTCAGAGGAGCATTAGATTCCGTTGAAAAAGTTCAATCTTTAAAAAATCAAGGTAAAGTCAATTTAATAACTCCTGCAGAAATTGTAGGAATCCAAGGTTCCGGTAAGGTAGAATCTTTAGTAATTGAAAAAGAAGAACAAACCTTTGAAAAAGAAGTAGATTATTTCATTCCTTTATTCGGACTTACACCTAAATTAGGACCGATTGCCGATTGGGGGTTGGAAATTGAAAAAAATGCAATTAAAGTAAATAATGCTTTGGATTATCAAACCAATATAGAGGGCATTTATGCCATAGGAGATATAAATACATATCCGGGAAAATTGAAATTAATTCTTTGTGGTTTTCATGAGGCAACCTTAATGTGTCAAAGCATTTATAATAAAATATTTCCGGACAGGAAGTATGTTTTAAAATATACAACCGTTGGAGGAATACAAGGGTTTGACGGAACAGTAAAAGAAGCAGAAAAACCGGTTGTAAAATCAATTCAGTAATATTCAACTATTTATAATGTCAGAAGTAACCATCAATATCACCGATAGGGAAGGAAACAAGCATGCAGTATCTGCGCCTACGGATATGTCCATGAATATAATGGAATTAATACGAGCGTATGAATTAGTACCCGAAGGAACTATAGGTATTTGTGGAGGAATGGCCATGTGTGCATCCTGCCAAATATATATTTTGAGTAAAGATATATCCTTACCGAAAAAAGGAGATGAGGAAGAGGCAATGCTGTCAGAAGCGTTTCATGTAAAAGAAAACAGTCGTTTAGGTTGTCAAATTCCTATAACTAATGATCTTAACGGGTTAGAAATTCAAATTGCTCCTTTTAGCTAACTTATTTTATCCGGATAATTGTAAATGATTGATGAAGTACTTGAATTAAAACCTTTTTTAGATCAAAAGGTTGAACAATACAATACTATAAATTTTATAGAAACTGATCCAATTCAAATTCCCCATCAATTTAATAAAAAAGAGGATATTGAAATTTCAGGTTTTCTTACTGCAAGCATTGCATGGGGAAATAGAAAGTCTATTATTAAAAATGCGGGTAGAATTATGCAGTTTTTAGACTACTCTCCTTATGATTTCATCCTAAACCATACTACTCAAGACCTAAAAAGAATGGAAGGGAGCGTCCATAGGACATTTAATTCTTTAGATTTATTCTTTTTTATCAAATCCTTACAAAATATTTATAAAAATCATCAGGGATTAGAACAAGTTTTTTCAGCTAAAAAAGAAGAAAAAGATACCTATTTTTTGATTGAACGGTTTAGAGAAAGATTCTTTGAAATTGAACATTTGCAGAGAACTCAAAAACATATAAGCAGCCCGGCAAAAAATTCATCTGCTAAAAGAATAAATATGTTTCTTAGATGGATGGTACGTAAAGATTCGAAACAAGTTGATTTTGGATTGTGGAATTCTATTTCTCCTGCTCAGTTGGTATGCCCTTTAGATGTACATTCAGGAAATGTGGCAAGAACTTTAAAATTGTTAACCAGAAATCAAAATGATTGGAAATCAGCTTCTTATCTTATGAAAAATTTAAAAGCTCTGGATGCCGAAGATCCCGTTAAATATGATTTTGCACTTTTCGGATTAGGAGTTTTCGAAGGGTTCGCTCTTTAAGTCGAAAGTGAAATTATAGTTATGGCTACCAAGGCAAGTATTAATCCTAAATAATTTAGTTTATTCATTTTTTCTTTAAAAACTACAATTCCGACTAAGCTTCCCAGTATGATCACTCCTAAATTCATGGAAGCAAAAACTATGGAGGGATTGTCTTTAAAAGTTTGATGGGCTTTTAAATAAAAATAAACATTTCCAAAATTAAATATACTTAAAGCGATTCCCCATAAAATTTCCTTGAATGAAAATATAATTTTTTGCACAAATGTAATAAGGCATCCCACTATAAAAGAGCCTATAAATATAAAAAATGTTGAGGTCGTAAAATCAAAGGTTTTATTTACCGCTATTAATTTATACAAGATATTAATAATACCCAATCCAAAAAATATGAGTATAAGAAGATACAATTTGTTATAAGGAAATGTTTGATCTCCTTTTTTTGAATAAAAAATAAAAACAATTGAAAGAAATCCTACCAGTAAACCAATGACTTTAATAGAGTTAAATGATTCTTTAAAAAATATAAAAGACGCGCTTACTGTTAATAATAACGACATTCTTTGAGCTATATCCGTACGTGCGATTCCGGTATGTTTAATGGATTCGGCAATTAATAAGAAAACTACGGGCATTAAGATACTCATCAGAATATAAATAAGCCAAGGAGCCGAAGAATAATTTAATGAGGGTAAATCGGGTTTGAAAAGTATATAGCACAATATGGCTGAAAATAAATAATTATACGTAATTACCAAAGAAATACCTTTTGAATGCTTATTATATAACTTTAATAAAATAGAAACAACTATATTGAAAAAAATACTAACAACAATTTCCTTCATAATTTTTTAAATATTTAACAAAAATACAATTCCGGATTTTAATTTTTTTGAAAAATATAATACAAATTGTAAATTTTAGTATTAATCGTTTAAATTGATCTGGTCTAATAAGCGTTCCAATATAAAACATTGTTCTTTGAAGATGGAGAGTTGAATTTTTTACGGTTTGGCATCACAGTATAGTTTTTTTATAAGATACATACAATAAAAACATAAAAATAAAATTAAAATACAAAATACTTTATGACAAGTAATAAAAAAATTTTAGATTTACATTATTTTAGAAAACATATTTATGAATTTACAAGATTTAGACCAGAATTGGATTGAACAATTTGAAAAGCCTTTGGTAATAGCGGGGCCTTGCAGTGCTGAAAGTGAAAAGCAAGTAATGGAAATTGCAGAACGAATGGATCGGAATTATATGCAGGTGTTTCGTGCAGGTATCTGGAAACCGCGAACTAAACCCGGAAGTTTTGAAGGGGTAGGAGCCATCGGCCTTAATTGGCTAAAAAAGGTAAAGGATGAATTTAATATGCCTATAGCTACAGAAGTAGCAAATGCATCTCATGCAAAATTAGCTTTAGAATTTGATGTGGATTACCTTTGGATCGGAGCTCGTTCAACTGTAAATCCTTTTACCATTCAAGAAATAGCAGAATCTTTAAGAGATACAGATAAAGTAATTTTGGTTAAAAATCCTGTAAATCCGGATTTGGATTTGTGGATAGGCGCATTGGAAAGATTAGTAGCTCAAGGAATTAAAAAGTTAGGAGTAATTCATAGAGGCTTCTCTTCCTATAACCAATCTAAATATAGAAATAATCCACAATGGCAAATAGCCTTAGAACTTAAAGATAGATTTCCAAATATTCCTATCCTTGGAGATCCGTCTCATATAACCGGAAGAAGAGATTTAATAGCAGAAGTAGCTCAACAAGCCTTTAATTTAGAATATAACGGGCTAATGGTTGAAGTGCATAATAATCCTGATGGAGCATGGAGTGATTCCAAACAACAAATTACTCCCGAAGCCTTAAAAGATATATTGGTTGATATTATATTAAGAAAAAAGAATGATAATTCTGATGATTTTTCAGCCCAATTAAACAGGTATAGAGGAGAAATAGATGAGCTGGATAATCAGTTATTAGGATTATTAGCAGCTAGAATGGATGTTGCTAAGAAAATCGGAACTCTCAAAAAAGAACATAATGTAGCTATTTTCCAACCGGATCGATGGAATGTTTTAAAAAAATTAGCAATACGTAATGGAGAAAGAATGGGATTATCTGAAGATTTTTTAGAACATCTGTTAGTTTCCATTCATAAAGAATCTGTTGAACTGCAGAATAAAATTATGGAAAAATAATTATAAGTTTAGTGTATTATTTAGTATATTAGTAGAAATGCATCATCGTTACGATGCATTTTTTATATTTATGAGCTATGAATGAGGCAATTGTATTAAAATCAACAGGAAGTTGGTATCTGGTAAAAGACATAAATTCAGGAAAAGTTTATGATGCTCGTATTCGTGGTAAATTTAAAAAGGAAAAAATTAGAAGCACTAATCCGCTGGCAGTAGGAGATCGGGTACATTTCGAATTGGAGGATAATGATGTAGCTTGGATTACAAAAATAAACCTAAGAAAAAATTATATCATACGTAAATCGGTTAATTTGTCCAAAGAAACTCATATAATAGCATCTAATATAGACCTGGCATGTATCATCTTTACCCTAAAATATCCCCAAACATCTCTGGGTTTTTTGAACAGATGTTTAATTACTTGTGAAGCCTATCAAATTCCTGCTTTGATTGTATTTAATAAAATCGATTTGTTATCCGAAGCGGAGCTTACCGAATTGCAGGAAATTGAAGAAATATATTTAAATATCGGATATAATACGTTACGAATTTCAGCATTAACTAAAGCTAGTATAGAAGAGCTGAAAAATAGGGTTAAGGATAAAACATCCGTATTTTTAGGACATTCTGGAAGTGGTAAATCATCTACCATAAATGCTCTACAAGAAGATTTGAATTTAAAAACTGCAACTATATCCAATTATAATGAAAAGGGTAAGCATACTACGACTTTTGCACAAATGTATGAATGGGATTTCGGAGGTAATATAATTGATATTCCCGGAATTAAAGAATTTGAATTAGTAGATATTCACAAAGAAGAATTACAAGATTATTTTCCAGAAATCTTACGATATAAACCCTATTGTAAATATAATAATTGCTTACATATTAATGAGCCTCAATGCGCTATAATTGAGTCAGTTAAAAACGGTAAAATATCCGAAAAAAGATACTCTCATTATTTAAAATTAATTCAGGAGTTGAATTAATTAATATGAATCTATTTTGTATTGTATAAAGAATTTTTACTAAAATAAAAAAGTCGGATTTCGTAGAAATCCGACTTTTTATGTAATTTACAATCTTTTGCTTAGTTTACACCTCCACCTAATGCTTTATATAGGTCAATTGAGGCTTGTAATTGTTGAAGTTTATCATTTACTTGACTTAGCCTGGCGTTTAATAAGTCTCTTTCAGCATTTAAAACTTCAGTATAATTAGCATCGCTATATATTAACAATTGTTTAGTATAGTCTACAGATTTAACCAAAGAATTAATCTGTAAATTTCTGTCATAATCTTTACTTTTAGCTTTTTCATAAGCAAATAAAGCATTAGAAACTTCAACACTTGAATTTAATACCGAATTCTTAAAATTAAGCAGTGCTTCTTCTTGTTGAGCTTGTCTTATTCTAAGTTGGCTTCTTAATTTTCCTTGATTGAAAATAGGTTGTGTTAAACCTCCAACTACGCTTGCAAAAAGGCTTGAGTGGTCAAAGAAGTTATCTAAATTCTTTAAGGTAGAATAACCGGCATTACCGGTAATAGTTAAAGAAGGATATAAAGATGCTTTTGCAACATTTGTATCTTCAAATGCAGCACGGTAAGCATACTCATACATCATTACATCCGGCCTTTTAGATAATAACTGAGCCGGTACTCCATAGTAAAATTGAGTAGGGACGGTTTGTTGATCCATTGAAGATCTTTGAATAGGTCCCGGAGTTCTACCAAGTAGGTAACAAATACTGTTTTCTAAAGCTTTGATATTTTTTTCCAAATCAGGAACACTAACTTGTGTAGAATATAATAAGGCTTTACTTTGTTCAACAGCTGCACCGGTAACTATGTTAGCTTCTTTTAAATCTTCCATAGTTCTAACATTATCTTCTAATAATTTAATGGTACCTAGTGTTATTTTCAATTGTTCATCTAGAGCAATTAAAGAATAATAATTATTCGCAATATTTGCCACTAAAGAAGTTTGAACTAAACGCCTATATGCATCACTTTGAAGATAAGAAGCTAGAGCTGATCTTTTAGCACTGGATATTTTTCCCCAAATATCAAGCTCCCAACTTGCAGATGTTCCTAATTGGAAAACTTCTGAATGAGTTTTAACTCCGTTACCTTGAACTGTATTTAATTTACTGTTAGAATAAGAAGCATCTGCAGACAAACTAGGTAAATAACCTAATTTAGCAGAACGAAGCGCAGCCTCGGTTTGTTTTATTCTTGCTACAGCAATTTGTAAGTCGTAACTATTTTGAATTCCCTCATTAATCAAACTTTGCAAATTTTGATCTTTAAAATAATCTCTCCAAGGGATGTCTGCAATAGTAGTGCTATCTTTGACAGGCATATCCCTATATAATTTGTTATCAGTTATCTGAGGTTTTTCATATTTAGCGGTAATACATGAACTAAGTACTACTGTAAATAATAGTAAGGTTGTATATTGAATTGGTCGAATTTTCATTCTTAATTCTTTTATTTTATTATATTTATTCATCATCATCATCATCACTGTTTTGTTCTCTTAATAGTACGGAAGGCTTATGTGTTGCTTTTTCCTGTAATGATTGGAATACAGCAAATAGCATGGGAGTAACTACTAAACCAATTACAGTACCAATTAACATACCACCAATAGCGGCTGTACCTATTGAACGGTTACCAACAGCCCCTGCACCGGTAGCAACCATTAACGGGAATAACCCGAAAATAAACGCAAATGAGGTCATTAATATAGGTCTTAAACGAGCGACGGCACCTTCAACAGCAGCATCAATTATACTCATACCATGTTCTCTTCTTTGTACTGCATACTCTACAATCAAAATGGAGTTTTTCGCTAGCAAACCGATAAGCATAATTAAACTGATTTGTAAATATATATTGTTTGTTATTCCAAATAATTTAGCAAATAAGAAAGCTCCTGCTAAACCTATAGGTAAAGATATGATGATAGCTAAAGGTAAGATGTAGCTTTCATATAGTGCTGATAATAAGAAATATACGAAAATTAAACACAATAAGAATATATAAATGGTTTGAGAACCACTATTGTTAACTTGCTCTCTGGTCATTCCTGAATATTCAAAAGAATATCCTTGAGGAAGAGTTTGTTTAGCAACTTCTTCAATAGCTCTAACCGCATCACCGGCACTGTATCCTGCATTTGGTTGTCCATTTACAGGTATGGATTGGTAAAGGTTAAATCTTTGTAGAGATTGTGGACCGTAAACTCTTTTTAAGGTAATAAATCCGGCAATGGGTGCCATTTCCCCACTATTGGTTCTTACATACATACCATTAAGATCTTCTACATTTTTTCTGTATTTCGGATCTGCTTGGATCATAACCTTATATTGTTTACCAAATTCGTTATAATTAGAGGCATATAGCCCACCGATATATCCTTGTAAAGCACCTAAAATATCCGTTACGGCTAAACCTGCTTGTTTAACTTTTGCAACATTTACATTAATTTGGTATTGAGGATAGTTCGGGTTAAATGAAGTAGTTGCATACATTATTTCCGGACGTTGGTTTAAGGCTCCTAAGAATTTACCGCTGATTTCATAAAACTTACGAATGTCTCCACCGGTTTTATCTTGAATTTGAAATTCAAAACCATTACTGATACCGAAACCTTGTAGGGTAGGGGTTCCGAAAAAGATAATTCTTCCTCCTTGAATACCTGCTGTTCTTATGAAGAGTTGCTTAACTACATCGTTTATTTGAGTTTTAGGACGTTCCTTCCATGGTTTTAATTTTACAAGAATTACAGAGTAATTTCCTCCTGCACCACTAATGAAGCTCATACCGTTAATTTGGGCAACATTGGATACTCCTTCAATACCCTTAGCTATTTCAAATACTTGTTTGGCAATAGCAGTTGATTGTTCTAATGTTGAAGACGGAGGAAGACTTATATCACCGATGATAAATCCACTATCTTCCTGAGGCACAAAGTCAGTCGGAGTAGTTTTCATCAGATAATATAAAATTCCACAGAAAACCATAATAATTGCAAAAGCGGACCATTTGGCTTTAGAAGTCCAAATCAACACTTTTTTATATTTATTGGTTAAACTTTCAAATGCACCATTAAATCCATCTTTTAATTTTTTAACCACTGTATTGTGTTTTTTGTCATCATGAGGCTTTAATAATAATGCACATAAAGCCGGACTTAAAGTAAGCGCATTAATTGCGGAAAGAACAATGGAAACAGCTAAAGTTAATCCAAACTGTTTGTAGAAAACTCCTGATGTTCCGCCAATAAAACTTACCGGAATAAATACGGCAGACATTACTAGAGTGATGGCCACAATTGCTCCCGCTATTTCATCCATAGCATGTAGGGAAGCCTTTTTGGCATCTTTCATTCCCTCCTCCAATTTAGCATGGACGGCTTCAACGACCACAATGGCGTCGTCCACCACAATACCAATTGCTAAAATTAAAGCGAATAAAGTTAAAATATTAATGGTAAATCCAAATATTAACAGGAAGAAGAATGTACCAACAATAGCCACGATAACTGAAATTGCAGGAATCAAAGTTGATCGTAAATCTTGTAAGAATATTAATACCACGATAAATACTAATACGAATGCTTCAAATAGTGTGTGAATAACTTTTTCTATAGATGCATTAAGAAAATCGTTGGCATTCATCATATATACAGTTTCTACTCCAGGAGGATAAGAACTTTTTGCACTATCTAATACTTTTTCAACTTCGTTAATAATTTGTTGTGCATTGGAACCTGCAGTTTGGGCAATACTGATAATTACCGACGGATTTCCGTCAATAGTTGAAGTAATTTGATAGTTTTCAGAACCTACTTCTACTCTTGCAATATCTTTTAATCTTAAAACATCTCCTGAAGGAAGAGATTTTAAAATCATATTACCGAATTGTTCAGAGCTTACTAAACGACCGGTATATTTTAAAGTATAAGTAAATGTTTGAGCACTGTTTTCCCCTAATGCACCGGGAGCTGCTTCTAAGTTTTGCTCGGCTAATAAAGCATTTATGTCAGCAGGAGTAACTCCATAAGTTGCCATTACGTCGGGTTTCAACCAAATACGCATGGAATAAGTGTTAGCACCCCTTGCTTGAGCATCACCAACTCCGGAGATTCTCTTTATCTGAGGTAATATATTGATGTTCGCATAGTTTTGTAAAAATTTTTGATCATAATTTTTACTTTTACTGACTAAACCGATATACAAGATATTACTACTTTGTGATTTTTGGACAATAACCCCATTTTTAGTTACTTCTGATGGAAGTAAACTGTTGGCACGTGCAGCCAAGTTCTGAACGTTTACGGCTGCAATATCAGGATTAGCATCTTGTTTAAAATAAACGGTAATAGTAGCACTACCGTCATTAGTTGCACTCGATGTTATATAAGTCATGTTTTCAACTCCATTGATTTGTTCTTCTAATGGAATAATAACACTCTTCATGACCACGTCTGCATTTGCGCCCGGATAGTTGGCAGTCACCTGCACCGTTGGTGGGGCAATTTCGGGATATTGGGCAACCGGTAGTGAAACTACCCCTAAAATACCCAGAATCACAATTATAATGGATATAACTGTGGAAAGAACGGGTCTTTCTATAAATGTTTTAAGCATTGTTTTATTTCTTTTTTATATTATTTAAAGTTATAATATGTTTTTTTATGTTAAGAAATTTAAAGTTGAGGTTTTATTTCCATACCCTCTTTTAAATTCTGAATTCCGTTAATAACTATTTTATCGTTTTCATTTAATCCGGAATTAACAATATAGGATTGTCCATCAGGTGTTGGAGTAACTTTAATGGTTACTTGTTTTACTTTATTATCTTTTTGAACAACGAAAACAAAGGTTTGACCTTGTATTTCAAATGTTGCTTTTTGTGGAATAACTAAAGCATTTTCGACAGTAGTACTGATTCGTAAGGATCCGGTAGAACCACTTCTTAAAATACCTTGAGGATTAGGAAAATTAGACCTAAAATTAGCAGAGCCTGTTGACGTGTTAACAATACCGTTTATGGTTTCGATTTTACCTTTTTCATTATATTCTGTACCATCAGCTAAAATTAAAGTAACCGGTTCAGATTTTTTGATTTTTTCTGCTTGTGTTGCCCCCGGTGTATTTTTTAGAAAATCTAATAATTGTTTTTCATTTAAAGAAAAATATACATACACATTGGAAGTATTCGCAACGGTAGTTAATGTAGTTGTGCTATTAACTAAACTACCTAAACGATAAGGTATGGAACCTACAACACCATCAACGGGACTGGTAATAACAGTATAAGATAAATTTGTGTTAGCAATAGCTAAAGAAGTTTGAGCCTGATTCAATGCTGCACGTTTAGTTTGTAAGGCATATTGTGCAGATTCTAATTGATATTTACTCACAATTCCTTTTTCTACAAGGGGGGTGATTTTATTAACATCCATAACCGCGTTATCAACCTGTGCTTTTGCTGTTTTAATAGCAGCTTCGGCATTCAATACATTTTGTTTGTATTGAGGTGCATCTAAAGTAAATAAAACTTGACCTTTTTTAACTACAGAACCTTCATCTACATTAATAGTTTTGATGAATCCTTCCACCATTGGTCTAATTTCAATATCTTCTTCACCTTTAATAGTTGCAGGATAATCTTTTTCCAAAACAGCAGTTTGAGAAGTAACTACTTTTATCGGGTAGGGAAGCACTTGGTTTACTTGTCCTCCACCCATGGCAGCCATTCCTGCAGCGTTTTTTTTGTCACCGCCACAAGATACATATAATGTGGAAGTTGCAGCTGTGAATAGCAATGCTATAATTTGTATTTTTCTGAGTTTCATATTTATGATTTTTCTATATTATTGTTATTTATTATTAAGTTCATATTTTTTATAAGAGGTTTATTAAATTTCATCTACATACGTGTCGTCATCTAAAAGAGTTACTAAATTTTGTTGAAATTGGTTTTGTTGATCTTTTAAAGGACTAAAAAATGAGGTATTAAATTTTTTTATAATCTTAGTTGCATTTTTAATAATTGTTTTTCCATTTTCTGTTAATGAAATTAGTTTTGTTCTTGAATCCTTTTTATTAAATTTTCTTTTTATCCAACCTTTCTTTTGTAAAGTTCGTAAGACAGTAGAGGTAGTCATGGGATCAATACCCGCCTTATCAGAAAGGCTTTTTTGAGATACTTCTGTTTGGTTGGTTTCCCCCCATAATATAGTGAAAAGCAATACTAATTGGCTATGGGTTAAATCTAAGTGTTCAAAATTTTTTTTAAATTCTCTTTGCCAGAGGTTATTTACTTTCCATAATAGGAATCCTGTTTTTTCACTATCCGTAATATTTAGAAGAAATACCTTATAATTAGTTTGCATATTCTTTAATTAACAAAAATTGAAAGTACAAATATAATATGTATACTTACTAAAATGCAAATTATTGTTCGAAGAATTTATAAGTTTCCATATAATATGTGTGCTTATTAAGTGTAATTAACATCATCAAATACCGAGCCGAGATATATTTGACCAGAATATCTGACTATATAATTATCTATTTATTTTAACAATATAAATAAATTTTAACTTAACGTTAATAAATATTTATTTACTAAATGAAGGATTAATTCAGAATTAAGCAATTTTTTTTAAAATTTATTTATTGTCATCAGCCATATGCACGGTAAGTTGAGGAAATGGAATATTAATCTTGGCATGGGTAAATTTCTCATAAATATTTTCATTTAAAAAGAAATACACAGGCCAATAGTCGGCTGACTCAGCCCAAACCCTAACAACAAAATCAATGGAACTATCGTTTAATTTTAATAAGCCAATGAAAGGTTCCGGACTTTTAAGAATGGATGAATTTGAACTAATAATTTCTTCGAGAATGTCTTTGACTTCTTGAAGTGAAGTACCATAATCGACACCAATTGTGATATCTATTCTTCTTTGGGGTTGGGTTGAGAAATTTAATATGGATCCGGTGGAAAGAGGTCCGTTAGGAATATATATAGTTTTATTATCTGAGGTGGTTAAAACAGTATATAAGATACCAATAGATTGAACTACCCCTTCTTGATTTTGAGCTAATATGTGATCTCCAATTTTTATAGGTTTATTAAAAAGGATCATAACTCCCCCTGCAAAATTTCCAAGATTATCTTTCATTGCCATACCTACGGCTAAACCGGCAGAGGCTATTAATGCTGCAAAGGAAGTGGTTTGTATACCTAGAATCCCTATAATAGACATTATCAACAATATATTTAGGGTAATATTGCATAAACTCCCAAGAAATGATTTTACGGAGGGGTCAATTTTTCTCCTTTCTAAAAATTTATGAAATAATTTCTCAATCCATTTTATTAAAAACCATCCTAGGTAATAAACTACTAAACAGGTAACAATTTTTATTCCCAGTTCATAAGCTAAATCTATTAATTTATTAAGCAATTTTTCAATAGCAGTGGGATTAATAATTTCATTAGAAACTGATTGATGATTTACTTGATATAAATTCATTTTTAATTTATTTATTATCTATTAATTTAATGATGGATTCCAAAATATATACCTGGACAAAAATAATACTATTTTGTAATTAAATACTTCTATGATTCAGATATTATTAAAAAAATAGTTTTGTATTTAATTTTTTTATTTTATTATCATTAATACAACTATATTATGAGTTTTTATTTTGATTGCATATTAAATCAAGGGTTTTAATTAATTTTCTATAAATAATTTATATAATAAATTTATACTGTCATAGATCAATATAAAGAAAATATTATTTCAGAATTCTTGGTTAAAAAAAGATAATGGTGAAGATAAAATAAGTTTAATGTAAAATTGAATTTAAGATTATTAAATTAAAATTTTTGAAGTACTTAAAATTATCTAAATTTGTGAAATATTTATGGAAAGCAATAGACAAAAGAAAATAAATCAATTATTACAAAAAGAGTTAGCTGAAATTTTTAGAAAACAATCAGCGGAAATGAATATTAAAATACTTATTTCTGTTACAGAAGTAAAAGTTTCTTCAGATTTAGGTGTAGCAAAAGTATATTTGAGTATTTATCCGCAAGAGTACAGAAAAGCTTTAATGAAGGAGATACAAATTCTTAATCCGAGAATCAGAAAAGCTTTGGGTAATAGAATAGCTAAACAGGTTAGGCAAATTCCTGAATTGATATTTTATCTGGATACAACATTAGATAATGTTGAAAAGATAGAGAAAGCTCTAAAAGGTAAAGATGAAAATCCTATTTTGTAATTTGTGAAAAATTTATCCTGGTACATAGCATTCAGGTATTTTATATCCAAAAAAAGCACACAAGCTGTAAGTATTATTATGTATACTTCACTAACAGCAATAGCGATTGCTACCTGTGCCATGTTTGTTATATTATCGGTATTTAGTGGGTTAGAAAGTTTTAATATAAAACTTTTCAGTGATGTTAATCCGGATTTAAGAATTTTACCGGCAACGGGTAAAACCCTTCCTGATATCGATAAGGTAGTGAAAAAAGTATCTTCTCATTCTGAAGTTAAAGCATTTACGAAAGTCATTGAAGAGAAAGTATATGTATTGTTTTATGAAAAGGATGAAATTGCTTATTTAAAAGGTGTAGATGAAAATTTTTTGAAAGTTGTTAAAATTGATACCTGCTTTCAGGCAGGTAAATTTCCCAATATATCTTCTGATAATGAGGCGGCTTTTGGCAATGCATTAGCCTATAGGTTGGGAGTTCCTATAGATAAAGAATATTATGCTTCCCTTTATATGCCTAAACCGGGAAAGAAATTGATTTCAAATACGGATGATGCATTTGAAAAAGCTTATGTGCATATGACGGGAGTTTTTGCATTAAATGATCAATACGAAAATTATATTTTTGTTCCTATACAAGTATCGCAAAAACTGTTGAATCTACCTTCCAATAGTGCTTTTTCAATAGAACTGAAAGTCAAAAATAATGTAAAATCTTTGCAAAAGCAATTAAAAAAAGAATTAGGGAATCAATATATAATTTTAAATAGACAAGAACAGGATGCATCTTTTTTAAAGATGATGAAAGTGGAACAATTGTTTATATATTTAATGTTCATTTTAGTTATAATAATTGCTTCTTTTAATTTAGCGGGAGCAATTATCATCATAATTTTAGATAAAAAATATCAATCAAAGTCGCTATTAGCATTAGGATATAGTATTTCAGGATTAAAAAAATTATTTTTTAACATCGGAATTATTATTACCATATTTGGTGTTGTAATAGGTATAATTTTAGGAACCATTTTAACATGGTTACAATCAAAATTTGGTTTAGTTATGGCTAATCCTTTTATGCCTTTTCCGGTTAAATTTGATCTTGATAATTATCTTATAGTATTATTTACTGTACTTTTTATTGGATTTTTTGTATCATTTTTCTCTTCGAGAAAATTAAATTTTTAAAAAGTTTTTTTATTTAAATAATTATTATAATATTGCTCATAAAAACAAATCGAAGCTCATTTTTTCTATATTTGTATAACTTAAGAAACATTAATAAATCATTTTAATTGTTTAGTGAACTAGCTATTTTTAACCGTTATTTATAAAATTATGAAAAAAGTAAAAAAGGCCGTTATTCCGGCTGCTGGCTTAGGTACCAGATTTTTACCAGCTACAAAAGCATTAGCTAAAGAAATGCTTCCCATTGTAGATAAACCTACAATACAATTTATAGTAGAAGAGGCAATAAACTCAGGTATAGAAGATATCTTAATTGTTACCGGCAAAGGAAAACGACCTATAGAAGATCATTTTGATTCCAATCCTGAATTAGAGGCTAATCTCAGGGAAAAGCATAAAACGGAACTATTAAAACTTGTTGAAGAAACGACTGATATAAATTTGCATTTTATAAGACAGTCTCACCCCAGAGGATTAGGTCATGCAGTATTACAAGCGAAAGCTTTTGTAGGAAATGAACCATTCGTAGTTATGCTTGGAGATGATATAATGGAAGATAAGGTTCCATTAACAAAACAATTAATATTAGACTATGAGAAGACGTATGCTTCTACTATAGCAGTAATGAAAGTGCCTCATGAAGAAACTTCAAAATACGGAATTATCGCTCCTGAAAGAGAAATAGAAAAAGGATTATATAATGTGCTTAATTTTGTTGAAAAACCTAAGCCTGAAGATGCTCCTAGTGATTTGGCAATTATTGGAAGATATTTATTAACACCGGAAATATTTAGTATTTTGGAAAACCAAGCACCCGGAGCAGGGGGGGAAATCCAATTAACCGATGCTATTGATACGCTGAATAAAATTCAAAGAGTATTCGCCCGTAATTTTTGTGGTATCCGTTATGATGTAGGTGATAAATTTGGATTTTTAAAAACCAATATACAATACGGGTTAGTTCATCCACAAATAAAAGATAATTTACATGATTACATTATTGAGTTAGGTAAAGAATTAGAAAAAAAACAAAACTCAAATAAAGAAAAAATGGCTGTAGTTAGCAAAAAATAATATAATAATAAAATAAAAAAATCTTTCAATCCGTTGAAAGATTTTTTTATTTAAATTTGTTACTGATTAATTTATATTATTTAAGGTGAAATTCCTCCATACCAATAAAATACGGATAATATTCCTTTTTTTTTCAATACTTTTCGTATTTAAAATATTTTCTTTGCAGGAATATATTCACTTAGAACAACACAAGGAAAACAAAATTAGTCATGAACAGTGTCAGCAATGTCATACTATCTTTAATTTTGGAAAATTTCAATTATTTGACGTACCAGAAAGCTATGATTATGTAATACAGCAAAACTTTCTAATAGTAGATTTACCTGACGACATTTATAATTTTATATTTTACAAAAATATAAACCAATCTGATCATTTCAATAGACCTCCTCCTATATTTGCATAATAAGAAATAATATATTTATTTTTTTAATAAATTGAAATAAATATCCGAATGCGTATCTTTTAAAGGATATAAAATTTTTCAATTAGTCATACCTTAGTATTATATAATTTATGAAAAAGACAATACGAGTTTTTTTTACATTTCTCATTTTATTAAGTCTTAATTCCTATGCTCAATGTACTTTCCATATTTTTGGTAAAATAACAGATTTACATACCGGACAAGGAATCAAAAATATTACGATTCAACTTCTCTCTTCTAAAGGAAATGAACTCACAAGTATAACTGATTCGTTTGGAGAATATGCTATTTCAAATTTATGTCAAGATAAGTATCTTGTTAAAATTTCACATCGTGAATATATTACAAAAACTCTTGAAATAATAATAAAGAGTAATTTAAACCAAGATTTTTCATTGGAGCATAATGAAAAAGAATTACAACAAATAATAACTATAGGAAAGTCTTTGGAAAAAACCAAAACATCAATAGAAAATAAATTATCTAAAAATCAAATTAATGAACTTTCCGGCACCAATTTAGGAATTGCGTTATCTACGATAGCCGGAGTAAGTATATTAAGAACCGGAAATAATATAGCAAAACCCATAATTCACGGATTGCATAGCAGCCGAGTACCTATATTCAATAATGCTATAAGACAAGAAGATCAGCAATGGGGAGTAGAACATGCTCCGGATATTGACCTCAATCTGGCAAATTCCATTTCAATAATTAAAGGAGCAGGAGCCTTACAATACGCCGGGGATGCAACCGGAGGTATTGTTTTAGTGGAACCTAAAAAATTATATGCTAAGGATACACTGACAGGAAGCTTGTTAACCTCATATGTTTCTAATGGTAAGGGGGAAAATATAACTGCCCAATTAGATAAAGGATGGAAAAAAGGTTGGGCCTTACGCTTACAAGGCACTTATAAAAGATCCGGTGATTTAATGGCGCCTGATTATGTTATGTCCAATACTGGTCTTAAAGAAAATGATTTTTCAATTCAAGTTGGACGTAATCACAGCAAATATGGAGTAGAATTATTTTATAGTTATTTTGGTTCAGAAATAGGAATTTTAAAGGCCGCGCTTATCGGTAACTTAGAAAATCTTTTGAATGCTATCAATAATAAGCAACCGTTGGTTATTGATGATTTTACAATGAAAATAAATTCACCCAAGCAGAAAATCCAACATAATCTATTTAAATTTAATACTCATTATAATTTTAGTTTAGGTAAATTAAGTTTAGTATACGGATATCAATTCAATAATCGAAAAGAATATGATATCAGAAGGAGCGAATTCGCCAATAAAGCATCACTCAATTTAGATCTAACCACACATACGGTTAATTTAGATTTTGAATCTTCAAACGGGACTAAGCTTAGAACAAAGTTAGGAAGCAGTTATTCATATCAAGAAAATTTTCCTAATGCCGGAACCGGTGTAAGTCCATTGATTCCTTTTTATGAAAAAAACAATTATTCTTTTTATTGGATTGAATATTTTAATATTAATAAAGAATTAGTAATTGAAGGAGGAATACGATTTGATCATCAAAAAATTGATGCTTTAAAATTTTATAAAAAAAGTAGATGGGCCTCCTTAGGTTATGATAAAAAATATTCAAAAAAAATAATTAAAGACACCGGATTAAATTATCTGGTAAATCCAGTTCTTACATACGAAGGTTTTGCATCTACATTAGGAGCAAAATTAAAGTTGGGAAATTCAGATAATATTACGTTTAATTATTCCTTGAGTAGCCGGGCACCTAATCCGAGTGAGTTGTTTAGCGATGGATTACATCACTCAGCGGCTTCCATAGATTTAGGCGACTTAGAATTGAAAAATGAAAAATCAAGTAAGATAATGACAACCTATAGAGGTAATTGGCTTAATAATAAGCTTAATTTTGAATTAACGGTTTATTATAATTATATAAACGATTTTATAAATTCGATTCCCATAGGTGCAGAATATACTATAAGAGGAGCTTTTCCAGTATGGCAATATCAACAAACCAATGCCAAAATTTATGGTACAGATCTTATGGCTGATTATCAGTTAGCAGCTCAATTTAAATTTTCAACCAATTTTTCTTATTTAAGAGGAAAAGATATAAAAAATAATTCTTCTTTAATTTCGATGCCACCTTTGCAATGGGTTAATTCAATTGAATATAGAAATAGCAAATGGAAAAACTATTTTGCAAAATTTACATCCACTTCTGTTTTAAAGCAAGCGCATTATCCAAATTATAATTTAGAAATTGATATAGTAAAAAATGGAGTAATGACCTCAGAAACTTTAGATATTAGTTCACCTCCAGCTGCGTATCAGCTTTTTGATTTTGTCACAGGTTTTTCACTCAATATTTCCACTATAAATTTGATGAATATATCCTTAGGAATAAGAAATATTTTTAATACTACATACAGAGATTATATGAATCGATTGCGTTATTATACGGACGAAACTGGAAGAAGCTTTTTATTAAAAATACAATATAACTTTTAACGAATATAAAATAGATATGAAAATTAAAAATTTAACTTTTTTGATAACATTTACTTTACTTTTATCCACCCTTTTGTCCTGTTCTTCCAATGACAGAGATGACATTTTAAATTCATTACCGGAGCATGATCATGATGAAATGACAAAAGTGATATTACAATTTAGAAATAATTTGGATCCGACTTTAATTCGAGAATTCGTTTATGAAGTACCGGAAGGGACCACTGATGTGCCGGTTACGAATATTAATCTACCATCAGGGACTTATAATGTAGAAATAAAATTTTATGCTCAACATGATAATCATTTACATGATGTAACTGATGAAATTTTTATTGAGGATGCCGATGATCATTTTGTTTTATATCAGAAGCTGAATTCCAACGGTTTAAACATATCCTATGCAGAGAATGATAACATAGATACTTTAGGGCGAAAGCTAGGGCATCATACCGTATGGACAGTTGAAGATCAAGCCCTGTCAACTGTTTATATTTATTTGCTACATCAACCGGCAAAGAAAGATCCTAATATATCTTCAGCAGCTCTTTTAGGTGGAGAAATTGATCTAGAAGCTCATTTTAATGTAGGTATCTAAGATTTAAAATAAAAAAATTGATTATACTACAATAAATATCATACAGCTTTTGTTTATAATGTAAATTAATTTTGATAAGTTAATCTCATTTACTTATTAAGAAATTTATATTTACTGGTAAATATAAGTAAAATTGGGTAGCAAAAGTTGTATGAAATTTAATTGTTTATTATTGGCAATTACATGTTTATTTATAAGTAAAGTCAATGCACAAATTAATGTATGTTGGAAGTTAATTTCTGTAAAAAATTATTACAGTCTTGGTATACAGTATAACGGATCTTTATGGGGATGGGGGAAAAATGATAAAAGACAGTTAGGTGATGGTTCAGATCAAAATAAATCTCTTCCCACAGAAGTAGATGTCTCAAAAAAATGGAAGTTGGTTTATTCCGGTTACAATCATACGTTAGGAATAAAAAATGATGGATCCATATGGGGCTGGGGATTGAACGATAACGGACAATTAGGTAATGGTACAAATTTTACAAAAATTTATCCTGTTCAGATAGATAATTCCAAATGGAAAAGTGTTTCTACAGGAGAATTTCATTCTTTGGCTATAAAGGAAAACGGGACCTTATGGGCATGGGGAAGTAATGAAGAAGGTCAGCTGGGAGATGGAACTACTGAGGATAAAAATAGACCGGTTAAAATAGGAAATGCAAAATGGAAATTTATTACGGCAGGATTCAATTATAGTATGGGAATACAGGAAGATGGAACTTTATGGGGTTGGGGTAATAATGAAGATGGTCAATTAGGGACTGATAAATTTAAATATTCGACTATTCCTGTACGAATAGGTTATAGTAAATGGAAATACATCACTTCCGGATTTGATTTTACTTTAGGAATACAGGCCGATGGGAGCCTTTGGGCTTGGGGATATAATGAATTTGGTCAATTAGGTGATAAGTCCAATAGGGATAAGGATTTTCCTGTCCGTATCGGTAATTCCAAATGGAAAATGGTTTCTGCCGGAGAATATCATTCTTTAGGTATACAAGAAGACGGTACACTTTGGGGATGGGGTAAGAATACTAACGGTCAAGTAGGAGATGGGACACAAATTAATAAAAATGCCCCCGTTTTATTGGATAATTCCAAGTGGAAAACTGTATCTGCCGGTTTTGAGCATAGCATAGGTATACATGAAGATGGAAGTTTATGGGGATGGGGTAGAAATGACTATGGAGAACTAGGATTCGGAATAGAATTCAGCAGAAATATTCCAACTCAAATTTCAACTTGTCAATAAAAAAAATGATCAATAGTAATCTCTAACATATTCAAGTACTTTTTGCATGTTTTCTCTAATTTGTTTGGATGAATACTGAAAATTATTATTCATAAAGCTGAATATTAATACTTTTCCTGATTTAGTTTCTAAATATCCACTAAGGTTAGACACCCCTTTCATTCCTCCGGTTTTTGCAAATATATAAGGTGGATTACCTTGGAAATTATTTTTTAAGGTTCCGCTAACTCCTCCTATTGGAAATAAAGAAATTAATCTTTTATAGGGTATATCTTCATATAATTTAGTTAAAATATATACCATATCCTTAGGGGTAAAATTATTATATCTTGAAAGCCCTGAGCCATCTACCCATCTGGGTTGCTGAGGTATATCTTTCAAATATGATGATAACATAAGGCGTATAGTGGCATTGCTGTTTAGTTTATCTGAGATAGAGAGGCTTCCCATCAGTAAAATTTGTTCTGCTAAAAAATTATCGCTGACTAGCATCATTCTCCTGTATAAGCTGTCGCTCGGAATACTATACAAGTATGAAAATTTTTCTTTTGGAAATTTTCCAGTTAGATAAACGAATTTATTTAGTTCTTTTTCCAAGAGTACTTTAGTTAAAGAATCAGAAGTAATAAATGGAATTTGCAATTTTTTATTACCATAAAAATAAAATTTATTTTTTTTAAATTCTCTCGGAAATTCCTTATGGTCAAACTTTACATCATTTATAAAATAAGAAGGATATATTTTAGTAGGTGAAAAGATAGTTACTACGTTACCATAGATAGGAAAAGAGGCACGTTCGGGTGAAAAATATTCTGCATAATCCTCCCAAGACCATCCGGGACCATAACAAGTATCATCAAAATTTCCTGTAAATAAGGCTATAGTTTCCTTTCTGTTTTTTAAAAAATCAATAACTTTTTTTTGGTTAAAATAAGGTTCCAATAAAGTAGGATCGCCGGTTCCGCAAATATAAAGCGTATCATTTTTAGAAATATACTTTAAGGAGGGTAGGGAATCGGGAATTAATTTCATTCCGGTATACAGGGTAAAAATTTTTACATTAGATGCCGGAATGAAATACTTTTCACCTTGGTAATTATAAACTTCTTTTTTTTCTAAAGGATCATATAAATAGAATCCGGACCAATGATTGGAATAAAAATCTGAACTAAAATGTTTATCCAGAAATATATTTTGTGAATAAAGAGAAAAACTGATAAATAGGTAAAGAACTATAGAAAAAATTTTTTTCATACGCTAGATAATTTATAACGTTTTATTCAAAATTACTAATATATGATTTTATAATCTAATTTTTTATCTTAAATTTAAAGTTTATAAAATTAAATTTCATCAATCAATGAATATAGAATAAATAATTCAGAGATTATGGTTTACCATTTTTTGATGCTGAAAAAATGTTTTCTTTTTAATAGAAGAATCAGTTTTTAGAATAAAAGGTAAGATGTTTGCATTAACCTGTTTATATATGATCCATAATTTTAAGAAAATTTTAAAATATAATGCAGAATAATCGTCGAAACTAAGAAAAATTTTATCCTGGAATTTTTCTTTTTATTCTATGAATAAAAAGTATGGGATTAAGACGGTTATTGTGTACGTGAATTTATCGAGTATGATTATAAAAGTCTTATTTTAAACTATCTTATACAGAGTTGCTTATAAAAATAAATAAAAAGGATGAGCCGAATGGTAAAATTTTGGTAACTCAAAAATCTTATTATATCTTAGCATAATGATAATTACAAATTATATTTCAAATGATGTTTTAACTCTCTATGAAAGTGATACCGTTGCCAAAGCAGAGCAATTGATGATCGATTTGGGGGTTAGTCACTATCCTGTTATAAGTAAAGGAAAGGTCAAGGGAAATATTGGTTGGAATATCATTAGAGATTTAGGAAAATCAGAATCATTAAAAGACCATTTATTAGATTTAGAACCGTTTTATTTACATGATAATTCTATACTTTTTGATTCTTTACATGTATTTAGCGAAAACGAAACTAACATAATACCGATAATTTCCTTCAAAGAAAAATTTTTAGGAGTCGTATTAGAAGAAACTGTTATTGAAGAGTTGGCTTCTTTTCAATTTATTACTGAATTCGGGGTTTATATGATTATAACGACTCCCATAAAAAAATATTCAACCAGTGAAATAGCAAATATCGTCGAAAGTAATAACGGAAGAATATTAGGGATGTTGTTGGCCAATACAGATGAAGATTCAACACAAATAATACTTAAAATTAGCGCAGAAAATATAAACTCCATTGGAGATACCTTTGAGAGATTTGGATACCAAATTTCAAACAAATACTTTGAGGATTCCAAGCAAGAGCTTTTAAAAGAGAGGTACGATCAACTGCAAAAATTTATGGAAGTGTAAATTAATTTTAATTCAATGATAGTAGGTGTATATGGAAAAGTAGTTCACAAAGAAGATAGCGAACTTTATTTGGCTTTTTTTCAACAATTGGAAAAAAAGGGCATAAATATTTATGTCTATGAATCCTATTTAAAAGAATTAGAAGAAATATTAGACTTAAAAAATTCGAACTTTATTCCTTTTACTAAAAAGAAAGGCCTACCCAAAGACACAAAATTATTATTTACCTTTGGAGGAGATGGAACTATACTCTCTACTGTAGCTTATATTAAAGGTTCAAATATTCCTATTGTGGGAATAAATACAGGAAGATTAGGATTTTTAGCTACATTTCAGAAAAATGAGTTTTTAAAAGAATTATCTGAAATATTAGATGGAAATTGCAGTATAAGCGAACGTTCTGTATTAGAAGTAAAAAGTAATTTTCATAAATTCTTACCCTATGCCATAAACGAAGCTGCAGTAATGCGAAAAGATACGACCTCAATGATCACTATTGAGGCTTATGTAGATAATCTATTTCTTAATACGTTTTGGGCAGATGGTTTAATTATATCTACCCCTACAGGTTCAACGGGATATTCTTTAAGTTGTGGGGGACCAATTATTTATCCTAAGGCTGATATAGTTGTAATAACGCCCATTTGTCCTCACAACTTAAATGTAAGACCTTTGATTTTAAAGGATGATGTTGAGATAAGATTGAAAGTACATAGCAGATCAGAAAAATATTCACTCTGTTTGGATTCACGTTATAATACGATAGGGATTGATGATGAAATAATTATAAAAAAAGCTCCATTTAAAATAAAAATTGTTAAGTATAACAATTATTCTTACTTTAAAAATCTTCGAGAAAAGCTAAAATGGGGAACAGATTCCAGAAACTAAATTTTAAACATTCTTTAAATATTAGATAAAGTATTTTGTTTATAACTTCTTAATATCTTTTAAGAACCACTATAGTCGAATAAGTTAAATATTTATAATTTTAATTACTTGATAAAGAGTCTAACATAAAAGAATTAATCAGTTGAAAAAAAGTTAATTAGAAAAATCATAAGAGTATAAAATTTGAATATAAGAGTTAGTATTCGTAAAAAATTAAATGTGAGACTAACACTTATAAATGATTCTCTGTCTTTTTAAAAATAAAGTAAAAATTATTAAAAAAAGAATAATAAATTAAGGATTATGTCAATATTTGATAGAAGAATAAATTACAAACCTTTTGAATACCCTGAAATTTTACAATTTACAGAAGCAATAAATCATGCTTATTGGGTACATTCAGAAGTAGATTTTACTGCCGATATTCAAGATTTTCATTCACATTTAGAAGACAGAGAGCGAAATTCTATTAAAAACAGTTTATTAGCTATTGCCCAAATCGAAGTAGCGGTAAAAAGTTTTTGGGGAAATATTTATCAGCATTTTCCTAAACCGGAATTCAATGGATTAGGAAGCACCTTTGCGGAATGTGAATTTAGACATTCTGAAGCTTATTCAAGATTATTGGAAGTTTTAGGATATAATAATGAGTTCGAAAAGTTATTGGAAATACCTGTTATTAGAGAAAGAATCGAATATTTAGATAAGGTATTAAAATATACTAAATCCGATGACCGAAAAAAATACGTAGTATCGCTTATTTTATTTACCATTCTTATTGAAAATGTTTCTTTATTCAGTCAATTCGCAATAATTTTATCATTTACAAGATTTAAAGGTCTAATGAAAAACGTAAGCAATATTATTGGTTGGACCTCGGTGGATGAACAAATTCATGCCAATGCCGGAATATATTTAGTTAATAAAATTAAAGAAGAATTTCCTGATTTTTTTGATGATGATACTGTCAATCATATCAAAGATACAGTAAAAAAATCAATAGTCATTGAAGGCAATATTTTAGACTGGATATTTGAAAAAGGAGAAGTAAATTCCATCGAAAAGGAGAATCTCCTAAATTTTATGAAATTCAGAGTTGATGAAAGTTTACAACAGATAGGGATGGATCGGTTGTATAATATTACTCCGGAGCAATACAGACCTATGGCTTGGTTTGAAGAAGAGGTATTCGCAAATAGCTTAGATGACTTTTTTGCTAAAAGACCCACAGAATATACCAAATATGATAAAAGTATAACTGAAAATGATTTATTTTAAATGGGGGATTTTTATTTAATTAAAGCAAGTTTTATATACTTAAATTTTAACGCAACTATTGAAAAAGAAATAGCAACAAGTTTACGGGATAGAGACCGTCATAGGTTGGTATTGGAGCAATTGGAAAAAATAATTTCCGTATATCTTACTAATTTTTCTTTATCTGAAATATATGAAATACCTTTTATTGATGAAGAAGGTAAAGATAATGGGTATTTTTTAAGAAGATTGGCAGTAAATAACGAAACCGGTTTGAAAGGAAAATTAGAATTAATGGTTAAAAGATTAGATTAATATTTATTATGAGTGAAAAACTTTGGTGGAAAAATTCGGAAAGCGAGCAAATATTAAATAGGGGGTATCTTCTTAAGGGTGAAACGGTGGAAGGAGCTATTGATCGGATCACTACCGCTGCAGCTCAAAGATTGTATAAACCTGAGCTAAAAGAAGCTTTTCAGGAAATGATTGAAAGGGGGTGGATGAGCCTAAGCTCTCCCATATGGGCAAATATGGGTACAGAAAGAGGATTGCCTATATCATGTTTCAATGTTCATATTCCAGATAGTATAGAGGGAATAACTCATAAGTTGGGGGAAGTCATCATGCAAACTAAAATTGGTGGGGGGACTTCCGGATATTTTGGTGCTTTAAGAGAAAGAGGATCAGCAGTTTCGGATAATGGTAAAAGCAGTGGAGCGGTAAGTTTCATGAAATTATTCGATACAGCCATGGATACTATATCTCAAGGTGGAGTGAGAAGAGGAGCTTTTGCTGCTTATTTGGATATTGATCATCCGGATATTGAGGAATTTTTATCTATCCGGGATATAGGAAATCCGATACAAAATTTATTTTTTGGGATTTGTGTTCCGGATTATTGGATGCAGGAGATGATCGACGGTGATATAGATAAAAGAAAAATTTGGGCAAAAGTTTTAGAAAGTCGTCAACAAAAAGGACTACCGTATATATTCTTCACTGATAATATTAATAAAAATAAACCTCAGGTTTATAAAGATAAAGGAATGGTTATTCATGCCTCCAATCTATGTTCTGAAATCATGCTTCCTTCCACTGAAGAAGAATCTTTTATTTGCTGCTTGTCTTCGATGAATTTGGAATTATATGATGAGTGGAAAGATACAGAAGCAGTCAAATTAGCTGTGTTCTTTTTAGATGCAGTTCTACAAGAATTTATTGTAAAAACTGAAGGTAATTATTATTTGTCACCAGCCAATAAATTTGCTAAAAAACATAGAGCTTTAGGATTAGGAGTCTTAGGATGGCATTCCTATTTACAGAAAAATATGATTCCTTTTGAAGGAATGATCGCTAAACAAAAGACCGTTGAAATTTTTAATTATCTGCAGGATAAATCCAACAAAGCAACTGAAGATTTAGCCAGGATTTATGGAGAACCTGAATTATTAAAAGGTTATGGACGAAGAAATTCCACTTTACTGGCAATTGCGCCTACTACTTCATCGTCAGCAATCTTAGGACAAACATCTCCGGGTATAGAGCCGTTTAGCTCCAACTACTACAAAGCAGGTCTTTCTAAAGGTAACTTTATGCGTAAGAATAAGTATTTAGATATGCTGCTTACTGAAAAAGATATCAATAATGAAGATACTTGGAGAAGTATTATGCTTAATGGAGGAAGTGTACAACATTTAAAAGATTTATCGTACGAAGAGAAACAAGTTTTTAAAACTTTTAAAGAGATTAGTCAATTGGAAATTGTACAACAGGCATCAATCAGACAAAAATATGTAGATCAATCACAGTCATTAAACTTAAATATACCTGCAGAACTCCCGATAAAAGAGGTAAATCGTTTATTAATTGAGGCTTGGAAATTAGGAATTAAAACGTTATATTACCAAAGAAGCCAAAGTGTAGCTAAGGAATTAGTGGTAAATCTGGTTAATTGCAGCAGTTGTGAATCATAGTAATAATAACTGTCAAATAATTTATAAAAAAGACTATTTTTTAAGTAGTCTTTTTTCTTTTAAATATTTACGGCTATAAATATATATATTTTAAATGACTTATATTTGTGAAAAATGTTCTTACTTTAAGTAAAGATTTAACGAATAGTAATGAAAGATTTTTATAATATATTAGGAGTTAGTTCTTCCGCTTCATTTGATGAAATTAAAAAATCATATAGAAAATTAGCCTTACAATATCATCCGGACAGAAATTCAGGAAATAAAAGATATGAAGAAATTTTTATAAATATAAGCGAAGCCTATCATACTTTGTCTAATGAAGAATCTCGTAAAAATTATGATTTAATTTATAAGAAAAAATTATCTACCTTTTCACAACCTGTAACGCCCTATCTATTTTTAAAAAAGTTTCAGGATATACGTAAATTTATTTATAAGAAAGGAAAAAATAAGATAAGTAAGAATGCTTTATATAAAGGATTGGAAAAATTACTGTCTGATGAAAATATTAAATACTTACTTTTAAAAAGTAATAAGCAGATTCTTGAGTTAATTATAATTGAGAATTTAAAATGCATAAAGTTTTTACAATCCTCAGATAAAGAAAAAATTATACATAGGCTTTTAATACTTGCCAATAATGATAATTTTCTAACAACTCTTATTGGTGTCAATAGTAAGCATACTGAAACTAAATATAATTTTACGACTATTTTTTATAAGTTCACCAATAAAATAAAGCATTATTTAATTAATAAAACAAATTTATAAATGTGATAGGTTACAAACAAGTGTTTCTATTTAAAATTATAATTCCAAAGGATTTAAAATAAGTTAGATAAATTTTAAGATAATAACATAACTAAAATGAAAAAAATTATATTCATTTCTACTTTATTAATAGTTTTGAGCACCGGAAAACTGTTTTCTCAAAATAAATATAGCAGAGAGATTACAGCTAATAAACATAAGAAAAAAAATCTTACTTTCGGCCCAAAATCTGCTGCTAAAATTAAAGATTTATTTTTTTCAAATAAGGAGTTTAAGTTACCGCAAAAAATAAGATCTATAAATAGTATTGCAAATTATACCGGTGTAAAGCCTATAGATGGATCGGGAAGTACTTATATATGGGATTTTACTAACGGTTTTCAATTAAGTGCTATATCAGAAGGAGGGGGAATTACTGGTAGCAATGATAAAATTTCTTTGGTGAGTTTCAATTATGGAGGTGTAAATTCACTTGAACTGTCAAATTCAATTATTTTGCATAAATCTACTATTAGTTCCCTCGAAAAAGTATACACAAAGCGTTTAATTAAGTTTAAAAACACAAAATTACCCACTTATAAAATTATTTCTGATAAATTTTATGCCACTTTTTATTTTAATGAAAAAAATATTTTAATCAGTCTTACCATTTCTAATTACGATTTAGAATTTTAATGCGCATTCCAAGTAATAAGTTAAATAATCCAGTTTATAACTATAAAATAATTGATTTAGTTTTTATAAGATTATTTAAATAATTTATTTTTTAATTAAATATTCTTGATCATAATATTGTTCTGAATTTTGAAGAAAGTATAGTTTTTTTTTGGAAATTTTAAATTTGAAACCAAACTTATCTAATGACAAAGTTGAATTATTTTTATCCCAATTAAATTTTCCCTGTTCATGAATTATTGATGCTTTAGAATCTTCGTCAGTATAAAGTTGAATCTTCAAATGGTAAGTATGATTTTGATCTAACGTCAATTCGACAAATTCACAATCGTCACATGATATTCTGCCTGTATAAGTACCTGTCAAATCTTTAGGTAAATTTGTTAAATTTTGAGTTGATACGGATAAAGTATCAGTAATGTAATTAGAATTTGAACTTAGTTTTTTATCGCAACCTATATATAAACAACTAAAAATGAAAACTATTAGATATTTATTGATAGAATATTGATTCACAGATAACAAAAAGTTTTAAAATAGAATTTAAATCTAGAATTTTGTATTTGGGTCAAATTTTTCTAAATAATCAGAAACTTTTTTAGCAAAAGCTCCACCAAGAGCTCCATCAATAACCCTGTGATCATAGGTATGAGATATAAACATCATATGTCGAATACCTATCATATCTCCCTGTGGAGTTTCAATGACTGCGGGTTTTTTAACGATTGATCCAACGGCCATAATTGCTGCTTGAGGTTGGTTAATAATTGGTGTTCCTGCAAGGTTTCCAAAACTACCAATATTACTTAAAGTATAAGTTCCTCCTTTCGTATCTTCCGGTTTTAGCTGATTGGTTCTTGCACAATTTGCTAAATAGTTGATCGATTTTGCCAGTCCTGATAAACTAAGTTGATCAGCATTTTTAATAACCGGAACTATTAAATTGCCATTAGGAACAGCAGTTGCTATTCCAATATTAATATTTTTCCTTTTAATAATAGTATCACCATCCACAGAGATATTAATCATAGGAAAATCTTTTATTGCTTTTACGATTGCCTGAATAAATATAGGCATAAATGTAAGCTTAACTCCTTCGTTTTTAAAGAATAAATCTTTGTTTTTATTTCTCCATAACACTATATTGGTAACATCTGCCTCAACAAAAGAAGTAACATGAGCCGAAATTTGTTTACTCTGCAGCATATTCTTTGAAATAAGCTTACGCATTCTATCCATCTCGATAATTTCGTCACAATCCGAGATTGGCGGAGGTATGTTTAAAATACAAGATTCAATTATATCTTCAGATATTTTACTTTTATGAATAATCTGCTCTTCAATAGGTGAAACCTTTTTCTCAAATATTGTATTTCTATTTTTTAAATAAGAAAATAGGTCTTCTTTGGTAATTCTTCCATTTAATCCGGTGCCTTGTATTAAATCTATTTCCGATTGAGATATATTTTCTTTTTTACAAATAGACTTGATTAAAGGTGAGTAATAGGTATTTTTAGTTGAATTATTATTTGGTAATTCTGAGGTAGAAAGTAAAGGCTTTTTTATTTCATCGGCAATAATGGGCACGTTTATTGACGTATTGATAGTTAAAAAATCATCATTATTTAAAGATATTTCCGTTTTAGTGGCTGCAGATGAATTTTCATCAATATTTTCAATTTCTAATACCGCAAATGCTTCTCCTATTTTGCAAATATCATTTACTTCTTTAAGCTTTTTTAGGAGTTTTCCTGAAATGGAGGAGGGGACGTCTGAATCGACCTTATCTGTAGCAATTTCAATAATAGTTTCATCCTCTTCTATATAATCCCCTTCATTTTTTACCCATCCGGTAATAGTAGCTTCCATTATACCTTCTCCCATAGGAGGTAATATAAGTTTATATTCAGCCATAGTTAATAATTAGAAAGACAAAACTAGGAAAAAAATATGGAATGAGTTTAAATTTTTTATATTATACCAACAAATAGTATTAAATTATAAAAAAAAATTATATAATAAAATTGATAAAAAAATAACTTTGTTACTGACTATTATTATTTGAATTATAGGATCAAATCGATTACAAACCCCTCATGATTTCTAACATTAAATACCATATTATTATCAAACATTAAGTATTGACCTTTAACACCCTTTAAAACACCATCGAATTCAAAAATCTTTTTAAGATTTATCGATTTTACTTTATGCGGGTATGTGATAACGGGATATTGGATATCAATAACTTCATTATCATCTAAAACAAAATTTATTAAACATTCAGGTATATATGTAATAAGTTCATTTTTTACAGCTGTCAAATCTATATCCGGAACTTGTTCACTTAACATTTTTCTATAATTTGTTTTATCTGAAATATGCTTTTTTAAAATCGATTCTATTAATCCGGCTTCATATCTGTTTTCTGTTTCCGCTAATTTTATAGCATGTTCTGCACCTTGGTCAATCCATCGAAAAAGTAATTGTGATTTTCTAGTAACTCCAACTTTAACACCACCGGAGTTGGCTAAGTAAACTACGTGAGGCTGAAGCTGAGCTTGTGACTCAATAGTTAAATTTCTATCTTCTTTACCCAAATGAGCTCTAGATAATTCAGGTCTAATGATCCACTCTCCGGTATAAGGAGATGTAAAATAACATTCTTTACAATATCCCATACTGAATATTTCTTTATCAAGACTACACCCTTTACATTTATAATGATCGAAACGTATCTTAATTTTTTTATCTAAAAGTTGATTTATCATGATAATTTCATCATTAAAATTTAGATAATATTGAATGGGGGAACTATATTCGGTAATCATTTTAGTTAGTTGTCCTGTAAGATGCATAAAGAATAATTTAATTAATCTGAATCTACAATGTATTATTGAAGAATACAAATATATTAATACGAAATTATTTAACAGTTTATGATTCAATATGCTTAAAATTAAAATTTTTAAATTTTACATGGCTTAACTTATTTTATAATAGCAGATTTGATTAAACTAAATTTATCTTGAATGTATAAACTCATTTTTATTTGAAAAAAAAAATCTAAAAAAATAGTTGTTGTTATAGGTTTTTTATATCTTTACCTAATATTTATTATGCTCAAAAAGTTAGTTAATCGTACAATACATACTTAAATATTATGAAAAAAAGTTTATTAGATTTTCATTTAATTTTCTTAGGGTTATTTCCATTATTTCTCATTACAAGCTGTGGAACTTCAAAAAAAGCAATAGCAAATAATTACGAAGTTGGGATAGAAAAACATGAAGATGAAATTAATAACATAAGTACAATAGATAATGATACAGATGAAGCAGTTAAAATTGTAGAGATTCAAGAGACAATTAATCTTAGAAAACCTAAAGGTAAGGTAGATAAAATAATGGTTTATCTAGGTGATGAGAGTGTTGAAAAATGGAAATTAGTCAGATTGAATTCCCAAAATGCTATAGATTTGTATGAAAATTTACCTATGATGAGATTTGATAAGCCTTGGAAACAAATTTATGGAACGACAGGTTGCAATAAATTTACCGCTTACTACACTTGGGATAACAGCATTTTCAATTTGTCGAGATTATCTTCAACCGAATTACCTTGTGATTATGATGAATCTCAATTCCTTAATGCTATGCAGAATATAGATGAAATTAGAGAAAATGAATCCATTTTATCTTTCTATAATGATGGACAAGAAATTATGGTATTTGAAAGGTTTCATTAATAAAATATTAATTCTTTATTATATATAGCTTCATGTCAAAAACACATGAAGCTTATTTTATTAATCATAATTTCTTTTTATATACGGAAACTTCCGTTGTCCTACAATTAATACGAGTTAAAACTTCTTTAAAATTTTTATAATCTCTACATGTGAAAACAACTTCATTAAGTATTATTTCCTTTGTACTTAAAATATAACCCTTTAGAAATTGATTTTTAACTTCAAATTGTAATTTTATCGGAAATGTAAAATTGTTTTTAATTTTTAAATCTTTGCATTTATATAATACCAAAGCATCAGCTCCTAAAGGATATATTCGTTGATGTTCTGCAAGAAGATCAATATCAGTATGATGCCTCTCAATAATAGATAATCCGCTTACTAATGATAGATGATAAATAATACTACTGTAAAGTTTATAAATATAATATGAATTTTGGTTTACTAATGTATGATTAGTTTTTTCTAAAGCTTTCCAAAAAGAAAATACTTGCTTGGGTTTTATAACTATATCATTAAGTGCATTTTGTATCCATGTAAGTTGATTTACTGATTGATCTACAGAAAATATACGGTTGTTAACCATCTTATATTGTAAAAAAACTTGATGTGGATAAATATTCAAATCTTTTTTTAGTTGTTTAGCATAATCAGTAAATGTAAAATTGTTTTTAAACTTTTTAATTATGTTCATCATAACAAAATTAGTAATGTAAATATAATAAAAAGAGTTTGCGAAATTCGATTAAAAGTAATAATTGATTAAATTTGCCCTGCTAAAAAAATGTATGATAATAACTTATTTATTAAGAATATATATAATTTGCCCTGCAAATATTTCTACCGGAGGACCGGAGGCATTACATCAATTAAGTCATAAATTAAGAACTATTTGTAAATTGGATGCCAGGATGTATTATGTACATAAACAACCTAATTTAAACCCTAAGCCGGAAATTTATAATATCTATGAGACATCAGAGATTACAACTATTGAAGATAGTCCCAATAATGTTATCATAATTCCCGAATCTTTAACTAATTATATTTTTAAGTTTAAAGAAAGTAAGAAAATTGTATGGTGGTTAAGTGTCGATTTCTATTCGATTTGTATGAAAAATAGACATAGAGGATTAAAATTTTATTATTCAAAATATTTCAAAGGTAAAAGAGAGGATCAAGAATACCATTTTGAAAATATTCCCAATGTGTATCACTGGGCTCAATCCTATAGATCTTATTTATATCTTGTTAAAAACCATATACCGGAAAATAAGATTTCTTATGTATGTGATTATGTTAATCCAATATTTCTGGAAAAAAGTAATCAAATTACAGATTCAAATAAAAAAGAGGATACAATAGTCTATAATCCTAAAAAGAATAATAAAAAATTAATATCAATAATAAAAAATAATTCAAAATTTAATTGGATAGCCATTAAAAATATGACCCCAGACCAAGTGGTTGAAACTATGAAAAAAGCAAAAATATATGTTGATTTTGGATACAATCCGGGCAGGGACAAAATGCTAAGAGAATCTTCAATAATGAAATGTGTTATCATATCAGGTATGGGAGGTTCTTCTAAATACCAACAGGATTTGAATATTCCGAAGGAATACAAATTCAATTTTACCAACAATGAACTTCCTAAAATTATTGATAAAATTGAACATTCTATCACTGATTATGATAATGCTATTTTAAATTTTAGTAATTACAGAAACGAAATTTTAAATGAAGAATCAAAATTTGAAAATCAATTACAATTATTTTTTGAAGTAAACTAATACATAAATGATATCAGTAATAATTCCCATATATAATGTCGCAACATATTTGGGTAGATGTTTAGATTCTGTCATTAATCAAACGTATCCGGACTTGGAAATTATATTGGTAAATGATGGATCCACAGATTCAAGTGGATTGATTTGCGATGAATATTCAAAAAAGGATCCTAGGATTATTGTTATTCATCAGGTTAATAAAGGACCTTCAGAAGCCAGAAATAAAGGATTAGATATAGCAAAAGGCGAGTATATTGGATTTATAGATCCAGATGATGTTATATCTATCAAGTATTTTGAAATACTTTATAAAACATTGGTGAAATCTGATAGTGACATGATTTTATGTAATTTTAAGCATTTTTCATTTATCCATGAAATTAATAAAGATACTATTTCATTGAATAACAGTAAACAATATAATGGGTATAATTTTATAAAAGATTTTACTTATCAAAAAGATACGGTTCGCTATGTAGTATTATGGAATAAGCTTTACAAAAAATATTTATGGAATAATTTAAGGTTTCCGGTAGATGTTAAAATATGTGAAGATGAATACGTTTGGTATAAATGTATGTATAGGGCAAACAGAATCTGTGAAATTGATCAAATTCTATATTTTTATTTTAAAAGAGCAAATAGTACAACTAATAAAGTTTATGAACCATTTTCTTATAAGAAGGAAATTGCATTTATAGAAGCATTGAAAGATCGAATTGATTTTTGTAAGAAAAATAATTTAAATAAATTATTAAGAAAAACTCAAGAATACAGAAATAAATTATTAAGAAAAATATACATTACAACACCTAAGGATAAAATTCCAGAATATATTACTGCTGAGCTATATAAAAATATAACATATATTCCTTACCCCAAACGAATAAAAATTTATTTAAAGAAAGTTTTTAAATAAAGTCTTTATAATGTACACTTATACTATAATTATACCGCATAAAAATACTCCAGAATTATTACGTAGATGTTTGAATTCAATACCTTTTAGAGAAGATATACAAATTGTAGTAGTGGATGATCACAGTGATTGTAATATGGTAGATTTTAAAAAGTTTCCCGGATACGATAGAAAAAATGTAGAAATTTATTTCACCAAAGAGGGAAGAGGGGCGGGCTATGTGCGTAATATAGGATTAAATAAAGCAAAAGGGAAATGGATATTATTCGCTGATTCTGATGATTTTTTTAACAGTAATTTTTTAAATGCAATAGATAAATATAAAGATAATGATGATGAAATAATTTATTTTCTGGCTACCAGTGTTGAGAGCAAGTCTTTAATGAAATCTACCAGACATCTCTACTTAGTTAAAACTAGAGAAAAATACTATAAAAAGCTACGTTATAACAAAATAAGAGCAAAAGATCAATTAGTTTACAAAAATTGGGAAGTATGGGCTAAAATGTTTAATAGAAGTTTTATAGAAAAAAATAACTTAGCTTTTAATGAAGAAAAAATGGGTGAAGACGCTTTATTTGTTATTAGATCAGGAGAGTTATCTAAAAACTATTCGGTGGATAATTTTACAATATATTGTATAACCTATAGAGAAGATAGCTTATGTTTTAAACTTGATACTGTAAATGATTTTGACGATATGTTTATGGCTAAAATTAGGATAAATAATTATTTAAAACAGGTGAATAAAGAAAAATTTACTCTTGATTTAGATAAAGATTTGTTATTATCCTATAAATACGGCGGAGTAGATAAAATGAATGAAATTTTTAAAATTGTCAAAAAAAATGGAAATAAACTATCTTTTAAAACTTATATCAAATATTATTTAAAAATCCTATATAATTCGAAAATTAAATAATGATTATTTTATAATTAAATTATGCATAAAAATACACGTTTATAAACAAAACATCCATTAATATTTAAATGATAACAGATATTTTCGGTTATAAAAATACTTGCCTGCTTATTTTTATTTCCTCCCTTTTATGGAAAAAATTTTTAATATTCTTCAAAAGACCAAACAGCTTTCCCATATTTATACTAAATTTCCCTCATCTTGCTTATAAAGGATATATTAATGACTTATGTTAGTATTGGGTTGTCCTAAGTTATTATTATTACGATCATATACAATAAAATTAGCATATTATAGCAGCACCGCACGGCAGCCGTTATTCCAAGTAGCTAAATCCATTGACTGGACAGGGCTATAATCTTTGATATATATTCTTAAGTTGATCTAATATTTATAGATTTTCAATTAAATTTTTAGTCAGAAATTTTCTATGAAAATTGGAAATTTTTAATGAAGGAGTATGAATGATATTATTTTTCCATTTTTCAAATTCATCTAAAATGAACTTTTTTAAAAGATCATGACTGTTATAAGTAAAATGTTTGCCAGAATTAGTTTCATTTAAAATTTTCTCAACATCTGCATGTTGAGGACCAATAGATAAAATTGTTTTACCTGTGGCTAAATATTCAAAAAATTTACCTGGAATGATACCTTTGGATTTCTCATTGTCAAAATTGGTTAATACTAATAAATTAGAAAAATTCATTTCATTAATTGACTCTATGTGGGGTAAATAGCCTATATTGACAAGGTTATTTTTTAAAACCGTGAAATTTAAGTTATTTAAAATTGAGTCTGATATTTTTCCGACGAATTTTAAACGGAATAGAGAGGCAAATTCCGAACACTCTTCAACCAATTCTATTAAGACTTTCCATAAATTAATTGGATTTCTTAAGCTCTCCAACATACCCACATAGGAAATCGTAAATGTAGAGGTTCGTTCATTCAGTGTATTTACTTCAGAATCAAAACCATTGGTAATACATACAACATTTTTAGCACCTAATTTCTCAAAATTTTCTTTATCTGTAAAGCTGGTCGAAAGAACTAAATCGGCAGTCAGTAAAACCTTTTTTTCCATTTCCTTATGTCTTCGATCAGACCTTGAGGTAAGTTTCAATTGAGAGTAATACGAAATTTGAGTCCAAGGATCTCTAAAATCGGCAATCCACCTAATTTTATCTTTTTTTATTTGCTTTAATCCTAATCCAATTAAATGCATACTATGAGGCGGGCCTGTTGTTACAAAAGTATCAATCCGGTGTTCATCTATATATTTTTCAAGAAATTTAATTGAAGGTTTAATCCAAAACTTACGCGCATCGGGAATAAAAAAATTTCCTCTTACAAATACTGATAACCTAGATAATATTCCTAGTTTTTTTGATGTTTCAAATTGTCCGGCTTTAAAATCTTTATTCTTTTTAGTAATTTTTTCTGCTATATGGTAAGGTTCCCAAATAGGCTTTTTTACAATTATTATTTTTGGATTTATTTCTTCAATTAAGCTAGGGTCTAAGATGGGATAGGAAGGATTTTCAGGTATATAAACATGCGGTTCATAACCAAATTCAGGGAGATATTTTGTAAATTTTAGCCATCGCTGTACACCGGGTCCTCCGGAAGGAGGCCAATAATATGAGATGATCAAAACCTTCTTATTCATGTTTATTTTTACAAAACAGGAGTTGAAATATCAGCTGATTTATTTCTTTTTTTATAGTCGTAAATTAGTAAAAAACTACTTATAATTACGAAAAAAATAAAAGTTGCCAAGGTTATATATTTTCCTTTTTGAATCACGGGTGGATTAAAGCAGAAATTAATTGTATGTTTTCCCGCAGGTATTTTTAAAGCACGTAATATATAATCAGCTCGATAAATGGGAACTTCTTTTCCGTCGATAGTAGCTTTCCAACCATGAGGGTAATAAATTTCTGAAAAAACACCTAATTTTTCCACTTTACTATGGGAGACATAGGTTAAGTTGTTCGGTAAATACTCTTTTAATTCGATGGAGGACAAACTGTCAACGGACGGTTTTATGGTAAGGTCCTTCTTAAATTTTGAATTAACAATTGCTTTTCTTTTGTTATCAATCTTACCTAATGTAAGTAATTCCTCATCAGCATTTTTAGCAAAAACTATTTCATTTACAAACCAAGCATTGCCATTGTTATTAGGATTAGGAATTGGCCTAATGATTGAATCGGCAGTGATGATATATTTGGTATTTAGCATATCCAATATAGGTAAATTTAAGCTATCCGATAAATAGAAATCTATTAAATCTTGATATCTCCTTAATTTTGCACCATGATATCCGCCTATAGATTGATGAAAATAGGACGTATTCGTTTCATTAAAAGGGCTTAATAATAAATTGAAGACTCTGTAATGAGCTTGATCATTTTGTTTAATCAATTCTAATGCTTTGTTTACAGGTGCAGCATTGACAATACGGGCTAGGGTCGGATCGGTTTCTGCCTTTTGTATTTGTGTTTCTGTTACCTGGGTAGGAAAAGGATTTTTATATAATTGTTTATCTACAAAATTATCATTATTCAAATAGCGTTTATCTACTCCCCATAAATCAACCAAAGATAATGCTGCAATGGCTAAAACAACATAACTAGATTTGAAAGGTTTTATTTCGCCTGCCCAAAGAAAAACAGCACAAACTAAAACGAAAAAGAAAGTTCGTAAGATGTCTGATTGAAACAGGACAAATCGATCTTTTCTAATTGCTTCTAATATTTCATATTTTAAAAATTGACCTTCTAAAGAAGTGTGAAAACTAAATATTTGTAATCCTGCTACATATAGCAGTAATAAGATAACTGATATAAAACCGAAACTTATATATAAAATTTTAGTTTTGTAAAATTTGGTAAGAGAAGAGTCCATAAAATAGGAATAAGTACCCAATAAAGCCAATAAAGGAAGAGTAAATTCGGCAATCACAAGAGCAGAGGATACTGCGCGGAATTTATTGTATAGTGGAAAATACTGAATCATAAAATTCGTAAAAAATCCAACATTTTTGCCCCAAGCTAAAAAGAAACTTAAAAAAGTTGCTGCTACTAACCACCATTTATATCTACCCTTATAAAAAAATAAAGCTAAGAAGGCTAAAAAGATAACTACAGCTCCTTGATATGCCGGACCTACTGTACCCGGTTGTTCCCCCCAATAAGAGCCATTAAATGCACGTTTAAATTGGATATATTCTTCCTGTGATCTAATATTTTCTTGTAATGCAGGTTCTAAATGATTGGTTTTAAATCCCTTTTCATTGTTACCACCTCCCATAAAGTTGGGAATAAATAAATTAGCAGTTTCTAATATCCCATAACTCCAATGGGTAATATAATCATTATCTAATCCCTGATTAGGTAAAACATTATTTTTACTTAGGGTTAATTCAGATTTCCCGCGTGTGGTTTCTTTAGAATATTCATAGGTTGAAAGTAATCGTGTAGAATTCATTCCAATGGACAATACAATGGCCAAAAAAAATAGTCCGGATGAAATAATAAAAGTTTTTAATGTTTTTGTTTTTAGACTATGAATTAGTTCAACCAATCCAAAAATACCTAAAGCTAAAAACAAATAATAGGTCATTTGAGGGTGATTGGCAGCAATTTGTAGTGATAGGAATAGAGTGGTAACAATAAATCCTCCAATATATTTTTTTTGATATAATAAATAAATTCCGGCTATAAATGGTGCGAAATAGGCTATCGTGTGGACTTTAGCATTATGACCGGCACCTATTATTATAAAAAAATACGTTGAAAAAGAAAACATAACGCTTCCTAATAAAGCATATTTCCAATTTTTTAACCATACCATACCTAATAAATAAAAACCTGCTAACAATAAAAATAAATAACTGGCAGGTGTAGGAAATATTCTTAGTACTCGATCAATACCTTTGATTATGTCTGAAGGATAATTAGCTCCCATTTGGTAGGTAGGCATACCTCCAAACATGGAATTGCTCCAATAGGTATCTTCTTTATGGATAGAGCGATAATCTTCTAACTCATGTGCTCCGCCTTTATAATGGATGATATCAGGTTGAGAAATATATTTTCCTGATAATATGGGACTAAAATATAAAAAGGAGAGGATGATAAAAAAAAGTAAACATCCTACAACCGGCAAGAAATAATTATTTTTTTTCATTGTCTTTAGTTTCTACTTCTTCATAATCAACTGTTTCAGCATCCCATTTAATACCCTTTTTTATAGAAGAATTTTTTCTTTGGTTATTAAATTGATGGGGCTTGGGCTTGGAATATTTCTTTTTTGCATGCGTACCGGTAAAAATCTTATTTAAATAATTAAAAACAAAATAAGTAACAATTGCAAAAAATATAAATTCAATTAATCTTCCCATAGATAAATATATAAATTAATTAATAGTCTATCAATTAATATAAGTGCTATTTTGTGTTTTTTGGACAACTTTTTCAGTTTCATTACCTTTACTTGCAGATTTGGTTTCTGTAAGATTCATGGAAAAATTAGCTTTGGATATCCATCCGGATTTATTATCTATCATAACTTTCCCACTCTGAGTTCCATTAACAGATAATTTATAGGTTACACCTTCAACCACTTTAGAATCTTTTTTAGATGGTAAAATTCCCTGTAAACGAATTTCAGTTATATTTTTACCTACTTTTACCAGTTGGTTATAACCTCTGTCTTTCATTTCAGGATGTGTATTCCATTTTTCACCTATTTTTAATCCTTTTGAAGGAAACTTCATAATCGATCCTTCAAATTGAGCTTTAAAAGTATTAGGATTTAAACCCAATTTAAAAGCATTAATAAAATCATCTAACTCTTTTCCTTTTAATTCAGATTGTAAAGTTGTTTTTGCTTTTTCATAAATAGCATCCATACCTTTTATATTAGAAGCATTTCCATATATGTCCATGTTTAAAGTAAAAGTAACATTACTGATTGCTCGATATATTTTCCACATTTTGGCTTGATCAGGATCTTCCGGCTTTTTACCATTGGTGTCAAAAACCACTTCTTTTCCATCAGCTCTTGTAATAACCTTTTTACCGCCCATATTTACTTGTAAGGTATAAATATCATTTTTTACATCTAATACGGTAAAGCTCATAGGGTCTATGGATTCTTGTGAAACAGACTGACTTTTATCTCTAAAAGTAATGGTTTGTTTATTAATTTCTCTGGAATTAAAAGAATAAGTTTTCCCTTTTTCAAGAATGTATCTAAGATGATAAAGACTATCCGCATCTTGATAAATTCCGGATATGATTTCAGGAGTACTTTTTTGTTCTTTATTCGGATTAGTATCCGATAAAGAAGATTCGGTTAACAAGTTTTTTCCGTGGCTGCTCGTACTATTATTTTTGGAAATAGAAGAATCTATTAATTGTTTGGATTTTTCTTCATTTTTACAGGATAATAGGCAACTACCCAATAAAATAGATATAAATAAACAAGATACGACTGACAATTTTTTCATTACGTCAAAATTTTCTGCAATTTACTAAAGATAATTAGTAAATGAATGATAAAGCTGGAAAAAACCTAAGATTTTTAATTGGTTTTTTTAATAAATTTAATAATAATACATTTTCTAAATTTAGTTAAGCTAAATAATATTTGTATTTTAGCCACCTCATGTTTTTACTTATTTAAAGATTTTTGAAAAAACGATTATTGCTTCAGACATATAAAGACCAAGAGCTTTTAAATAAATATAAAGAAACGTTAGATTCTGAATATTTTGGTATTTTATATAGTAGATATATTCCCTTACTATATGGTCTCTGCTTAAAATATCTTAAGGATGAGTATAAAGCACAAGATGCAGTGATGCAAATTTTTGAAAATTTACATACTAAAATTTTAAATTTTAATGTAGACAACTTTAAATCATGGTTATATAAAGTATCAAAAAATCATTGTCTACAGCAATTAAGAGCAGTAAATAAAGAAATTAAGGTAGATTTTAACTTGGATATTATGGAATCTGAGGATGTTTTACATCTATTAGACGAAAAAGATGATAATAAAAAATATTTAATTCTAGAAGAATGTATTTCTAAGCTGCCCGAACCTCAAAAAGTATCTATTGTATTGTTTTTTTTCAATGAAAAATCATATATGGATATTTGCGATGCTACCCAATATAGTTTGAAAAGCGTTAAAAGTTATATTCAAAATGGTAAAAGAAATTTAAAGCTTTGTTTAGAAAAAAAACTTAAATGAATAAATTATTAGAATATTTAAGCGGTAAGAAAAGAGGTAAAGATGCCAGGTATTTAGAAAGACTATCTATGCAGGACGATTTTTTAAAGGAAGCGTTAGATGGATATGATGAGATTCAAGGAGATCATATTAGAAATATTAAATCGCTTGAAAGTAAAATTTTAGAAAATACTGTTTCTCAAAAGAATAAATTTCCAATTTTAGCAGTGGCTTCAAGTATAATTATTTTAATATTTATAGGCATAATTTATCTATTAATAATTGATCAAAAAAAGGAAGAAAAATTCATCGCTTACGAAAAATCAGATAAGAATGTAAATGATAAAAATCTTCTTTATTCAATAAATAATAGTAGTAGTAATAATAATGAGGGAAAACAAACTTTTAAATCCGCTAAAGGAAAATTAAAAAATAAAATACATACATCCACCCAAGCAAATAATATCATAAAAAAAAAATTGGGGCCTAAAGATTTTTTTCAAAACACACAATCAGAAGCAATCGGAGAAGGAACCGATACGGTAGCCAATAAACTTATTGTACACCAGGATTTTTTCAAAGAGCTTAATCATGAAAATTCTGTTGAACCTATCGTATCTTTAAAATCTATGAATAGAAGTTTTGATCTTGAAAATGTAAAAAATAACAATGCATCTATCTCCGAAGAAGATCACACAACTTTGATTGATTCTTTAATCGTTCAATCATTAAGTTATACTATTAATTTAAAAAAAACAGAAGAACGAGATACTACATGGTTTGTTTATAAAAATAAAAATGGTAGGGATGATGATTTAGAATTAAATTCAAAAACACAATTTAAATCTCAACCAATTATAGGGTGGGATAAATTCTATGATTATATATATGAGAATTTATTGGTAAATTATCAAACTTGCAAATCAATTGGGGTACAAATAGCTGTTGGTTTTTCAGTAGGTAAAGAAGGAAGACCTGAAAATATACATATTCTTCAATCCACCTGCAATAGATTAACTAATAAAATTATAAAATTAATTAAAGACGGTTGCGATTGGACGGAAGGGGAGGGAATTTTTACACTTGTTAGATAATTTCTTTATTTAGTAAAATTAATAGGAGTTTCTAAATTTTTAAAACTGCTTAAATCTGCTTTTAAAGATCCAACTGCCAACTCAGCTTTAACTTGAATTGGGACATGATTAGAATCGTCGGTAACCCACATAGTAACACTTTCTTTTTCTTTGAACACTCTTCCAGCAAGAACATAAGGCCTGATTTTTAAACATCTGACTTTACCAAAACTTGAATTTATATCTTCTCTATTTAAAATTTTAAGTTTAAAATTTAATGTTTCTCCATCCATAAATATATTAAGGTTAATATAGTCACCGGTATTATAGTTATCCGTGTTCATATTTCTTAAATAATAAAAAGCCGACAGCATATCATGCATTTCTCCGGTATAATTATACGTTTTTGTAGTATTGGATTTATTGTTGGTATAAGTAATTTTTTTATCCGTGTGATTAATTCTCATCGTTTGGTCTCTCACATAAGATCCCTCACGAATGTTACGTATGAATTTAGAAGAGAGCATAGTAGATTTATCTATATAGGTTTCATAAAGATCTTCAACTTTAAAAAACAACTTTACAGCGCCTGTAGAATATCCTTTGCCCACTACATGATAATGAGGCTTATCATTAAAAGTAACAACATGGGTAGTAAATGTAGCATATCCGGCATTTAAAAATCCGTAATGAATTCTGTACTTTAAATATTCACCATCTTTAAATTGAGTAGAGGAGGGGATTGAATAATCCGCTGATATAAATATAAAAAAGAACAAGAAAATAGCTATTATTGTAAATAATTTTTTCATTCCAAATTTTTGGTTATTAGTTATAGCTCATAATTTTTACAAAATTAATTAATATAAAAAATGATTAAAATACCATAATTCTATCAAACTTACTGCCAAAAATTAAACAACAAAAGAACAGGATTAAATTTTTATTCGCTTATGCTTATTACTTCTTCAATTTCGGGTACATGTTTCTTTATGGTCGTTTCAATCCCTAATTTTAAGGTACTCTGATTAATTGAACAATCAGAACATGCGCCGGTAAAGCTTACAAAAACCTTATTATCTTTGATATCTATGAGTTTAACATCTCCACCATCGGATACTAAAAAAGGACGAATTTCTTCTAATGCTTGATTTATTCTGTCTGTTAATGTATTCATTTGGATGTAAAATAATAAAATTAATTGTTTGAACAACCTGCCATGGTAGTAATCCTTACAGCTTCTGAGGGGGGTAGATTTTCATTTCTTTTAACTAGGCTGCTTATCACATTTTTAGCCAAGTTCATATATATCCCGGATACGAGTTCTTCCTCTTGCAACACAGCAGGTCTCCCATAATCTGAAGCCTCTCTGATAGACTGTATTATAGGAATTTCTCCTAAGAAAGGTAGCTCCATAGACTCTGCTAATTTTTGAACACCTTTTTTTCCGAAAATATAATATTTATTATTTGGTAATTCTTTAGGAGTAAAATAAGCCATATTCTCAATTAGACCAAGTACAGGAACATTTATTTCCGGCATTTGGAACATAGCTACACCCTTCTTAACATCTGCTAGAGCTACATGTTGCGGGGTACTAACTATTAAAGATCCGGTTACGGGAACTTCCTGTACAAGAGATAGATGTATATCGCCTGTTCCCGGTGGAAGGTCTATTAAAAGAAAATCCAGTTCTCCCCAATTCGCATCATGTAGCAATTGGTGAATAGCCTTGGATGCCATGGCACCGCGCCATATAACAGCTTGGTTTGCACCTGCAAAAAAGCCTAAAGAAAGAAGTTTAACTCCATAGCTTTCCACAGGTATGATTTTATTATTATCAGATAACGGCTTTTCATTGGATACATCAAACATGGTAGGTATCGATGGACCATATATATCGGCATCTAATAATCCTACTTTAAACCCCATTTTAACTAAAGCTACAGCTAAATTGGAAGCAACGGTAGATTTTCCCACTCCACCTTTTCCTGAAGCTACTGCTATTATGTTTTTAATACCTGGGATAGAATTCCCTCTGGAATCTTTTTTTTCAGGCATCTCTACAGATATATTCAATTTAAGCTGAACATCTTTTCCAAATTTTTGTTCAAAAGCTGTTTGCATAGCTGTTTCCAATCTTTTCTTTTCATGTAGGGCAGGTGAATGAGAAAGCATATCTATTATAATGGTATCTCCCATTATTTGTAAATTTCTAACTAAATCATCGACCTCTATTTCCTTCAAAAAAATTTTAATTTCTTCTTTACTTGCCATGTTGTATTTTCTAAAAATAAAAAAGTATAATATTCTTTTTTATTGCTTTTACAAATGTATTAATCTTTACGGATTTATAAATACTTTTTATTAAAGAAATTTAATAATCAAATTAATGAAATTAAATAAATTTTTTTAAATTTTTAATATAATAATTATTATCTGTACTTAAATAAACTTTAAATTTACAATAATATTTATTTTTAAGGTAAAAAATAATTTTATAAAAATTCAATACATGGAAATAATGTATCTTTACCAAAGATAACGTATTCAACTTATTATGGAATTGAGAAACGTACACGTTACAAGATACATTACACCATTAAGAGAAGGAGGATCCTTACCTGCTTTAGCAGAAGCAAATGATGGTTTCAACTATGTTGTAAAATTTAAAGGAGCGGGACATGGTACTAAAGCCTTAATTTCTGAATTAATTGGAGGGGAAATAGCACGATTGTTAGGATTGAACATTCCGGAAATTGTTTTTATCTATTTAGATGAAGCATTTGGTCGTACAGAAGCTGATGAGGAAATACAAGATTTGCTTAAAGCAAGTAGAGGTCTTAATTTAGGCTTACATTTTCTATCCGGTGCATTAACTTTTGATCCGGTTGTTACGCTTGTTGATCCCTATTTAGCTTCAAAAATTGTATGGTTGGATGCCTTCTTAACTAATATCGACAGAACTGTAAAAAACACGAATATGCTTATTTGGCATAAAGAATTGTGGCTTATAGATATGGGTGCATCTTTATATTTTCATCATTCCTGGATAAATTGGGATAAGTTATCGGCTACTCCTTTTGCTGAAATTAAAAATCACGTATTATTACCTTTTGCTTCGCACCTTAATGAAATTGATAATAAGTTTAAAGAAATTCTAACTTGGGAAAAAATTGGTGAAATTGTAAATTTAATACCTGATAATTGGTTGGATTGGAAAAGCCCGTGTGAAACAGTACAAGATATCAAAGAAATATATATTAAGTTTCTTGGTAATAGATTAAATAATTCACAACTATTTATAAAAGAAGCTAATAATGCAAGAAAAACGATTATATGAATATTCAGTAATACGATTGGTGCCGAGAATTGAAAGAGAGGAATTTATCAATGTGGGAATAATTTTGTTTTCAAAAGAAGCTAGTTATATTAAAGTTGAATATATAGTAGATAAAGAAAAATTAAAAAGCTTTATCAAAAAAGAAAATTTCGAAATAGATTGTATTATAGACGCATTAGAAGCATTTAAAAAAATTAGTATTGGTGATTCTTCGGGGGGGACTATAGCTGTTATGGATATACCGGAAAGATTTCGTTGGTTAACTTCTGTTCGAAGCACAATAATACAAACATCCAGACCACATCCCGGATTTTCTTCGAATCTTGATCAAACCTTTTTTAACTTATTTAAAGAATTGGTGTTATAAATTGAATTAATATGCTTAGCTAAACGTATGAATAAATATCTATAAATTTACTCGCAAAGTATATCGGGATTTAATACTTATTAATTACTAATTCAGCAAGTTATATCCTGCCTGTTTTTATAAACTTATAACATTCTACTATCTACGATTAACGGTATTTTTCTCCCAATACCAGTAAAAAATTTATTATTAAAAAGAGTTATAAAAATTATTTATGGAAATTATTAATTTATGCATCTTTATTGTAATAAACTAAATGTAAATATTTTATAATTTGAAATAAAATAATATGAAATCGATCTATTTATTTTTATGTGTTTGGATAATTCATATAGGTATGGCACAAGAAATTAATTATGAAAAAAAGTGGCAAGAAATAGATAAAGAAATGAATAATGGAGAGTTTAAATCTTTACTCCCCCAAATTAATCAACTATATAATCAGGCTAAAAAAGAAAATAACACTTTAGAAATAATTAATGCATTAATTTATCAATACCGTATTATATCACAAACGAAAGAAGATAAAGATTATGATCCATACAAATTAGTTATCCATAATTTCGAAAAAGAAATGAATTCTTTTAAAGGAATTACATTATCCATTACAAAATCTATGTTAGCTAAAATTTATGAAGATTATTTATTTCGAACAAGTTGGGAAAGAAGAAATATTATTAACACTGAATTTCTTTCCAATGATATAAGCAATTGGTCTACTAAGCAACTAATGCAAAGAAGTCTAAGTCTGTACAAGGAATCTGTTGAAAATGATCATTTATTAAAAAAAGAGACAACTTTAAACTGGAAAAATATTTTAAACACAGATGAAAATATAGATTTATATCCTACTTTATATGATATTTTAGTTTCCCGTTATATAGAAGCCTTAAAAGAAATTTTTTCACAAATTGAATTTAATTCTTGGTCAGATATGGAAGAAAATAAAGAAGTTATAGGTATCAAGATTAAAGAAGAAATCGATAATCTTTATAATGGCTTGTTAGAATTTCACAAAAATGATGTTGATAAATCAGCTTTTTTAAATAATAAGCTTAATCAAATTGAAGAAACTAATCGTTCCTTGGAAAAGACAGAGAATAAAGCCCATTTAATTGAGAATTTAGCAAACTCATACTCCGACCAAAAGTTTACTGCCTATTTATATTACAGAGCAGCCGCTACGTATGTAAATACAAATAAGGAAAAAGCATTTAAAATATGTAAAAATGTTACTTATACACAAAATAATCCTTGGTCAATAAATTGTAAAAATCTTATCGATGAAATTCAGAAAATAAACATCCATGCTTCATTGGATGAAATATTATTGCCGAATGAAAATATTCCTTTGATCATAGAAGCTACCAATGTTAATAAGGCTTATTATAGAATTTATCAAGTAAATCCGGATATTGATTCGATCAATACTTCAAGTAATACAGAATTTAAAACTAATGGAATTTATTCATTAAATAAAAAACTTGTTAAGAATGGTATTTTAGAATGGAAATCGTTTTCAGATTTTGATTCTCATTCAACTTTAGTTAAGTTAGATGGATTACCTGAAGGAAATTATATCCTGGAATTGTCAACTAATTCAGAGTTTTTGACAAAAAAAGAAATTAATTCAGATATAAATGGTTCGTTGTACTTTATGGTTCATGATTGGAGTATTGTTAAATTAGGAAGATATGTAGATCCACTATTTCAATTATTGAATCGTAAAACCGGAGAAGTATTTTCCAATAGATCAATTACCTTATATAAAAAACAGAAAAGTAAAAATAATTCAAAAATTCTCTTTGAATCCTTTTCTATTAATACAGACTCTCATGGATTTTTTGACTTGTCTAAACTCAATGCACAGTATGGTGAAATATATGTTTATGTTCCGTCTTCACATTCTTATATGAAACTTCCTTCAAACTTTTATAATAATGAAGTTGAGGAAGTTAAAAATGATTTGGAAAAGATAAGCGAATTTTTTACGGATAGATCCATGTACAGACCCGGACAAAAAGTTTTTTTTAAAGTTATAATATATACTAAAAATAAAAATAAAACTTTATTAGTAAAAAATCAAAAAGTTATTCTTTCATTAAATAATGCGAACGGAAAGGAAATCTCAAAACTAGAATTAATATCTAATGAATATGGAAGTGTATTTGGAGAGTTTATTTTGCCACAAGAAGGATTGACAGGTAATTATTATTTAACTTCCAATTTTAGTAATGATGCTTATTATTTTTCAGTAGAAGAATATAAAAGACCAAAATTTGAGATAATATTTGATGAGTTTTCAGGAAATTATAAATTAGATGAACAGGTTACAAGTAAAGGTAAAGCAATTTCTTATAATGGAACTCCTGTTTCCAATGCAAAAGTTCAATACAGAATTGAAAGAAAAGACCTATTCCCTTTATATCGGCTGTATAATCCAATACCGTATCTAGATAATTCAGAAATAATAACCCAAGGAGAATTGACTACAGATAAAGAAGGGGTTTTTACAATCTCCTACCCAGCTATCGCAAAAGACATAAAAAAAGATAATGAATATAGATATTATACGTATATTATATCGGTTGATGTAACAGATATAAACGGAGAAACGCAAACTAAAAAAACTAAAGTGACCATTGGAGATTTACCCATACAATTAACACTACAATTACCGGAAGTATCCACACAAAAAGATTTTACGAAAATAATTATACAATCTACCAATTTAAATGAGGTAAGAGTATTTTCTCAAGGTATAGTTAACCTATCAAAATTAATTAATCCTTCAAGGGTGCTTCTTCCTAATAAGGTAGTTTATATTCCGGAATATCAGCTATATGACAATGTATCTTTTGAACGATATTTTCCACATTTACCCTACTCCAAAGAAGAGCAGAATCCAGCATCCTGGAAAAAAGAAAAATTATATACTTATAATTTTGATACCAAAACATCAGATACTCTAGTTGTTTCCTCCCAATTGCCTAAAGGATTTTATCTCGTAGAAGCTGAAACTTTGTTGGGGAAAGATACCATTAAAACTCAAAAAATTATTGAAATTAAAGATAATGAATCATTAAAATCATCAGATAGTGAATATTTTAGTGTGAATACTTCTCAATCCTCATATAAAATAGGAGAAAGAATTACAATTAACTTTTATTCAGATTTAAAAAATTCAACTGCTATTTTACATTTAGAAAGTAACGGAAAATGGATTTTACATAAAGAAATACCTATAGTTAAGGGTAAAGGAACTTATACCTTGATCGCGAAAAAGGATTTTATTACTAAGGGTCTTTATGTTTTATCTTATTTAATTAAAGATGGTGGATTTCAAGCAAAAAGCTTTCAAATAGATATTATGGATGAGCCTAGGGACTTAAAAATTACTACTAAAGTTTTCAGAAATAAATTAATTCCGGGAGAAAAGGAAAGCTGGGAATTAACCGTTAGTGGTAAAGACAAAGACAAAATTGCTGCAGAAGTTCTTGCTACCTTATACGACGAATCATTAGATCAATTTGCTCCTAATGCTTATACATTCACTCCTTGGAAGTATTTTCCTAGTGGAATATTATATTATTCTGTATTTGAGATGGGTTATAATTCTTCATCAACCAGATTATCTGAAAACATTCCTTATTTAATTTATAAAAATCCAAAAATCGTTAATTTGAAGGATATAACTATTAATAAAATTTATGATAGAGATGGAGTTGCTGCTTCCGCATTTGCCATTCCTATAAGAGCTGAATATATGTTATCAAATTCAATTTTGGATAACAACCTGAATAAAATGCGTACCGGGGGAAAGGTTTCTAAGCAAGAGGTTATTAAAGATAATAGTCTTTCAATGGTGAAATTTCGTACTAATTTAAAAGAAACAGCTTTTTTTTATCCTAATTTATATACTGATGAACAGGGTAATTTTACATTTTCATTTACCTGCCCCGAGGCCTTAACTAAATGGAAACTCCTTATTTTGGCTCACACCAAAGATTTATATTCAGGAACAGCAGAATTTCATGTACAAACACAAAAAAATCTTATGATAGTACCTAATACTCCTAGATTTTTAAGAGAAGGAGATGAAATAATTATTAGTGCGAAAATTAATAATTTAACAGGTAAAAGTATGGAAGGGAATGCTCAACTTTTTCTTTTTGATGCACTTACCCGAAAACCGGTAGATACCAATTTTAATAATTTGTCTCCCATTATTCCCTTTAAAGCCGAACTATCTAAAAATGCAGAGGTAAGTTGGAAAATAAAAGTTCCAAAAAATATCCAAGCCGTTTCTTATCGCATAGTGGCTCAAGCGGGTAATTTTTCTGATGGAGAAGAAAATTCGCTTCCCATAGTAACCGATAGAGTGTTGATAACAGAAACTGTACCTATCAATATAAAAGAAAATGAAAAAAAAGAATATCGTTTAGATAAGCTTATTACTAATTCTTCAAGTTCGCTTTTGAATTATAATTTAAGTCTTGAGGTAGCTACAAATCCTGTTTGGTTGGCATTATTCTCCATTCCTTATTTGAGAGAATATCACTATGAAAATTCTGAGCAGGTATTTAGTCGTTTGTTTGGGAATGTGCTATCGACATTTATATTGAATACATTTCCGAAAATTAAAAATGTATTGAATGATTGGAATGTTAAAGGGGTAAATCCATCTAATTTAGAATCCAATCAAGAATTTAAAAATATACTTATAGAGGAAACACCTTGGATACGTAATGCTGAAAATGAAGCGGAGCAGAAAAAGAGAATTTCTTTGCTATTTGATTTAAACAAAATGGCTCAAGAAAACTCTCAAGTTCAGGAAAAACTTATCAAATTGCAGAATACAGACGGCGGCTTCGCTTGGTTTGAAGGAGGAAACTCCAATCCATATATAACTGATATTATTATATCCGGAATAGGGCAATTAAGAAAAATGTTAGGTACTCAATATTCAATCTATATTCAGAGTGATTTGGAAAATGTAATTAAAAAAGCTGTTGCCTATTCAGATCGAGAGGCATTACATTACCTAAACCAAAAAGAATTCGAAAAAATAGGCAAGGAGGGTGATTTAATACAATATTATTATATCAGAAGTTTTTGGAAAGACCGGTATCCGTTACCGATGCAAACTGAAAAACACATCCAAGATATAAATAAAAATATTACGAAGTATTTGAAAAAATCGGGTACACAAATAAAAGCGATGTTGGCGATAATTATGCAGAGATTTGGATATGCTTCAACAGCAAGAACTATAATTCTTCATTTAAAAGAAACTTCGGTGGAATCAGAATCTATGGGCATGTATTGGAAAGATAATCAGGCAGGATGGGATAGGTATCAAACTCCCATAGAAGCGCAAACCAAAATAATAGAAGCCTTTGCAGAGGTAACTCCTGAAGATACAAGGTCGGTAGAGGAAATGAAAATTTGGCTATTAGGTAATAGACAGACTCATTCTTGGAGCTCTACTAAAGCAACTACTCATGCTATTTATGCTTTGATGAATTTCGGAAAAGATTGGTCTGATGAAAAAAATAACATTAAAATTTTTAATGGAAAAAAGCAAATCTATCCAACTTCCGATTCTACAATGATTCAAACTACAGGATATTTAAAAAAATCTTGGAATTCTGAGCAAATTCAATCCGATATGGGTATAATAAAAATAGAAAAAACATCTCCCGGTATAGCATGGGGAGGATTATATTGGCAATATTTTGAAAATTTAAATAAAATAACCAATACAGGGAATGAAATTAAAATTCAAAAAAAATTATTTATAAAAACTGTATCAAATAAGAGTTTTGAATTACAAGAAATAACCAACCAAAATTACATTAAAATTGGAGATATTATCACGATTAGATTAGTGATTAAAGCCGATCGTGATATGGATTTTATTTATGTCAAAGATATGAGAGCTTCCGGATTTGAACCGATGAATATATTTACTGCCTACCAATATCAAAATGGTTTAAGTTATTATGAAAGTACTCGAGATGCTGCAACTAATTTTTTCTTTGAACATATGAGAAAAGGAACGTATGTATTTGAATATGAGGTTAGAGCTGCTTATGAAGGAAATTTTTCAAGCGGTATTACCTTAGTACAATCCATGTATGCTCCTGAAATGTCCGCATACAGTGGTGAAAATCATATAATTATTAAAAAATATAAGTAGTTGATATTTTAATTGAAGTATTATAAAAAACATATGATTGTTCATATGTTTTTTATATTTGCATCGAAATGTATGATCTATGAAAAAATATTTTTGCCTAGTTGTTATTTATCAATTCTGTTTCTTTTTTTCTCAAAGTCATAATTCGTTTGCATTGGATCTTAAAGAGGGCGATTTAATATTTCAAGAATCCTTTTCTAAAAATATGGACAGCGCAATTAAGCAAGTTACATCGGGGATTGGCAATTATAATTTTACTCATGTAGGAATAGTGTATAAAGATTCATTATCGGATTCTTTTTATGTAATTGAGGCTACTCATCCCAGAGTAAAAATTACTCCATTAGAAGAATATTTAATTCAAAAAAAAAATGAAAATTATCCTCCCATTTCTGTGGTAGGTAGATTAAAAGCTCCTTATCAAAAATTGATTCCTCAAGCGATAAAAGAGGCCCTAAAATTAGTTGGGAAAGAATACGATGATGCTTTTGATTTAACTAATGATCGTTATTATTGTTCAGAGCTTATATATAAAATATTATATATTTCCAACCAAAATAAAGAGATATTCCCTTTAAATGTAATGACTTTTAAATCACCTAAAACAGGCGAATATATCCCATATTGGGTAAATCATTTTCAAAAATTAGGAATCCCCATTCCGGAAGGAGGATTAGGTATCAATCCGGGGGCCATGTCAAAATCAGACGTGATTGATATTCTATATTCTTATAAACCTTAATTTTCAAAAACTAGTGTCAATTTAAAAATCTTTAAATTTTTTATTAATTTGAAATATAATATTCTTAGTTTTTCAAATTAGTTACTTTATTGCTGTTCACGAATTATTTACATTGGATCATTTGACGGAGATATAGGATTTTCATTATATATTTAGTAATTTAAATTAAACCAATCGCCCTCCAATGAAAAAGCAAAATAAAGTTCATAGATTATTTTATTTTGTTGATAGTTAACCAACTAATATTGTCTAAATATTTTGTTTTAGTATTATATTAATGAGAATATACTACTCATAATAAATATTGCATACCTGTTCTATATTGAACTTTATAAATTAATAATGATATAAAAATCTATTTTATTATCATAAAAGAATCATATAAACTCAAATTCAAAGTAGATAGTAAAGTAACTAATTGTATATTCCCATATAGGCCCTTTCTAAAAGAAAGGGCTTTATTTATAGGCATATATAAACTTCTAAATAGTAGTAAAGTTATATAATACATTGTAAAAAATTGTTACCATTTCTTGAAATGGTATATGTTTTTAATAAACATATTTTCAGTACAAAATTTGCATTATAATCTATAAGTTTTATACATAATTTGATAAAATATAAATAAAATTAAATTTTGCTATATAAAAGATGACTGAAGGAAAAGTATCTAAATTTTTACCATGGATAGCGGCAATGGCTATATTTATGCAATTTCTGGATTCAACCATTTTGAATACCGCTCTTCCTTCTATAGCTAAAGACTTAGATAAATCTCCACTTGAGATGCAGTCAGTACTTATAGCTTATGTATTAACTATAGCGTTATTAATCCCGTTAAGTGGTTGGCTTTCAGATAAATTTGGCTCTAAAAATATATTTATTTTATCAGTAACTGTTTTTACCATAGGTTCATTTTTATGTGCATTGTCAGTATCTTTAAAAATGTTGGTATGTATGAGAATAATACAAGCTGTAGGAGGTTCCATGATGGTGCCTGTTTCCAGATTAACACTTATATATTCGTATCCTAAACATCAACTTTTAAGAGTTATAAATTTTATAACCATACCCGGCTTACTAGGACCGGTTATTGGACCCACTTTAGGAGGTTGGTTGGTTGAAATAGCGAGCTGGCATTGGATATTTCTAATAAATATTCCTATTGGAATTTTAGGAATATTAGTCGCTGGGAAATCGTTTCCAAACTATAAAATAATTAATGGAAAATTCGATTTTATCGGATTTATTTTATTCAGTTTAAGTTTAGTATCACTGTCCTTAAGCTTAGAATTTGCGGTAGATGGAAAAACGACTATGGTGAATATAATGATTTTATCATTATTAAGCATGAGCTTACTATATACATATGTAATATATTCTAAAAAAGTGGTTCGGCCCATTATTGATCTAGATTTATTTAAAATAAGAACCTTGAAGATTGGAATAATTGGAAATTTAATAACCCGATTAGGTATCGGTGGGGTTCCGCTAATGCTTCCACTAATGTTGCAAGTAGGTTTCGGTAAATCACCTACAGTATCCGGAGTGATGCTTATATTTTCTGCCATCTCCACCATTGTTGCGAAATCCTGGGTAATTCCATGGGTAAAAAGGTTCGGTTATAGAAAATTATTAATTTATAACACAATCATTTTAGGCATTTCTATCTCATTATTTTCTTTGCCTGATAAAAACACTCCTATATTTTGGTTGATTCCTATTCTTATATTATATGGTTTTTTTAATTCTGTTCAAATGACCTCTATGAATAGTATTTCATTAGCAGAGTTAACACCTGTTAATGCAAGTGGAGGTAATACCATACTATCCGTTACTCAACAATTATCCATAAGCTTTGGAATATCTCTAAGCTCCATAATTTTAAGAGGATTTAATCTTTCGGATGTCTTTACAGAAGTAAGTTCAAGCTTTAGAGCAACTTTAGTGGTCTTGGGTTTAATTACTATAGTTTCCTCATTCACATTTAAATATCTTAAATCTGAAGATGGAGCAGAAATGTCAGGAATTAAGAAAATTAATTAAACTTATTTAAAATTACTAGTATACAATTTACTACTTAATTATAAATTCCAATATTTAATGTAAAATATATGGCATAATATTTTTAATAAGCTTTTATTTTGTGATACTCTAAACAATTAAATAAACAATTAACCAACTGTCCACAAAACTTTTATAAATTAATATAATAAATTGAAGGTTTGTATAAAAAAATAAGGTAAATTTGCAGTTATACATATTTGTGTATTTTTGCGTAAATAAACATTTTTATATGAAAAAAACTTTTTTGAGTGTATTGGTATGCATACCTATTTTTTTTATGGCACAAAAAAAAACACTTTACTCGCAAGCCGGAGAGAGAATTGATCCTTCCTTAGTTAATGAAAAAGTTGGGGATAGTGTTAAAAAGATAAATACCATTTTTCATTTTAAGAATGATATAAAAAATTTTTACATTAAAATTTTAAATCTGGATGGTAAAACCTATGCACAAGGAATAAGTGAATTTATAAAAATTGATTTTAATAGTAGAAAAGGAGGCGATTTACATCGAAAGGTTGAAAAATTAACCAATATAAAAATTGAGGATGGAAATTTTACTTCAGATCAGATTAAGGCATCTTTTATATTTTTAAAAGAAAGAGAAAATCCAGAAAAGGAATATCAAACAAATATTAAATTGATGGTCTGTACTGAAGATGAGATCGGAAATAGAAATTGTCGTATTAATGATGACGAAGTTATCTTAACACCTCGAGAATTTCCCGGTAAATATCCGCAAACTGCTTTTACCCGTTTAGGAGTAGAAGATTTAAAAAATAAAAAACCAAAAGAATTAGATTTGATGAAAAAAGAAATTTATGCCAGATATGGGTATCGTTTCACAAATCCTGAAGATGTAAACTATTTCTATAAGCAAGAATGGTATGAACCGGTTATTGAAAATAAAGATATAGAGTTAAATGAACTTGAATCAGATAATGTGGCTATGATTGATTTATTTAAAAAATTAATAGCCTATAAAGATATAAATAAAAAAACGTACAGTCATATTTTGCCTTTAGAAACTACCAGTAATACTTTATATGATAAAGATGCGCTAAAAAGAGTACAGCATATAGTTAAAGATAGTATTTATGGTAAAAAATGTAAATTGACGGAATTTAACAAAAAAGGAATTGCAATATTTCAGCAAGATTGTGTAGCTAAAAAAGATATTTATGTTAATTATTTTCATAACGATTTTCTTATACAGCATATAGATGATTTAAATGATACCTTTTATTATTATAATGAAAAGGGACTGCCCTACAAATCTGTAAAACTCGATTATACTAATCAAACAACTGAAATATCATATTTTAATTACGATGCAAATGAAAATATAATTAAAAAAGATATTTATCAAAATAATGATTTTAATAGTTCCATATCATATGATTATGATGTTGAAGGAAATTTGAAAAAAGAATATTATAAAGATGAAGATGGATCTGAACATATGGTTAAGGAATATATATATGATGATAATAATATTTTGAACGGATATATAAAGGATAAGGATCTAAATTGTAAATACACTTACAATCATTACAAGGATGTACTTCTGCAAAAGAAATGTTATAAAATCATCAATGATACAGAAAAGATTACTCAAAAAAAGGATATAAAAGTTTTTGTTACCAATAGAGGGAAAGACAAAAGGTTAATATCTGTAATATTCAAAGAAAAAGATAGTAATAATTCTTCATTAAATAAGATTGAAGTTAAATATAACAAATAATTTATTACTGATTTTTAAATGTTAGATATATTAATGCATTAATTATATCTAATATTTAAAATAAACTATTAAAGAAATAAAAAATAGATTATACAAAACAAGTATCCGATTATTAAATAGCAACTTCTGCTTTAATATGAGGATGAGGATCGTATCCATCGATAGAAAAATCTTCATATTGAAAGCTAAAAATATCTTTTATTTTAGGATTAAGATGCAAATTGGGAAGGAGGCGAGGCTCTCGTGTTAGTTGAAGTTTTACTTGATTAATATGATTTTTATATATATGGACATCCCCGAAAGTATGTATAAACTCTCCCACTTTTAAATTGCAAACTTGAGCCACCATATGTAACAATAAACAATAGGAAGCAATGTTAAAAGGTACACCCAAAAAAACATCAGCGCTTCTTTGATAAAGCTGTAAAGATAATTTTTTGTCTGCAACATAGAATTGAAACAGAGCATGACATGGTGCTAGAGCCATTTGAGGAATATCTGCAACATTCCAGGCTGAAACAAGAATTCTTCGTGAATCGGGATTATTTTTAATTTGATCTATTATTTGTGAAATTTGATCTATATATTGTCCATTCGGAGTTCCCCAGCTTCTCCATTGATGGCCATAAACAGGACCTAAATTTCCATTCTCATCAGCCCATTCATTCCATATTCGAACTTTATGATCATTCAAATATTTTATGTTAGTATCACCTTTCAAAAACCAAAGCAATTCGTAAATTATGGAACGTAGATGAAGTTTTTTAGTAGTTATAAGAGGAAATCCATTTTGTAAATTAAATCGCATTTGATATCCAAAAGTGCTGATTGTACCCGTTCCGGTTCTATCTTGCTTACTAGTTCCTTTGTCTAATATATGCTGTAAAAGTTCTAAATAGGCCTGCATAGACGATAAATTATATTTTTTTTCTTAATCTTGCAACAGGAATATTTAGCTGATCTCTATATTTGGCTATGGTTCTTCGAGCTATATTATATCCCTTATCATTAAGTATTTTCATCAAATTATCATCGGTAAGAGGCTTTTTGGTGTCTTCATTTTCAATTACTTCTTGTAAGATGGTTTTAATTTCACGCGTGGAAACTTCATCTCCTTCCGAATTGGTAAGGCTTTCAGAAAATAAATCCTTTATAAGCAAAGTTCCATAAGGAGTATTTACATACTTACTGTTCGCAACCCTTGAAATAGTGGATATATCTAAACCGGTAATTTCAGCTATATCTTTAAGTATCATCGGTTTAATTTGTTCTTCATCTCCGGTTAAAAAATAATCCATTTGATAGTCCATAATTGATTTCATGGTTATATATAAGGTTTGTTGACGTTGTTTAATGGCATCAATAAACCACTTAGCAGAATCTAACTTTTGCTTAACAAACATTACCGCGTCTTTTTGTTCTCTCGATTTATGTTCGGTATTTTTATACGTATCCAACATTTCAGAATATTCTCGGGATATTTTTAACTCAGGGGCATTCCTTCCATTGAGTGTCAGTTCCAAATCACCATCAACAATTCGAATAGTAAAATCAGGAATAATTTGTTCGGTATTTTTTGAATTATTTGTAAAAGCTTTTCCTGGTTTCGGATTTAAACGTTCAATTTCATTAACAGCACGTTTAAGATTTTCTTCAGAAATAGAAAATTTTTGCTGAATTTTATTATAATGCTTTTTTGTAAAAGCATCAAACATTTCATTAATAATTTTGTAGGCAAGTTCTGTAGATTCAGTGGGATTTTTTGTTCTAAGTTGCAGTAATAAACATTCCCTGAGATCTCTAGCTCCAATACCTGTAGGATCTAATCTTTGAATATAATTTGTTAGTAATTTTTCAATTGTTTCTACATTAGTATAAATACCTTGAGTAAAGGCTAAATCATCAACTATAGAAGATAAATCTCTACGTAAGTATCCGTCATCATCCAAATTTCCAACAATAAAATCGGCTATTTCTTCTTCATTTTCAGTTAATCTAAATGTATGTAATTGTGAGCTTATATGTTCTTGAAAAGATTCATATTGAGCATACGGTAATTCCTTATTTTCATCATCGTCATTATAGTTATTAGATTGAACACGATAGCTGGGAACTTCATCATCACTCAGATATTCATCTATATTAATGTCCGGAGCATCAATAATTTCACTATCTCCTGAATCATCAAAATCATTCTCAGAATCAAAGGAATCTGAAGAATCATAATAATCATCATTGTCATCTTCCAAGGCAGGATTTTCTTCAATTTCTTGTTTTACTACTTCTTCAAATGCAAGGATTGGAAGCTGAACTAGTTTCATTAGTTGAATTTGTTGAGGAGATAGTTTTAAAAGTTGTTTTAGTCTTAAATCCTGTTTTAACATAAAATAGTTTCTTTATAAAAGTAGATTAAGTAAGGTTTATAAATTCAAATTTACACTATTAATATTTAAGATACAAATAAAGGCATAATTTTTGTGATAAAAATTTTTTGTGAAAGTTTTAATTTATACTATTTATATTAAAATAGAACTTTACTGCATTTATTAAGTAAAGCGCTTATATAATCACACATTGACTAAACTTATATAGTTAATCAACTATATAAATTTAATTAATAGATAAAAAAAATGAATTTATGTTTTAATCTAATAAGGTGCTTAAACCATTTAAAAATCCTGTTAGTATATATTTTTTAATGAATTTTTTAGAATTCAGCATTTTTAGGAGTTCTTGGAAATGGTATTACGTCACGAATATTATTCATACCTGTAACAAATAATACTAAACGTTCCAGACCTAGCCCGAATCCGGAATGAGGGACTGTACCAAATTTACGAGTATCTAGATACCACCATAATTCTTTTTCATCAATGTTCATATCCTTCATTTTTTGTTTTAAAACATCAATTCTTTCTTCCCTTTGCGACCCCCCTATGATTTCACCGATTCCGGGAAAAAGGACATCCATGGCCCGAACGGTTTTATGGTCGTCATTTAAACGCATATAAAATGCCTTTATTTTTGCCGGATAATCATATAATACGACCGGACTTTTAAAATGTTTTTCAACCAAATATCTTTCATGTTCAGATTGTAGGTCTGCTCCCCATTCATCAATAAGATATTTAAATTTTTTCTTTTGATTAGGCTTGGAATTTTTAAGTATTTCGATAGCTTCAGTATAGCTGAGCCTAATAAATTTATTTTTTAATACAAATTCTAATTTTTCCAGTAAATTTTGTTCCGATTTTTCTTCTTTTGACTTTTGTTTTTGCTCTTCTTCAAATCTTTTGTTTAAAAATTCTAAATCTTCCTTACAATTTTCTATAGCATATTGAATACAGTATTTTAGAAAATCTTCTGCGAGATCCATATCATGCTCCAAATCATAAAAGGCTACTTCCGGTTCAACCATCCAAAACTCTGCTAAATGTCGAGTAGTATTAGAATTTTCTGCTCTAAAAGTAGGTCCAAATGTATATACTTTTCCAAGCCCCATAGCAGCAGTTTCTGCTTCCAATTGTCCTGAAACGGTCAGATTGGTTTTTTTACCAAAGAAATCTTGAGAAAAATCTATATTTCCATTTTTATTTTTAGGAATATTATCTAAATTAAAGTTGGTTACGGTAAACATTTCCCCTGCACCTTCAGCATCTGATCCGGTAATTATAGGGGTATTGATATAACAAAACCCATTTTTGTTAAAATATTGATGAATGGCAAAGCTTAGTGCGTTCCTTACTCTCATTACAGCAGCAAAAGTGTTAGTACGAAAACGAAGATGGGCTTGTTCCCTCAGTTTTTCCAACGAATGTCTTTTAGGCTGCAAAATGGTTTCCTGAACATCTTCAGGAACAGCATAACCATAAATTTTTATTTTACTGGCCATTACTTCTATTTCTTGTCCTGCTCCTTTACTTTCAGCAACTTTTCCTTCAACATATAAGGCAGATGCAGTTGTAATTTGTTTTAATGTTTCAGTATCAAAATCGTTGTAATTGATAATTATTTGGATATTATTTTGCCCGGAACCGTCATTTAACGCAATAAATTGATTGGAACGAAATGATCGTACCCATCCTTTAATTACTACTTCTTCCTGTAAAGCTTTTTTCCCTTTAGCTAACAATTCTTTAATACTGTAATCGTTCATTTAATAATTTTTAATCGATAAGCAAATATAACTAAATTTCAACGTAATTTATGGTATTACTATATTCAAATATATTTAGATATGATTAAATATTAATATAGTAATTGAATATGCTGTTTATTGATATTTATATTTATTTATATTTGGTAGAGGATAGTCTCCGAATAAAGGCGCTAAACGTATAGCTGAATATACCATATTAGAATACTTGTTTCCTATAGCTATTATCGTAACTTTTTCATCTAATAAATGAATAAATATTGCATTGCTGCCATGCCACCATCCGGTATGGTAAATTAATTTTTTACCGTTATTAAATACCATCAATCGTATTCCTAATCCGTAATTTTTAATATTCGGTACTTCATTACTGTAGGGAGTAAACATTTGATCTAATAAGTTTTTACGTAAAAAATTAGGAGCAAACATAGCCTGACTTAATCTGAAAAGATCTTCCGGAGTGGTATATACGTTCTTATCCCCATAAACCAAGTCGAGATGATTGAATTTATATGGTCTTCCGTCAGGATAATAGGATACATTAGCTTGATTTAAATCTTTTTCTTGAAGTACATAGGAATGTTTCATTCCCAGAGGTGTAAATATCATAGTATTTATTGCTTCTGGAAAGGACATTTTTGTTATTTTTTCTACTATTAAAGCTAAAAGGGCAAAATTAGTATTTGAATAAGAAAAATGAGTATTCGGTTTTGATTGTAATAAAGGAATATGAGTAGAAAATAAATGTAAAACATCTTCATTTGACATTTTTTTTCTTTTATCCCACGTATTGATTATATCAACCAAATGAGTATATTCAGGAAGACCGCTTCGGTGCGTTAATAAATCATGTATGGTTATATCCGAATAAGGAAACTCCGTAAGTATAGAATTTACTTTTTCGTCCAATTTAATCTTATCGGCTTCCACTAATTTTAAAACAGCTAAGGAAGTTAAAATTTTACTTACCGAAGCCACATGTAAAGATGTTTGAGAAGATATTAATGTTTTATTTTGCAAATTTGAGTATCCATTATATTTTTCCAGTAAAATAGTATTGCCCCGAGCAACTAAAACCCCTCCGCTCAAATTTTGAGATTTCCAAACATGGGTAAAATATTTATTCAGTTGATTTATAATAGTTTGGTCTTCAGATGAATAATTATCTTTTATTGTAAATATAGTGTCAAAATTTATGTTGTAATATCCGGGAACTAAGGGTATATCATTCTGAACAACTTTATTAGATTCATAATTTGACTTTTTGCAATGGATTAAGGTTAGATTAAAAAGGCTAAATAATAATAAAATATATAAAATTTTTTTACACATTTTTTTAATGAATATTTTAATAATTAGTTCTTATAAAATGATTTTGCAAGTTAAATTTAATATTGTTAATTATTTCTTAAATTAAATATAAAATGTTATAAAATTAAATTATATTTGAAACTATAAATTTAAATAATTTCCGCTAAAATGCAATGATTCCGTTGTAAAGAGCGTGTAAAAATTAAATACTTATTTCCACCATCCATTAATTGGTATTTTTTTTTGATTTCTTCAGGTTTAATTGGGTAATTTCTACTGATTATATTAAATTTTTTATGAACAGATTTTTTAGGATTAAAATTTTTATCAATAATTAAAAATGTACGTCCCGGAAAATTTTCCAATTTATTTTCTGATGTGTAAATATGTGAATTCGAATGCAGTTTACTAATTTTAAATTTGTAACTTATTTGTTTAAATGCTCCTGATTTTAATAGGGAAGAGTTGGGTAGATATAAATATGATTTTGGGTTAGAGTAGGGGGGGGGGGGTGATATTTTTTCCTCTTGCCAATAAAAGCAAAAATCCGGTTGATCTGATTGAAGATTGACACAGTGAATATATGGATTGAATGGATGCATTTTATTTTGAGGATTTAATTGAACTAGTAATTCTTTAGTTTCATTTTTAACAGATATAATATAAATTTTCAAGATGGGTAATTGTTCAATCGCTCTTTGCAGATCAAGAAGAGGAGAAAGTTTTATAAAAATGGATGTTGAGAATTTGAAAAGTTTATTCAGGAGGTTTAAAATATTAGGTAATAAATCTTTTAACTCAATTTTTTTATTTTTATTTTCGTCTCGTCTCGATGGATCTATATAAATAAAATCAAATAAACAAGTATTTTTAGAAATAAAATCTTCGGCAGTTTTATTGATAAATTTAACATTTTTTTTGCCAAGAACTGAAAAATTATGTTTTACTATTTCCAACAATTCAAGGTTCGGTTCAACATAATAAAATTCTTCAGTATTTTCCGATAAAAAAAAACTATCTATTCCTGTACCTCCGGTTAAATCAATTCCGGTTTTTCCGGTTATCATTGATTGTTTAAAAATAGCTGTGCTTTGTGATGAAGCTTGTTCAAGATTAATATGTGGTGGATATATAATCCGATTATTTTCATATAGAATAGGAACTTTTTTTTGGGCAATTTTCTTTCCTTGAATTTGCTGAACTAATTCAAGAGAAGATAAATCTGTAAAAGGAGATTTTTTTACTATTAATTCAGATAAATTAGAATATAAATTATTGTTAATATATTCTTGAACATCTTTATTTATTAATTGGGCATTAATCACTATTAAAGAATACAATATTTATTGCAAAAATACATTATATTAAATAATTTTAATACTTCTTTAGCAAACACTATACGTACAATGGATATTAGTAAAAAATACTATTTTATAATTAAATATAAAATTTGACTTACTATAAATTTTTAGTTATTGCTTGAACAATTTTAAAACGGTTAAAGAAACTCTTCATAACAACCCTTAAAACAGTATAACCGGGAATTGCAAAAGTAACACCTAGGGCACCAAATAGTATACCGAAAATTAACATAACTAAAAAAATTTCTAAAGGATGAGATTTTACACTTTTTGCATAAATCAATGGCTGAAAGATTGCATTATCAATCAATTGTGCAATTAAATATAAAATACTTATCCAAAATATAGTAGGTATAATTTGTGAATTAAAGTCCATCCCCAATGATAACATGCTGCTCATACTTAATAAACTGATGATAAAAAAACCAAGCAAAGGACCCAAATAGGGTATGAGATTACAAAATGCACAAAACATAGATATTATTACCATATCTTTTATGTTAAAACCACCTAATATAGCCAAGTAAAGTAAAAACATGGAGAATATTTGCAAACATAATCCAAGAAAATATCTTGTTAATAAATCATTAATATTAGAAAGAACTTGAATGACTTTTTTGATATCATTTGTTGGTGCGGCACCTATTATAATTCGGTTAAATAAATCTTTTTCTCTTAAAAAGAAAAAGGTAATAAAAGTGACAGAAAATATGGAAATACCCAATTCAGCTAAAAAAGAAAATCCACTTTGAAGAGTATCCATATGTATTCTAAAATTAAATTTTGAAGTAAATAATTGTGCATAATTATCTTCAAATAAATAGATATGTTTACTTTTCAGAGCTTCGTCAATTAATTTTACCTGTTCTGTAATTGAATTTTGTAATTTATCCGTATCTAAAAGAGATAAATTTGAGGCTTGTTCTAAGGCTAATGGAATTACAAAGCTTAAAAAGGTAAGAATTGTTCCCACCATAACTAAAAGTGTGATAAAAGCAGAAATGGTATTAGATATATGTACTTTTTCGCTTAAAAAATTCATTATTGGTCTTCCCATTAATGAAAAGGCAAAAGCGACAAAGATATATCCTAAAACAAAGCGGATTTTCCATAATAGAAAAAACAAAAGAACTGTGAGGAAGATTACTGTTACAGCACTGATTATACCTTTACTAATATCTTTGTAATTCATATATCATAAATATCTATTGCCTTATTAATCTATTTTTTAACACATATTCCATTGGATACTATTATACTTTATTCATATAATGAACAATTAATAATACAGAAATACTAAAATTATCAACATTAACAAAATTATTTTCTTTTATAAGAATATTTTTAACTATACTTTATAATATAAGTTGTTTTATAATTTATTAATTACTTTAATAAAGTAACGTAATATACATTATATATTCTCATTAACAAAAAAGAATTTAAATGAGGTTTTTATAAAGTAAATTTAAAGTTTCGTTTTTGGCGCAATAGAATCATCTTTTGTTACCATAATAAAAATATCTTCATTATTTTTTTTAAAAAAATAATTTTCACGAGCATATTTTTCACGAGCTTCTTTATTATTTTTTAAATTTTTATACTGAATATTTTCAGAATCTAATTTACTCTTATAAAATTCTTTTTCATGCTTTAATTTAGAAATTTCATTATTTAATTCTTTATGAGTTAAATAGGAATTGGTATCAAAAAAAAGCATCCATATTATAAACATAATTGAGAGTATTAAATAAATATTGGAATACCAATGTTTACCGAAAATAGATTTTTTATCTGAGGATTTATTGCCGTTTTTTTCCATTTAACTGGAATGATTTTTCAAAGTATTTTGTATAACCGTACTTAATACATCTATGGCTACTGTATTTTTTTTCAACGTTGGAATTATAATGTCTGCATAAGCCATAGATGGTTGTATAAATTCCTCATGCATGGGTTTTAAAGTGGACTGATACCTTCGTAATATTTCTTCTAAATCTCTTCCCCTTTCCTGTATATCCCTTCGTATTCTTCGAATTAATCTTTCATCTGAATCTACATTGACATATACTTTAACATCAAATTGTTTTCTTAATTCTGGATTTGTTAAAACCAATATTCCTTCAACAATCAATATTTCTTTTGGCTGTATAATGGTAATATCTTCGGTTCTGGAATGAGTTATAAAAGAATAAATTGGTTCCTCAATAGCTTGACCGGATTTTAATTTTTTTACATGTTCAATTAATAGATCAAAATCAATGGCTCTTGGATGATCGTAGTTTAACAATTCACGTTCATCAAATGAAAGTTCCGGATTATAGTGATAATAATTATCTTGAGTTAGAACATTCACATTATTGGAATCCAATTGTTTAAGGATATTATTTACAACAGTTGTTTTTCCTGATCCGGTTCCTCCGGCTATACCAATGGTTAACATTTATTTCGTTATATTTTTAAGTTAAAATTTCAATGCAGAAAATAATGTACCAAAATTAAGTTAAAGTAAAAGATTAAAGCTCTTTAAGCTTTCCTTTAAAATCGGATAATGAAGTATAATTTTTAGATTTCATAATTTCTTTCAAATCAGAAGATAATTTTGAAAATATTTTAACATCATCTTTCATTAGCTGTGTTCCTACTTGTACCATGGAAGCACCGCATAAAATATGTTCGAAAACATCTCTGCCGGTTTCAACACCTCCACAACCAATAATTGATATATTTTTTCTTAATAATTTATAAAACATTCTTACGTTGGCTAATGCAGTAGGTTTTACATAAGCACCTCCAAGTCCGCCAAAACCACTTTTAGGTTTTATAACAACGGATTCATCTTCAATGTACAATGCATTGCCAATACTATTAATACATGTTACAAACTGGATCGGATACTTATTTATAATTTCTGCGATCATTTCAAAATGTACCATATCAAAATAAGGAGGTAGTTTAACCCCTAAAGGTTTAGTATAAAATGAAAAAACCTTTTTCAAAACTTCTTCGGTTCGTTCAAAGTCGTATCCGGTTTGAGGTTTTCCCGGAATATTTGGACAAGATAAATTCAATTCAACTAATCCTTGAAAATCAGAGTTTTCAATTTGAGTGAGCATTTTAATATTATTTTCCAAGGTTAAGCCGGCAATTGAAAAAAATAAGTTATCATTTCCCATTTCATGTTCAGTAAGAACATAATCAAGATAAAATTCAAATCCTAAATTAGGTAGTCCCATTGAATTAATGCTTCCTAATTTTAAATCAACATATCTAGGAGAAGGGTTACCTTCTCTGGGAGATAAAGTACAACTTTTTGTTATCCAAGTTCCTGATTCGGAGTTCTTCAAATTTGATAGTTCTTCTATGGTCATACATTTAACTCCCGAAGCATTCATCAAACAATTGCTAAACTTTTTATTGAAAATGGTTGTTTCTATAGAAATCATTACTATACTTTTTGCAAATATCAGAATATTTATGATGAATAGAAAAGTTATTTAATGTTTACCCAATAAAAAAAATACTTATACATAAACAAATTCGTAACTTAATCAAAGAAAATTTTTAAACCTGAAAACTTTTAAAACTTAAGGTAACTATTATAACTTTTCTTTATTATGATGTAAATTATTCATTAACGTATATATAACGACTTTAAAGATCATTTGTTGAAACCAATTTTACAATAAAGGTATAATTTTTGCATTTATTAAGTTAAGTAAAAAATAATTTTTATTTTAATCAATTAAAATTAATAATAGGAAAAATTTATATTAAGTAAATATTCAAATAAATTATTAAATATATCTCACTTCCTTTTGTTTATAAAATATTAGAAATTATAAACAATATAAAAAATACAGTCATGGAAGAACAAGATTTTAAAATGCAAAAGGAAAATTCGAATAATCTATCTGTTTCGATTAATGATAAAAAAGAAAAATTACCTAATAATCATATAACTTTTGCTATTATTTCAACTATTCTTAATCTATTTACTTGTAATTTTATAGGGTTGATTTTTGGAATTTTGTCGATCATATTTGCGAATCAGGTCAATATAATATATAATACCGGAGATTATTTGGGGGCAATTTTGAAATCCAAAAATGCTCGAATTTTATCAATAATTTCTTTAATCATATTTTTTTCCGGTATCTTAATTTTTATTATATATATACTTTTTATAATATTTTTTGGTAATATCACTTATTACCAAGGATGGTTCAAAAATACTTATAAAATTGTATATAACAATTGAATTTAACATCCATAAATATGAGTTAATTTTTAATTAAGAAATGTCAATCAAGATTTTTCTAAATAGAAGTTTTTTGTGGATCTGCTTACTATTGTTATTTACATTAGTATGTGTTTATTACTATATTACTAATCCGAGCAAATCTAATTATTTTGTGCCGTGTTTATTTAAAAAAATAACCGGAATGAATTGTGCAGGTTGTGGCGGACAAAGAGCATTTCATTTATTGTTACACGGAGAATTTTTACAAGCATTACGTTATAATTTTTTAATTTATTTTTTACCCTTTTTTTTATATTTATTATGGGTATCCATAGAAATATATATTTTCAAAAATAGAAGGTTTGTATCTAAATTTATCTTTTCTAATAAGTCAGGAATAATAGTTTTAGCAACTATAATTATTTATACAGTCTTAAGAAATATCCCCTATGAACCATTTATTTATTTATCACCACCTAAGTAACATGACAAATATCAATAGGATAAAAGTATAAATACAAGATAATATTTTTTTCATGTTTTCTTACTTTGTACCTTTGTTAAAGATTGTATGTAGCAATTTTTTTAACAAAAAATAAATTATTAAATGAGTAGATATACTATAACTACAGCTCTTCCCTATGCAAATGGACCTTTACATATAGGTCATTTAGCAGGAGTATATATACCTGCAGATGTATATGCCCGATTTTTAAGAAGAAATGATCATGATGTTATATTAATAGGGGGATCGGACGAACACGGAATTCCTATTACTATAAGGGCAAAAAAAGAGGGTGTTACTCCTCAGGATGTGGTAGATAGGTATCATGAATTAATGAAGCAAACATTTACGGAATTAGGAATTTCGTATGATAATTATTCCAGGACAACAGCACCTATTCACATTAAAACAGCCCAGGAATTTTTTTTGAAACTACATCAAGAAGGTAAGTTCATAGAGGAAGAAACGGAACAGTATTTTGATGAAAAAGCAAACGAATTCTTAGCAGATCGATATATCGTAGGAACTTGCCCAAAATGTGGTAATACGAATGCCTATGGTGACCAGTGTGAAAAATGTGGTACAACATTAAGTCCAGATGAGCTGATCGATCCTCATTCCATGTTAAGTGGAGAAAAGCCCATATTAAAAAATACGAAACATTGGTATTTACCCCTTCATGAATATCAAGATTTTATTTCCGATTGGATATTAAAAGGTCATAAAAAAGATTGGAAACCTAATGTGTATGGTCAAGTCAAATCTTGGTTAGAAGATGGGCTTAAACCCCGTGCTATGACACGTGATTTGGATTGGGGAATACCGGTACCTTTAAAAGGTGAAAAAGGAAAAGTTTTATATGTTTGGTTTGATGCTCCTATAGGCTACATATCTTCTACTAAGGAGTGGGCCGAGAGAACCGGTAAAGATTGGAAGCCTTATTGGCAAGATAAAGATACTAAGCTTGTTCATTTTATTGCAAAGGATAATATTGTATTTCATTGCATAATTTTTCCCGCCATGTTAAAAGCTCATGGAGATTATATATTACCGGATAATGTACCTGCCAATGAATTTTTAAATTTAGAAAACGATAAAATTTCCACATCAAGAAATTGGGCAGTTTGGGCGCATGATTATCTTACTGATTTTCCTGGAAAGCAAGATTCTTTAAGATATACATTATTAGCTAATGCACCTGAAACTAAAGATAATAATTTTACTTGGAAAGATTTTCAAACTAAAAATAATTCTGAATTAGTAGGAATATTAGGTAATTTTATTAACAGAGTTTCTGTTTTAATTAATAAATATTATGAAGGTATAATTCCTGAAGTTAGAGATAACTTTCAATCGGAAGAGTTGGAAAATCTTTCTAAAATATCAAAAGAAATATCGACATACTTGTCTAAATATGAATTTAGAAACGGATTAGGCTCATTAATGAATTTAGCACGTTTAGGGAATAAATTTTTGCAAGAGCAAGAACCTTGGAAAAAAATTAAAGAAGAACAGGAAAAAGTAAAAGAAACCTTATATGTAGCAGCTCAAATAGCAGCTTATCTTGGTGAACTGTCAGAACCTTTCATCCCTTTTGCTTCAAAAAAAATAATGCAGGGTTTTAACTTATCTTATCATTCTTGGAAAGAACTTGAATCGGGTAAGATACTGTTACCATCAGGAGCTAAAATAAATCTTATTCCACTACTTTTTGATAAAATTGAAGATAAAGAAATTAATTATCAAATAGCAAAGCTTGAAAATTCAAAAAGACAAAATGCGATTGAAAACAACAACACCTCAGAACCGCAAAAAGATATCATTAGTTTTGGTGATTTTGAAAAGATTGATTTAAGAATAGGTACCATATTGGAAGCAAAAAAAGTTGAAAAAGCTGATAAATTGCTGCAAATTAAAGTGGATATAGGTGTTGATGTTCGAACTATTGTTTCAGGAATTGCTGAAAGTTTTTCACCCGAAGAATTAATAGGTAAACAAGTTACGGTAGTTCTTAATTTAGCTCCTAGGAAAATACGCAACATTGAAAGTCAAGGTATGCTGTTGTTGACTCAAAATTCAAATGGAAAATTTTCATTTATAACCCCTGATGATATAATTGAAAATGGTTCATCTGTAAAATAATTAAAAATTTAATTATTATAATATAGAAATCCCTTATAATTAAGGGATTTTTTATATAAAATATATATATTATATCTAAATAAAATAATCTTATTTAATTATATATTAAATATTAATTGGTATAATTTTTGTTTTAAGCTTTATCAGAATATTAACGCTAAAAAATTATGGAATACTTATTTAATTCAATTTCTGAGTTTATTACACCTGATATAGTCTCAAATATTTCTAAAATTTCAAAAGAAAAAGAATCCAATATTACACAAGCTATTCACACAACAACCGCAAGTCTTTTAGAATTAATTTTGGAGAAAGGGGAGCAAAAAAAAATGGAATCTATATTAAAAGGAATCGCTAACATGCACATATTGTTTAGCGTTTCCAATTTATTTTTAGATAAAACGAACCTAAAAAAGCAATGTGCAAGTTTAAAGTTTTTAACTTATTTACTTAAAGACCGTTTAGAAGAATACTATTCATTAATTGCTACTTCTTCTCATGTATCTTTAATAAATAGTAAGAATATTGTTGCTAGATTAGGCTTATTAATACCTGCTTTTCTTGGTGAAAAAATAGTTTCAAATATAAGTTTAGCAACTTTACTGAACCAACTGCAAGATGAAAGAGATGATTTTCAAATATATATACCTTTTGAAATGTCTGAAATTTTAGAACAATCACGTATAAAAGCTTTTCTTGAACAAAAATTTTGGATGTCGTTTTTTTAAAATGTTTTAATGAAATATTTTTATAAACTTTAAAAAAATATTTTAAAATTTACGCTTTAAATTAGTTTTATATTGCTTTAACGTTCTGCTGTTTTAAATTTATTTAGGTAAATTTTACTTTTACTAACATAATTTATATAATATTGAATCATGTTTGATAATAGTATGTAAATCAATTAATATTCATAATAATTTTGCAAATAAGATTAATGTAAAAATCACAAGTATATGATTTTATACCACAATTTAATATAACTACTGATTTTTTATAGAAGTTTTTATAGTATTCTGGTAATAGAAAAATATTTACCATCTATTAGTCTGGGAATAGATATTGCATTATGTTATACAATTAATAACTTTATGAATTAATAAATACTTATTAAAATTAAGTTAGTTAGGATATACAATTAATACATTAGATATATAAATCATATTTATGCACCATACCATTGCATTTTATAATGTTGAGAATCTATATGAATCCGATATTTATAAAAATAAATTAATCAGTAAATTACCATTTCAAGGAAGTCGTTCCTGGGATATTTCAAGATATAGAAATAAACTACTTAAAATAGCCAAAACTATTAGTAGTATAGGAGTTAAAGAAACTCAAAAGTTACCCACTTTTTTTGGCTTATGTGAAATAGAAAATAAAAAAGTTATTGATGAACTACTCGAAAAATTCCCTTTTAAAGCAAATTATGGATATGTTCATAAAGACTCATTGGACGAAAGAGGCATAGATACAGCTTTTTTTTATAATAAGGAGTTTTTAACAATTCAAGAATCGGAATTTTTACGTATTCCTATTTTTAACGATGATGGTACAAGAGATTACACAAGAGATATAACTTATACCAAAGGAAAACTAGAAGGTAATATGGTTCATTTTTTTGTTTTGCATTTACCCTCTAAACGAGAAAATAATATCAATGTTTCTAAACGAATTTATATTCTGCGCGAATTAAGAAAAAAATTAAATGAAATTTTTGATAAGGATGCGTTTGCAAATATAATAATAATGGGAGACTTTAATGAAGACCCTACTACAACATATTTATATCAACAGCTTTGGAATAAAAAAACGGTACAGGAGTTAAAAGAGCGCGAACTCTATAACCCATTTGAAAACTTATATAAAAATAATGTTTATAGTACTTTTCATGAAGGTAAAGGAATGCTCTTTGATCAAATTATTTTTTCCAAATCCTTTTTTGAAGAAAAAAATAAATTAAGATATTCAAGCTCCAATGTTTTTAATGCCCCATATCTTCAAAATACGGAAAGGGAAAAATTAGGAACACCTTGGAGAACCTATTCCGGTAGCAGATATTTAGGGGGATATAGTGATCATTTTCCAGTATATGCTATTATTGAAAGTATAAAATAAACTAATCTTATATTTTAAAATATTTCTTTTTTAACATATAGATAATATCTGTTTGAGTTATAAATATTTCATCAATAAATGAATCAGAATGTTTTGTTGATAAATTGACTTTAGAGATATCATCAGTTTTTGATAATAACATAGGTCCATTTCCTGTAAGTAGCCATGTAGGATTTAAATCCGGAAACGTTTTCAATATTTTTTCAATGGTGTCAGTATGTAAACCGGACTTTTTCCTTCGTGCCCTACCGATAAGTCCGACAGATAAATTTGCTAACTTAGTCAGTTTATTATCATTTAGGTTTTTAAAAACCATAAAATCTAGTAATCTATCAATAGTGGTTTTATGTTTATTTTCCATAATTTTATGATTAAAATAATGAATATATATAAAATAATGTATGTTTATTAATGGTACAAAAATAAAAAAAAGTTTTATATTGATAATATTCAAGATTAAATAGTTATCTTTACAATGTAACTATTTGAATATATGATACAAAAAGAATTTATAGAAAACATTATTGAAATTTTTAGACAGAATGATAAATTTGAGTATGTTGACTTTAAAATTGATATAAATCAAAATACTATTAAAATTATATATTTAATAGAACCCAAATATTTTATATTATGTAAGGATGAAAATTATTTCATTGAAAAAATAGATAATGAGAAATATAATATTTCAGGAGAGGTGGTTCCAGGAAGATTTTCAATGCATGAAAATTTTGTACTTGATAAAATCAATGATGTTTATATTAGAATTGAAAAATGGCTAGATGTTATATGGAATGAAATTTCTTTAACATCTCCATTAAGCCTTTTGGCTGAAGAGCAAGAACAAATAGATAAAATTTGTGAAAAATTTGATGAATATGATGATTATTTCAACACTGAAGAAATTATAATAATTAAACAAAAGCTCAAGCTTCTTAGAAAAAATCTTGAAGAAGAAATTATATCTATTGTCGATGATTATGAGTTAAGTAGATTGGAAATTGAAAAAATGCATAAAAATTTTGATACTTTGGAACAAATTCTACCATCATTAAAAAAGAAAGGGTGGGTAAGAAGCCTTACCGGTAGAGTGTTTCATAATACGAAAAGGTTATTGGAACTTAGGCAAAAATTAATATTGAATACATTTAACCAACATAAAGAAGAATAGGAGAATACTATTATGGATTTATATATGAAAAAAATCTATTAAATAAAATTCGGAAGATAAAATATTACGTTAAAATTTTCAAATATTTCAGCATATAATTTTATAATAACTTTAACACTGCCATTATTTTATCTTTTATAATATCGTAATTTATTAATAATCAAATAAATAATTTTTTTAAAACAGTACAAATATATAGTTTTTTATCTATTTTTATAGAAATCAATATAAGCAGTTTTGGATGTTAGAAAAAAATCTATAACTTTGTACTCAAATAAGTGAGGCTAAGTAAAATAAAGATTTACTTATGAAATTAAATATTAAAAATTAAATAAATAGAATAAGAATAATAAACACTAAAAAGTAAAAATTATTAATTTAACACTAATGCTTAACAGAACAACTTAACACTAATAACTTTATAAGAATTAATTAATTATGACACTTTAACACTAAAAAAACTATTAATTAACACTAAGACTTAACACACACACTTTAACACTAAAAACTTAGAAGAATTATTAATTAATTAACACTAAAAACTCTAAAGATCATAATTGATTGAGTATTTATTAAAAAGTCATCTTTTTTGAACTGAAAGGATGGCTTTTTGCTTTGCAATATACATACATAATTTATTTAATACAATTTTTTTATAAATTTTATAAAAAAACAGACTATTTGTTTAATAGCCTGTTTTAAAATATATTTTTAAAAAAAATGGGTCAATGCATAAAAGTATATTAACTTATTTTTCAGTTTTCATTTCTTCAGATTCTTTTTTCAAGATAGCATCAAACTTTTCCAAAGTTACTGTTTTCTCCTTTTTCTGAATTTTAGCGTCGAAAATTTTTAACAATTCTTGTTGAATTAAGTTACCGGATGATTGACGAACATGTTCTTCATTTTTCATGGCATTCGCTACATACTTGTCTAATTCTGCATCAGGAATATCGACATATCCATACATAGCAAATTGTTGTTTCATTTGGTTTTTAGTGTATTCAACCAAATCGTTATATTGTACACTTATCTTGTTATCAGAAAGAATTTGACCTTCAATTAATTGATAACGCAAAGCTTTTACCGATTTTTCGTATTCAGTAGCTGCATCTTCATCACTCATAGGCTCTTTAGCCTTACTTTTAATGAATTTTTTCAAAAATTCTGTAGGTAAATCGAATTTTATAGTATCTAATAGCCATTCTACAGAGTCATTCATAAATTTTGTATCAGATTCTTTTTTATAATAATTTTCGATTTCGTCTTTAATTTTTGCTTTTAATTCTTCCTCACTTTTAACTTTATCTTTACCGTAAACTTTATCAAAAAGTTCTTGATTTAATTCAGCTTTGGTTCTAATAGAAGTTTTTTCAACATTTATTTTTAAATTGGCATTATAATGATGAGCATCTTCATGAGAAAGTCCAAAGAAATGCTGAAGTTGATGAACATCATTAAACAAATCTTGAGCTTGTATAGTAACAATATCTCCTTTTTTCCTACCTAAAAATGAATTTTTATCTTTTAAATCATCTACTAAAAAAGTTATAGTAGTATTTATTCCCTCCTCAACTTGGTTTCCCTCTGCGTCAATTTCTAACACCTCCCCAACAAAATTTCCTCCTTCTTCAATTTTATCTGCATCTGTAACTTCACCCAATTGAGTCTGCATTCTTAAAACAGTATCATCAATTTCTTTATCAGTTGCTTCAATTTTGTAATAAGGAATTTTAGCCTTAGAAAGATCTATGCTTAAATCAGGAGCTAAGCCTAATTCAAATTCAAAGGTCATATCTTGAGCATTAGGGTCCAATTCATTATTTGTTCTTGGTAAAGGTTGCCCTAAAATGGATAATTTATTTTCAGAAATGAAGTTACTTAAAGTATCATTTAAAACTTTGTTGATTTCTTCAAAAGTTACAGCACCTTCATATTGTTTTTTTACAATACTCATCGGGGCTTTCCCTTTTCTAAAGCCAGGCATATTCAGCTTTTTACGATAATCATTAAGTGATTTTTCAACATTGGGTTTATAGTCTTCTGGCTTAATGGTGATTTTAACAATAGTATTTAAATCATCTATTTTGTTTTGTGTAACGTTCATTTATATTCTAATTTATGAGCCGGCAAATTTACAAAAAGTATTTAAAAAAAGGAAATTTTTAACACTAAGGATAAAATTAAAACCTCATTTAATTCTCAATAAATCTGTAATTTATCAAAATTATTTATCTAAGTTTTTATAGATTCTTATATGGATGGCTAAAAAAAGATATTCATTAGATTTATGTTTAACATTGTAAAAATGCCATTCTTTACTACTAACATATATAGGCATATATATATAGCATATAAATTGATTAGAATAAATTTTAATGTATGTAAATTTTAATTTTAAATTGAGAAACTAATAAAAATATAATAGAAAGTAAGTATATAATTTTGATAAAAAATCCAATAAAATTAATTCATTATTTTAAATTGATTTTTTAGATAGTTTATAATATTTATGAAAAATTGTGTATGATGTTGATATGATTTATATTTGCCTTATATAATAATAATCAAGCTTTGAAAAAAAGTAAGCGATTACATACTCCCAACCAACCATTATCTACTACATTAAATTTTTTATTTGAAGATAAAAAAGCATCTTATATTGTTAATAATGAAAAGAAAATTATACATTATGAAAGTATATTGACTCAAGTAGATAAAGAAACTATACAAAATAAGCTTTTAAAAAATAATTTTTTTAACACAAAGTGTAATTTTTTAGATGTCACCCTATTAAATGATAAATTTACGCTGATTCCCCATGAATTTTTTGAAGAAAGAACTGCTGAAATGTTTTTAAATTTAAATGTTCCTCATTTAGAAAATATGGGTATACGATTTAATTTAATACCCAATTTTGATTTAGTATTAGTCTTTTATTATCCTGAAATAATTGAGGCACTTTTCACATCGTTTTCAGACAAAATTAGAATTTCTCATACAGGATTTAAATTCTTATCAAAAATTAATAAAGATTTTTATAAGAATGGTTATTTTATTCAAATTTATGATAATTATTTTGAGATATCCATTATAGAAGAAGAAAAATTAATTTTATATAATATATATCCTTACAAAATAGTGGATGATATAGAATATTTTTTAAAACTTATATCTACTACATTAGACAAGAAACTTTCTATGTATAATTTATATTATTACAATATTCCTCATAGAGTTAAATCCTTAAAAAGATTTGAAAAACTTTTTCATGATGTTATTTTTGGTGTAGAAAACGTTTTTGAAAGAGAAAATTATACAATTTTAGATATATGATACGAATTATATCAGGAAAACTCAAAGGAAAGAAAATTTCTGCACCTAAACATTTTGAGGTTAGGCCGACCACTGATTTTTCAAAAGAAGCATTATTTAGCATCATTACCAACAGATACACTATACCGGATATATCAGTACTTGATTTGTTTTCGGGGATAGGTTCAATAGATTACGAATTTGCTTCACGTGGTTGTAAAGATATTACTTCTGTGGAAATGAATGAAAAACATGTTAAATTTATTCAAGATACCACCAAGATTTTAGGGATAAGTGATATAAACGTGGTGAGACAAAATGTTTTAAGTTTTTTAGAAAAGGGAAGCTATAAAAAATATGATATTATATTTGCAGATCCACCTTTTGATTGGGAAGATAAGCAATATGAAAATTTAATTCAGTCAGTACTTCAACATAATTTTTTATCAGAAAACGGTGAATTTATTTTAGAGCATAATACACGCAAAGATTTCTCAGAATTTCCCAATTTCACTGAATCCAGAAAATATGGGAATGTACGTTTTTCTTTTTTTAATTTTAAAAATTAAATTTTTACCTGAAAAATAAATCTCAAAAATTTATAAATAATTTATAAATGATCATATATTTTTTTATATCACTTATCTAAATTTTGAAATAATTTAGTACATTAAAAAAATTGTGTCTATTGATTATTTCGTTTATCGAAATAGATTATTTATATAATTTATGGTTGGTTATTATTTCTTATTTTTTCAATAGGCATAAAAAAAGAGTACTCGGTGTTGTTGAGCCCCATTTTGACCGAATCAATTCAGTATACTTCTCAAATATAAATTATAATTACACGACGCGGACTTTTAAAAAATATATTTCAGGCAGTTTATTTATGTATCTGTGAATATTCAATTTATTTGATGGTTATACTATTCTAATCATAATGAAAAAATTAATTTAAAAAATTATCTTTATATAAAAATAGATCAAAGCATTAATTGAACAGCTTAAATAATATAAAATAGTTAATCATAAGAACAACCATAACCCAAATTAAAAATTGTGACGAATCTAGTTGTTTTAAGAAATAATTCATAAAAAATAAAAATTTATCAATCTCACATTGTATTTCATAAAAAAATTAACATTTGAATATACTTGGGTTTGTATTTTATTCTTTTGTAATACAACTTTGTATGTTTTTAATTTTTAAAGATAAATTTATGTTGTAAGTTGTGATTTAAATTAATAACTTTGAATAAATTTTATTAGTATGAGCACAAAAATTGATTACATTCCATATAAAGTTAAGGATATTTCATTAGCTGATTGGGGAAGAATGGAAATTGAATTAGCAGAAGCTGAAATGCCCGGATTAATGGCACTTCGTACAGAATATAAAGAAAAACAACCCTTGAAAGGAGCTAGAATTGCCGGTTGTCTTCATATGACTATTCAAACCGCTGTTTTGATTGAAACCTTACAAGCATTAGGGGCTGAAGTTTCTTGGAGCTCATGTAATATTTTTTCCACTCAAGATCATGCTGCTGCTGCTATAGCAGCTAAAGGCACATCGGTATATGCTTGGAAAGGTATGAATGAAGAAGAATTCAACTGGTGTATTGAAAAAACCCTTTTCTTTGGAGAAGATAAAAAACCTTTGAACATGATTTTAGATGATGGAGGAGATTTAACTAATATGGTTTTAGATAAGTATCCGGAATTAGTTTCAGGGATTAAGGGTCTTTCTGAAGAAACCACTACTGGAGTACATAGATTACATGAAAGAGTTAAAAACGGTACTTTGTTAATACCGGCTATCAATATTAATGATTCCGTTACAAAATCAAAATTTGATAATAAATATGGATGCAAAGAGTCTGCTGTTGATGCAGTACGTAGAGCTACCGATTTAATGATTGCAGGTAAAGTAGTAGTAGTAGCAGGATATGGAGATGTAGGTAAAGGTTCGGCTGCATCATTTAGAGGAGCCGGAGCGAGAGTTATTGTCACGGAAATTGATCCTATATGTGCCTTGCAGGCAGCAATGGATGGATATGAAGTTAAAAAAATGGATTATGCCATTACTAAAGCAGATATTGTAATTACCTGTACGGGAAATTGTGATATTATACAAGGTAAGCATTTTGAAAAAATGAAAGATAAAACCGTTGTTTGTAATATAGGACATTTTGATAATGAAATTGATATGGCTTGGTTAAATGCCAATTACGGTTCCACTAAAGTTACCATTAAACCACAAGTCGATAAATATACAATTAACGGAAAAGATATTATTGTTCTTGCGGAAGGTCGTTTAGTTAATTTAGGATGTGCAACCGGCCATCCAAGTTTTGTGATGAGTAATTCTTTCTGTAATCAAACACTTGCTCAGATAGAGCTATGGCAGAACTCTAATAAATATGAAAATAAAGTATATACTTTGCCCAAGCATTTAGATGAAAAAGTAGCTAAGCTTCACCTGGCTAAAATAGGAGTGGAACTAGACATTCTTTCAGAGAAACAGGCAAAATATATTGGAGTTCCTGTTAAGGGACCGTTTAAATCGGATGAATATAGATATTAACATATTCATTACTACACTAATATGATCCGGAATTTTTCCGGATTTTTTTATTATATACTAAATTTCATTTAATATTCTTTTGTATAATTCAATATTTTTTTCATTTTCCATTTTTTTTATTTTTTGTAAATTAAAATCCGGATATTTTTCAGAGATGAACTTTTTAAAACGTTTAGGATTTCTTATTAAAAAGAAGCTGTTATCTTCTTCCAGATATATGATACCTCTTGGTTTACAAATTACTGGATACATGATTAATCCACCAATACCTCCACCTAATAAACCCGAACTAAAAGCAGCTGAACTACTTCCATATATACCCTCAGCATAGAGAAACTTGCCTTGTTCTTGTATCTTTAAAAAATTATTAGCTCTTTCCGGACCAAAATCTTTTCCTTCAGAGGTAAATACTGATTTAATTTTTTTAGGACTGATATATAGATTTCCTTCATATACTATAGCAAAAACATTTTTTACTCGTTTATTTTTTTCATCGTAAAATTTATAATCCGTAATCTTTCCTATATGAGTTTTTACCGTTAGTTGATAATTAGTTTTTGAAGGTATTTTTTGAGAGAAATTTTCAAATGAATCATAAATGCCTTCAGGATAATCCTTTATTTTAGTTTGCGAGTTTACAAATATACTCAAGAAGGATAAAGTAGATGTGACAAGAAAGATTTTAAACATAATGAATATTTTTTGATTTTTCAAATATAATTAATATTTTAATGAGATAAACTAATCCAGTAAATTAATTATTGTTTAAAATACTTAAAAGCTATACTTTTGCATTAAAAATTATTAGGATGTTAATATTAGTTATTAATGCGGGAAGTTCTTCTATTAAATATCAATTGCTAAATATGGATTCAAATTCTGTAATTGCTAAAGGATTGGTAGAAAGAATAGGTACTACTGGCGGAATTATCACACACAGGTATCTGAAAAACGGAGTTTCAGACAAAAAACAAATTCATCAAGAATTTCCCACTCATGTAGAGGGAATGAAACTTATTGTTGAATTGTTAACAGCAAAAGATTTTGGAGTAATTAGTGATCCATCAGATATTAAAGGAGTGGGGCACAGAATTGTACAAGGGGGAGGGAAATTTAACATTCCGGTTTTAATTACCGATGAGGTTAAGAGTGAAATTAAGGAAATGAGTGCTTTAGCTCCATTACATAATCCTGCTAACTTATTAGGTATAGAAGTTGCACAAAAATTTTTTCCCAATATTCCTCAGGTAGCTGTTTTTGATACTGCATTCCATCTTACTATGCCACCCAAAGCATACAGATATGCAATTCCCAACAATTTTTATACAGAATATAAGATAAGATCTTACGGAGCTCATGGTACTAGTCATAAATATGTTAGAAGACAGGCCGTAAACCATTTAAATAATCAAAAAGCAAAAATCATAACTATACACTTAGGAAATGGATCAAGTATTACCGCTATCAATGAAAAAGGTGAAAGTATAGATACATCCATGGGCTTTACTCCTCTTAACGGTTTAGTTATGGGTACTAGAAGTGGCGATATAGATCCTTCTGTTTTATTTTATATGGTAAGAGAATGCGGGATAAAATTTGAAGAATTGGATGATCTTTTAAATAAAAAGTCAGGAATGTTGGGACTTACCGGAAAAAGTGATGCGAGAGATGTAGATGAAATGTATTTAAAAGGTGATCAAAATGCTATTTTATGTTTAGACTTGTATTCCTATAGAGTTAAAAAATATATAGGTGCATATATAGCAGCTTTAAATGGGGTGGATGCGATTGTTTTTACAGCAGGAATAGGGGAAAATGATGCCCAATTAAGATCATTAATATGTAAAGACTTAGATTACCTTGGTATTAAATTGGACGAAAATAAAAATGTTGAATTAAGCGGACCGGATACGGTTGAAGAAATTCAGGCATCCGAATCAAAAGTTAAAATAATGATTATTCCTACTAACGAAGAATTAGAAATAGCTAACGATACTTTGAATATTTTAAAAGAAATGTAATGTCTATATCTAATATTTAAAAATAAATAAAAAGCTGCAAATTATTGCAGCTTTTATTGTATTAAATTTACTTATTTTATATAAACTACTTCCACATTCTGTTGATGAGGAAGAGTTTTAGATCTAACATCATCAGGAGATACATTTGCATTAATTTTACCTCTATTTTCGGCAATACCGTATGTTAACCAATATGGAAGGATACATACCAAAAAAGTAAGGCACCAAAATCCTAAAAAGGCAATTAATAAAAATAGAATAAATCCTATAAATTTCATAAATGGCCAAGCACCTATATAAAGCAATGTCACCATAATACAATTATTATATATTGTTTTGCTCAAATGTAATAATTAATTTTAATCAAAACAAAAAATAATTTGATTTATTGTAACCCAATTCATCAAAAAAATTTCAAGTCTTAAAAATTTTTAATAGAACTTAATTTTAAATGCTGTATCTTTATGCTGACTTTTAAAACTAAAACCTATTATATATAATTGAACAAGATGTTTTATTCATTTATAATCTATTAGTTTTAAATAATACTCAAATAAACATCAAGCTTCTTCTACATGTTTTAATGAGGTTTTTACTAAAGTTGAAAATAATTATTTTGTTAGATTAATTGCTTTGTTAGTATTAACAATAGCTCTATTATTTTTATAGTCAATCCATTTTTGACCTTGTTTTTTTCTCATAAAGTTATCATAATTTCTTTTAATGAAAATATTTAAAACTGCATTGATAAAATTTGACGGTTTTTTAGCTAAAGATCGTAAGCTCATTGAAAAACTTGGAGTTAAATATTGCATATAATGCCACCATCCTTCAGGCATATATAACATTTCACCATGAGATAAATGTGCCTTATAAGGAGTAATATATTTTAATCCTGGCCATTTAACAAAATCAGGATTATCAAAATTTATATCTTCTCTGCAAATAGTTGCATAGGGAATCTTATACATATACTTCGTATCTTGAGGTTTTATCAGTATACATTGTTTTTCACCTGCAAAATGAAAATGTAAAATATTTGCTAAATCTATATCAAAATGCATAAAGACATTAGAACCTGCTCCTCCAAAAAATAACATAGGTAAACTTTTAAATAAATTTAGACCAAGATCAGGAAATTTAAAATCTTCCTGCATGGCAGGTACTTGTTTCAAAATATTAAACAAAAAAATCCTTAAATCAGTAGGTCCCTTTTGTAATAAATCTATATAATCAGTCATTTTCATTTTGGCATCCGGTTCATTTACCTTTTTATCTGCACTTACCGGATCGTTATTATACAGTGGAACGATTTTATCTCCGGCAATTTTTTTTATATAGTCAAAATTCCATTTTCTATAAGCAGGCCAATCCTCTGTTAGTTTTTCAATTATAACTGGTTTTTGAGGTTTATAATATTGATTGTAAAATTCATCTTTAGATATTTTTTCAACTCGGTCAATTACTTCATAATTAAACATAGGTTTTAGGTTTAGGGGTTATTTCTATTAAAATTGTTATGAATTCATTAGATCTTCTAATTCTTCTATTTCAATAGGTATGTTTCTCATTAAATTATGTGGATTCCCATTGGACTGAATCACTACGTTATCTTCTATTCTTATCCCGAATCCTTCTTCAGGTATATATATACCCGGTTCAACAGTAAATACCATATTTGGTACGAAAGAGTCAGTTAATATTCCATAATCATGAGTATCAAGACCTAGATGATGGGAATTACCATGCATAAAATATTTTTTATAAGCGGGCCATTTCGGATCTTGATTTTTTACTTCTTCTGAAGTTAAAAGATTTAACTTTAATAATTCTTCAGTCATTATGTTACCAACTTCTTCATGGTAACTATACCAGTTATTGCCCGTAATTAATAGTTTAGTGGATTCATTTTTTACATTTAAAACTGATTGATATACTTCTTTTTGTCTTGAAGTGAACTTTCCGTTAACGGGAAGCGTTCGTGTCATATCCGAAGAGTAATTGGCATACTCAGCCCCTACATCTAACAAAACTACCTCTCCATCTTTACATTCTTTATTATTTAAAATATAATGCAAGATATTACTGTTTTTACCGGAAGCTATAATAGGAGTGTAGGCCCATCCTTTGGAACGGTTTTTAGTAAACTCATAAATTAATTCCGCTTCAATTTCATATTCCCATACACCCGGTTTAACAAAAGGAAGAATCCTTCTAAATCCTTTTTCTGTTATATCACAAGCTCGTTGAATTATATTGATTTCTTCAGGCTCTTTAATAGAACGTAAATGTTGTAATATAGGATTGCTCCTCAAATACCCATGCCCTCTATACTTATTTTGCAATTTTTTAATAAACCTATCTTCCCTAGTTTCTACTACTTTTTCAGCACGATAGTGTTCATTTATATTTATGTATATAGTATCCATTTGAACCACGACCATGTCAAGAATTTTCTCAAAATCTTGTAACCAATAAACATTTTTAATTCCGGATACCTCTGTTGCCTGTTCTTTAGAATATTTTTCTCCTTCCCAAATTGTAATATGTTCATTGGTTTCACGTAAAAATAGCATTTCTCTATGTTCCTCTAAATAAGCATACGGACACAGTACTAATATGGATTCTTCTTGATCAATTCCTGAAAGATAAAATAGATCACGTTGCTGTTGAAAGGGGAGGGTACTATCAGCACTGACAGGATAAATATCATTACTGTTAAATATAGCTATTGATTTTGGAGCCATTCTTTGGACAAATTTTTTTCTATTTTTAATAAATAAATTTTTGTCTAAAGTACTATATCTGGTATTCATTTAAATTTTTTTTATTTATCAAAAATAACAATAATACTTAAACTCTTTATAATTTTAATGAAATTATATGACCTTTTTTAGTTTATTTATATATTTATTGCTAGGCAAGTAAATTTTTTTTATTACAAAGAGAACTAAAATGAATAATTAATAACAAAATGAATAATAAAATTTATAATTATTATGTTAAATATTGTTATTGATCTGATGTATAAATAATAGATCAACAAAAACGTTAAAAATGTTCAGTATTTTTAATTGATTCAGCAATTAAAAATGCATGTTTTTTTATAAAAAAGACGAAATTTGTTTAATAGAATTTCCCTTAATAAGATAAGATATGAATAATAACACTATTAAGAAATTGAAACCTGAAACTATATGGAATCATTTTGCGGATTTAAATTCCGTACCCAGACCCTCTAAGAAAGAAAAAAAAGTTATCAAATTTATTAAAAATTTTGGTGCTTCATTAAATCTTGAAACTATTGAAGACACCTGTGGCAACGTAATTATAAAAAAACCGGCAACCCACGGATATGAAAATAGAAAAAAAGTAGTTTTACAATCCCATTTGGATATGGTTTGCCAAAAAAATAATGAGGTAGAGTTTGATTTTGAAACTCAAGGAATACCAATGACCTATGAGGGAGATTGGGTTTATGCATTAGGAACGACATTGGGGGCGGATAATGGAATAGGAGTGGCTGCCATCATGAGTGTGCTGTCTTCGAAAGATATTGAGCATCCGGCTATTGAAGCATTATTCACCGTTGATGAAGAAACCGGTATGAGCGGAGCATTTGAATTAAGCAAAGATCTTTTATCGGGCGATATATTATTGAATTTGGATACGGAAGAAGATGATGAAATTGACATAGGCTGCGCAGGTGGAATTGATGTAACAGCTAATGCGCTCTACGAAGAAAAAGATATTAATAGAAATTTTTTAACCTATGTTATAAATCTTACCGGCTTACATGGAGGTCATTCCGGAATGGAAATTCATAAAGGATTAGGTAATTCTAATAAATTACTGAATAGGTTTTTATATGATTTTTTAAAATTAAATATTCAATTGGTCAGTTTTAATGGAGGTGGTTTAAGGAATGCAATACCCAGAGAAGCTTCCGCTACATTTTCAATTTCTTCTGAACATAAAAATGAATTGCAAGAAAGATTTAGCTATTTATATACTGAGATAAAATCAGAGTTCAGTTGTATAGATAATAATTTGACTATTCACCTGTCTCAACTGGATAATGCCAAAAAAGGATTAAGTATTGAAAACAGTAAGAAATTTATTTCAAGTCTGCAAGCTGCTCATAACGGAGTATTTCGAATGAGTCCAGATATTGATGGACTGGTTGAAGCTTCAAATAATATCGCCAGAGTTAAATTGGAAAATGGAAAAGCTGAAATACAGTGTTTAACGCGATCTTCTGTAGAAAGTACTAAAATGTGGGTAGCCACTTCACTTAAATCAGCATTTGAATTAGGGGGAATGAAGGTTGAATTATCCGGATCTTATCCAGGATGGAAGCCGAATGCATCTTCAGAAATTTTGAAATTGGCCGTAAGCATTTATGAAAAAATACACGGAGAGAAACCTTCCGTTCAGGCATGTCATGCCGGATTGGAATGTGGTATTATAGGAGAAAAATATCCACATATGGATATGATTTCATTCGGACCTACCATAAAAGGAGCGCATTCTCCCAAAGAAAAAGTAAGTATATCATCGGTACAAAAATTTTGGAGTTTCTTATTAGAAATCCTTAAAAACATACCGATTAGATAAAATATTAGTTATTTATATGATGAAAAATGATTGGTAATAAGAAGAAATATTTAATACACAACATATAGTCAGTAATTAAAGTTCTGAAACACATATTTTATATAACTCAATAAATACACAACAATTAATTGTTACTCTTACTAAGTTTTGTTAAAAAAAACTTATTACTTAATTGGTAAAGTATTACCGATTAATAATAAACAATTATTTTTGCAAAAAGAGTTAATTTTTTTTAATTAAATTTTTATAAAAGAGGTATAAAACTAATATAAATTAAACTTATATGTCAACATACGTAGTTGTCGGCTTACAATGGGGCGACGAGGGAAAAGGAAAAATAACAGACGTTTTAGCGGAAAAATCAGATTATGTAATACGCTATCAGGGAGGAAATAATGCCGGACATACTGTATATGTAGGAGAAGATAAATTTGTTTTACATCTTTTACCTTCCGGAGTTCTTCAATGTAAAGGAAAATGTATATTAGGAAATGGAGTAGTGGTAAATCCTCAAGCATTTTTTAATGAAATTGAACAAATTGAAAAAAGAAGATTGAGTGTCAACCATGTATTCATTAGCAGCAGGGCTCATATTATTATGCCTTATCATATCTTACTTGATACCTATAGAGAGGAATTTGCAGGAAGTCCTCAAATTGGAACAACAAAAAGAGGTATAGGTCCTTGTTATGAAGATAAGGTAGCAAGATCGGGAATCAGAGCTATTGATTTATTAAATCCCGATGTTTTAAAAGCTAAAATAAATGAAAACCTAGTTGTTAAAAATGCTTTATTTCAAAAGTTGTTTGACAAAGAACCTCTAAAATTTGAGGATATTTATACAAAATATCTGGAATATGGGATGAAGCTTAAGAATCGTATTATAGATTCAGAATATGAAATAAATAAAGCTATAAAAGATGATAAAAACGTGCTTTTTGAAGGTGCACAGGCTCTTATGTTAGATATTGATTTTGGGACTTATCCTTATGTAACATCATCATCTCCCACAACAGGAGGCAGCACGGTAGGAGCCGGAGTTCCGCCAACCAGTTTAAAAAATTTAATAGGAGTTTCCAAAGCTTATTGTACGCGAGTAGGTAACGGAGCTTTTCCCACAGAATTAGAAAATGAAACAGGTGATCTTATACGTAAAATAGGAAATGAATATGGAGCATCGACAGGGCGACCGCGTCGTTGCGGATGGTTAGACCTGGTAGCTTTGCGTTATTCTTGTATAATTAATGGGATTACACATTTAGTAATAACTAAATTGGATGTATTAACTAATTTTGATAAAATCAAGGTGGGTATAGCTTATCGAACACTTGAAGGAAAAGTTAAGGATATTTTTCCATCGAGTATTGAAGAATTATCAACCTATGAAGTGATTTATCAAGAATTAGACGGCTGGAAAGAAGATATTTCAAATGTAAAATCGCATGAAGATTTGCCTATCTCAGCTAGGAAATATTTACAATTTATTGAAGATTTTCTCGGTGTTCAAATATATTTGGTTTCTGTTGGTCCCGAAAGATCACAAAATATCATTATGTCCAATTTAAATTAATTCATACTTAAACATTAATTTTTTTAGATATCCTTTTTCCGATACTTCATTAAAAAATTGTTTTATAATTCATCAGTAAGTTTGTATCGTTGAAAAATTAATGATTTAAAACTATATTTATTAACGTATTTAATAGTAACGAAAATGAAATTCAATCATAAAATTTACACTTTCCTTTTTTATTTTATTTAATTAATTTATTAATATAGTAATTAAATCTATATCGATTATTTATTATTAAAAGTTATTTAAGATGTTTTATTGGTAAACATAAAACATATATATTATAAATTTATATATATAATATGCTTTATATAAAATTTATAAAATCAAAAATTTTTATTGTTTTTAGTTTTCATTATAAAATATTAATTATATAATAAATATTATTCTATTTTTTTAAAATAATTTGTTATTTATGATAAATTATTGTTTAAATTGCAAATTATTTGATTGGGTAATACCGTATTTAAATATAAAATTACTTCGATCGTCTATTAATATTTAAAGATAAATTATACCAAGCTTAATTTTAAATATTTTTTTAAAAATTAATTATACAATTAAATCTATTAATAAGTTTACTAGTATTGTTCATCTATTATAACGAGAAAACTAATTATTTATACACTTATGAAAGAAAAATATTTACTTATTATTCTACTCATGTTTACTATTTATAATGCTCAAGAAACAGAGAATAAAACATATGTAGATTCTTCCAACACCAATAATTCTTATCGTAAAGAACGTTTAAAAAATTCTATACCATCGTATAATCTTTCTAAAATTGAAAAGCTGATTGCTAAATCGATGTCAATGAATAGTTTTGAAGAAACAAAAAATACAGATAATATTAATTTTCATTTATCGGAAAAAGATTTTAATAAACTTACGATAAAGGAAAAATTTACCTACACTATGATTTATCCGGAAATCATACCTTCAAATGTTAATACTGATTCCACAATTATTCATGAAGAAAATAAAATTTTCGGTATGCTGCCTTCCTCAAATAATTATCCAAAATGGAGTGTAAGACAGAAAAAGTTTTTAAATCAATACCGAAAAAATATACAAGAATTTATACAAGAAAGTTCTTCAAAGAACCAATATATGGGATTAAATTTTAAAAAAGCATTATTGGAAATCAATGCAATAGAATCTATACCTTTTCTGATAAACTTTTATAATTCAACAGATAAAAATGATAAAGATTTATTAACTGTATTGATGCTTTTAGTTAAAAACGGAAAATACTATCCGTTTATTCGATCAAATGTTTATCGCCAATTGTACAATGACAACGAAAATATACAGGAATTCTACATTGATTATTCGGATAAAAATGAAGAATATATTTTAAAAACCGCCCATAATTTTTATTTACAGTCTCCCAAAATTAAGTAAGCTTGATTTTATAATATAATAAAACAGAAGCTATATTTTTGTTTGATTATTTTTAAAAGTAAACATTATTCAATGATAAGTTTTCCTTTCATGGTAGCACTATGAGTAGGAAATGTACATAAATAATCATAAGTTCCTTTTTCATTTATGATAAATGTAATAGTATCTTGTTCTCCACCTCCTAATAATTTAGTATGAGCTACAATCGACGGATCGTTTTTAGGAATATAATGGTCCATAACATCCCTAGCGGCACGGTTTACAAAATCATTAAAATTGGTACCGAGCTTTATTATAACTAAATTATGTCCCATATCTTTAACGCTTGCTTTACCTACATGTTTAAGAGTAAGAGTTATGAGTTTTCCTGCTTTTGCTTTTAATTCATGTATGTTGAACTGCATAGCGTCATCTGCTTCTATTATAAAAGTATTTTCAGGCAAATTTGCAATTTCTTCCATTTTTCTTTGTCTGTGTCCTCTTTAGTCATTGAAGCTGCTGCTGATAAAGGGTCGATCTTTTTAGATGAATCATTTTTATTACAATCAATGAAAAGAGTTAATGATGTTAAAATGAATGTTGACAATAAAATGATTCTGTTTTTCATGAAAATATTTTTTAATTATATAATTATATTTTTTTTAAATATTAAGATTCTACAAAATTTAGATATATAGAGTAGAAATATAATTTTATTCAAAATTAATAATTTTTTTGATAAAATATAATTAAAAACTTTTTATATATAAAAGCTATGTCAATTAATGATATTTATTGATGATAAAATGATATAATATTTAAACTCGGGAATTAATCAAAAATAATAATTTATCTAACTGAATTATTAAAGTTTTGTTAGTATTTTAAATATTGTTATATTTATATAATATTATATTCTAATATATTTCTATATTAAAATATATTTTTTTATATTGATGGTAAAATTTGTTTTAAATTATAAATAGTTAAAGGTGGATTTGCAGAATGTTTTAAAACGTCTTCCGGTTAAGATAAATAAATGTAAACCTATTTCGGGGGGAGATACGAATAAGTAGAATCAGACCAAGGGAATTTATTTATTAAAATTAATAATACTAAAGAATTTCCAGGAATGTTTAGAGAAGAAGCAAAAGGATTAAAAATTATTGCTGAAACCAATAAGTTAAGAACCCCAAAAATTATTAAAGTAGAAGATAGTGATAAAGAACAATATTTAGTTTTAGAATTTATTTCTAAAGGAGAGCCAAGTAAAAAAATATGGGAAAAATTTGGAGAGTCTCTTGCATTAATGCATAAAATTCCTCAACCGTATTTCGGATTCAATAACGATAATTATATTGGACGTTTACCCCAAAAAAATACTCAAACATCAACATGGAGCGAGTTTTATGCTCAATGTCATTTACAACCTTTAATAAAAAGATTAAATGATTTGAATGCTTTAACTAATCAAGAAGTACAAGCAGCAGAGAATTTTTATAAAAAAATTGATGAAATTTTTCCTAAGGAATCTCCATCGCTAGTTCATGGAGATTTATGGGTTGGAAATTTTTTAATTTCAGATACCGGAGATCCCGTGGTAATAGACCCTGCAGTTTGCTATAGCCATAGAGAAATGGATTTAGGTATGACGCATCTTTTTGGTGGTTTTTCTAATTATTTTTATGAGGCATATAATTCATCATATTCTATGGAACAAGGATGGGAGAAGCGTATACCTTATGCTCAACTATATCCTTTACTGGTACATTCTATTCTATTTGGAAGCTATTATATTGAGAAAGTCAAAAATATTTTAAAAGATTTTTAATATCATTTATATTTTGGTACTTATCTATGGTTTAAAATTTATTATTTTAAGAAGATGTCTCTATTTTATTTCTTTTATAAACCAGAGATGATACTAATATACTGGCTTCGTATAATAAATATAAAGGGCAAGAAGCAACAAGCATAGAAGGAATATCACCGGGAGTTATAAATCCTGCAATTATTAATATTATGACAAGGGCATGTCTTCTGTATTTTTTTAAAAATTTTGGAGTTAAAATACCAACGCTCGTAAGAATATATACAATAACAGGCAACAGGAAAATCAACCCCATACCTAAAACTGTTTGTAATAAAATCCTTATATAGCTGGACAAGTCTATGTTGACTTTAATAGTTTCTGAAATATTGAAAAAATAACCAAAGTGCATGGTTAAAGGAGTAACAAAAAAATAACCGAAACAACATCCTGTAATAAATAGAAAATAGGTGGATATAAAAAATGTCAAGGAGTTTTTCTTCTCATTAGGTTTCAGTCCGGGAGAAATAAATTTCCATATTTCATAAATAACATAAGGAAAAACTAAAATAAAACCTCCAACTACAGAAACATAAAAAGCAGTGTTTAGTTGCTCAAAAATTCTTCGAACTTGAATTGGGAATTCATCAGGCATTTCAAACACATCATCAGAGCTAAATATTCTACCAACTAAATTCATAAGCTTAAAAGTTAAAAAATCTTTATGAATTGGACCAAATATAATATGATCCATTACAAAATGAATTTTATATCCGATTAAACATGCACCCAAGCATATAGCAACTAACGATCGTAAAATATGTTTTCTTAATACACCAACATGAGCAAGAAACGGCATACTTGCGTGATCACTCTCTTTCTTTTTAGCCATTGAATTTTTTAGTTAAAAAACATACTAATTTAAATAATTTTATTTAAATCCGTTATCCAACAAAGTATGCAGGTCTATAATACCTACATAATTTTCTCCATCTAAAACAACTAATTGACCAATTTGGTTATTTTTAAGTTCTTCAAAGGCAATACTGGCTAATTCGTTTTTTTGAATCGTTTTAGGAGTTACAGACATAATATCTTTGGCTATTATTTGGTTATAGTCAACATCTTTAGCCAAAGTCCTCCTCACATCTCCATCGGTAATAACTCCCCTGACCTTATGATCTTCGATCACAACGGTAATACCATAAGAAGAGTAGGTTAAAGAATTAATAATTTCTTTGAGATGAGCAGATAATTGAATTTCCGGTCTTCTATCAGGTTTTACTAATTGTTCCACTTTTAAAAGCAGTTTTCTTCCCAAGGCACCTCCCGGATGATACTTAGCAAAATCGGAAGATTTAAAATTTTTTGCTTGAAGTAAAGCAACAGCTAGGGCATCGCCCATAGCTAATTGAACAATTGTGGAAGAGGTAGGAGCAAGATTATTAGGATCAGCCTCTTTTTCAATATAAGTATCAAGAACCACGTCGGCCAGTTCAGCTAATAAACAATTTTTATTTGAGGTCATGGCTATAAGTACTGATGAATATTCTTTAAGAAAAGGAACAATTTCCTGAATTTCTGAAGAAGTACCACTGTTGGAAATACAAATAATAACATCATTTGTATTAATAATTCCTAAATCACCATGTTTAGCTTCAACAGCATGTAAAAATTGAGATGGCGTTCCGGTAGAATTAAAAGTAGCTACTAATTTATTGGCAATATGTGCACTTTTTCCTACTCCACATAAAATAAGTTTACCCTTCGAATCAAGTATATACCGTACCGCTTTAACAAAATCATCACCTAAACGATTATATAATGATTGTAATTCGGTTGTTTCAAATAAAATAGTATCTTTGCCTGCTTTTAGTATCGTTTGATCATTCAAAATAAATAATTTTTTCGTTTAAAAAATTTGTTGTATATTTAAATTAACAAACAGCAAATTTAATAAAAAACTAAAGTTTAAGAATGAAATCTTTGGAAAAAGACTTGCCTAAATTATTAAAAAAGTATTTTGGTTTTAATTCATTTAAAGGGCCGCAAGAAGAAGTAATTACTAATTTGTTGGGCGGCAACGATGTATTTGTATTAATGCCCACAGGGGGCGGAAAGTCCTTATGTTATCAGTTACCTGCTTTACTATTGGAGGGTACTGCTATTGTAGTTTCTCCCTTAATAGCCTTAATGAAAAATCAGGTAGATGCTATTCGAGGTATTTCCTCAAGCGAGGGAATTGCACATGTTCTTAACTCTTCATTAAATAAAACTGAAATTAAAAGAGTTAAAGATGATATATTATCCGGTACAACCAAATTGCTTTACGTGGCTCCAGAATCTTTAACTAAAGATGAATATATTGAGTTTTTAAAAACCATAAAATTATCGTTTTTTGCTATAGATGAAGCTCATTGTATTTCAGAATGGGGACATGATTTCCGCCCTGAATACAGAAATTTAAGATTCATCATTGAAAAAATCGGTAAAACACCTATTATTGCTTTGACAGCAACCGCAACTCCTAAAGTTCAGGATGATATACAAAAAACATTAGGAATGATGGATGCTAAAATTTTCAAATCTTCTTTTAACAGGCCGAATTTATATTATGAAATAAGACCTAAAATCAATCCGGAGAAGCAAATTATCAAATATATTAAAGAAAATCCTGGTAAGTCCGGCATTATATATTGTTTAAGCAGGAAAAAGGTAGAAGAATTAGCTGAATTATTAAAAGTTAATGGAATTAATGCCTTGCCATATCATGCAGGTTTAGATAGTAAATCCAGAGCAGCTCATCAAGATAAATTCTTGATGGAGGAAACTGATGTAATATGTGCTACCATTGCTTTCGGAATGGGGATAGATAAGCCGGATGTACGTTTTGTAATTCATTATGATATACCTAAAAGCTTAGAAAGTTATTATCAAGAAACAGGTAGAGCCGGTAGGGATGGAGGAGAAGGTTATTGCCTTGCTTTCTATGATTATAAAGACGTTGAAAAATTGGAAAAATTTTTGGCATCGAAGCCTGTCTCCGAAAGAGAAGTAGGATTGCAACTTTTACATGAAGTGGTCGGGTATGCAGAGACATCCATGTCCAGACGTAAATATTTGCTTCATTATTTTGGAGAAAATTTTGATGAAAAAAACGGCTTAGGAGCTAAAATGGATGATAATTCCATGAATCCGAAAACTTTGGTAAATGTTTCTCAAGAGATGCAACAGATTCTTACAGTAGTAGAAAGTACTAACGAAAAATTAAAATTAAAAGATTTAGTAAATGTAGCTGTTGGTAGAGAATCGGCAATAACCAAATCGTATAAGTTGGGATTTGAAAATTATTTCGGGTTTGGAAAAAATAAATCAGATAACTTTTGGAAATCTATTATACGACAGGCTATAGTTAATAATTTTCTTTATAAAGATATAGAAACTTATGGATTATTAAAATTATCCGATTTAGGTAAAGAATTTATTAATGAAACTAAGGAAATTTTGATAGCCGAAGATGTTGACTTTGAAAAAGAAATGGAAACGCCTATTGTATCTGTACAAGCTGCAGGAAGTAATGCATTAGATAAGAAATTATTTGATGATTTAAAAGATATAAGAAAAAGAGTTGCCAAGAAAAATGCAATTCCCCCATTTGCAGTTTTTCAAGATCCAAGCTTGGAAGATATGGCATTACATTATCCGACTACCCTTTCAGAGCTTTCCAATGTGTTTGGTGTTGGAGAGGGTAAAGCTAAGAAATTTGGAAAAGAATTTGTAGAATATATAGCCAAGTATGTTGAAGAAAATGATATTGAAAGACCGGATGATTTGGTTATTAAACAAATTGCCAATAAGTCTTCTCATAAAGTTTTTATAATTCAAAGTACAGACAGAAAATTGGATTTTGAAGATATTGCCAAAGCTAAAGATTTAACAATTAATGATTTGCTTAATGAAATGGAAAGTATTGTTTATCAAGGAACTAAACTAAATATTGGTTACTATGTGGATAAATTATTGGATGAAGAACAACAAGAGGAAATTATAGATTTTTTAATGGATTCAGAGAGTGATAAAATGTCTGTTTTACTTGATGAATTTGGAGAAGATTATTCTGAAGATGAGCTAAGGATTATGAGAATTAAATTTATTAGCGAGGTTGCTAACTAAGTTCATACGTGATAAATTGTAATCATTTATCTTATAAACTATTAATAGTAAATAATTTTTAAATAAATTATTTACTATTTAAATAGTAGAATAAAGTAAGTTTTTTATGAGATATAACTATATCTTTTAAGATGTCAGCATTTTAAAATAATCCATGAATATTAGCCTCTACCTTATCGATAATTTTTCCTAAGTCTTCCTTATTGTCTACAAAGTCCATATTATCAACATCGATAATTAATAATTTTCCTTCTGTATAATTAGTAATCCACTCTTCATATTTATCATTTAATCTTTGAAGATATTCTATACTTATGGAAGTTTCGTATTCTCTTCCTCTTTTTTGAATTTGATTTACTAAAGTAGGGACTGACGCTCGAAGATAAATGAGAAGATCCGGAGCTTGGATATACTCTTTCATTAAGTTAAAAAGATTCAAATAGTTATCATAATCTCTTGTCTGCATCAATCCCATTTCATGAAGATTGGAAGCAAAAATATATACATCTTCATAAATCGTTCTATCCTGGATTATATTTTTCTTATGCTCTCTAATTTCTTTAATTTGTTTAAAACGAGAACTTAAAAAGTATATTTGTAGATTAAATGCCCATTTAGCCATATCATAATAAAAATCATCTAGATATGGGTTTTGTTCTGTATCTTCAAATTGTGCTATCCATTTATAATTGTTTGATAATAATTTAGTTAATGTAGTTTTACCTGCGCCGATATTTCCGGTTATAGCAATATGCATTGTTAATAAATTTATTTTTCAATTTCAACAGTGTAAAGGTACATAACCTTAGATTTCCATAGAAATAAATGCTTATTTAAAATATAATATTTTTTACCTAATTTAGGCAATTGTATTTGGAATGGTTTATTTTCAAAATCATAGAGATATAAAAAACCCTTATGTATCCAACAAAAATTCTGTTCATTCCAACCATAGTTTTCTAACTCAGGAACTTCAAAGGTATCTATATTTTGACTATTTTGCTTAATAATTTTGTAGTGGTGAGCTTTATTGGATTCTTCATTACTTTTTAAAAGAAGGAATTTGGATTGTTTGGAACTATATACCGTTTTAATTACATAATTATCTAATAAATCTTTAGACAAAGTATTTGAAAAAAGTATAGTTTTTTTGGATCTGTAATCATATTGGATAAAATTTAAAGAGTTCAATTCATCAAAATACAGTAAAGAGTGGTTGTCTTGAACGTAAATTAAGTCAGGATTTATAAGTTGATTAGTTAAAATTGGAACGTTATCCTGAGTACTTATTAACTTATCATCATAAAATTCAAGAACTTTATTGATTTTATCTAAGGAAACTAAAAATAAGGGATTTACGATAAAAAGCTTTTTGGAAGAGCTAAAACTTTTCAGAATATAAGTATTCTTGGATGTATGATCGTATTTTAATAAAGTATTATCTTCATGAGATACAAAATACAACGAATTGAAAATATCTGCTTGATAAAAAGTAAATGAATCGGGAACATCTATTTTTATACTATCTAGCAAAACCAATTTTTGTCCCCAAGAAAGATTGATGAAAGTTACTAAAACCAGTAAGTTGATAAATCTTGACATTAAAATTTCAAAAATATAAAGTAAATGTAATAGAAATAATTTTATTGTTAAATTATAAAAATTTATTCATTTAAGGAAGAAAAAAATAGTCGTTTAATTGGGAAAAGCTTTTCAAAAAAAGATGATTAAAATTATATGTACTCCTATGCTATCATGTATTTTTATATATTTAAAATAATTTGAGCTATTAAATTTTTTAAATTTGCGATATTTAAATAATTAAATGAAATATACAGAATACCAATTCTATGTGAAGCCTTTAGAGCCCTGGAGAGACATTTTATTGGCCTATTTATCAGAGTTGCCTTTTGAAAGTTTTGTTGATACCGAAAACGGTTTTTTAACCTACATAAAGGTGGAAGAAGATGATGAGCAATTAATTCTGGAATTACCTATTATGTCTTCGTCCGAGGTTGAAATTTCATATGAAAAAAAATTATCTCCTGATATTAACTGGAATGAAGAATGGGAAAAAAATTTTCCACCCGTAGTCATTGAAAATCAAATTTATTTACATGCTGATTTTCATCCTATAAGAAATGATATTCCTTTCTCAATTAAAATTGATCCTAAAATGTCATTTGGAACGGGACATCATGAAACTACTTATAATATGCTTCATGCCATGTTGACCATTGATTTTAAAGGTAAGGATGTGTTAGACATGGGTAGTGGAACAGGTGTATTGGCAATTTTTGCTAAAATGAGAGGAGCAAATTACGTGGAAGCTATAGATATTGATGAATGGTCTTACGGTAATGCTTTAGAAAATTCGAAAAAAAACAAGGTAGAAATAGATATTAAATTAGGGGATGCCGAATTATTAGGAAAATGTACATTTGATATAATTTTAGCAAATATTAATAAAAATATTTTGTTAAAAGATATGTCAAAATATGTTGAAAATTTACATCCTCATGGATATATATTGCTTAGTGGAGTCTTTGAGCATGATTTTGATGACATTATTGCAGAAGCAACAAAGAATGGCTTAAAATTTGTTCGGAAATTGAGTAAAAATAATTGGATTTCAATATTATTTAATAAATTATGAACTACAATAATCAACCCAAATGGAAAGATCAGGAGAGTGTTGATACATTGGTAAAAGAAGCTGCTCCTCATGTAATAATATTGCATAATGATGATTTTAATACATTCGATTATGTAATTGATTGTTTGATTGAAATATGTGAACATACCTTAGAACAAGCGCAGCAATGTACTTTTTTAGTACATTATAAAGGAAAGTGTGAAGTTAAAACCGGGTCCTTAGAAGAACTTACTCCAATAAATCAGGCGTTGCTAAAAAAAGGGCTTTCTTCACAAATTGTCTAGAACTTGTACTTATTCTTATAGTTTCTATACTATTTACTTTGATCTCGTATTTAAAGAAGTAAATCATTAAGGGGGCTTCATTATTTTTAATTAAATTAGTTGCAGTAAAAAAAATACTTTGATGAAAATATTAGTAGCCATTAATTGCGTACCGGATACTACATCCAAAATAAATTTTACAAATAATAATAAAGAATTTGATAAAAATGGGATTCAATATATAATTAATCCACAAGATGAATATTGTCTAAGTAAAGCATTATACTTCCAAGAGAAACAAGGAGCAGAAGTATCCATTATTACGGTTGGAGATATTTCAGTGGAACCTGTAATGAGAAAAGCATTAGCAATAGGTGCCAATAATGCGATTCGTGTGAATATTCAACCGACAGATAGTGAATTAGTGGCTAAAGAAATTGCCTCTGTTGCAAAAGAGGGACAATACGATTTGATACTTTTAGGTAAAGAATCTATTGATTATAATGGAGGGTTAGTTCCGGGGTTAGTTGCTGCTGAACTTAATTGTGCATTTGTCAATGCTGTTACTGGATTGAATATAGATGGAAAAACCATACAAGTAGTTCGAGAAATAGATAATGGAAAAGAAACGATTTCTATCGAATTACCGGCTGTTTTAGCAGGTCAGGAGGGTTTAGTTCCTGAAAATCAATTGAAAATTCCCAATATTAGAGGAATAATGACTGCAAAAAATAAACCATTTACAGTTGTCGAACCTAAATTTTTTGGAAATAAAGTTAACGTTGTAGAATTTGAAAAACCTATCATAAGATCCAATGTAGTTTGGGTAGATAAAGATAATTTAGATGAATTAGTTCGTCTTCTTCATGAAGAAGCGAAAGTAATTTAGGTATGAGCAAATACACTTATTTTTGTAAAACAAACTTTGAAAAAAAATGATTTACGCATATATAGAAAATTCCAAAGGGAAATTTAAAAAAGCTGCATATGAATTAGTTTCGTATGCAAAAAATTTGGCAGATACAGTTGGAGATTCAGTTACGGCACTAACCATAAATTCAGAAGATTCTTCAGAACTATTATACAAATATGGGGCAAATAAAGTTATAAACATTCAAGATGAGGCCCTTAAATCATTTAATCCTAAAGAATATGCTTCGGTATTATCAGAAATAATGCATGGAAATTATATCCTGTTTACGCATACAACAGATAGTGCTTCTATAGCTCCTTATATTGTCAAAAAAAAATCTGCAGCCTATATTACTCAGGCAATTTCAACTCCGCTTTCAATGGTACCGTTTAGGGTTAAAAGATCCGTTTTTTCCGGAAAAGGAATTGCTGTTGTGGAAACTAAAGAACCCATTATAGTTCTTACTCTTTCTGTTAATTCTATAGGAGCAAAAGAAAATCCGGTTTCCGGTACTGAGGAAAATATTACAGTATGTACTGATATTGACCCAAGATATACAGTAAAACAAGAAGAAGTAATAACAGGAAAATTAGATGTAAAAGATGCCGAATTGGTTATAGGAGCGGGGAGAGGAATGAAAGGTCCCGAAAATTGGGGTATGATTGAAGATTTAGCAAATATACTGGGTGCTGCAACTGCATGTTCCAAGCCGGTTTCTGATTTGGGATGGAGATCTCATTCCGAACATGTAGGACAAACGGGTAAAATTATCTCACCGAAATTATATCTATCGATAGGCATTTCGGGAGCAATTCAACATGTAGCTGGAGTTAATAAAAGTAAAACTATTGTTGTTATAAATAATGATCCAGAGGCTCCATTTTTTAAATCGGCTGATTATGGAGTAATTGGTGATTTATTTGAAGTTGTACCGATATTGACAAAAAAATTAAAAGCTTTTAAAGAGGCTAACTAATTTATTATCCTCCAAATCTTTTATTTTTTTACTATTTCACATCTAGCCTGCAGACAACTACCCATTAATATTGAGAAATATTAATTAGTCATCCTAGAAGAAAAACTTTATTTTACTGTGCTTACTATATGGATATGGAATCAGTTTATTCAAGTCTGCTTCTTTATACATATAAGTGTTGGTTATTTTTACGTTTTAATTTTTCTTTATAATAGTGTCTATCCGCCACATATATTTTTTTCTCTAGATAACAAAAAATCTGACCTTTAGTATTAGTGATATTTAAGTTCTTTTTAATAGTAATTTCTTTATCTATAGTAATGAGTTCCTTTATTTTCTTTATTTCATCTTTTTCAAATTCAAACACCGCTACAGCTTTATCGTTAATTGGTTTTATATAATCTATATATGCAGATTTATCCCAAACAATATATTTTTTTCCTAAAATATGAATTAGTTGCAACATATATATAGGATCGGTGGAGGAGAATATGCTTCCGCCAAACATAGTTCCGGAATAATTTCGATTTTTATATGTAAGAGGAATTTCAACAACTATTTTATATACGTCTTCAGAAACGTATTTGATTTTTCCTGTAGTTCTTATATATAAAGGTGAAATGTTAAAAAAATATTTGTATACGGTAGAAGGTTTAAATAAAAAAGTAAGTAGCTTATTTATTTTTTTGTACATTAAAATCTATCTATTTGATCCTATAAAAGTATAATTTTTAACTAAATAATACAAATATAGATGATAACTTATAAAATTAATCAGGAAAATAGATCTTTCCGACTTTTGGAGTAATAGTTTTTTCTGTATTTTTTCTTGCTTTATATAGGTATATATTTTTATCGAAAATATTTAAAATCTGAAAATAGTTGTTGTGATCATAATAAAATTTTAAATTATGATTTAAATAAGCATATAATATAAAATCATTTATTTCATTTTTTTTCAAACCTAATTCCTCAAAGTAAGTATCTCCAAAATATTCTCTTACTTTTTTAATTATATTGGATTGTTCTTCGAAAATGGATAAACGTTCTTTACGCTTACCATCCCCGGATATAAAATCTAAAATTCCTTCAATACCAAATTTCATTGACGATAATTTAGCTAATTCGGTATTAACGTCTGTACTACCGTCCATTTTTTGCGATGGATTTAAATTACCTAATTTTTTTAGAATTTCATTGGTTTTGTTCATCATTGGAATTCTTCTTACGTCCAATTCAATGCTGCCAAAAGTTTTAAATGGAGTAACACTAATATCTTCTAATTGTTTTTCTTTAAGGTCCAATTGAATTTTCATTTGCAATTGATCAAACATTTTTTGGGTTACCAAAATAGTCCTTTTTTCAATATTAAAAGATTGAAATGTAATTTGATCGCCGATTTGAGCTGGAATGATAAAATTACCTGTAATATCGGTTAACGTTGTATAATTGATAGAAATATTTTTAACATAAATCCCTGAAATCATTTCATGATATTTATCTAAAATATATACTTTTCCATTAATTTGTTTTCTATCTTGAGAAAAGATGATTAATGATAATAAAAGTAAAAAATAGGTATAGATAAGTTTCATGTATAGATATTACCTAACAAAAATACACTAAAAACGACAATTAACTGTCTACTCTTTAAATTTTGATTGTAATTTATAGAAAGAATTATACGTTTTAATTTTTATCGGTTAAAAAGGACTTAATATTAGTTGAGAATAATTTTTTAATTGGGATAAACTTAAACCAGACATTAGATAGAAAAAATATAAGTAAAATAATAACCGGCTTACTAATAAGATTTAAAAAATTATTAGTAAAATCGGGTAGGTTATATACAAGTAATACTCCGATTATTCCAGTTAATAGAATATAAATATATTCTCGTGAAAACGGATGTATACCGAACTTTTGATAATTAAACCCTAATTTTATTAAATTAAATAAGGTTAAAGATATCGCTGTTGCTAATGCGATTCCCTCAATACCTAATTTAAAATATGATATAAAAATGATATTTGAAACAATTGTAAATACTGCTAATAATAGCATCGCATAAATAGTAAACCTAAAGTATTTCGAATAAGAAATAATATTACTGTTAAATCCTGTTGACAAATCAAAAAGGGTGGATGCTCCAAGAATGTATATAATCACCTTTGCATCAGCTAATTCTTTACCGTTTTTCATAAATAAGAATAAATAATCGATTCCTGCTAAAATACAAGACAGTAACATTGTACCAAAAAGAAATAAAAATTTGGAAACTTTTCTATAGAAATTATTTAATTCATCTAATTTATTATTTTCAAGTTTTTCTACTATAATAGGACCGGATATAGTGAAAATACCCATTACAGGGACTGTAAGAAAGCCAACAATAGATGCTAAAATGGAATAGATTCCGTTTTGTTTAAAATCAAGCAGCTCAGGAATCATTAAATTATCTATTTGAAGTGCCAATCTGTTTCCAATACTTCCAAGTACAGAAAATAAACAAAAACTTAATAAGTTTAGCCGTACTTCCCTATCATGTAATATACTTAAAGATCCACTTTTTTTGTCTTTATTCAATCTTATAAAATAATATACTAGGCCGAACACAGCAATCACAAAAAATGATACGAAAATAAAAAGAGCATTTTTTTGTGAAATTCCTAAATAAATATATGAGATAAACGCAGTGAGTGCTCCAAGTTTTGGAAAAAAATTTTCAAAAATCCCGGGTATTGTTATTCTTTTCAGGTTAGACATATATTTTGATAGCAATTGAGTTAAGGCAAGTGATAAAGCCACCGGCAATACATATTGTTTCATGTTCCAAGAATCTGACCATTGAATGCTTGGGAAAATTTTTGAAAATAACCAATATATAAATGAGATAAAAATAAAATTAGACAATATAAACTTGATACAAATATAGAGAAAGTCTATATGTTGATTTTTTTCCTTAAGTTTTTGATGATATTTTATATTAGCATAGCTAAGTCCAAAAAGTATGAAAGGACAGATAAGTTCAGCTGAAGGTTGTATAAATCTAAGTTTACCTAAGAATTCCGGATTAGCCGGATATATAAAAATAGTTGAAAAAGTGCCCAGTAAAAAACTAAGATAGCTAATAATGCTGTATTTTATTCCTTGACGTGCTATTATTCCCATTTAATTTATGCTAAATACATTATCATTTTGTTGTTTACGATTCATTCTGATTTTTTTAGAGAAAACTAAATTTACATAATGAATCAATAATTTATAAAATAATAATATTGAGTTTTTTAAGGATAATACTTTATGATAATAATAATACTTAGGTATACCCCAAACATTTATAAATGCTTTAAAGTATGCTTTAACAAGATTATTTTTGGGATTTAAAATTATGCAATCCAGCTTTATTTTTGATAATCTTTGTATTTTAGTAATGTTTGTAGTTTTATTTCTATCATGATTGGCTTTAGCTGATGTAACTATTCCTATTTTTAATCTTGAATGAATCACACGATTACAATAATTTTTATCTTCTCCGTAATGGATAAAATACGGATTAAAAATTCCTATTTTTTCCAAACAAGTTTTATTGATCAACCAAAAAGCTGCATTTACAAAATCAGTTTCAAAAATATCATTACTGTTTTTTTTACTTTTTGCTAAATATTCTTGAAAATTAAAATCCATTTCAGAAAATTCATGGTTATAATGCATAGGACTTAGTATTCCATACTTCGGATTTTTAATAGCAAATTCAATTAAATAATGTAAACAATACTTATCCACCCAAGCATCTTGATTGATAAGAAAATAATGTGAATATTTATATTCTTTATATAGTTTTTTTAATAATATATTATTAGCTTTACCAAACCCTGCATTACAGTTATTTATTATAAAATTAACGGTAGGATATTTTTCAACAATCTTTAAGGTATTATCAGTAGATCCATTATCTATAAGGTAAATATCAGTATGTATGCTTGATGTTAATAAAGAATCCAAACATTTTTTTATCCATTTTTCACCATTATAGGTAACAATTATACTTACAATGCTGTACATTTACAAGATATAAAATCTATTACAAATATATAAATAAATAAATACTAGAAATCTTATGATAAACAGAATAGATAATTTTAAATTATTGAATAAAAATCGTTGATATTATAAAATAGTTGGTTCGGGAAGTAAATGGATGAAAAATGTTTTTTAATATATAAGGAGTAAATAATAATTTAAAATGGTTACTTATTCTAATTTTAGATATTTCATAAGAAACAGATATTTTATTTAAAAATTTAGATACCTTTAAAATTAGATTTTTAAAATGATCAGCGATCCGTTTGGTGAAAATCTAAACAAATTCCTAAAGAAAAATCCTATAAACCTTACTTTTATTTACGTTACAGTAAATCCATTAATAATACGTTAAATTTATCAAAATTTTTATGATATAAATAGTATCTTGGAAATTTTTACCATTTAAATCTATTAATTATTTCATTCCAACGAATTTTTCGAATAAAATCGATTTCTTGTTGAGAAATAATTCTTTCTTTTTTCTTTCTTTCAAAAGCAAGGAAAGTTTTAAATGAAATTAAAAAATGCTGTAAAGATCTGTCTTTCCATGAAGCTTTTGCACATGATATCAAGGCTAATTTTTTTGAAAGGCCGATATTGTAAAAATACTCTCCTAATTTACGAGATTTAGTTTCTTGATATATTTGTGCAGTTGGCTTTAAGTGTTTTACAAAGAGGTTCTTTATAACTTTAACTTCCCAATTGTGCATATGTGCAAGTAAAATATCCAGATTATCCCATCCTAACATCATTCGAAGTCCTCCTATATCTATAAAACATTCTTTTCTATAAGTTTTTATAGGACCTCGTACATGATTCTTATTTGAAATATTTTCATACATCCATTGTGTTCCTTTTTTAATATAAACTAATCCACCTATAATCCCGATTTTAGGATTGTTTTTTAATTCATGTACGATTAATTCAAAATAATTTCTTGGTAGAATAATATCTGCATCCAGTTTAACTAAAATATCATACTGTTTCCAATCTACTGAATTTAAACCCTCGTAAAAAGTTTTAATTACTTTTGCTCCCGGAATATGCTCGGATTTATTAACTAAATTAATAAGGTTGAAGGACGGCTTATCTTGGATAAATTCTTCAATAATTTCTCTAGAGTTATCCGTTGAAGAATCATTAACTAATATCCATTGGATATTTTTATAAGTTTGTTTGTGTAAAGAATGTAAACATTTTACTATATGTTTAGATTCATTAAAAACGGGTATTATAACTAAAATTTTCAATGACTATAGTATTCTATTTATTTTACGCTTTAAGTTCATAACTGGGACTTATTCATAACCATTCAAAACATATTTTTCAAGTGTATCGGCAATCGTCCTGTCATTGGATAATCGTGGAAGTTTATTTTGTCCGCCGAGTTTACCGATTTCTTTCATATATTCATTAAACCCTCCTTTTTTAATTATTGTAATTTTTAAAGGTCTTAATATAGTACCGATAATAAGATCATTATAGTAAGTGTTTCTTTTTCTTAAGGCTTGATCTAAATTTAATTCAAACTCTGAAATGTTGATGGGAGGCTTTTCAAATTCTATAAACCATTCATGATAGGGTAAACCTTCCAAAGGGTTCACTTGGGGAGCAAGAGTAAATTCTTGAACTATACAACCTGTTAATTCCATGGCTTCCTTAATTGCTTCTTCAACTTCTAAAGAAATTACATGTTCCCCAAATGCAGAAGTAAAGTGTTTAGTTCGACCGGTAACTATGATTTTATATGGATTTTTATTTATAAATCTAACTAAGTCTCCTATTTCATAGGCCCACAACCCTGCATTAGTGGTTATAAGTATTGCATAATCCGTATTCAATTCAACTTGTTTCAAAGTAAGACGTTTTGGATTCTTTTTTCCAATTTCTTCCGAAGGAATAAATTCATAAAAAATACCATGATTTAACATAAGTAGCAATCCTTCCTCATCAACATTATCTTGAAAGGCTATAAATCCTTCAGAAGCAGGATATGTTTGAATAATGTCCAACTTTTTACCAATCAATTCATTTATTTTATCTTCATAAGGCTTATAATTTACTCCCCCCGTTACTAAAAGTTGTAAATTAGGAAATATTTTACTTATAGATTTTCCGGATTTAGCAATCAATTTCTCAAAATACATGACCAACCAAGGTGGGATGCCACTTATTAAAGTCATATTTTTATTAACAGTTTCCTCTACAATTTTATCAACTTTAGTTTCCCAATCTTCGATACAATTAGTTTTCCAAGAAGGCATACGATTATATTGAAGATATTTAGGAACAAAATGTGCAGAAATTCCTGACAACCTACCGGTCATTATACCATTATTATTTTCCAAAACAGGGCTTCCTTGTAAAAAAATCATTTTACCATTAATGAAATTTGGATTTTTTCTTTTATAAATATAATAAAGTAAAGCACTTTTGGCACCTTCTATATGAAAGGGCATGGACTCTTTAGAAATAGGGATGTATTTAGTTCCTGAAGTAGTGCCTGAGGTTTTAGCAAAATAAAGGGGCTTATTAGGCCATAATACATTATTTTGTCCCAGCTTGATTTTTTCAATATAAGGTCTAAGACTTTCATAATTTTGTACAGGAACTTGCTTTTGAAAATCTGAAACGGTAACTATTTCAGAGAAACAGTAGTCAATGCCAAAATTAGTATTTTGAGATTCTTTTATGAGTTTTTCAAACCAATAATATTGTGTTTCTATAGGTTGGTTAGTCCATATATTATCTTTTTTAATATGTAAGGAAGCCCACCCTTGTGCAAGTTTATTTTTTAAAAGCCCCATTGTAAACAGTATGAGTTTATGATTAAACAAATATCGCAATTTAATTTTAGTATATTAAAAATTTAATTACTGATAAAACTTATAATTTTTTTTAAAAATTCTTTCTTAGTTTTAATTACAAATAGAGAATAAAACATTGGATTGAAACTTTTAAAAATAATATTATTAGTATATTCGCAAACAATAATTAAGGTAAAATGAAGTTAAGTTACAATAAATTAAATAACCTTATCGGATGGGGAGTTTTTTTAATAGCTGCTATATCCTATTTATTAACTATTGAACCCAATTTTAGCTTTTGGGATTGTGGCGAATACATTTCTTCAGCCGTAAAGTTAGAAGTTACTCATTCACCGGGCGCGGTATTTTTTCAGATATTGGGATCAGTTTGGGCGATTTTAGCCTTTGGCGATCCTACTAAATATTCTATAGTTATTAATGCTATGTCTGCAATTATGAGCGCTTTTGCCATACTCTTCTTATTCTGGACCATTACTCATATGGTTAGAAAGATTTTATTCGTACATACAGCCCCCCAAGAATTAACCTCATATCAAAAAGCTACCATCTTATTAAGTGGGGCTGTAGGGGCTTTAACATTTACATATACCGACACTTTTTGGTTTTCTGCTGTAGAAGGAGAAGTTTATGCAGCTGCATCATGTTTTACCGCATTATTGCTATGGCTTATGTGTAAATGGGAAAATGATTTATCAAATCCCCGTTCAGATAAATGGCTTATACTAATCTCTCTACTTATCGGTTTGTCTGTAGGAATTCATTTAATGGTAATATTAGTAGTTCCTACCCTAGGTTATATATATTACGCTAAAAAATATTCCTTTACTTGGAAGAACTTTATATTGGCCAATATTGCTATTGGAGGTGTATTTTTAGCTGTATTTAAAATTATATTTCCATTTACCATGTCATTTTTTGGAAAATGTGAAATATTTTTTGTAAATAATCTTCAAATGCCATTTAATACAGGTTCTGTTGTGGCATTTTTAATTTTAATAGTTGCCTTTTATTTTGCTTTACGATATACCTCCAAACATGGATATAAGACAGGTAATACCGTTATTTTATCTATTTTATTTATGCTTATTGGTTTTTCGAGCTGGGTCGTGTTGCCCATACGAGCTAAAGCTAACCCTCCTATCAATTTAAATGATCCGGATAATGCAATAGGAATGTTGGATTACTATAATAGGGCTCAATACGGAGATTGGCCGGTATTATATGGAGCTAACTATACGGCATATCTAGATCCTAACGGAATTATAGGAACTAATGACAATGGCCCTATATATGAAAAGGACGAAAAAACGGGAAGATATATTGAAACAGGAAGAAGAATTAGTTATAAGTTCAATCCTGAGCAGGTGAGCATATTTCCGCGTATGTATAATCCGGATCCGAGTGTTATAGAAAATTATGGATTAATGGAAGGGTATCCTAATTTTACCTTAAATTCAAAATATTTCGGTAATCCTGAAGCGCAAAAAGTTTTTGATGAGTTGATCAGGAAAAAAAATTCCGGTGAAATATCAGTTCGTGATTATCAAATAGCTAAACAAAATGAACTTATCAATGTTAAAAAGCCAACGTTAGGACAAAACTTGGATTTTATGTTGACCTATCAAATGGGGTATATGTTCATAAGATATTTTTTGTGGAATTTTGCCGGTCGTCAAAATGATTTACAAGGAAATTACGAATCGACTAAAGGAAATTGGATCAGCGGTATTAAATATTTTGATAATTTAAGATTAGGAGATCAAGATAAGCTACCTGCAGCATATGTGAACAAAGCTACCAACCAATATTATTTTTTACCATTACTGCTAGGTTTAATAGGATTCTTCTTTCAATTGAACAGAGACCCCGGAAGAAATTTTTCATTAATCGCTATATTTTTATTAGCCAGTGTAGGTATTATTTTATATACCAGTATAAAAGCTTTTGAACCAAGAGAAAGAGACTATGCATTAGTGACTTCATTCTATACCTTTGCTATTTGGATTGGAATGGGAGTGACAGCAATCATGTACTTATTAAATAAATTCAAACAAAGGCAAATAGGCTTATTTATTGGTTTTCTCTCATTAGGAGTTCCTATTTTGGTGGGATTTCAAAATTGGGATGATCATGATAGAAGTAAGAGATATACTGCTTATGATTTTTCAAAAAGTTATTTACAAAGTTTAGATAGTAACAATCCAATACTTTTTGTATATGGAGATAACGACACATACCCTTTATGGGCATTGCAAGAAACCGAAGAATTTAGATCGGATGCCAAAGTGGTTAACTTTACCTTGTTGGGTACAGCATGGTATATTGATCAGGTTCAAAGAAGAACATACAAGGCACCCGGTATACCTTCTTCATTAAAACATGAAGAATATAGAGATGGGGTTAATGATCAAATTATTTTATTGACTCGTGATTTTTGGAAGCAAATTTTTGATAATCTTCCGGAAGACAGTATACCTGCTGATATCGCACAGTTTAAAAAATATGCAATTAAAGACAGCCTATCAGCTAAAGAAGCTATAAATTTTCTTAAGAATGAGAAAGATCAATCTGCAATTAAGGAGTTATATACTTATGTAACTGAAAGAGATTATAGAGGAGCTGATGTAGGATTTATTCCTGTAAATAAAATATGCTTGCCTGTAAATAAAGAGAATGCCTTAAAATATGGAATAGTTAAACCTGAAGATTCTAAAATGATGGTAAATAATGTTGTGTTGAAAATTAATAAACAAACATTATATAAGGACGGTTTAGCTGTACTGGATTTACTTGCCAATTATAATTGGGATCGTTCCATATATTTTAGTTCAGGGGGTACTTATTCTCAATCTAATATCATGTTTACACAAAATTACTTGGAATATCAAGGTTTAGTTTCAAAATTAGTTCCTATTTATACACCTGATACCAATACCGGAGAACAAGGAAGAATAAATCCCAATACCATTTATAACTTGGTTATGAACTATAAATTTGGAAATTTAAAAGATCCTAAAGCTTATTTTGATGAAACTTGTAGAAGTAATATTTTAAATTACAGGATGTCCTGTGGAAGAGCAGCTATTGCTTTGGCAAAAAGTGGAGATAAAAAACGGGCTAATGATATTTTAGAATTAATAAATAAAGAAATACCATTAAATATGTATCCGGCTACGCCTTCTTATAATTCTATCATATCCGGTTATTTCCTTATAGGTAAAGAAAAAGAAGGGTTGAAATTAGCAGAAGCTTATAAAAACCAAATATTTAAAGAATTAAATTATTACTTATCACTATCTCCACACGATCAAACCTTTGCAACTGATGATATGAGTAAATTATCCAGCTATTATACACTTATCGTTGATAATATTGCAAATACTTATCTGGAATTAAATAAGAGAGATAAAGCAATTGCTTATATTACAGAATCTTTAAAACCGTTAGATAAAAGATTGAAAACATTTGAAATGCTTGGAAAAAATAATGCAAAAGGACAAAAAATATCTCTTCAGAATCTCATGTACTCGTATGGGCAGTTGCTTCAAGTATTGCATCCTATTGATTCTGTATATGAAAAAGAAAAGTCTGAAGAAATTTCAAATATTATTATGAAGTTAGAATAAATTATTAGTATTATTGCAGAAAATATTTGTTGGCTACGTAGTTCAACTGGATAGAATATCAGATTTCGGCTCTGAGGGTTGGGGGTTCGAATCCCTCCGTGGTCACTTAAAAACTCGCTTATATAGCGGGTTTTTCTTTTATACAAAGGTTTTTATTGAATTTTAGCAATTTTTGAATATGACAAAAAATGCTGTATTATGCCATATTTTTGATACATTTTTTTACATTTGTATCAAATCTTTTGATACAATTTAACACAATCAAAATATGGATAATTTGAGCTTACGATTTGTTTACGACAGGCGTAATGAAATAGCAAAAGGTAAGTCTGCAGCTCCTCTGCATATTGAGGTACGGCAAAATAAAACCATTAACCGGATATTCATAAATACCTATATAAAATTAAAACCATCCGAATATTCCGATAAAAATGGATTTACCTGTAAAAATCACCCTAACGCTACGGCGATAACAGCTAAAGCTCATCGTATATTTAGAGAAGTAGAAGAGTTTGTATTATCTGATAACTGCCGTACTTTAGAAGATG
>NZ_LIVM01000010.1 GCF_001418685.1 Apibacter mensalis
AGCTGGTTTCCCAAAATCAACATCATCAACCTAAAGACGAACCCATTAAAAATATTAGAGCTTTAGCTATGGTAAAATTATCTATTCGTTATAATGTTATATCATAATTATATATCAATATTGCTTCTTAAATACAGTCAAACACACATTTTTTTGTTTGTTTTTATTTAATATGCTGATTGTAAGATACTTGTATAACATGTGTTTTATTTACTTTATGGAATATATATGCCCTATTGTTGTTTTTTAGTTGTATTTTTAATGCTAAAACGTAATTATATGTATTTAAATCAGTTGTTTTTTTTATCTTTTCGCATACCCAACTGCATACCCAACTGCATACCCAACTGCATACCCAACTCTTTTTTATTGTTTTATAACAAAATTAATACATACAAAAAATGAGCATGAAATATCATACTCATTTTAATTAGTATATATAGGCTTAATATTAGTTTTTAAACGGGTTTTAGTAACTTTATGGTAGTAAATAGTCTATTATTAACCTTAAGGGTTTATTAGGTGGTTAAAATGGTGGCAAAATAGTAGTAAATGTACATTTCATTTTTCTAGCCAATATTTTAAAAATTCACTCAATCCCTTTTCTAGATTGGCTTTTTCGGCTTTTTTTTATTTATTAATTATGTACAATTCATTTTAACCCCTATACAATATATAGTTTCAAGTATTAAATTCAAATATCTTATATTTGAATTTAATACATAAATAAAATAATCGGAACGAATGACCAGTCAAGATTGTGATAAAAAATTATTTCTTTTAGACGCTTATGCTTTAATATTTAGAGCATATTACGCCTTTATTAAAAATCCAAGAATTAACTCTCAAGGAATAAATACCTCTGCGATATTTGGATTTACCAATACCCTTTTCGATTTAATAAAAAAAGAAAATCCCTCACATTTGGCCGTAGTTTTTGATGTGGGAGAAACTTTCCGCCATCGGGAATACAAAGAATATAAAGCCAATCGCCAAGAAACCCCGGAAGCTATTCGTATAGCAGTACCCTATATTCACCAAATACTTGAAGCCTTAAAAATTCCTTGCATGTCAAAAGAGGGATATGAAGCAGACGACGTAATAGGAACTCTAGCTAAAAAAGCAGAAAGGGAAGGATACACCACTTATATGATGACTTCCGATAAAGATTATGCTCAATTGGTTTCAGAAAATATTTTTGTTTTTAAACCAGCATCCAGAGGAAATGACATTGAGATTTGGGATATAGAAGCCGTTAAAGATAAATTTCAGGTTGAAACACCTTCTCAGGTTATTGACCTTTTAGGAATGATGGGGGATAACGTTGATAACATACCCGGAATACCCGGAGTAGGTGAAAAAACAGCCAAACAATTTATTAAAGAATATGGAAGCATAGAAAATTTATTTGCCCATTCTTCTGAATTAAAAGGAAAAATGAGAGAAAAAGTCGAAGCGAATAAAGAATTAGGGCTTTTATCAAAAAAATTGGCAACTATAGAAACCAATGTCCCTATAGAATTTAATTATGAAAGTTTAACAGTGGATAAGCCCAATGTTGATCAGGTAATTAAAATTTTTGAAGATTTAGAATTCAGAAATATGATCGTTAACTTTAAAAAAACATATCCTAATATTTTTGAAAGTGAAAATGGTCCGGAAAAGGATTTATCAAATAGTGTTTCGGTTACTGGACAAAGATCTTTATTCGATACTTTAGATCAAGATATCGAAATGAAAGAAAGCTCAAATTGGAAAACCATTGAAAATACCGATCATCTGTATCAACTGACAGAGACCCCTATGGCTGTAAAATTACTGGTTGAAAAGCTTTCAAAGCAAAATATTGTGTGTTTTGACACGGAAACTACTTCAACTGACTCTATGATTGCAGAATTAGTAGGTATTTCATTCTCGTATGAAAAAGCTAAAGGGTATTATGTTCCTTTTAATACAAAAGATAAAGAAAAGACACAAGAATTAATTGAAATTCTTAGACCTTTTTTTGAAAATGAGAATATAGCCAAAGTTGGACAAAATTTAAAATATGATTATAAAGTTTTAAGAAGATATCAGGTAGAAGTTAAAGGAATACTTTTTGATACCATGATAGCCCATTATTTGATCAATCCCGATGCAAGGCATAATATGGATATACTTGCAGAAACGGAACTCAATTATAAACCTATTTCCATTGAATCTCTGATAGGCAAAAAAGGAAAAAATCAAAAATTATTTTCCTCGGTACCCTTAGATGAACAAAAAGAATATGCAGTTGAAGATTCCGATATTACTTTACAGCTTAAAAATAAATTAGATCCACAATTAGCTAAAGATAATCTTAAAAAGCTATTTACTGAAATTGAAATGCCATTGATGAAAGTTTTAGTAGATATGGAATGGTGTGGAATTAATTTAGATATTCATGCATTACAAGATATGTCTAAAGAATTGGTAGAAGATCTTTCCCGATTAGAAAAAGAAATATATTCACTAGCAGGAGAAGTATTTAATATCAATTCACCTAAACAATTAGGAGATATTATATTTGATAAATTAAAATTAGGAAATAAACCCAAGAAAACCAAAACAGGTCAATACGCAACCGGTGAAGAAGTATTGCTAAAACTGGCTCATACCCATAAAATCATTGATTTATTATTAGAATACAGACAGTTGCAAAAACTCAAATCAACCTATGTGGATGCGCTTCCCGATGAAGTCAATCCGATAACCAAAAGAGTGCATACTACCTTTGCTCAAACTGTAGCTGCTACAGGCAGATTAGCCTCCAATAATCCGAATTTACAGAATATACCTATACGTACACCAAGAGGACAGGAAATACGAAAAGCTTTTATATCAAAAGACCATAATCATAAAATTATTTCTGCTGACTATTCACAAATAGAGTTACGAATTATAGCTGCAATGAGTAAAGATTCGGCTATGATCAACTCTTTTAATAACGGAGAAGATTTTCACAAAGCTACCGCTTCAAAAGTATTCCATATACCTATGGATCAAGTAACTAAAGAACAACGTTCTCATGCGAAAACAATCAATTTCGGAATTATTTATGGAGTTTCTGCCTTTGGTTTAAGTGAACAAACCGGATTATCACGTTCGGAATCAAAAAATTTAATTGATGCTTATTATGCAGCCTATCCGGAACTTAAAAAATATATATCCGAACAGATTGAGACTGCTCGTAAAAATGGATTTGTTGAAACCTTATTAGGAAGAAGAAGATATTTGCCGGATATTCATTCCAAAAACAACGTAGTTCGTTCTCATGCTGAAAGAAATGCTGTCAATGCACCCATCCAAGGAACAGCAGCGGATGTTATTAAAATTGCCATGATAAAAATTCATGAGCTATTACATGAAAAAAATTATCAAACAAAACTCCTGTTACAAGTACATGACGAATTGGTTTTTGATGCTCCTGATGAAGAAATCAAGGAAGTATCAGCCCTTATTAAAAATACAATGGAAAACTCCGTACGCATGGAGGTTCCTTTAATTGTTGATGTTGGTGTTGGTACGAACTGGCTGGAAGCTCATTAATGTTTTTATATAACTTTAATAACTACACAATTGATTTATAATTATTCTATTTTCAATATATGAATTTCATTCGATTTGATAATTTATCAGTATACAGCGAATTACAACATTTTACAACTACTATCGATGGAGGAGTAAGTGTTGGTAATTATACATCTTTCAATTTAGGTACCTCTTCGGGTGATGAATTGCAAAATGTGATTGAAAATAGAAAAAGGTTCTGTAAAGCAATAGAAATATCACCCAATAGGTTATTCATACCCTTTCAAACTCACAGCAATCATGTTGTAGCTATTGATCGTGATTTTTTACATTTACCAACAGAAAAACAACAAAAATTACTTCAGAATACAGATGCCTTACTTACCCATGAGAAAGGTATAGCTATAGGTATAACTACTGCAGATTGTGTTCCAATATTAATATACGATCCTAAAAAACAAGTTTTAGCAGCCATTCATGCAGGCTGGAGGGGAACTGTAAATAAAATTGTATTGAAAACGATTTTTAAAATGATCCAAGAATTTAATAGTAAGCCTGAGGACTTATTGGCTGGCATAGGACCATCAATTTGCCAAGAATGTTTTGAAGTTGGGGAAGAAGTTATTGAGGCGTTTAAAGAAGAAGAATTTCCTATAGAAAAAATAATGATTCAAAATAAACAAACACTAAAATATCATATAGATCTTTGGAAAGCTAATAAAATACTTTTAATACAAGAAGGAATATCTACTCGAAACATAGAAATATCAGGATTATGTACCGTTACACATCCGAATTTATTTTTTTCAGCACGTAGACAAACTATCCATTCAGGGAGAATGATAACAGGAGGTATATTAAAATAATATTTTAATTACATCTACCTATTAATACCTATTTTTGTTAATAAATTTATAATAATGAATAAATTTAACTTTGATAAAAATAAATTAGAAAATACCTTGGGTTTAGGTAAAGAAAAAGTTAATGAACAACTTCAAGCGATCAAAAGAAAAAATTATGGAGAAATTAAAATAATTATTTTCATTGTTTTATTTATAGGAATAATTAGTTTAGGATTTTACTATAATATCATACAAAATATATTTTATAGTTTTCTTTCAATTATAGTATTAGTTTTTGTACTAGTATTGGGAATAGTATGGGAATATATAATTTTCAAATTCATCACCTTAGAAAAAATTCAATATCAAAAATATAATTATAATGTTTCAGATTTCTGGAAGATGACTGAGCAAGAATTTGAGATACTTAAGGCAGATTACGAACAAAAAATAAAACAACTAAATAAATATTCCATTCTGAATTATATGACTTCAATAGGTCTTTTTCTTTTTTCATGTATAGTTTTACTTATCGATTGGATATATGACCACCAATCGTTTACTCTATCTGCCTATCAGGAAGTAAACCCAACTTTTTTATTTTCCCTTGTATTGATCTTATTTTCCCTTATTTTCATGGTACTTCATTATTTAAATCAAACAGAGATTATTAAAATGCAAGAAAAATTTTTCGAAGCAGAACGTTGGATTTTCAGCATTAACTCGGCCTATTTATTGGGAAAAGAAAATCTCTTAGAAAAACTTTTACTTGACAGTAATTGGGACGACAAAAAACAATAGAAAAATAATTATTATATTTACAAAATGTTGTATGTTTTAGTATTATAATAATGAAAAAAAAAATTTTTACTTCATAAGAATTGCAAGCTTTCTTTTGTTTTTATTTTTTCTTTTAATTAACTTAATTGCCGGAATTCAGGCATATAGTTTGACTCATTATAAAAAAGATGCCTCTAAAATTCATATAAATGTAGGGTATTCTACACTGTTTACTGGAGTTTCCATACCTAAACCAAAAACTGATTTAAAACCTTCCAAAAAATTTACCTCTTTAAAAATACCGGTTGAAAACGATAAATATTTAGAAGCTTGGTTACTTGAACCGGAAGTAGTATCTAAAGGTATAGTCCTGATTTTCCATGGTTTCGGATCAGAAAAATCTTCTATGTTGGATAGAGCCTACGTTTTTTTAGATATGGGATATAAAACTTTGTTAATAGATTTTTCAGGTGCAGGAGGTTCCTATGGAATTCAAACAACTCTAGGATACAAAGAAGCAGAAAATGTCAAACATGCTTATGATTTTGTAAAAAACACATTAAGAGAAAAATCTATATTTTTATGTGGTTTCTCAATGGGATCTGTAGCTATAATCAAAGCTCAACATGATCATAATTTAAATGTTAAAGCTCTTATTTTGGAAGCACCTTACGGTAGATTGATCGATGCAGTTAAAATTCGTTTAGGTAAAATTCGCTATATAGGGATTCCATTTTCTTATCTAATTATGTTTTGGGGTGGGGTATTGAACGGATTTAATCCATTTTCAATGAACCCTGAGGAATATATTAAAAATGTCTCGATACCAACATTATTATTATGTGGAGGAAAAGATCCAAGAATACCTGTTGAAGAATCAAAAAGAATATTTACGAATTCCGCTAGTAAGGAAAAAGAATTTAAAATTTTTCCCGATTCATATCACCACAGTTATTTAAAACTGTATCCTCAAGAATGGAAGAACATCGTTTATAATTTTTTAGAAAAAAATAATTTTAAATAAATAAAACAAATTTTGCTCGTTCATCCAGTGGCTTTTGTACAAATTATATATTAACAAGGATCAATTTCTTGACAAGAATACTTGACTAATTTGCATAAGTAACTGAAATAACAATTCAAATTCACATAATAATAAATTAAAATCACATAAGTATAAAATATGAAATTTAAATTATTATGTATAGTACTTTTGCCGTTTTTACTTCACGGACAGATTGAAAAAAGTAATGTAAAGATATATAATAACAATAAACTTTGGTTTAGTAAAACCTATTCTAATAATAAACTAAATTTTGTATTAGACTCCTTAGTAGCCATAGGCTTTTACACCTTAAAACTGGACTCCTTAAAAAAAACTAAAAAAGAAACTTTAGTATATATTAACAGAGGCAAATTTTACAAAAAGGTTTGGGTACAATTAGATTCCCTATCAAAAGTAGCAATTATGAACAAAGATAAGTTCAAAACAGATAATATTGATTCCCTGGCGGGAGTTATACATTATTATTATTTAAAAAGGGGATATGCTTTCAACCAAGTCTATACAAAATTATCTATTGAAAATGAGCCATTAGAAGCGTCCATTAAAGTGGAGCTAAATCAAAAAAGATTTATAAATTCATTTATTATAAACGGGTACACTAAAATTCCTCGTGGAATAATAAAAGAATTAGAATATGGATTTCTTGGTAAAACTTACACCGATGAAAGGCTTAAAGAAATATCTGCTACTTTACAAGCAACTAATTTTATAGTTGAAGAAAAAAATCCGCAGGTATTATTTACTCCCGATTCCACCAAGATCTTTTTATATATAAAAAAAAGAAAAGCCAGTTCATTTGATGGTATGTTAGGTTTTGGCAACGATCATAAAGGCAAATTCAAAGTAAATGGGCAACTACAACTTTCATTAGGCAATTTATTGAATTCATTTGAAACTATTAACTTAAACTGGCTTTCTACAGCGGAAAAATCCCAAAATTTTGAAATTCAAGTTAATGTTCCTTACCTTTTTAAGTCTAAATTCGGATCAGAATCCTCTTTAACAATATATAAACAAGACAGCACGTATGCAACTATACACCTGCATGAGCATATTTATTATCAATATACAGTGAATCAGCGTTTGGGCATAGAAGGGTTATTTGAAAATTCACGTTATGTAACAGAATCAGATAGTAGCAATAATTTCTCCAAAACCGGATTAGGGATAAGTTATCAATACAAAGAAAGAAATGAAAACGATATTTTAGGGCCCAAAAATTATTATTCAGTAAAAGGAATCGTTTATAGAAATATACCGGAAGATCGAAAAAATTTAACTGAATATTACCTGTCAGCATCGTCAGAAAAACTAATAAAAATATCCGGATCCCATTATATTAAACCTCGAATTAGTGCTTCTACCTTATTATCTGATACCTTAACCGTAAACGAATTATTTAAAATCGGAGGAATGAAAACAATACGTGGATTCAATGAACAATCCATTTATGCCAATGCTTATATAATTGGAAGTTTAGAATATAGGTATGTTCCGTTTGAAGAATTGTATTTAAGTTTATTTACAGATTTAGCATGGATTGAAAATAAATATCAAAATGCAAGACCTTTTTTATGGGGAACAGGATTAGGAATAAACTTCTTAACACGTTTCGGAATTTTTTCATTAAATTATGCAGTTGGAAAGTATGATTCAAAACCCATAAATTTCTCAGATTCTAAAATTCATGTTGGAATACAAGCCACTTTTTAAAAATAAGAAATGAATTTTATTTACCTTTGTAATAATTACAAGGTAGCATGAATTCATTAAAAAAAATACTAAAACAATTTGCCTATCCATATAAAAAAGAATTTATATTGGGAATTTTATTTAATGTTTTATATTCTCTGTTTTCGATAGTCTCTGTATTTTCCATTATGCCCATATTGGAAATGCTCTTAGGCGGGAATAATCAAATCTTAATTGAAGAAACCAAAAAAGAAATGCAAGTTTCAAACGGTATGATGGCTGAGTTAAAATATAAATTTTACGTATTTTTAGATCATTCTCTTGAAGGAACCAATCCTAAAACAGTCTTAGCCTATCTTTGTATTACCGTTATTATTTTATTTTTATTAAGAAATATTTTCAGATATTTAGCCCAATACTTTATTGTTCTATTAAGAAGTGGAATTTCAAAAGATTTACGAGTGGGCATGTATGATAAAATCTTGACTCTTCCTGTAGCCTATTTTACTAATAGAAAAAAAGGAGATATCATGATAAGGCTTTCAGGAGATGTTGGAGAGGTAGAAGGTAATATCTTAACATCCATATTAGAGCTTTGGAGAACGCCTTTTTCAATTCTTTTTACTTTAATAGCTTTAATTGCCATTAGTCCCTCTTTAACTTTAATTGCATTTATTGTACTTCCATTTATGGCATGGATTATTTCCTCAATTGGAAAAAGTTTGAAAAAAGATGCAAAAAAAGGGTTAGCTGAATCAGGCAATGTACTTTCAGTTATTGATGAAACTCTTAATGGTGCTAAAATAATTAAAATTTTCAATGCTGAAGAAACCATGAAAAGCAGGTTTATGAATAGCGTTCTTAATCTTAGAAGGTTATCCATCAATATGATGAAAAAATATGAACTTGCCTCACCTTCATCTGAATTTCTGGGTTCTGTTGCTATGATTTTTATAACATGGTATGGCGGAGTTCTTATTTTAGACGGAGAAGGATTGAATCTTCCTTCATTTTTAGTGTATATAGCCCTATTTTTTCAATTATTAGAACCTGCCAAAACATTATCTACCTCAATTACTAACTTACATAAAGGCACCGCATCCACAGATCGTTTGGTGGAAACATTAGAAACCAGCATACAAATTTATGAGCCTGAAAATGCAATAAATCTATCAGAAATAAAAGAAGGAATTCAATTAAAGAATATTAATTTCCAATATGTAGATGGACATCCCATTCTTCAAGACATAAATTTATTCCTCGCTAAAGGAAAGACGATAGCAGTTGTAGGTCAAAGTGGCAGCGGCAAAACAACCCTGGCTAATTTAATTGCAAGATTTTATGATGTTGATAGCGGAGCAATCTATGTTGATGGCCATGATTTAAGAGATTTAAACTTAAAAGTATACCGTAAATTATTGGGAATGGTTACGCAAGAATCTATCCTATTTAATGATACCATAGCTAATAATATTAAATTAAGTAATCCCAATGCCACTATGGATGAAGTAATTGAAGCAGCTAAAGTGGCTAATGCCCTTGAATTTATTGAACAAATGCCTGATGGATTCGACACTACCATTGGTGAAGGAGGAGGTAAACTTTCAGGAGGGCAAAAACAGAGAATAGCCATTGCCAGGGCTATATTGAAAAATCCGCCTATAATGATTTTAGATGAAGCAACTTCTGCGTTAGATACTCAAAGTGAAAGGCTTGTACAAGATGCTTTGGATAATCTAATGTCTAATCGGACATCATTGGTTATTGCTCATAGATTATCTACCATTGTAAAAGCTGATATGATTATTGTTATGGATAAAGGAAAAATAATGGAACAAGGATCACATGGCGAATTATTGGAAAAAAATGGTATTTATAAAAAATTAATTGATATGCAGAATTTTTCTTGACAGTTTATAAAATTTCAAATGTTTTCCATTTATGAATAAATTATAATCGTATCAATATTATAGAATAATTGAATTTACAAATACATTATTTATTTGTATCAATTTCTTTATCTGCTACATTTCCTGCCTTATCAGCTTAAAACATCTTAGTTGGAGTATGCCCTTATTCTCACTCATCTTTTTCTTATCTTCATGTGGAGTATAGTTATAATTAAAAATAAACTTACCAATATAAAATGTGTTATTTGGAAGCATTTCTCTTCAAAATTTCCATAAACTAAGAAATCAAGTTATTGAGAGAATGTATTATTAATGTATTATTTAAGCTAAACCTATTTGATTAGAAAACAAATGCACCCATTAATATAATACAAAGGTATTTCCATTTACCAGATTATAACCTTTATAAACTAACTACTTATTATGATACTTTGCACCACGATTGTATATTTTCTTTTTATTATGCATATCCTCTTTTATTATTTTAATCTTTTGTCTTTGATCCTCAGTTAAAACTTCATTAATTTCAGATTTTTTATCCTCTTTTAATTTATGAATTTGTTTACGCAATTCTTCAGATTTTTTTCGCAACTCATCTTCCTTACTTTTATATTTATCTTCAATTAAATTAATTTTTCTTATTTGATCTTCAGTTAAATTGAGCTCCTTAGCCATTCTATCCCTCATCTCTTTAACCTTCTGTTCTTTTTTATTACAATCTTTACTATTCTCACATGTAGATTGAGTAAAAGCAAACGTTGAAGATAATACTAATACTCCTACAAAAATTATTCTTTTCATATAATTTAAAATTTACCATATATTGACCACATATATGGTAAAAAGTTTAATTTTAAAATCATAATTTGTTAGCTTTCATATGTAAAATATAATAATGCGCTAAACATTTACTGATAAATCATTTTAATATAAATACTTGAAATACATTTTAGATAAAATGATGTTCAGTTTAAATATATAAAAATAGAGGAGGAAATTAACCATAAATATATTTTAAAAATATTAATTTACTTGCTATAACACCCTCTAATGTTGATAATTTTTTCAAAATATACCGTTTAAATATTGTATTTTTACACCTTGAAATTTTAATATAAAGATGGGAAAAATTATTGCTATAGCTAATCAAAAAGGAGGAGTTGGAAAGACAACCACAGCTGTAAATTTGGCTGCGGCGATAGGAGTGCTTGAAAAAAAAGTTTTACTCATCGATGCAGATCCTCAAGCCAACGCCAGTTCTGGATTAGGTATTAATGTTGAAGAAGTTGAATACGGTACGTACGAAGTCCTTGAACATAGCGCCCCAGCCCAAGATGCCATACAACCCACTACTTCCCCCAATGTGGAATTAATACCGGCTCATATTGATCTTGTCGCCGCTGAAATTGAATTAGTTGATAAGGTTAATAGAGAATACATGTTAAAAGAAGCATTGAAAGACATAAAAAATAAATATGATTTTATAATTATTGATTGTGCACCGTCTTTAGGATTAATTACTTTAAATGCTTTAACTGCTGCCGATTCCGTAATAATTCCCATCCAATGTGAATATTTTGCTTTAGAAGGTTTAGGGAAACTTCTAAATACTATCAACAGTGTTCAAAAACTCCACAATCCGGATCTAACTATTGAAGGATTATTATTGACTATGTATGATGCACGTTTACGTTTATCAAACCAAGTGGTAGAAGAAGTTAAAACACATTTTCCGGATATGGTTTTTGACAGTCTCATACAAAGAAATGTGCGATTAAGCGAAGCACCAAGCTTTGGCGAATCCATATTAAAATATGACGCAGAAAGTAAGGGAGCTATAAATTATATATTACTTGCAGAAGAAGTATTAAATAAAAATAAGTCTGAAGTTAAATAAATTATGGGTATAGAGAAAAAAAGAGCTATGGGTAGAGGTCTATCCGCAATTTTGAGTGAGAATTCTAAAAAAGTTAATTCTGCCGAAGAAAAAGGTGCAGAAGAGTTAGTAGGTAACATATTGGAAATTTCACTTGATGACATTATAACCAACCCCAATCAACCCAGAACTAATTTTGATCAAAAAGCATTAGACGAATTATCAATTTCTATTAAACAGTTAGGATTGATACAACCTATAACGGTGCGTAAAAATGGAGATAAATATGATTTAATTTCAGGAGAAAGAAGATATCGCGCATCCAAACAAGCAGGTCTAAAAAAATTGCCCGCATTTGTAAGATTGGCTAATGATCGAGAACTTTTAGAAATGGCTTTAGTTGAAAATATCCAACGAAAAGATCTGGATCCAATTGAAATTGCTCTCAGCTTTGAAAAATTAATTGAAGAAATCAATATAACTCAGGAAAATCTGAGTAACAGAGTGGGGAAGGACAGGAGTACCATAACCAATTATTTAAGGCTATTAAAATTATCTCCAATCATCCAAACCGGTATAAGAGACGGAATTATTTCCATGGGACATGGACGAGCGCTAATCTCCTTGGAAGAACAAGAGAAACAATTATTTGTATACGAAAAAATTGTACGTGAACAATTATCTGTAAGACAAACTGAAAATTTCATACGTACCTTTAAAAATCCTAAAAGCAAAAAAGTATCTAAAGAAAAGGAATTACCCAATCATCTAAAAAAAGGTTTGAAAAATTTTGAAGATTATTTCGAAACTACTATTGAAATAAAGGCTACAGAAAAAGGAAAAGGAAAAATTATCATTAATTTTGATTCAACGGAAGAATTTGAAAGAATTCAGAAATTATTAGAATGATACAAAAGAAAATATTGGTTATAATTTCATTATTTCTTACTTGTTTTATTTTAGCTCAAAATCAAGAAAAAAACAATACCACTGGTAGTGAAGATGAAATTATAATTCGAAATATTAATCAAACAGATTCGCTTACTCGAACTATGTTGAGAAGCCCTCTGAAAGCTTCCTTATATTCAGCTATACTTCCCGGTTTAGGACAATTATACAATAGAAAATATATTAAAGCTCCCATTGTGTTAGGGGTTATTGGTGCCGGAATAGGTTTTATAAAGTATTACAATAACAGATATAATAAATATCATAAAGCATATTTAGCAGAACTAAGCGGACAAAGACATCAATTTTCAGATGTTGCAGGCATTAGTCCAAAAGTTTTAGCTAATGCACAAGATTCAGAGAGGAGAAATAGGGATTATGCAATAGTGCTGACCTCTCTTGCTTATCTTTTAAATATAGTTGATGCTACAGTTGATGCACATCTATCGATTTTTGATAAAGATAAAGATCTTGCCGTCAGACCTGTTATTATGGAAAATGCAGATACATGGTTTAATAATCAAAAAGTAGGACTTTCACTTTGCCTATCATTTTAAAATTGTAAATGTTAATAATAATTAATATATATTCTTATGAAAATAGCTTTAGTAGGTTATGGTAAAATGGGTAAAGCCATAGAAGAAATAGCCCTAAATCAAAATCACGAAATCGTTGCCAGATTAGAAAAAAAACCAACTCAGGAAAATTTAAATGGCGCAGAGGTAGCTATTGAATTCTCAACTCCTTCTACTGCTTATGAAAATGTAACCGCTTGCTTAGAAATTGGAATACCGGTCGTATGTGGAACGACTGCATGGCTAGATAAGCTACCTCAAGTAAAGGATATTTGTATAAAGTATAACGGCGGATTCATTTATTCTTCCAATTACAGCTTGGGAGTTAATTTATTTTTCGAAATAAATAAAAGAGCGGCTGAAATTATGCATAAATACCAGGAATATACTGTTCATATTGAAGAAATACATCATACAGAAAAAAAGGACGCACCCAGCGGTACAGCTATAACTCTTGCAGAAGAAATCATTCCGATATACGGCTTTGATGGATGGAAATTATCATATAAGACCAATAATAATTTATTGGGAATTGAAGCTAAGAGAGTTCATGATGTTCCCGGAACACATACAGTAATATACAACTCACCTATTGACGATATTGAATTTAAACATGTCGCCCATTCCAGAAAAGGTTTTGCTATAGGAGCATTAATAGCAGCTGAATGGCTTATCGGAAAAAAAGGTATTTTCACTATGAAAGATGTGCTAGGATTTTAGATAAAAATTACTTTTGTATCAAGGCAAATAAATAACTAAATTATTAAAAAGATTTAAATATTATCTCATGCATTATTTACCCTATTATTTACTATTCGCTTTACTTTCAAATATACTCTATTTCCTAACTGCTTGGAAATTATTTCAAAAAGCAGGTAGAAAGGCATGGGAATCCTTGCTCCCTTTTTACAATATTTTAATTACATTAAAAATCATTCATCGTCCTTGGTGGTGGTTCATTATAGTATTTATCCCCATTGTAGGTCCTATTATGGGAGCTATTATATTAGTGGATTTTATAAGGCATTATAATCGTCGATCCTATTTAGATGCCCTATTGGTTTTGTTTTTCTCATTTATCTTCTTGGCCTACATAAACTATTCGCCCAAAACACAATACAGTGGAAAACAAGAAAGAAAAGAAACTTTTATATCAGCGGTCCTGTTTGCAGTTATTTTTGCGACCATAGTTCATGCTTTTGTAATTCAGCCATTTACTATTCCAACTGCATCCATGGAACGAACCTTACTTGTTGGAGATTTCCTTTTTGTCAGTAAATTAAATTACGGAATAAGAATCCCGATGACACCGGTAGCTTTGCCATTCTTGCAAAATAAAATTCCATTGGGAAATAACCAACAGCCTCAAAACCAAATAAACTCCTATGTAGATAAAATTCGTTTACCCTATTTGAGACTTCCCGGTTGGACTAAGGTTAACAGATATGATATTGTTGTTTTCAATTACCCTACAGATTCACTTCACACAGCCATAGATAGAAAAGACCCATATGTAAAACGTTGCGTTGGTTTACCAGGAGATCAAATTCAATTAATTGATGGAAACTTATTGGTCAATGGAAAACCTGAAGAAATAAAGAAAGATGAAGAACAGCAAAGAGATTATTTAGTATATACCACCGAAGCCGGCATCAGCCAAAGAAAAATTGAAGATTTATTAGGATATGCTACTTACCAAGAAGGAATGGACGAGCACGGTAAAAATATTTATTATTTTAAAGGACTTACTAAGGAAAATGCGGCCAAAATAAAAGACTTTGATACAGTTGATTCCATTAGGATTTTATTTGCAAATAAAGGGGAAGAGGGAATTCATTATAGAGATATTGCTAAAACAAAAATTGATACTACTAACTCCATTTTCCCCTTACATAGCGGTTGGAACGGATCTCAGTATGGGCCCATTACTATCCCTAAGCAAGGAGACATTATTCAGTTAACCCCTCAGAATATAAATCAATATCGGAGAATCATAAAAAATTACGAAAACAACGATTTAAAGGAAAAAGATGGGAAATTCTATATAAACGGTAAAGAATCCAACACCTATACAATTCAACAAAATTATTATTGGATGATGGGAGACAATAGAGATAACTCTCTGGATAGCAGATATTTTGGATATGTACCGGAAGATCATATTATTGGAACACCTGTTTTTACCTGGTTAAGTATTCAAGGCTTATTTGAAAATGATCCTTTCGGACATCCGGCAAAATTCAAAATAAGATGGAATAGAATGTTCCGCACCGTAAATACAAACGCTCCTCTTAATGAAAAAACTAATTATTTTCCGGTTTTTGTATTGTTATTAGGAGGTTATTTCGCTTACGATTATTTAAAACAAAAGAAAAAGAGAGTAAAAGATAAAAAATAATTGCATTAATTTATGAGGAAAACCGTCATTTCTATCTTACTGTTATTGATTCTACAATCTGTAACTTATGCTCAAGATGATTTGATCAATAAAATTAAGGATAATAAATCAAAAAAGAGCAACTTTCAATTTACCTTAGTTAAGCAACTTGATAATACAAATGTAAAAAACCAAGGTTCCTCAGGTACATGCTGGAGCTATGCAGGAAATTCATTTTTGGAATCTGAAATATATAAAAAACATAATCGTGTAATAGATATTGCAGAAATATACACAGCCAGGAGAACTTACGAAGAAAAAGCCAAGATTTATGTTTTAATGGACGGTTTTGTAAATTATGGTGATGGAGGTTCATTACACGACGTCATAAATATGTACAAAAAATATGGAATTGTCCCTCAAGAAGCCTATACCGGACTCATTAATGGTGCAATAAAGAATAATTTCAGTGAAATGCAACAAGAGCTTAAAGAGTATCTGGATAAGGTAAAAATTCAAAAAGCTCCTATAAATACAAACTGGACATTCAATTTCTCATCAATTCTAGATAAGTATATTGGAAAAGTCCCCGAAACGTTTATTTATAAAGGAAAAATGTATACTCCTAAAACATTTGCCGATGAAATAGTTGATTTAAATCCAAATGATTATATAGAAATATCATCATTTAAAGATTACGAGTACTATAAATCATTTTATCCACCCTTACCCGATAACTGGAGTGGAGATAGGATGTATAATGTACCTATGCATGAATTGACTACTATTATAGACCATGCCTTATCAACAGGATACACAGTTGGATGGGCGGCAGACGTAAGTGAACCGTATTTTAGTTGGAAAAACGGTGTTGCTTATGTTCCGGATACAAATATTTATTCCATTTCTTCCGAAGAAAAAGCAAATTTATTCAGTCACCCTAAGCCTGAAAAGATAATTACTGAAGAAATGCGTCAAGAAGCCTTTAACAACAAATCTACAACCGATGATCATGCCATGCATATTGTAGGTTTGGCCAAAGACCAAAACGGCAAGGAATATTATTTAGTTAAAAACTCGTGGGGCGTTTCCAATGATTTTCAGGGATATTTATATGTCACAAAAAATTACGTACAATTTAAATCTACTGCTATCTTAGTTAATAAAAAAGCCATTCCAAAAAAATTATATAAAAAGCTCAGTCTTTAAAATATTCATTAATTATAAAATATTTAAAATTATAGAAATTATCATTAAAGCAAAGGAGATTGTAAAATTATTGATAAAAATACAATTAGATTAAATTGAAGGAATGATAATTAATTCTATTTAACATAATATAAATTATAGGTAAATTTTACATTTTAAATTTACGGCAGTATTAACGGATTTTTCTATAATTTCTATGTCTACGCAAATGTTCAGAGCTACGAGTAAATAGAACTTTTATGAGACCAATACATTTTACGGAATTTTCCAAAAATTATTCATTATGTATAAAAAACGGCCGTGCAGCCAACCCGGTTTGTGTAGAAAATTTATTGCCTTTAAAATTAAAAAAGAAAAAACAAATGTATGAGCATAATGAGTTTTTTATTTTTCTTACTTTTTTAATTCTTAGGTATCAATCAAAAGAATAACTTAAAAAATAGTAACAAATTTAGAGTCCCAGAATATAAATGCAAGTTTTTGTTTTTTTTGATTTTTTTATTTTCTTTGTTCTACCACTTGAATTTAACACAGTTAAATTAATGGATATTACATAAAAAAGATAAAGAATGTTAACCACCTTTACTATTTCTCTTACTTTTTTCTATTTCCTATTTAACATAATATTATTATTTTTACATATCAGTAATGATTTTTTCTAAAATGAATCCTTCAAAGGCCTTTACCTTTCCAAGAAAAGCCTCCTTTTATATATCTCTTTACAAACAATTTATTTAGAAAAAATTATTTTTTTTATTTTATTTTTTATTTAATTTTTATTACCTTAGCTTATATCAAATAATAAAAACTCATGCCTTAACTTATACTTTAAGATGAATAAATAACTATGCATCAATATACGCATTGCACATCCGTGCGGAAAATTATTTTCTTACTTGAGTAAATTTTTGAAATCTTTATGAAATCTTACTAAAGCTTTCTAAAAAAATTAATAGAAACAAAAAAATTTATTTACCCGTAATGATTATTAATAATAAAAATCATTGATTTAAATATAATATCGCATTTAATATGACCTCAATATAAAATAATTAAACTGAGCGTAATAACCTAAAACTAAAATTTCTATTGAAATGATCACTAAGATAAATTTAAAAAATGTAGCATGCTATAAAAATCAAACTACTCTAGAAACTGATAAAAAGATAAATCTCATATATGGATTAAATGGTACAGGTAAAAGCACTTTATCAAATTTTCTTTATAAAAAAGATGAAGAACAATTTAGTTATTGTTCTATTGAAGGCTTAGATGATGATACTCAAATACTTGTCTACAATCAATCTTTTATTGAAGACAATTTTTATGAATCCAATAGCTTAAAAGGGATATTTACACTTTCAGAACAAAATAAACAAGTTGAAATTGAGATAACTCAGGTCGATAATAAAATTAATGAGTTAAACAAAGAAAAACAAGCATTTGAAAAAAAAATTGCTGAAGAAAATAAATTAAAGGATGATAAGTTAGCAGATGCACAAGATAAAATTTGGGAAATTAAAACAAGTTATTCCGGGGAAGGTCGTGTTTTTGATTATTGTTTAAAAGGTAAAAAAGCAAGGGACAGGCTTTTCGTTCATTTAACTACTATAGAAAAAACAAGTGAGAAACCATCAAAAACTATAAGCGATTTAAAAAATGAATTACAATCATTATCGGGAGTGAATGCAACAACCTATGATTTATTTTCTGAGATATCTTTCATTGAACAGTCAAAGAATATAGAAAATCATTTTATTTTTAGTAAACAAATTATTGGTAATGAAAACAGTACAGTATCACAACTTATTAAAGAACTCGGAAATTCTGATTGGGTAAAAGCCGGATATGAAAAATATTTATCACCTGAATCTTCAGGTAATGTTGAAACATGCCCTTTTTGTCAAGAAAAAACTATCTCGGATATTTTCCGAAAAAATATACAAAATTATTTTAATGAATCTTATGAAAAAGATATCCAACAGCTTAAAAAGCTTTCAGAAGATTATTCAAAATTAACAATTCCTAAACTTCCTGATTTAAAAAATATAATCAATACATATTCTGAAGCTTTAGATTTTATAAAAGAATACGAATTAAATTATGATAAACTTACTGACATTTTCAAAGAAAATAAAAGATTAATTGAGCAAAAAATTAGTACACCGAGTGCATTAATAACACTCAACAATTCATCAATTGTTATTAATAAATTAAATGAAATTATTAATTTCATTAATAATTTCATTTTGGATTATAATGAAAAATTAAAAGATGTTGAAAAGGTAAAAAAAGAAATTGAAAATCAATTTTGGCAAATTATGCGTTGGAATTATGATGATGACATTAATTCATATCTCAAATTAAAATCTAAATCTAATAATGAAATTCATAATTTGGAAAATTTAATGAAAAGTATAAATAGTGAAATTAACAATGAAATACAAAATAAAACTCAACTACAAAAAAATACTTCAAATATTGAAGGACCAATTAAAAATATAAATAAGAATTTAATTGATTTAGGAATTACAAATTTCAGTATAAAAAAACATTCCGAAAATTTTTATACAATAGTACGTGAAAATAATAATCAAAATGTTTTCATTTCACTTAGTGAGGGAGAAAAAATGATTATTAGTTTTTTATATTTCATAGAATTATGCAAAGGTAAGAAAAATATATCACAAGAAGACAAAAAAATAAAAAAAATTATAGTTATTGATGATCCCATTTCAAGTTTATCCCATATTTTTATTTTTAATGTGGGTAGATTGATAAAGAATGAATTTTTGGGAGTAAGAGACAATAATACTTGGAAATATAATTATGAACAAGTGTTCATATTAACACATAGTTTATATTTCTATTATGAAATTACTGAAAGAGATCATAAAATAAGAAAAAAAAATCAAAAACTTATTCGTCTTAAAAAAAACGACACCGGATGTTCATTTGAGAAAATGAAATATGAAGAAATCCAAAACGATTATCATGCTTATTGGTATATTGTAAAAGATAAGGATCAACCCCCTGCTTTAATTGCTAATTGTATGAGAAATATTATTGAATATTTTTTCAATTTTGTTGAAAAAATTAACCTCAATAATTACTTTCAACAGAATGAATTTATAAATAATATAAAATATCAAGGGTTTTATAGATACGTAAATAGAGAATCACATTCATTAGGTCAGAATATATTTGACATAAAGGAATTTAACTATGAAGATTTCAAAGAAGCTTTTGCCCAATTATTTAAAATTTCAGGTTATGAAGACCACTATAATAAAATGATGAATGAATAAAAACCGAATTTTTATCAATTGCATGTAAAGTAAGCTTAAAAATATATTGGTAGCATTAAAATTTCAATAATTTCGATGAGCTTTACAGACTACTAAAAATGAACCTTACAACAAAATAAAATAAGAATATCATTCTTATATTTACATAAAAATTAAATTTTAACCTCTAAATTCATAAATTACATCTTAAATAAGGTTTGATAACAGTTTTTATAATAACATAAATCAGTAACGAATGAAAAAAATAATAACATTACTGACATTGACCCTAGCTATATGGGGAAGTTGTCAGCAAAATCAATATCAAGTAAAAATGAATCCAATCAACCAAGCCGAGCATTATACTTTCAAATTAAGCGACCATGTAATACGAGAAAAAGTAACCTTTAAAAATCGTTACGGAATAACCCTGACCGGCGATTTATACATCCCTAAAAAACATGACAACAAACCTTTACCGGCCCTTGCCGTATGCGGACCTTTTGGGGCTGTTAAAGAACAAGCATCGGGATTATATGCAAATCAAATGGCAGAACGAGGTTTTATTGCATTAGCTTTCGATCCTTCTTACACCGGAGAAAGCGGCGGAGAACCACGCAATGTAGCTTCGCCTGATATCAATACAGAAGATTTTAGCGCTGCTGTTGATTTTCTTGGAATTCAAAAAATAGTGGATAAAAATAAAATCGGTCTCATTGGTATTTGCGGCTGGGCAGGTTTTGCTTTAAATACTAGTGCTGTAGACAAACGAGTTAAAGCTGTTGCCACTACAAGTATGTACGATATGTCAAGAGTGATGGCAAAAGGTGATCGCGATAAAATGACCTTAAATGATCGAACTAAACTATTAGAGCAATTAAGTGAGCAACGTTGGAAAGATGCAGAAGCAGGAATATTTCATGCCGGCCCCTTATTGAATCCTGTAAAGCTGAAAGGAGATGAACCCCAATTTGTTAAGGATTTTTACGATTATTACCGTACCCCCAGAGGATATCATGAACGATCTTTAAATTCAACCGGAGCTTGGAATGCCACCAATCCCCTATCCTTTATGAATATGCCTATTTTAACCTATATCAAAGAAATATCTCCCCGTCCCATTTTATTAATTGCAGGAGAAAAAGCACATTCTCTATATTTTAGCGAAGATGCTTATCAATTGGCTACCGAGCCAAAAGAATTACTTATAATACCTAATGCCGTTCATGTTGATTTATATGATAAAATTACCATAATTCCTTTTGATAAGTTGGAGCATTTTTTTAAAGAACATTTAAAATAGTAGTTAGTAAGATTCCATATCATTTTAAAATTTTAGCAAAAAAATTCTTCTGTATTATCATTGTAATTTAATTAATTCAACCTATCTTCATAACTTAGTAAAAGAATAAATAATTATTAAAATTTTAAAATTAGAAAATATGGATTTTTTACAACTAGCAAAAACCAGGTATACTACTAAATTATACGATCCGACTAAAAAAGTTTCTGAAGAGAATATTCAAAAGTTAAAAGAAATTTTACGTCTTAGTCCCTCTTCTATTAATAGTCAACCTTGGAATTTCATTTTTATATCTGACCCAACTTTGAAAGATCAATTAGCTGGAGCTTCTGAATTTAATTCACAAAAAATAAAAGATTGCAGTCATATCATTGTTTTTAGTGCTTGTGATAACATCAAAAAATTTGAAGAAGGAATGCCCAATTATTTGCCTGAAGGAAGTATGGAATACTATAACCAAGTAATTAAACCCCAATCAGAATTTGAAATAAAGTCATGGTTTCAAAAACAAGTATACCTATCATTGGGATTCTTTTTAAGTGCTTGTGCCGATTTAGGTATTGATAGTACGCCAATGGAAGGAATTGAAGCTAAGAAATATAATGAAATATTAAATTTAAAAGACTATACAACTCTTTTTGCTGTAACAATTGGTTATAGAAATCCGGAAGATCAAAATCAACCGACTGTAAATCCAAAATCCAGATTAGCTGTGGATAAAATTATTCAATCTAAATAAATAAAATAAAACCTATCGGTAAAATACTATTTAATTAATAAATAGTATTTTTTTATATTGTATAAAACAAATAGATTTAAACAAAAAAATAATTTTTTGATATAAAGTAAATTTAATCTTCCTATTCTTCACTTATATCACATAGTTTTACCGATTAAATTTAACACTTTTAGATTTCAAGTTAAGATTTCAAGAATATAAGTAATTGGGTTTTTAGATAAAAGGATGTAAATAATAATACAATAACCCTCACAAAAATCTGCATTTACTCTCTTGTTAATAATCTAATAAATTGATATTTTACTAAAAAATTAAATCATTTTATATTATATTTAAAATAAATATATCTTAGCCATAAGATTAATTAGTACATTTGCTTTATGATAGATAATAGTATACCTAAAAAAGTACATCAGGAAAGAAATATTAAAAAGTTCCGAGAAATTCTTGGTAGTAAACAATAAGCTTTGGCTTTAGATTTAAATGTCACTCAGGCTACGTATCTAAGTTGGAAGCAAGAGAAGAAATAGAATATGAAACTTTACAAAAAATTTCCGAAATTTTGAATTTTCCTGTAGAAGCTATTAAAAATTTTGATGAAGATTCAGCTACTAACGTGATAGCTAATACTTTTTTCAACAATCACGATCATTCATCACCACAATTTGCTACATTAATTAACAATTCGCCAAATTTTGACCCTTTAGATAAAATAGTTGAACTTTACGAACGTATGCTGCAACAGCAAAAAGAAATGATTGATAAGTTGGAAAAGTTGATTCAAAGAAAATAATGTCAAATAAAACCTATGATTAATTAATCTGAACAAATTTAGAGGAAAAATAAATGTTTAACAAATAGCAAATTTTTATTTGTCTTGAATTTTTGTTTCTTCGATTTACTACCTTGATAGAATATAATTGAGTTCACGGATAAAAATTTTATTTCAAAACAAAAGAAAATAAATAGGTAATTATTAGATCTCTAATTTCATCATAAGATCCGTTTGCTTATCATTACCTAAAACAAAAATATGCTGATCAAATTCTACAAAACCGTTTTTCTTATAAAAATGTTGAGCTTTTGTATTCTTTTCCCAAACTCCCAACCACACATAGTTACAACCCTTTTCTTTAGCACTGGAGATAGCCTTTTCAAATAACAGCTGCCCTACTCTTTTTTTCTGATATGAATTCAGTACATAAATTCTTTCAATTTCCATTCCTTTATTTTCTTTAATCTCGGTTTGTGCAGTTCCAAAATTAATTTTTAAATAGCCGACAACTTGGGTATCCAACTCTGCAAAATAAAACTCAGAATAATAATTATTCAGTTCCGATTCTAATTGTTGTAAATTAAAACTTTTACGCACATAGTTATCCATATTTTCCTTTGTATTCAAGCTTTCAAAAGTTTCCATAAATGTTTTACTGCTTATATCCTGAAGTTTCTCCAAATCAGCCAAAGAAATTTTTCTAACTCTTATCATAAACTTGTTAATTAAATATCCTTTAAAATTAAGCTTATTTACTCTTATTTAAAAGCTTATTCAGCCAAATATGTATAATTAAATCCTGGCTATTTTATTCTTCAATGAAGTTTTGATACCAAAAAAATCACTAAATTCGTAATGGTAATATATAAAGCAACATCATGGATTTGCAAGATCAGCTTAAGAAATTATTTCCTGATCATCATTTTGATGAATCAAAAGAATTTTCATCTACTCCTGAAAAAGAATTATTTATGCAAGATGATCCCATTATTTGTAAGTATGAAAAAAAAGGAAGAAATGGAAAGCCCGTTACCATTTTGGAAAATTATAACGGAGCAGAAGAAGATTTAAAACAACTTGCCAAAGAAATAAAATCCAAATTAGGTGTCGGTGGATCTGCTAAAGACGGAATCATAGTTATTCAGGGAAATTATCGAGATAAAATCATGGATATTTTAAAAGAAAAAGGATTTTACGTAAAACGGGCAGGTGGATAAAATAAAATCAGTAGAATTAAAAAAATTTTACTTCAAATACTAAAGTTTTAAGATTCGAAGGCTTAATAATTTTTTATGCCGATACCGAAAATTTTTACGCAAACGAAATTGTATAATCTTTCACCTTTCAAACCAACTGAAATAAGATAAGAACTGATCCTTATGTAGTTGATAGCTCTCAAGAATTATTTGATCTTATATGTAAAAATTCATCTATTATAATCGGAATAATCGCTACAGCTATTGGATCGCATGGGTCTTAGTAAAAAATTTACAATTAGCTTTAGATGTTGAAAAGATGAATGAAAAATTTACAAGTTATAGATATAAAATCATAGAATTAACAATATTATTAAAAGGGAAACTCAGCTATTAATGGATTTCAAACTTATGAGACATAGAATATTATCAATGAATACGATAATTGCAAACAGATATATGAGAACATATAGTAAATACCTTTATTATTCCATAGAAAAAATGATACAACACGCATTGGAAAAGCTTACATGTTCTAATTTATTTTGTTAATAAAATTAGATTTACTTATTGTTTCGGAAAAATGTCAATGTTTTAGAAGATTCAAAAACTCTCCATAGAAAATAAGCCAAGAATACAAGTAGTAAAATTCATTTATAGTTGGAAAATTTATAACAGAAATATAAAACAAATAACCAAATAGGAATCAACTCAATAGATAATTCCATACCGGTTAACCACATTATAGGTAAAATTCCTATTAAGAAAATCAAACAAAGAATGTTTCCTAACGGATACCATAAAGAAGGAAATTTAGTTTTATACATTCCTTCTTTATTTTTGCTTCTCTTAAAATAAAAATGAGTTAAGCTAATAATAATCCAATTGATGATAAGAGAAGAAACCACTAAAGACATTAAATAATTAAGAGCTTCCTTCGGTACTACTTTATTAATTATAACGCATAAAGCAGCAAATAAGGCAGAAACCAATATAGCCATCACCGGTACATGATTGGAATTAAGCTTTGATAAAAATTTTGGGGCATTTCCTTGTTTAGACAAACCGTATAACATCCTACTGTTGCTATACACACTGCTGTTATATACAGAAAGAGCAGCGGTAAGAACTACTACATTTAATACGTTTGCAATAATGCTGGTAAAATAAAAAGTATGTCCAAATAAAGTAAAGTTAAGACCATTAAGCGTGTCGAAAACGGTCACAAAGGGACTGCTCCCGGTTGTTATTTCTCTCCAAGGAGAAAGCGAAAATAAAATAAGTAAGGCCCCTGTATAAAAAATAAGAATTCTGTATATTACCTGATTGGTTGCTTTGGGAATAGTTATTTCCGGATTTTCGGCTTCGGATGCAGTAATTCCGATTAATTCCAACCCACCAAAGGAAAACATAATGTAAGCCATAGAGGCAAGTAATCCTTGATACCCCCCTGCTCCATCTGAATTAAATAAGCCTTTAGGAAAAAATCCACCGTCATTCCATAAATTACTTACAGACGCCTTGGATCCCCCCGAACCGCTGATCAATAAATAGCTTCCAAAAAGAATCATAGCAATAATTGCAATAACTTTTATGATTGAAAACCAAAATTCTGCTTCGCCATAAATCTTTACATTAGCCAGATTAATTAAATTAATAACCACAAAAAAAAATAAGCTCGAAGCCCATAAAGGAACTTGTGGCCACCAAAAATGTACATACATTCCTATGGCGGTTAACTCCGCCATGCTCACCAAAGTATATAACAACCAATAATTCCAACCGGAGGCAAAACCCGCAAAAGGCCCCCAATATTTGTTGGCAAAATGGCTAAAACTGCCGGAAACCGGTTCTTCAACTACCATTTCCCCTAATTGCCTCATAATCATAAAAGCAATAAATCCGGCAATGGTATAACCTAAAATTACTGATGGCCCGGCCATTACTGCGGCCGGTCCGATTCCTAAAAATAAACCGGTACCTATAGACCCGCCTAAAGCTATAAGTTGTATATGTCGATTAGATAATCCTCTCTTTAATTCTTTGTTGGCTCTTTCAGACTTTAATTTATTCAAAATTAAATATTTACAGTTTGTAATTTAGTATTTATATAGGAAATAACAGATGTTATGCTCAATTTTATATATTCATGAAATTCAAAATATATTTATCTTATATTTTATATGAAATCTATAAATTTTACAAATATAATGAAATTCAAAAAATAACCTGTTTTTTTATTCTTCTTATCTGATCAATCCAAAAAATTTAAATTTAAAGCTAATTTTTAATTTTTTAGAAATATCCTTAAAATCATAGTCAATACGTTTTCATTTTTTTATTACTAGATTAATATATATTTTTAGAATTAATTGTAACCTTTAAATTTTTTGAATAAAATATAAAAGCTAAAAGTGAAAGCCAGCCAAAAGTAATAGTATTATCTTGTTTTATGCATGATTTCCGACATTTTGTCATTAAATTTTTATTGGTACTTTTTTTGACTTTTTAAAAATAATTAAAAAATATCGTAAAAAATAAAATATTATATATGGCAAAAGGAAATATCAATGTATCGGTTGAAAATATTTTTCCGCTGATCAAAAAGTTTTTATACAACGATCACGAAATATTCTTACGTGAGCTGGTATCCAATGCTACCGATGCTACTTTAAAACTTAAACATTTATCAAATATTGGAGAAACTAAAGTTGAATATGGAAATCCAATTATAGAAATCAAAATAAATAAAGAAGATAAAACTCTTCACATAATTGATCAAGGAATCGGGATGACTGAAGAGGAAGTTCAAAAGTATATTAATGAAGTTGCATTTTCAGGGGCGGAAGATTTTATTTCTAAACACAAAGATGCTGAAAAAGAAGGAATTATCGGACATTTCGGTCTAGGTTTCTATTCTGCTTTTATGGTTGCTGACAAAGTGGAAATAATCACCAAATCATATACAGATGCTCCGGCAGTACAGTGGGTTTGCGACGGAAGTCCTCAATTTGATTTAGGTCCTTCCGATAAAAAAGATCGAGGTACTGAAATCATCTTACATATTGCAGAAGATTCTTCAGAATTTTTAGAAGAATATAAAATTCGTGAGCTGTTATTAAAATATAATCGCTTTATGCCAATTCCGATTAAATTTGGAACTAAGGAAGAAACTTTACCCTTACCGGAAGGTGCCGATAAAGATGCTAAACCTGAAAAAGTTATAGTTGATGATATTATTAATAATCCCAATCCCGCATGGACCAAATCACCTTCAGAACTGAAAGATGAGGATTATAAAGCATTTTATCACGAGTTGTATCCGATGCAATTTGACGAACCGTTATTTTACATTCATTTGAATGTAGACTATCCGTTTCATTTAACGGGAATTTTATTCTTTCCTAAATTAGCTAATAATTTAAATTTAGATAAAGACAAAATTCAACTGTATCAAAATCAAGTTTTTGTTACCGATGAAGTTAAAGGGATCGTTCCTGATTTCTTAATGTTATTGAGAGGAGTTATTGATTCTCCGGATATTCCATTAAATGTATCTCGTTCTTACCTGCAAGCTGACGGTGCAGTTAAGAAAATTTCTTCTTACATCACTAAAAAAGTAGCTGATAAAATGGTTTCCCTAATCAATGAAAACCGCGAAGATTTTGAAAAGAAATGGAATGATATTAAGGTAGTTATAGAATACGGAATGATTTCCGAAGAGAAATTCTATGAAAAATCAGATAAATTTGCACTTTACCCTACGGTAGATCATATTTACTATACTTTTGATGAATTAAAAGATAAGATTAAAGACCAACAGACCGATAAAGATGGTAAATTAGTGATCTTATATGCATCTAACTTAGATGAACAAGATCAATACATTCAAACAGCGAAGCAAAAGGGCTACGAAGTATTGTTGTTGGATTCTCCTATAGTTCCTCATTTAATTCAAAAATTGGAAACCTCCAAAGAAAATATTTCTTTTGTGCGAGTAGATGCAGATCATATCAATAATCTTATAAAAAAAGATGAAAATACGGTTTCCATTTTAACCGATGAAGAAAAAGAAACCCTTAAAAAAGAAATTGAAGAAAATATAGATTCTAAAACCTATACCATTTCTTTGGAAAATTTGAGTAAGGAGGATGCTCCATTTATTTTGACTCAACCGGAATTCATGCGTAGAATGAAAGATATGCAACAAGTAGGCGGAGGAATGTTTGGAATGATGGGTAATTTTCCCGAAACTTATAATCTTGTTATAAATACGAATAGTCCTTTAGCTTCCGAAATCTTAAAAAAAGATAATAAAGGTGAAAAAGCGTCTATTATTAAACAGGCATTAGATTTAGCTAAACTTTCTCAAAATATATTAAAAGGCAAAGATCTCACCGATTTTATTAAGCGAAGCTATGAAATGATTAAATAATAGTAATTCTATTCTATATAAAAAGCCATTCTAATAAGAATGGCTTTTTAATTTTCGTTTTTATTTAATAAGTAATTTTAAATTTAGAATATTTCATTTCCGATGTAGTCTGTTAATTATTCTAAACGTATAAAATTTATTACATATATAAATTAGATAAATTTTTAAATCAGTAAGTTTTCTAATTACAAACTATTTAATTAAAGATTCAATAAGATTAGAAGAAAAATTTGAATGGTTTACTTCATATTCTTCGGCTACTTGGAAAAATCCATTAACAATTTGACTAGTGGCATAACTTGCAATCGAATTATTTTTGTTTTCAATTGTTGAAGCATTATTTCCGGTAATTATAGCTAAAGCATTTTGAACTCTTTTATCATTTAATGCAGAATTTACTAAAGTGGTTACTCCACTGCTATTTAATTCATTTTCAACTTCGGGTTGTATAGTAGCGATAAACTTAGCCTCTGTTTTCTTTTTTAAATATTGAGTAGCTGCTCCCTTTCCACCTGTTATAATAGATGCAGCATCTAATGGAGTAATATCATTAATCGCAGAATTAATGATAGGCTTAAGTAATTTAACCGAAGATTGAGCAGCTTTTCCAATATTTTGCTTTTCATTTTCTACAATATTGGATAATCCTAACGCTTCAAGCTTCGTATTAATCTCCCTAAGCTCATCAGGTAATGCTTCCTCCATTTTTGTATTAATTAAGAACGATCCGGTGTCTTTTAATACTAATAAACTTTGATTGGTACTGGCAGTAAGAATTTTTTTTACTGCATTTAAGGCAGCTTGATTAGTAGGTGATTTTTTTTGACAGCTACCTAATTGAAAACCTAGCATAAAAATAAAAAGCAACCCGATTTTAGAAAAAACTGTATAATTCATAAATTTTATTATTTGAAAATAAAAGGCAAAAATACTATTATATTTGAATAATAGTTAATAATTAACCTAATTAACTTTTAAGTAACTCGATAAAACTTAGTAAAATTTATTACTTAGCCTCAAAATAGTTTAGTATAATTGTTGTTCTTTTATCTCCAATGAGCTTTTGAATTTCAGTCTTATCAGCCTGTCTTATAGCTGAAACGGATTTAAAATGATTAAGGAGTATTTCAATGGTTTTTTTTCCGATACCGGGAATTGTTTCCAACTCGGTGGTAAATGTTTTTTTACTTCTTTTATTTCTGTGTCTGGTAATTCCATATCTATGCGCTTCATCTCGCACTTTTTGTAATACTTTTAAGGTTTCAGAGGTTTTATCTAAATATAAAGGGATTGAATCGTGGGGAAAATAGAGCTCCTCTAGTCTTTTAGCAATGCCAATAATTGGTATTTTTCCTGCTAAACCGAGTAATTCTAATGATTGATAAGCAGAGCTCAATTGTCCTTTACCCCCATCAATTAATATAAGTTGAGGTAATTCATTGTTTTCTTGCAATTGCCTTTTGTACCTCCGGTAAATAACCTCCTTCATAGTAGCAAAATCATTTGGCCCTTCAACGGTTTTAACATTAAAAATACGATATTCTTTTTTACTCGGTCTGCCATTTCTGAATACAACACAGGCAGAAACCGGATTAGTTCCTTGAATATTTGAATTATCAAAACCTTCAATCAATCGCGGTTCTTCGGGAAGATGTAAAAGGGTTTTCATTTCAGCCATAATTCGATTGGAGTGTCGTTCCGGATCTACAATTTTAGCCTGCTTAATCATTTCTAACCTATATTCCTTAGCATTTCTTTCAGATAATTCTAAAATTTTCTTTTTATCCCCTATTTTGGGAATATACAATTTAACATCAGGTATTTTCAGGTCTACAGAAAATGGAATATATATAATTTTTGATGCAGAATTAAATTTTTTCCTTATTTCTATCATACTTTTTTGAAGTATTTCCTCATCCGGCTCATCAAGCTGCTTTTTAATTTCTGTCGTATAGGATTGAATGATTCTACCCTTAACGATTTTAAAATAATTAACGTAAGCGGCAGATTCATCTGAAGTAATTCCGAAAACATCCACATTAGAAATAGTTGGAGAAATAACGGTTGATTTTGCCTGATATTTTTCTAATACATCCAGTTTTTCCTTAATTTGCTGGGCTTTTTCATATTCCATTTTTTGAGAATACTGAATCATTTTTTTTCGTAAGGAAGCTAACGGTTCGTTAATGTTCCCTTTAATAATATCCCTTATTTCTTTGATATTATCTAAATATTCTTCAAGGGACTGATTTTCTTCACAGGGCCCTAAACAGTTATGGATATGATATTCAAGACAAACCGAAAATTTATGTGATTGTATTTTTTCTTGGGATAAATCTAAATTACAGCTTCTCAGTGGATAAATACTTTTAATTAACTCTAATAATGTCTTAGCAACCACTACGGAGCTATAGGGTCCATAATATTCAGAGCCGTCTTGTATTAACTTTCTGGTTAGAAAAACTCTTGGAAATGGTTCGTTCTTAATACAAATACAAGGATAGGTCTTGTCATCTTTCAAGCGGATATTATATCGAGGCTGAAATTCTTTAATTAGATTATTTTCCAATAACAAGGCATCATATTCAGTATCTACGATAGTAATTTTTAAATTTTTAATTTTAGAAACCAGAACTTTAGTTTTACCCACGTGTTCTTTATTAAAATAAGAAGAAACCCTTTTTTTTAAATTTTTAGCCTTTCCAACATATAAAATTTTCTGATTTTCATCAAAAAATTGATAAATTCCAGGTTTGTTAGGTAATGTTTTTAACTGAAGTTCTAATGACATGTATATTATTGAAATTTCCTATTCAAAAGTATGCATAAGCAATTTAATAAATATCTAAGAAAAATATGCCAAACTCATCCATTATGATTGATTTATTTTTGTAGAATATAATCATATTTTTTTGAGTATTTTATCTTATTATCAGCATATGTTTTAATTCTATATGAAAATTAAAAATCATATTTATCTATCCACAAATTTTTAAGATATTCCCTTAGTTTATTTTCTCTTGGATTATTTCCGGGATGATAAAAGGTTTTTTGAGAAGCTTCTTCCGGTAAAAATTCTTGATAAACAAAATTTCCATGATAGTCATGGGCATATTTATAATCTGAACCATAATTTAGCTCTTTCATTAATTGAGTGGGTGCATTTCTTAAAGGAAGAGGCACCGGCAAATTTCCGGTTGATCTTACATAAGATAAGGCTGAATTAATTGCTAAATAGGAAGTGTTAGATTTCGGAGAAGTAGCCAAATATATAGCACATTGACTCAATAAAATTCTTGCCTCAGGGTTCCCTATTACATTAATTGCCTGAAATGTATTATTTGCTAAAATCAATGCGGTAGGATTAGCCATTCCTATATCTTCAGATGCTGAAATAATCATTCTCCTGGCAATAAATTTAATGTCTTCTCCTCCATCTAGCATTCTGGCCAACCAATATACGGCAGCATTTGGATCTGAACCGCGTATTGATTTTATAAATGCTGAAATGATATCATAATGTTGTTCTCCGTCCTTATCATATAAAGCCATATTTTGTTGTATGACTTTTTTTATTTCTTCATTATTGATATGTATTTCATTCTGATCACTAAATTGTTGAATTACTAAATCCAAACTGTTTAACAATTTTCTTGCATCTCCTCCTGAATAGTGAATTAATGCTTCTTCTTCTTCAATGATAATTTTCTTTTTAGATAAAACTTCATCTTCGGTTATAGCCCTTTGCAGTAAGTTTGATAAGGCTTTCTTATCTAAATGATAAAGTGTATATATTTGACATCGAGATAAAAGGGCCGAAACAACTTCAAAACTGGGATTTTCTGTGGTAGCTCCAATTAAAACGATCCACCCTTTTTCCACAGCCTGTAATAAGCTGTCTTGTTGCGACTTATTGAATCGGTGTATCTCATCAATAAACAAAATAGGGCTTTTTCCTGTAAACAGGTTTTGATTTTTAGCCTTTTCAATTACTTCTCTTACTTCCTTAACACCTGAGCTTACTGCACTAAGTGTATAATAATCCCTCTTAGATTCATGAGCTATAATTTCTGCAAGAGTTGTTTTGCCGGTTCCCGGGGGACCCCAAAAAATCATGGAAGCCAAATTTCCGCTATCCACCATTCTTTTAATTGGTCCATCTTTTCCAATTAAATGATTTTGATATTGATAATCTTGAAGGGTATTTGGACGCATTCTTTCTGCTAAAGGTGACTGGCTCATCCTGTTTTTTAATGATATTTAACGTAATTTATTTATTTCCAATCCAAATTTTTATAGTTATAAGCAATAAATTTCCCAATTCTTACTTCGAGTATTTTTCTTAAACTTTACAAAATAATTCTGAAAATTATTTCTTTTATCTTAAAATCAAAAAAAAGAAACTATGCAAGTCTTAAAGTAGATAACTTATACTATTTTTTGTATCATAGATAATATACTTTATATAAGTTTTATTCAACTAATTACTTTTATAAAGTGTTTTACCATCTTTTTCTAAGATATATTTGTCATTAACTTTTTTTATTTCCCAACTCTCGTTTTTCCATTTGTTATTATTTATCTTGTGAACAACCACCGAACCGGATATTTCTGTAGAAAATATTTCAATTTGGTTATAATCTACAAGTATATAAGCTGCTTGAGTTGAAGCAGCAGAAACAGGTTTTAATTTAATTCCTTCCGTGAAAGGTTGAATACACTCATTCTTAGTTTGAGACCATTGTGATCCGGTAGATCTTTTACATCCATGTTCATCCGCATCATTCCCTACTATAAAAGTATTGATATTATTTTTCGATGAACAAGATAGCAAATTAAAAATAGTACTTAAAATTAATAAAAATGATTTCATTATTAAAGTTTTTTTGATAATTTAAAATCCAGGTTCAAGAGTGAGTCCAAATATTCCCTATCATTGGCTAAACGGGGAATTTTATTTTGACCACCCAATTTGCCTCTTTGCTTCATCCAATCATAAAAAAGATGGGGCCTTGCTGAGTGTACTTTGGGCATACTTAACGTCATATTATTGTATCTTTTAGCTTCATAATCAGAATTTAGTTTTTGTAATTCATTATCTAATACTTCTGTAAATTTTTCAAGAGAATCCGGTTGACGCGCAAATTCTACAATCCACTCATGCGAACCTTTTTCTTTTCCTTTCATAAATATAGGTCCGGCCGTGTATTCTGAAATTATTGCATGAGTTTCTTTTTCCGCTTGTTTTAGCGCCTTTTCAGCATTTTCAACCATCAACTCCTCTCCAAAAGCATTTATATAAAATTTAGTTCTTCCTGTAACCCTAATTCGGTAAGGGGTTTTAGATACAAATTTAACCGTATCTCCTATAATATACCTCCAAAGACCGCCATTAGTTGTTATAACTAATGCATAATTAGTATGTAACCTTACGTCTTCTAAAGATAAAAGAGTCGGATTATCAGAATAAAATTCATCCATGGGAATAAACTCATAAAATATACCATAATCCAACATTAATAGCATGTCTTTACTTTCATTAGTATCTTGCATGGCAAAATAGCCTTCAGAAGCATTGTAAATTTCATAGTACTTAATAGGTCTGGAAAATATTGATGTATATTGTTCAAAATAAGGGGTGAAGCTTATTCCTCCGTGAAAAAAACATTCAACATTGGGCCATATTTCATCAATATATTTTTTATCTGTAGCTTCTAATACTTTCCTTAATAGTACCATCATCCAAGAAGGAACTCCGGTAAAGCTTCCAACATCTTGCTTAATTACCTGCTCAACAATAGCCGGTAACTTGATTTCCCAATCTTTTAAAAGAGAGACCTCTTTATCTGGTGTGCTTTTCCATTCTGCCCAAAAGGGTAGATTGTCTATTAATACAGCAGATAAATCTCCATATTTTGAATCAAAACCAGTATAATTTTCCCTGGTCCCTCCCAGTCTTAAATTTTTACATTCAAAAATTTTAGTTTCCGGATTATGGTAGGAATACATGGAAAATAAATCTTTTCCGGCTTTGTAATGACATTCATGTAAACTATCTTCAGTAATAGGAATAAATTTACTTTTTGCGTTAGTAGTACCGGAAGATTTTGCATACCACTTAATTAATCCGGGCCATATAACGTTCTTTTCGCCTTTTCGTGCCCTTGTTATATAAGGTTCAAAATCTTCATAATGTACAAGAGGAACTTGATTTTTAAAATCCTTATATGATGTTATTTGTTTAAATTTATATTTTTTACCGTATTCTGTATCTTTTGCCTTATATAAAAGGGAAATTAGTACGGCATTTTGGGCATCTTCAGGATTATTTATGAACATTTCCATTTGCTTAACCCTTTTTTTTACATACCATTGGATAAAGGTATTTACAATTCCTGATACCATTTTATTACTAATTTTAGAATATAAAAATACATAATATTACTAAACCTAGCCTAAAATTAATCAATTTTTGAAATTATTAACATACCTTAATTTCAAAACTATTATATTATTCATAAATTTACGTTTCAAAATTTTAGTATATCTTATTTTAAATTTCGATAATAAAAATTATATATGAATTTTTCACAAATTATACTTGATAATCAAGTATTATCTTCTAAAGTAGCCTTAAATTTTAAAGAAAATCATCAATGGAAATCTTATACTTGGCAAGAATTTACTAATTTAGTAAAACAAACGGCTAATGCTTTAAAATTTTTAGGTGCTAAACCGGATGATAATATTGCCATATATGCTGATAATATGCCGCAATGGGTGATTTTAGATTTTGCGATTTTAAGTATTGGAGCTGTTACCGTTCCTATTTTTGCAACAATTAACTCAGAGCAGGCAGAATATATTATTGAAGAAGCTAACGTGAAAATTATTCTTGCGGGAAATGAAAAACAATATACTAATTGTTTAAAAATTTACTCTAAGGGAACATCTCTTGAACATATTTTAGTAGCTAAAAATAATATTGAATTAAAAAGTAAATATTCTTATCATTTTTATCATTTGATTAAAGATCAGCCTACAGATTATGAAGTAGCTTACAAAGATAAAGATGATATTGCATCTATTATTTATACTTCCGGAACAACCGGAGAACCTAAAGGTGTAATGCTCTCCCATGGAAATTTTATTGAGGCTTGCAATGCTCATAAAAGTTTTTTCGGCTTTAGTCCTAAAAATGAAAATTCTTTAGTTTTTTTACCTTTAAGTCATGTTTTCGAAAAATGTTGGAGCTCTTTTGTCCTTTCATGTGGAGGGCAAGTAAGTTTTTGTGAAAATCCAAAAGAAATTTCTCAATTTCTGATAGAAGTAAAACCGACAGCGATGTGTTCGGTTCCTCGTTTTTTTCAAAAAATTTATATTTCCGTTAATGAGAAAATCCAAAACAGCCCTAAAATTCTTAAAAAACTGTTTAAATCCGCTTTAAATATTGGTAGTAAATATGCTAATTTAAAAAGAAATGACAAAAAAATACCTTTTTCATTAGCTGTACAATATAAAATAATTGATACTCTTTTTTTTAAAAAAATTAAAAAAAAATTGGGAGGAAATCTTTGGTTTATTCCTGTGGGGGGAGCGTCCATTAGTCCAGAAATAACTGAATTTTTTGATTCCATTGGATTTCATTTACGTGTAGGATACGGGTTAACTGAAACTTCAGCAACTGTAGCAGCATTTCCTCTAAAAAACTATGAATATAATTCTGTTGGAAAACCCATGACAGGAGTTCAAATACGTATCGGCGCTGAAAATGAAATTTTAATCAAAGGATACGGTGTTTTTAAAGGTTACTATAAGAAGGAAAAAGAAACTAAAGAAGCATTCACTGCTGACGGTTGGTTTAAAACGGGTGATGCAGGAAAATTTGATGATAACGGTAATTTAATTATTATTGACCGCATCAAAGATTTAATGAAAACTTCTAACGGAAAATATATTTGTCCACAACTGATTGAGAATCTATTGACTAATGATAATTTTATTGAAAAAGCTGTTGTTATAGGTGATAATAAGCCTTATGTTACCGCTTTATTAGTACCAAACTTTGAAGCTTTAAAACGTTTAGCAGATAGTCTTAATATTCATTTTAATTCTTATGATGAACTTATATCTAATCAAAAAATAAAAGACCTATTTACTACTAGAATAAATCATATTCAGAAGCATTTATCCGAATTCGAAAAAATTAAAAAATTCCAACTACTTCCAATGGATTTTAATATGGATCAAGGCGAAATTACACCTACTTTAAAAGTTAGACGTAAAATAGTGTTGGAGAAATTTAAATTTCTGATTGAAGATATGTATAATTAAAAATTTATGAATCAAATCCATAGATAAAACAACTGATATTATTTTAATCGTTTTATACAGTTAGAAACCAATTTATCTATATTTTAATAATTAAATTCATATTTTATTATTTACCTATTTGTTTCCTAAATCCTACTAGTCATTATTGAAAATAAGCTATTATTACAATTAGTGAAGGTATTAGATTATGGCTCTTCAAATAACAGATTTAATAACGAATTTATAATTTCATTGCTGTTAATTTTAATTGTACAATTTAAAATAAGTTAAAAGACTTATTTAGATTACGATTATACTTGGTTCAATTTAAAAATATTACTATATTTGCGCTTCAATAACAAAGAGAGGTGCTCGAGTGGTTGAAGAGGCTACCCTGGAAAGGTAGTATACGGGTGACCGTATCGTGGGTTCGAATCCCATCCTCTCTGCTAATAAACCCGCTATATAAGCGGGTTTTTCTTTTATACAAAGGTTTTCATTAAATTTTAGTAATTATTGAATATGACAAAATATGCTGTATTATGCCGTATTTTTGATACAAATAGAACATGAACAAATAAAAATATTAGGTATAAATTTTCTTTTAAAACCGAATTTTTAAAAAATTTCTAAGTTAGAAATGTATCCATTTTTTATTTAAAAACGTTCAAAAGAAATAATAATCTATATCTTACTATATCAATTTTATTTAATTCATCAATGAATAAAAACTTGCTACCAATACATCTAAAATTTATTATACATTAACTCATAATTAATAGATATTTATTAAAATATTAAAATTAGCCATAAGTATATAATTTTGTGTTACTTCTAATTTTCCTAGGTTACCATATATTTATAATTAATAACATAGTAATTATAAATATATGGAAGTAAAAATTCATTTAAAATTTTAATCAATTAAAATAAGTAATTAATCATTTCTAATTTAAAAATTGTTTTAAATAAAGTATTGTTATTTTAACATTTTAACAAAACAATAAAATAAAATTAAAGCGATAAATAGTAAGGTATTTTCTAAATTAAAAATGGAAATAATTCTTTTAAATTTCATAAATTGTTTATTTAGTGCTAATTTTTACAAAAATAATTTTTTTTTTTATAAATATCAATATTCGGCTCTCATAATTTTTAATTCTACAGATATATTTATTTAAATTACCATTATTTATATTAATATATGATATATTTAAGGTTTATATATTCGTATATATAAAATATAAAATTTTAACAATTTAGATTTATATTATTATTAAAATAAACATTAAGAAACTAATTTATGGTATTTAATATAATTTATATATTAATAATAAAAAAGTATTATTATAATATTTATTAATATATATGGTTTTGTATTAATATTTTATGATAATAATTAGAATTTATAAATTTTAGTTCACATAATTAAAAATTTTATTATATAAAGTTTTTATAATCGAATTTTTTTTATAATTTTATGCTATTAAATTTTATTTATAAAACTAAAAATATTAAATTAAGTAAAGAATAAATATTTTAATTATAGTTATATTTAAATATAAAAGAAATAAATTAAATGTATAAAGGCTTTGTTTTATTAGGTTAAGCATTTTTTATTGTGTTAATATGAAAGAATAATATAAAAAAATGATAAATAATTTTTAATTATTACTTAAATTTTATATTTAATTAATTATATTTTCTTCGATTAATTTAATTTTTATATTTAAGAAGTAATTATTATATTTGCGCAAATGTTAAAATTTTTATAATAGTTTATTTATTGATATTTTTTAAATATTTACAAGTTCAAGTTATATATACTCATAAAATGATCAAAAATTTACAAATTATTTATGTAGCAATTTTATTATTAAGTATTTCTACATTAAAATCCCAAGTTCAATTTGGTGTAAAAGGGAGCTTGCAATTTACTAATATTAGAAACGTACACAGACACTCAGAGACTCGTGTTTTTGCTCCTGCCGTGGGATTATTTGCCCAAATTCCATTTAATGATTTTAATGATAGTTGGTTTTTTAAACCAGAAGTAGTTTATTCTGAACAAGGTGAAAAAGATGGCAAAGATATTAATGTGAAATTTTATCAGACCTATATTAATGTCCCTTTAATGGTTAAGTTTTATTTTGAAGATTTTATATTCCCTCCTTGCTGTAGAGGAAAGGATACTCATGAATTTTTTATTGAAGCAGGTCCTCAAGTCGGTTATATAATTAACCAAAAAAATAAATTTAGAGATAAAAAATGGTACGGTGGAGTTTCAAAGTTCGATATTTCAGCCGGTTTAGGTGGTGGAATTAGTTTTTTTAGAAAACATGAAATAGGTGTTAGATACAACTGGGGGCTAAATAATATATACCAAAATTATAGGGCATATTCTAAAAATGGAAAATGGTTTAAATCTCATAATACATCAAATTTAGGCGTCTCTTATTATTACTTTTTTTAATTAAAATTATAATTAATGAGTATTACAATTTAATTTTATAATTGTGTAATTTAAAGAAGTATTATTATCCCTTAGTGAAATAATTAATTTAATAAAAAATTATTTAAAATACATAATTTGTAGCTATTTGATACTCTAAATAAATTAAGGTTTTGTCTTTAATTTAAAAAATTTATATTAAATATGAAAATATTTTATATAGTTAAATTTGTATTCATTAAATCATTTTCGATGCTCTTATTATAATTGTTTTAATTAACATATAAAATCTTAAATTAAATTTTATTAATATAGTATATAATAATGATATAATGATTTCACTAGTATAGTTTTTTTATCAAAGCGATTTTTTGTTTTTTGCTTTCTCAAAATTTTGTCATGAAGATGCATTAATTTTAAGGTAGCTACTTATATAATAATATTTTGATAGGATACAATTCCTTAATTCTTAAATATAATATTATGTTATTTTTCAAAATTTAATTTTTCTTATACATTGATTGGGTAATAACATCAATTCCTTTTTCTAAATCTTTAACTTTCATCATAGAGCTTTTAATTTTATTTATAAAAAAAGTAATATTTAGCCGAACATTTTTAAAATTATATTTTCAATATCGCTTTCTCAAATTATTCAATCTTATTATTTTTCTTTTTCTAAAAAAAAGTGAATATATCTATCTTTCCTATTAATCTTAAAATAAACAGTATCAAGTTTTAACAAATATTCTTTAAAAACTCCGAGATTTACACAAGACTCTCTTTGCTAAGGATAATTGGAAGATATAAATACATCAAAATGTTATATGCTTAAAATTTAATAGTTTTATTAGCTTTATACAATTGATATTCAAAATAAAGTCATATCTTAAACGGTTCTTTATTTTCATACAATGATGCACAATAAATTGAAACAATTAAACTTTCTTTAGAATCTGTTTTTAATTCCAAAATTGGTAATTAAAATTCTCTAAATATTAAAAGTTTAATAATCCCTGTAACTTAAAACTCATTATAGAAGCAGTAGTTGACATAGCATCCGTTCCAGGTAATAGTGCAAATCCATCATATTTAGAATATGAATTTAGAATTATGTTTCCTAAATTATTCAAATTACTGATATAAATATCTGAATAATATATCTTTTTAAAATATATTAATGTCTTCTTCAATTAACCGTATTCTTTGGAATTATTTTTTTAAAATGCATACAATCAAAAGATTTTAGTGTTCATGAATCATAATTTTATCTACTTGTATAAATTGATAATATATAATATTTCATCTATATTTTATAGGTTTTAAACTACAATTTATGAAAATATTAACAGCTTTAATTATTATTTTTGAAACATGATTCCAGAAGAATTTTTTAACAATTTAGATCTATATAACTATTTATCGGGTCTTATATCAAAAAAAAAATTTGAAAAAATTGAAAATCTAGTTCATAATAGGACCAATTACATACTTCCTATACTAGAAGACCTATACCAATTTCGTAATGCCGGTGCAATAGTTAGAAGCATGGAAGCTTTTGGATTTCAATCGTTGATTGCTTTAGAAAATAGAAATGAATTTAAACCGGAAAGTACTGTGTCAAGAGGAGCTGATAAATGGATTGATATATCTTATAAGCCTTCCAACATAGAATCTTTGAAAGAGATTAAAGAAATGGGTTATCAGCTTGTAGCGGTTTCACCTGAAATAAATGCTATAGATATTTATGATTTTCATCTTACTAAACCAACAGCTTTAATCTTTGGAACAGAATTTAAAGGTATCAATGAAGAAACATTGAAATACGCTGATTCATGTATTAAAATACCCATGATGGGCTTCACTAAAAGTTTAAATGTTTCGGTTGCCGCTGGAATATGTTTTTATGAAATGAGAAAAAAATTAGAAGTAAGTAATTTAAATTGGCATTTAACCGAAATTCAAAAACTCAACTTGAAAATAAAATGGGCTATAAAATCTATAAGTTCAGGAGAAGAAATTGCTTTCCATTATGTTAAATCATTAAAAAAATGAATAAGATAACAATTATAATTTTAATTTTTATATACTGCACTTTTGCTCATGCTCAAAATATTGAAGAATCTTCTTATACTGAAAAAAATAAGGTCATGGAAGCTTTAAGTTTTTCTATCCCTATTTGCAATAAGGAGGTTCTAATAAAAACTTGGAGGAATTTTATTAAAAGACAGGGAGGTAAAGTGAAAGGTGGAGTTATTAATAAAATTTATGGAACTGATATTAAATTTTCTCCTAACGGAGAAAGTTGGATTGGAAATATTGCTTATGAATACATTGACGATAAAAATATGACTATATTCACGTCTTTTCATAATATGTCTCATACATTTATAAATTCAAAAGATTCTGAAAAAGAATTAGCGATACCAATTCTTCAAGATCTTGAATTAGATATACAAAAATCTTGTATCAACGATGATCTTACTTATGCTAAGAGTTACAGTATAAAACTTAATAAAGAAAAAATACGTAATTCTGATAAAATTTTATATTTACAGAAAATTATTCACGATGATTATATAAAAATTGATTTAAAAGCAAAAGAGAATCTTTCACAAAAGGAACAGGATCATATAAATAAAATTAAAGAAAAAATTATTTTAAATGAAGCTGAATTACAAACTTTAAAAAACCGTAATACAGAAATTGATAAGGAGCTTATTTCGCAAACTATAGTCGAAGAAAGTTTTGAAAATAAATTAAATATCTTAGGTGAAAAAGCTTATAATAAAGACCATCAAAGCAACTTATTTTCTGGAATTAAATTGGAAAACAATAATGAAGGTTTATTGAATAATACGCCTGATAATAATGAAAATTTAAATGAATCAAATCAAGAACAAGACATCAAATCTTTAAATTATTTTGATAATCATTAATTAATATTGTCGATATAATAATCGTGCTAAACTAATTTAAATACTTGTATATTATCCATTATTATTTATAAATTAATATGAAATTTGAAAAACTAAATCTTTTAGATCTAAATGAAGTTATATTTATAGAGAACATTTATACTAAATCTTTCCCTGTAGAAGAGAGAAGACCTACTGATAAAATGTTTAAAATTTACGAAGATTATAAAGATAAATTTAAAATATTGTTATGTATAAAAGACAATGAAAGAATAGGTTTTATTACTTACTGGAAGTTAAATAATTTTATATTTATTGAGCATTTTGCGATATCATCAGATTATAGGCGGCTCGGTTATGGAAGTAAGATTATGCAACTGTTTATTAAAAAAATTTCACTACCCATTGTTCTTGAAGTTGAACCACCTAGTTCTCACTGGGATGAGCGTCGAATTATTTTTTATGAGCGTTTAGGTTTTAAATTATGGAATACTATTGAATATATGCAACCTTCTTATCATCAAGATGGTAAAAGTTACCCTATGAAATTGATGTCTCTACGAGAAATAAATATTGATAAAGAATATCAAAATGTTATCAATTTAATACACTCCGAAGTATATCATGTTTAGATTTCTAATAATAAAAAGCCTACCTGTTTAAGATAGGCTTTTTAATTATATAATTCAAATTTTTTCTATGCATCAATGTTAGCATAAACAGCATTTTTTTCAATAAATTCTCTTCGTGGTGGAACATCATCACCCATTAACATGGAGAAAATTCGATCGGCTTCTGAAGCATTATTAATAGTCACTTGTCTTAAAGTTCTTTTTGCAGGATTCATTGTAGTATCCCAAAGCTGTTCTGCATTCATTTCGCCTAGACCTTTATATCTTTGAACGGTAAAACCTTTACCTTGAGCATTACCTAATTGTAAAGCTATCTCTTCTCTGTGCTTATCATCCCATGCATAATATTCTTTACTACCTTTTTTCAATAAATATAAAGGAGGAGTAGCAATATAAATATAACCTTTTTCAATCATTTCTTTCATATAACGGAAAAAGAACGTTAAAATTAAAGTAGTGATGTGAGAACCGTCCACATCCGCATCGGTCATAATTACTACTTTATGGTATCTGAGCTTAGAAAGGTTTAATTCTTTAGAATCTTCTTCTGTTCCCACAGAAACGCCTAAAGCTGTATAAATATTTTTTATTTCATCGCTTTCAAAAACTTTATAGCTAACAGCTTTTTCAACATTAAGAATTTTACCTCTCAATGGAAGGATTGCTTGAAAGTTTCTATCCCTTCCTTGTTTAGCAGTTCCACCTGCAGAATCTCCTTCGACAAGGAATAATTCACTTTCTTCTGCTTTACGAGAAGAACAATCAGCTAATTTTCCCGGTAAGCCACTTCCACCTAAAGGTGATTTTCTTTGTACTAATTCTCTTGCCTTTTTAGCCGCCTGACGTGCTTTAGCTGCAAGAAGAACTTTTTGAACAATTTGTTTCGCTTCATTAGGATGTTCTTCAAGATAATTGGTTAACATTTCTGAAACTATTTTATCAACAGCAGAGCTAACTTCTGAGTTACCTAATTTGGTTTTAGTTTGTCCTTCAAATTGAGGTTCCATAACTTTGACGGATACAACAGCAGTTAAACCCTCACGAAAATCGTCGCCGGTTATTTCAACCTTTTCTTTTGCTAGGTTAATATTTTCATCGGCATATTTTTTTAGGGTTCTGGTTAAAGCTCTTCTAAAGCCGGTTAAATGCGTGCCCCCTTCGTGGGTATTTATATTATTTACATAGGAATGAATATTTTCAGAATATGATGTATTGTATCTCATAGCCACTTCAACCGGAATCTCATCAATTTCTCCCTCCATATGAATAATTTCATCCATTAAGGGCTCTCTGTTCTCATCAATAAATTCGACAAACTCTTCTAATCCTCTTTCAGAATAAAATTTTTCTGTTATATTATTACCATTTTCATCGACTTCTCTTTCATCTGATAAAGTAATAGTTATCCCTTTATTCAGAAAAGAAAGCTCACGCAAACGAGTGGCTAAGGTATCATAATTAAAAACAGTTTCAGTAAAAATTGAGCGATCGGGAATGAATGTTACAGTGGTTCCCGTATGTGTTGAAACACCTACAATTTCAACCGAAGTTAAAGCAACACCTTTAGAATATTTTTGTTGATATTGTTTGCCATCCCTATTTACCGTAGCGATAAGTTCAGTGGATAAAGCATTTACACAGGATACTCCCACTCCATGCAATCCTCCAGAAACTTTATATGAATCTTTATCAAATTTTCCTCCGGCGCCAATTTTGGTCATTACCAATTCTAGTGCAGACAATCCCGTTTGTTTATTGGTATCTACAGGAATACCACGGCCATTATCTTTTACAGTAATAGAATTATCTTTTCCTATACTTACATGAATAGTATTACAATATCCGGCTAAGGCTTCATCAATAGAATTATCAACCACCTCATATACTAAATGATGTAATCCTCTTACTCCAACATCTCCAATATACATGGAGGGACGCATACGAACATGTTCAATCCCTTCAAGAGCTTGAATACTATCTGCAGTATATTTTTGTTCACTCATTTTTAATCGTTAATTTTTTTTTCAAGAAATGTTTACAAATATACGTATAAATATTGATATTTACCAGTTTTTACGATATTAGTACTCCCTTAAAACCAAATAAAAAAACAGATTCATATTAATAAATCTGTTTTTTTACTAGCTTATAATTTGATTAAATTTCTTTATAAGTATTGATCAATGATCCAAAATCTTTTACATTTAAAGATGCTCCACCAATTAACCCGCCGTCTACATCCGGTTTTGAAAAAATTTCTTTGGCATTATCCGGTTTAACACTTCCACCATAAAGTATTGATACCGAATCAGCCACTTCTTTTCCATATTTATCTGCAATTAAGGAACGGATATAAGCATGTATTTCTTGAGCTTGTTCCGGAGTAGCAGTCTCACCTGTACCTATAGCCCAAACCGGTTCATAGGCAATAACTACTTTAACTATTTCTTCTGCTGTTAGATTAAATAAAGCTATTTCAGTTTGTCTTTTTACTACTTCAAAATGTTTACCTGCTTTTCTTTCTTCTAATAGTTCTCCATTACAAAAAATAGGTGTTAATCCATTGTCTAAAGCTATTTTAACTTTAGCTCCAATTTGTTCATCAGTTTCCTTATGATATTGTCTTCTTTCTGAATGGCCAACGATTGAGCCGTCCACATGAATGGATGTAAGCATTTCGGCAGAAATCTCTCCTGTGTATGCTCCTGATCTATGTTCTGAAATATCTTCAGAATAAACCTGTAGATTTTTATGTTTGGCTTTTGCGTTTTCCAAGTATATAAAAGGTATGCCGACGATAACTTCACATTTAGGTGAATTTAATTGAATAAAAGAGTCTATTTCTGCTAATAATGTTTGTGCTTCTGGCAACGTTTTATTCATTTTCCAATTCCCTGCAACAATTTTTTTTCTCATATATATGTTTATATTACGTTTATAATTTTTCTATTTCATTTGCGGTAGGAAAATCATTACCGTTATATTTAGCAATGACTACTCCTCTTTTTAATACCATGAGTCCGGGATTACTTCTATTAATTGTTTTTAATGTTGTTTGATCTGTAATGCATGAAGATATAGGATTCAAAAATACTGGATCATTGGTTAGAATGGCAAATTTAAGTTTTTTCTCCTTTAATAGAAAAGTGATTTTTCTCAATTTAGCCCGTTCAATAATACTAAGTTTTTTTGAAAATGGTACTGTAATTATTACTATTTTATCTTGATCTAATATTTCTTGAGTAATATCATTTCCTAAACACTCAATTGAAAAATCATGAACAGAAGATAATTTTGCCTTTTTTATAATTTTAGTTGACGTATCGACAATTTTCCAGGTTAATGTATCTTTCCAAATTCCTGAACTAATATATTCATCAGAATTCATTTTTTTTATCTCATTAGTAGATAAATTCTTAAGCTTATAAATAATTATGTTTTGCTCCGGTTCTCCATCATTCATACCTTCTTTGAGATTTTTTCCAACAGCGTACGGTCTAAAATCTATAATTGGTAAATGAGCTATTCCTTGATAAACTGTCCATAAACATAATACTAAACCTATACTTATGATTATCCAATTAACTTTCAAAATAAATAAAGTATGTATGTATTTAAAACCATAAACTAAGAATAAAATCATAAATAAGAGAACAATATCTTTCCAAAACGAAGTCCAGGGAGATAATTTGATTGCATCTCCAAAACAACCACAATCGGTAACTTTATGGAAATAGGCAGAATAAAAAGTTAAAAAAGAAAAGAAAATTATTAATAATAATAATGAAGTTAGTATAAATTTTCTCCAAACTCCTAATAGAAGAAATATCCCTAGCATTACTTCAAGAATAACAAAAAAAATAGACAATGGAAGTGCTAAATTGTGTAAGAAGCTTATATTAAAAACGCTCTCACCAAAATATTCTTCTAATTTATATGAAAATCCAATAGGATCAATAGTTTTTACAAAACCGGAAATTATGAAAACTATTCCAACAACTACTCTAAAAAATTGAGTTAAAAATCTCATGAAACAATAATTATTTTTTTTCCTGATATAGAATTAAAGCAAAAACTGCATAATTTAAAATATCATAATAATTTGCGTCTAAACCTTCTGAAACTAAAGTTTTACCATCATTGTCTTCTATTTGTTTTATGCGTAACAATTTTTGCAAAATTAAATCCGTCATCGAACTTATCCTTATATCTCTCCAAGCCTCTCCATAATCATGATTTTTACGCATCATTAGGTTTTTAGCTTGACTAACCTTTTTATCGTATAGAGAAGCTGCTTCTTCTAAATTTAAATCCGGTTGTTCTGCAACACCATTTTCAAATTGAATTAAAGCTATGATTGAATAATTCACAATTGCCAAAAATTCTTCATCTATTCCTTCAGAAATTTTTTGATCTCCTTTTTCTTGAATAGTTCTGATTCGATTAGCTTTTATATATATCTGATCTGTTAATGAAGGTAATCGTAATATTCTCCAAGCCGATCCGTAATCAATCATTTTGTTTAAAAATAATTCCTTGCAAATTGAAATTATTAAATCAAATTGTTTTGAGGTTTTTTCCATTACTTACTTAATACATACAAATGTACTATTTAACTACATATTTTCCTAAAGGTATCTTATCTAAAGTATATAATATGATAATTGAGATAAGTAATGTACATAAAGTAGTTACGGGAATCGAAAATAAAGGGTTAAATGAATAAGCGCTTAAGCCCAATAGTTCCAGCAATGACATAATTAAAACATGTATTAAATAAATTCCGTAACTATATTCGCTTATGAAAGCTAAAATTTTACTTTTTTTGTTGAATACCGGAATCAAGAAAAAAAGTAAGAAAACAGAAAGGGCTTGAAATAAATCCCAAGGCTTATATTGTTCTATATAAATATTATTCGTTTTTGATGTTATATACGTATCAAAACAAATCCCTAAATATGATAGTAAATATATGGTTATACATACATACAGGTAATATTTAACATTATATTCATATTTTCTTCTCACTAAATAATATCCCAATACTAAATAGCCTAAGAATTCTGAATAAAGTTTAATATAATTAACTAAATAAACGCTACCAAAGAAGGTATAAAATATTAAAAATATTAAAAAACAAACTACTATGAAATATAATTGTTGTCTTGGATTACTATCTAAAACCCACTGATTAATAATAGGATATAATAGATAAATTCTTATAATCATGTAAATATACCACATATGATAACTAGCACCCGAAACTAATTCTAGATATGTGAAATCAATTACAAATTTAAATTCCAGATCCATATGATCTTTATAATGAATACCTACTATTTTAAAGAAAATATATATTAAGCTCCAAAACAAAAAAGGAATTAAAATTCTTGATAATTTTTTGGTAAAATGCTTAAAAGTGTATTGCTTTCCCAATGATAATAATCCAGTCATCATTACAAATACCGGTACACCAAACCTAGCTATGTTGATATAAAAGTTTGATATCCACCAATTTTTAATTGGAATATTTCCATAATGATGGCTCATTCTGGCAGCCACATGCAATAAAACAATCCCTATAGCCGAAATAGCCCTAAGATTATCTATCCATATGATATTATTTTTATTTGTAGATTTTTTCATTTAATCCAAGGCAAAAATAAGTTAATTTTAGTTACTATATCTTTTTATTTATAGTTATACACTATATCATGATAGTTTAATGATATGAAAGAATTTTATCATTTTATCGTTAGGTTTAAAAGCTGAATTAAAAATTTATTGGTCTATCATTTCAATAAATTGTTACAGATCTATTTTATTATATTAATTTAAAAAAATTAAATACAAATTTATAATAATGATATTAATTATTTATCAAATAAATAATATAGTATTGAGATTTTAAACTATAATAATATAAAAATTTAAAATATTACTTTAAGAATTAACTTTAATAACATTTAAATTTCAGTTGATTTTATTTGCTCAAGAAAATATATTCTTCCATATATAGTTTAATAAATAGATGTAAAATATAATTGTTGCAATTAAACTATATAACTATCTTAATAAAAATACATTATTTATTTTTTTAATTTTACAGCTTCAAATAGCATATATGACAATCAATATAAATGGAGATTTGATCGATTTTAAAGAACCTAAAATAATCGGAATACTTAATGTTACTCAAGATTCTTTTTATGATGGTGGAAAATATTCCACTATTGATAAAGCTTTAAAGCATACAGAAAAATTAATTGATGAAGGTGCTGATTTTATTGATATTGGTGGGCAATCGACGCGTCCGAACTCTCAATTATTATCTGATGAAATTGAATTAAATACGGTTATACCGGTAATTAAAGCGATAAAAAAAGAATTTCCTTTCGTGAAATTATCAATTGATACTTTTTGGTCTAAAGTTGCTTTAGAAAGTGTAAATGAAGGGGTTGGCATGATTAACGATATTTCGGGCGGAACTTTGGACAAAAAAATGTTTGAAACCATAGGAAAGCTTAAAGTTCCTTATGTCTTAATGCATATGAGAGGAACTCCACAAACCATGGGAAATTATACAGACTATGAAAACTTAATAATTGATATCAATTACTATTTTTCTAAAAAAATTAATGAGTTGAAAGAATTTGGGGTAAACGATATTTTGTTAGATCCCGGGTTTGGATTCAGTAAAACTTTAGAACAAAATTATAACTTACTAAAAAACATGGATAAGTTCAAGATATTTAATCTACCTTTATATATTGGAATATCAAGAAAGAGTATGATTTATAAATGCTTGGAAATTTCTGCTGATGATGCGTTAATAGGTACTTCTGCACTGAATTTATATGCATTGCAAAAAGGTGCTCAAATGTTGCGTGTACACGATGTAAAAGAAGCAAAACAAATGGTCAAACTATGGAAAATGTTAAATTAATTGTAAAATAGTTTTAAAAACTTAATTTTTCATATGAAAAATTCATCAGAAATAATTTTAGTAAGCATTTCAGGAGTTGATAAGCCAGGAATAACTACTGCAATAACTCAAATCTTAGGAAAATATAATGCAAAAATACTTGACATTGGTCAAGCCAATATTCATCATTCACTTTCACTAGCCATAATCTTTATGTCTGAAAATGGCAGCTCCGGAAATATTTTAAAAGATATATTATTGAAGGCCAATACATTGGAGATTAATGTTAGGTTTTCTGCCCTAACTAAAGAAGAATACAGTAATTGGGTAAAAGTCCAAGGTAAAAATAGATATATAATTAATATTCTCGGTAAAGAAATCAGTGCACAACAAATTTCGAAAGTATCAAAAGTCTTACTGGATTTTAAACTTAATATTGAACGGATTATACGTCTAACTCAACGTATTCCCTTAGATCGAAATATAGATCGAACCTGTTTTGAATTTGCTGTGAGGGGTAATATATTTAATATAAAAGAAATACAAAATAAATTCTTATCCTTATCATCCGATTTAAATATTGATATTGCTTTACAGGAAGAGAACAGATATAGAAGGATGAGACGTTTAATTTGCTTTGACATGGACTCTACCTTAATTCAAACAGAAGTTATTGATGAGCTTGCAATTAAAGCGGGTGTAGGTAGTGAAGTAAAGGCAATAACTGAATCAGCTATGAATGGAGAAATAGATTTTTCTGAAAGTTTTAAAAAAAGAATTAAGTTATTAAAAGGCTTGGATGAAATCGTTTTAAGAGAAATAGCGGATAATTTACCTATTACTGAAGGCCTTGAAAGATTAATGGGAGTCCTTAAAAAAAGTGGATTTAAAACGGCTATCATTTCCGGTGGATTTACCTATTTCGGAGATTATCTTAAGGAAAAATTCGGATTTGATTATGTATTTGCTAATAAATTGGAAATCATAGATGGAAAATTAACAGGTAATTACATAGGAGACATTGTAGATGGAAAGAAAAAAGCTGAATATTTAAAATTAATTTCAACTTTTGAAAATATAGATATACAACAAACTGTTGCAGTAGGCGACGGTGCCAATGATTTGCCTATGCTATCCATAGCAGGACTAGGAATTGCATTTCATGCAAAGCCAACAGTTAAACAAAATGCAAATCATTCCTTATCTACTATAGGATTAGATGGAATTTTATATTTCTTAGGTTATAAAGATTCTTCTGAAGATATTGAAATGACAACTATATCCTAAAACCAGAATTAACTCTAAGGCTTAATAAAATCAGTTTGTTTTGTATTTACTTACTGTAAAAATTATTTGATTCTTTAAAATGAATTGGCTGCAATAGCAGATCGTACCCGTACATTTCCTAAAGAATCAAGTTTTTCAAGATATACTTCCTCTAGTTGGTTAATAAGTTTTGGATTGTAGGGTTGACAAACACGTACGTAGTTTTCGGTATATCCGTACATCATTCCATTTTTGTTCTCATGCTCCCAAAGAACTTTTTTAATTTTTCCCAACTGGGATTCGTAAAATGCGTATCGTTTTTTTTCTGATAGAATTTTCAACATCTTGTTTCTTTTCTTTCTTTCAGAATAAGAAACTGTATCTCCCATAAGAATAGCTTCTGTATTATCCCTCTCCGAATAAGTAAAAACATGAAAATAGCTGACAGGCAGTTTATGTAAAAAATTATAAGTCTCCAAAAACTTTTCTTCTGTTTCTCCCGGAAAACCAACAATTACATCTACTCCTATACAAGCATCATCTAGTACCGAATGTATTTTATAAATTCTTTCACTGTATAAATGCGTCAAATATCTACGCTTCATTTTCTTCAACAAATCATCGCTTCCGGATTGTAAAGGAATATGAAAATGAGGAACAAAAATATTTGAATCAGCTACATATTCAATAATTTCATCTTTAAGCAAATTCGGTTCAATCGAAGAAATTCGTATTCGCTCAATAGCATCTACCTTATCTAAACTTTGAATTAACTCTAAAAATGTATGTTGGTGTTTTTTATTGCCAAACTCCCCTTTTCCGTAATCGCCTATATTAACTCCTGTTAGTACAATCTCTTTAATTCCTTTTTTAGAAATTTCTTCCGCTTGTTTTATAATATTACCAAGCTCTGCAGATCGTGAAATACCTCTTGCTAAAGGAATTGTACAATAAGTACACTTATAATCACAACCATCTTGAACTTTTAAAAATGCGCGGGTTCTGTCTCCAATAGAATAAGAACCGACAAAAAAATCTGCTTGATCTATTTCACAAGAATGAACTTTTACACCTGAATCTTTTTTAAGGTCCATGATATACTTATGTATATTAAATTTTTCCTTAGCTCCCAATATTAAATCCACTCCATCAATCTTACTAATTTCATCCGGTTTTAATTGAGCATAACAACCAATTATACAAATTAGCGCATCAGGATTTAAATTCAATGCTCTTTTAACTATAGTTTTACATTCCTTATCTGCATTATCGGTTACAGAACAAGTATTGATAATATAAACATCTGCCGTTTCATTAAAAGATACCTTTACAAATCCTTCCTCAGTTAATTGTCTGGCAATGGTAGAGGTTTCAGCAAAATTTAATTTACATCCTATGGTATGAAAAGCTACTGATTTACTGATTTCTTTTAGCATAATGCAAAATTACATATTTAATTTATTTACTGAAATTAATATAATTAGTATTAAATGAACTTTATGATTTTATTAAAAATTCCCCAATTAAAAAATAATCAGGGAATTAAATAAATTCAAATATTTTTCTAATTGTTAAATATAGTTCTTCCGTTTAATGGTTGAAGAGGCCTGTTATTCGTTTTAGGTAAATGATATTTTATTTCATCGATTTCATCTTCACTCATAGTGATCGGGTTTTTAAAAACTATCCATGTAACATTTTCTGCACATGGAGGCGTTGTTAAAGATCCCAAATAGGTAAAATAGGATTTATCTTTAGGATATAAATTTTCAGGATTGAATTTTATAATTGTTTTAATTTTTCCTACTCCTTTTAACGTTTTGAAAATTTCGAGTTTTTCAAAATATGAATTTAGATTTCCTTCTTTTACTAACACACCAATAACCAACACAGAACCATCATTTGCTTTATGTACAAAATGTAATTCAAGCGGATATCTTACTCTATCAATAGTATGTTCAGATTCTTCATGAGCATGAAATTGTACCAAAGTATAAACTTTATTATTATACGTAATGGTGCTTCCGGATTTAAAATCAAATTGAAGAGAATGTCCATTATCTTCTATATCCTCAATTTCACCTGTTCCGTAATTAAATAGTATAGGGGGTAAATCTTTTTTATACTTCGATTTTGAAATGTTAATTGGTGATTGATATTTACCGATACCACATTGTTTGCCTTCTTCCAATTCTCCCCAATGTTCCGGAGATGATTCTCCCTCATACCCCCAATGATGATTTTGAGAATAGCTCATGGTTGCAACCAATATACTTAAAAATAAACATGCTTTTTTCATTGTTTTTATTAATTATAATTTAATACAAAATTATCTATCTATCAAACAATATAAATGTTAAATTTTTGTTAATTAAAAAAATTGGGCTATTTTTTATAAAGTAATAATTATAAATAATAATTTATTAATTTACGATCATCCGAGCTAAACTTACAGTTATTTTTTTAATTAAAATTTCATTCATGGCTAAATCTATTGATTTAAGACCTTAAAACCTAACACCAATAAGAATTCGTTTAGTTTTTTTGCTTTTTACTTTTCACTAGTGATATGTTTTACAGCTGATGCAGTTAAATCTTAAGATTTAAAAAATTATTAAAATTAAAAGAAGTTTTCTCGGGAAATATACTAGTAATGCTTCCGGATAAGACAAATTTTAAGGATGAGCTTATCTGGGTTTTTAATATCTTAAATAAGTAGTACAAAAATTTAAAGGCTTCCTTATCTTGCTATACGTTAAGTTTAATATTAATCGGATATTTTATATATAGGATTTTTATTAAGTCTCTCTAATTATAGGTTATATGTCAGATTTTCATTTGTATCGATATTAGGGATTTCCATCATTTTACTCTCATCTAATTTAAAAGTTATCAAATAATAAAATTTTAATTTGTTAATTTATATAAAATATATAAATTTTATACTAAATTAATTACAATTGAATTGAAAGATTTTATTTTTTATACTTTTGAATTGTATAAATGAATAAAGCTAGGTAATATCTAGTTTTTAATCCTAATAGTAAAAAAATATAAATTATATAAGGCTTTTTAAAATATTTTCTTACAAAGATTTCCATTGCATTAAAAAAATTCTTGTAATAAAGTTTATCTTTATTAGTTGCCGCCCCTTTATAATGGATAATGGAAGTTTTTCCGTAATAATAGTTTTTATAACCGCTTTTTAAAATAGTATAGCTTAAATCTATATCTTCACCATACATAAAATAAGATTCATCAAAGCCTCCTACTTCTGTATATATTTTTTTGGTAGTAAGGAGAAAACATCCTGTTAAAACCTCAACTTTACCTATCTCGAATTCTCCAAGAATGGTATTGTAATATCCTGATAATTGTCTATTTTTTTTTAATGAAACTATTTGAGAAAATAATTTATTAAATGCATTCTTAGGATTGGGCAAATTTCTTTTGGATTCAGGACGATAATTATTATCAATATCAACTATTCTGACCCCTAAGGCTCCGAAATTTTTTGCACTTTGTGCAAAAGGTATAATTTTTTCAAAAATATCCGGGGGGATTATGGTATCCGGGTTTAATATAAGAGTATATTCTCCTGAAGATTGCATAACTCCTATATTATTTGCTTTAGAAAAACCTAAATTAGTGGTATTTTGAATCCATTTTACCTGAGGAAATAATTCAGATATCAATTCTTGACTGCCATCTAAAGAATTATTATCAACTACAATAATTTCAGCATCAATATTTTTAATTGCATATAAACAACTTTGTATACAATCTTTCAAAAATTTTTTTACCTTATAATTAACAACAATTATGGAAAGTTGTTTCATTAAATTTTATTTATGACCTTGATCGTAAGGAACTCTATTTTGTAAAGAACGTATCAAAGTTAATTCATCTGTATATTCAAGTTCGTCTCCCACTCCAATACCTCTGGCAATGGTTGTAAATGTTATTTGTGTATCATTCAAAACTTTATATAAATAAAACATAGTAGTATCTCCTTCAATGGTTGCGCTTAAAGCAAATATAATTTCATCTATATTTTGCTCTTTGACTCTCTCTACTAACGGATTAATACACAAATCGGTCACGCTAACTCCTTCCATAGGAGAAATTCTTCCACCCAATACATGATATTTTCCGTTATATTGTTGGGTGCTTTCTATTGCCATTACATCTCTTAAATCTTCAACGACGCATATAATTTTTTCATTACGATACGGATTTGCACAAATTGTGCAAATCTCTGTATCAGATAGATTATTACATTTTTTGCAATGTTTTATTTCATGAACCAACTGTATAATAGATTTCGATAAATTATCTGCCTGAGTTTTAGGTACATCTAATAAATGCAGTGCTAAACGAAGAGCAGTTCTTTTTCCAATACCCGGAAGTTGTGAGATTTCTTCTACTGCTTTTTCTAAAATTTTGCTGGGATAATTCATACTATGATAGATGAATAATATAAATTAATGACGATCTAAGGATGACAAATATTTTTCTGCATCTAATGCAGCCATACATCCGGCGCCTGCTGCTGTTATAGCTTGTCTATATTTTTTATCAGCAACATCTCCAGCGGCAAATACTCCCGGTATATTCGTTTCCGTGCTAAAAGGCTTAATATTCAAATATCCGGTTTCATCCATGTCTAATTTACCCTTAAAAATCTCAGTATTAGGCTTATGACCAATAGCTATAAATATACCGTCTACTTCCAAAACTTTTTCTTCATTCGTTTGGTTATCTACCACAATCGCTTGGGAAACTAAATTATTCTCTCCCTTTAAGTCTTTTAATTCTGTATTATACATTAAAACAATATTGCTTGTTAGGTCTATGCGTTCCTGCATAATTTTAGATGCTTTGAGATAATCTTTACGCACGACCATAAATACTGTTTTACATATTTTAGCTAAATAAGTTGCTTCTTCTACTGCTGTATCTCCTCCTCCTACAACCACCACATTTTTTCCTCTGTAAAAAAAGCCATCACAGGTAGCACAAGCTGATACCCCTCCGCCTCTGTAAGTTTTTTCAAAATCTTTTCCTAAATATTTGGCACTGGCACCCGTAGAGATAATAATTGTCTTAGCTTGATATTCTCTTCCCGATATAGTCTTTACTAAATGTATATCACCTATATTTTTTCCTAATTCAACCTCTGACACTGTATCCATAATAACCTGTGTACCAAATTTTTCGGCCTGCTTTTGTAACTGTACCATCATTTCGGGTCCGGTAATACCATCAGGATAGCCGGGGAAATTTTCTACTTCAGTGGTAGTTGTCAACTGCCCTCCTAATTCAAGTCCGGTAATAATAAGCGGATTCATACCTGCTCTAGCTGAATAAATGGCTGCAGTAAATCCTGAAGGACCGGAACCAATAATAATAACCTCTACTATATTTTTGTTTTCAATCATCTTTATCATATATAAATAATTCGGTAAAGTTACTAAATTTATCTTTGAGGCTGTGTGTAGGATTATTTAAACTACATATTAAATTATTTTTTTTAAACTCTTGTCGGTTATATTACTTTAATTAATTAATCTTTTCGAAGACATAAAATAATGCGAAAAATCACATATTCATACCGAATTCGGTTTATTATGATTTAAGCAAATGAATCTAATTTTTTACCATTTAAAATAGTCCATTCGTCTAATTTAAAATCAGCTTGAATACCTACTTTAGGAAATTTAATAGTTGATTCCGCCATACATATACATCTTCCTTCTGCATCTATTTCTTCGTGTCCATTAATAAATGATAGGTCGCCAATATCCTCAATTTTAGCAATAAATGATATTTCATTCTCACCCGTATTAATTTTTTCAACATATTGAATTGCAATATCAACTGTTTCCGTTTTTTCTTCATGTATCCGTACATTTCGATAAATTATATCGTAAAATGATGAAGAATTAGTAGGGATTTTCTCATATAATTCATACCCGGTTTGCCATTCATTTTTAACAGATGCATAATATAGTGCTGCAATCAACGATAAGGTAAAATATCTTCGAGTTTTTTGACGGTAATAATCTTTGGGATAATGACCTCCTTCAAATAGTATAGTAGGAATACCTAATTTTTGAAAATTATCACCAACAGACCTCGGATAAAATTCATCAGAAAATCTTGATATTTTATTGGGTAAAAGCTTTGAAACTTCTTTGTATATATCAACTATTAATCCCATTGATTTTTTTCGGGTTTCGGTTATTTCTCTTTCTACGGATACTGATGGAGATAAAAAGGCCAATGTAGCCGGTTCTTTTTTTCCTTCTATTCCAAATATAGTCCTTTGATCATGTAAATTAAATGCCAAATCATAATGTTTTTCACCGGCAGTTTTTTTCAATAATTGCATTTCAATTGAAGAAGCTGATAAAAAATCACGATTTATATCGATGCCTAGTATATTTCTTCGTGTCCAAATTTCAGCTCCATCCGGATTTAACATGAAAATAATATCTAATGTAAACTTATTGAGAATTGCGTGAGATAATTTTTTTTCATTTTCAAAAAATTTAAGCAAATCTAGACAGCTTAACGTACCCGTCGTTTCGTTTCCATGCATCTGTGTCCAGATTAATACATTTTTATTACCCTTACCAATGGTCAATTTATATATAGGCCTATTTAACTCTGATCTTCCAATTTCTTTAAGTAAACTTTTATAACTACTTATTAAAAACTCAGAAAGATGAATAGGATTTACATATCTATTTTTAAAATTTTCTTCAATATTTAAATTTTCATCTAATTCAAAGATTTTAAACTCTGTGTGCATATCTATATTTTTTCACAAAGATATTCAAATATTGATAGTCTTTCTTTATTTACATTTGTAATTTACATTTGTGAAATAATATTATTTTATATCTCATTTGTTCCAATATTTTTCACATGCAAATAAAATTATTTGTCTTTATTTTTTATTTTTTAATTATTATATATTTATTTTTCAGTGTTTTATATATATTTATTTAATCATTTAATTAAAGTTCACTTTAAGTTATTTTAATGTTGTATTCGTAATTATATTTAGTAACTTTGTACTTATTATCTTGTTTCACATTTGTAAACAATTAACATTTGTAAATTATGGGAATTGATAAAAGAATCTCTACCCTTATAGAAATTTTAGGATTAACATCCGGGGAATTTGCTGATAAGATAAATGTCCAAAGATCCAGCATATCACATATAACTTCAGCTCGAAATAAACCTTCCTTAGATTTTCTAGAACGTACACTATCTGTTTTTCCTGAAATAAATTCTGAATGGCTTATTTTAGGAAAAGGAAAGCCTTTGAAGTCTCAATCAGAAGATATAAAAAAGGCTCATTTAGATTTAGGCGATAAGACAATACAAAAACAACTATCTCCTTCATTATTTGATTTAGATGAAGTGGATAATGAAGAAGTAAATAGATTAAATACTAATAATTTTGGAACTGCTCAAATGTCTGAAAATAGTATAAAAGAAAATTCCCAAACAGAAGATCAACTAATCAAAAATTCACTCCTTAATAAAAAGGAAAATAAGAAGAAAAAAATAGCGAAAATTTTAATAATATATGAAGATAATACGTTTGAAGCATTTGAAAATTAATTTCTATAGGGAAAAAGTAGTAAACAAAAAAAGAGGAAAAATTTAATTTTCCTCTTTTATTTTAAAATGAATACAAAAAGTAATATTATTTAACCCTTGCATCCTTTATTCTTGCTTTTTTACCACGCAGATCTCTAAAATAGTAAATTCTTGCTCTACGTACTTTTCCTCTTCTGTTAACTTCAATATTTTGAAGTGCCGGCATGTTAATAGGAAAAACTCTTTCAACACCTACATCACCGCTCATTTTTCTGATAGTAAATGTTTTGGTTGCACCGGTTCCTTTTACTTGAATAACTACTCCTTTAAAATGCTGAGTTCTTGTTTTATTACCTTCTTTAATTTCGTAATAAACGGTAAGAGTATCCCCGGATCCAAACTTAGGAAACTCTTTTTTTGCAATGTACTTATCCTGTACGTACTTAATTAATGGTTCCATTTAAAAAATATAACAATTAAAAATTAAATAACATTCACGTCTTTCGTCAGAGGTTAATCAATTGAATGCAAAATTAAAAATTCTTATTTAATTCTACAAATACTATAATAAATTTTAAAAAGCTATTGAAATAGTAAGAAATTTTATTTCAATTAGTTTAACAATTTAATAAAAAAATTCAGCTTTTCTTCTTCTATTTGTGTTTACCACATATAAAAGAAAAAGTTTATTAAATATACAGTGTAAAAATCTAAAAAATTATTTGATAAGAAAATAGTTTATACATTAAAGCGAAAATGTATAATATCTCCGTCATTAACTATATATTCTTTACCTTCAACATATAATTTTCCGGCTTCTTTTGCCTTAGCTTCAGATCCATAGGTTACAAAATCTTCATAAGAGATAACTTCCGCTCTAATAAATCCTTTTTCAAAATCTGTATGTATAACACCGGCTGCTTGAGGAGCTGTCCATCCTTTTTCAATAGTCCAAGCTCTTACTTCCTTAACACCTGCGGTAAAATAGGTTTGTAAATTTAGGAGTTTATATGCTTGACGTATCAAACGATTTACACCCGGTTCCTTTAAATTTAATTCTTCTAAAAATATCTGACGTTCTTCATAGGTTTCCAATTCTGAAATATCTGCCTCAATTTGAGCTGCTAATACTATAACTTCTGCTTTTTCATCTTTAACCTTTTCTTTTACTTTTTCTACATATTCGTTACCCTCTTTTGCAGATTTTTCATCTACATTACACACATACATGATAGGTTTAAAAGTCAAAAGTTGTAATTCTGCAATAATTGGCTCTGTAATAGTATCTGTTTCAAATTCCCGTGCATTTTTACCTTCTTCAATAAAAGCTCTTAACTTTTCTAAAACAGATACAATTTGCTGTTCTTCCTTATTTCCGGCTTTAGCTGCTCTTTTCGATTTGTCCAATTTCTTTTCAATCGTTTCTAAATCTTTAAGTTGCAGCTCGATATCAATAATATCTTTATCTCTAACCGGATCTATAGTTCCTTCAACATGAGTTATATTATCATTTTTAAAACAACGCAGCACATGTATAATAGCATGGGTTTCTCTAATATTAGCTAAAAATTGATTTCCCAATCCTTCTCCTTTACTGGCTCCTTTTACTAAACCGGCAATATCTACTATTTCCACTACGGCTGGAACTACCCTTTCAGGGACTACTAATGCCTCAAGTTTATTTAACCTCAGGTCGGGCACTGAAACTGTACCCACATTCGGTTCAATAGTACAGAATGGATAATTAGCAGATTGTGCTTTTGCGTTAGATAAACAATTAAACAAGGTAGATTTCCCAACATTGGGTAAACCAACGATTCCACATTTCATACTTGAAAAATTTGTGACAAATATATAAAATTATAATTTAGCTTTATGACAGGTTTAGTAAATCAAGATAAATATATATGAAAAGATATTTTTAATTTAAACGAAGCCATAATTAAAATTTTCGTATTTCATATAACGATCCATTTACTATATTAGTATATTTTTTTAATTCAATTCATTAAGGTTTAATTATATAATTTTATAGACTTTTAAAAAATATAAATATTTATATTTTTTTACCTTAAAATCATCTCTACCAATTCTTGAGAAATGGTTCGGCCTTTATCTTTATTATAAAATCCTTGAATATCTTTTGCAAAATCGTCATGGGTATAATTTTCAGGATCTGTTTTGTATTTTTTTAGAAATGGTGCACAAGGTTTAGGCCGAGGTCCCCAATGAGTAATTTCCTTGGAGGTTTCTGCATCTATAAAAATTACAATAGGTATAGCCTTACCTCCATTAGTTAAGTAATGATTAATCAATAATTCATCTTGATCTCTAAAAAAAATTCTCATTTCCAACTTTTCAGAAACTTCAGAAATTTTATTTATCACAGGCACTATCTGTGCTGCATCTCCGCACCAGCCTTCAGATATAACTAAAATATGTATTCTATGAGAAATTTTCTTCAAGCTTGAAATAATTGATTCCTCCAACACTATCGATTTATCATTCCGATTAATTCGACTTAAGTTTAAACGTGTATATTCGGCTAATTTCTTAATATCTGCGTTTTCAGAAAGTATTCCTTCTTTAGCTTGTATTTCTATAATATCTTTATATTCATCGTAAGACACCCCTTTGTCCCAATAGTTTTCTAATTTTATTGAATTAACCATTTCTTACTTATTACATTTTATTATATTCGACTTTAGTTATAATTTTTGTAGACTTAAATCGCTTTATAAATTTTTAATAGTATGCGTTTTTAAATTCATAATCTTATATTATCTGTTCATTTATATCTTTTGAAAATAAAATTATGTGACTTCATCGATAACTAAATGAAAGATATTTTCAAATAATATTTACTGACCGGTAATGAATAATTATTTTAAATATTATTTACACTATATTCTAAAGATAGAAATTAAATTTTTCTAGCCTTATTCATTAACCAAAAATCCGCCAGAACGAAAGCAGCAATTGCTTCTACAATAGGTACTGCTCTGGGAAGTACACAAGGATCATGCCTTCCCTTACCTTTAATAGTACTCACATTTCCTTTTTCGTCAATAGTTTGTTGTTCTTTCATTATGGTGGCAACCGGCTTAAAAGCCACTTTAAATACAATATCCATTCCATTAGATATTCCCCCTTGTACACCACCCGAATTATTAGTAAGTGTTTTTCCTCCCTGTATAAAAATATCATTATGTTCAGAACCTTTTAATTGCGTACCTGCAAAGCCGCTGCCTATTTCAAATCCTTTAGCAGCATTAATACTCATCATGCCTTGAGCCAACCTTGCAGATAATTTATCAAAAATTGGTTCTCCTAAACCTACCGGTACGTTTTTGATGATGCAGGTAATGATTCCTCCAATAGTATCTCCATCTTTTTTGATTTCAGCTATTTTCTGAATCATTTGTTCAGCAGTTTTTGGATCAGGGCATCTAACTATATTAGATTCCGTTAAGTTTAAATCCAGCTCATTTATATTTTTTTGCAGGGTAATTTCACCTATGGAAGAAACAAAAGCATGAAAGCGTATGGAAGAAATTAATTGCTTTGCTAGAGCTCCGGCAACAACCCAGTTAACCGTTTCTCTTGCCGATGTTCTTCCCCCGCCTCGATAATCTCTGATTCCATATTTTTGAAAATAAGTAAAATCTGCATGAGACGGTCTGAAAACTCCTGTGTTATGATCGTAATCCTTGGATTTTTGATTGGTATTTTTTATAATAAATCCAATAGATTGTCCTGTTGTTTTCCCATCAAATATACCGGAAATAAATTCTACCTTATCTTCTTCTTTACGTTGAGTTACAATTCTGGACTGCCCGGGTTTCCTACGATCCAAATCTTTTTGTATTTCATCAAAATTAACGGACAATCCTGCAGGAAAACCATCAATTATACCTCCAAGTGCAAGCCCGTGACTTTCACCAAAGGTAGTTAGCTTAATAAATTTACCAAATTCGTTGAACATATTCTTACAAATGTAAAAAATAAAGTAAATTTTTACCTAGCATTATTTACAAAAACAGAAAACCTAAATTAGATTTTCTGTTTATTTTTATTAATAATATCAATTTCCAATTTGCTAAATTAAGGATTTTATATGTTTGATATTGCTTTGAATTGTATTAACAACTTCTTTAATGTTTCCGCCCAACATCATCTTAGTCATAGAAGTAGTCATTCCTTTAATTTGACTCCACTCAATTTTAGGTGGTAAGGCGAGTGAATTAGGGTCTGTCATTATGTTAACTAACACAGGGCCTTCTGTTGAAAATGCTTCTTGTACCGCTCCTTCAACCTCTTCCGGCTTACTTACATGTATACCTTTAAAGCCCATAGCCATAGCAATCATTGCAAAATCAGGATTTATCATATCTGTTTCATTATCCGGTATACCATCTACTTCCATTTCAAGTTTTACCATCCCTAATGATCGATTATTAAATACAAATAATTTGATCGGTAACTTATATTGATATATAGTTGCCAAATCTCCTAATAACATGGAAATACCACCATCTCCGCAAAAAGCTATAATCTGACTGTCAGGTTGCGATAAAGACGCACCTATAGCCATAGGCATTGCATTGGCCATTGTTCCATGACTAAAAGACCCTAACATTTTCCTAGCTCCTGTTGCGTGGATATAGCGAGCACCCCATACACAGCACATACCCGTATCTACCGTAAATATTGCATCTTTGGTTGCTAATTTATTGATAACTGATGCAACATATTCTGGATGTATCAGATTTTCTTTTCCCGGATCATTAACATATATATTTAAATCTTCTTTTACTTTTTCATATTTTTTCAGCTGTTTTTTAAGAAAGGAATCCTCTTGCTTTTCTTCAATCAAAGGTAATAATACCGGCAGAGTATCTTCAATTTTTCCGCACAGTCCCATATCTACTTTAGCCCTTCTTCCTAAACGGTCTGCTCTTTCATCAATCTGAATTATTTTTTTGTTGGAAGGCATAAAATTAGAATAAGGAAAATCAGTACCTAAAAGTAGTACAACATCTGCTTCATGCATACTTTGAAATGCTGAAGGTAAGCCTAGTAATCCTGTCATTCCTACTTCATAAGGATTTTCATACTGTATACCCATTTTTCCTCTAAAAGAATATCCTACGGGAGCTTTTAATCTTCCGGCAAGTTCTATCAGATCGTCATGTGCCTTAGAAGCACCAATACCGCAATAGATGGAAATCTTATCACTGGCGTTAAGAATATCAGCAAGAGATTGTATCTCTTGGTCGGAGGGTCTTAGAATGGGATTGTTTTGATAAATTTTTAAAGAACTTAATATGTCCTCGGCAGGCTTTGATTCCAAATCACCGGGTAAACCCAATATGGAAACACCTTTTTTGGATATAGCATTTTGAATCGCTCTTTGCAGCATTCTGGGGGCTTGTTCAGGCAAAGTTGCAATTTGGTTGTATACACTGCAATCATCAAAAAGTTTGATAATATTGGTCTCCTGAAAATAATCAGTACCAAATTCTCTTGTTCCACAAGTAGAAGCAATGGCTATAACAGGTACATTTGCTCTATTTGCTTCATACAGACCATTAATTAAATGTATATGTCCGGGACCGGAACTACCGGCACAACAAGCAATGCCTTCCAATTCAGCTTCGGCAGCGGCAGCAAAGGCTCCGACTTCTTCATTCCTAACATGGATCCATTGGATTGTACCCTTTTTTTTAATGGCCCTGTTAAGCTCATTTAAGCTATCGCCTGTTACAGCATAAATTCTTTTTATACCGGCATCAGCTAATATTTCAACTAATTGATCTGCTACTTTTTTTTCCATTATAATTTTTATATTTATAAAATATATTTAACTGCTCAAAATTTGTTCCAGGTAAATATTTTTCATTAATATTTTTAAAAATTATTATTTATCTAAAGCATCCACAAATAGTTATAAATTTATCCTAATTTAAAATTCATATTTAAACTGCTGCAGCATTCGAATATCATTTTCTGTAAACATACGAATATCTCCAATTTGGTACATAAGCATAACTATTCTTTCAATACCCATTCCAAATGCAAAGCCACTGTATTTTTCAGGATTAATGTTAACATTTTTTAAAACATTGGGATCTACCATTCCACATCCTAAAATTTCTAACCAACCGGTTCCTTTAGTAATGCGATAATCGGTTTCGGTTTCCAATCCCCAATAAACATCTACTTCTGCACTGGGTTCTGTAAATGGAAAATAAGAAGGTCTCATACGTATTTCAGATTTACCGAATAATTCTGAAGTAAAATATTGTAGAGTTTGTTTTAAATCTGCAAAAGAAACATCCGTATCAATATACAGTCCCTCTATTTGATGGAACATACAATGAGACCGAGACGAAATATCTTCGTTTCTATAAACTCGTCCCGGAGACAATATTCGGATTGGAGGCTCATTTTGCTTCATATATCTTATCTGTACAGAAGAAGTATGTGTTCTTAATACCATATCCGGATTTTTCTCAATAAAAAATGTATCTTGCATATCCCTGGCCGGGTGATATTCAGACATGTTTAAAGCTGTAAAATTATGCCAATCATCTTCTATTTCAAGACCGTCAGCAACAGAAAATCCTATTTTTTTAAATATGTTGATTATCTTATGCTTTACAATATTGATGGGATGCCTGCTTCCTAAATTCAATGCAAGTCCGGGACGAGTTAAATCCTCTTCTATATCAGATTGAATAGAATCGCTAACATTTTCTTTTAAAAAATTAATCTTTTGGGTAACCGATTGTTTTAAATTATTAATTAATTGACCAAATTCTTTTTTGTTCTCATTAGGAACTTCTTTGAATTTCTGAAACAAATCATTCAAAATCCCTTTTTTTCCTAAGTATTTGATTCTAAACTGTTCAACATCTTCAGCCTTCTGAGAAGTAAATAATTCAACTTCTTCTAAATATTTTTTGATAGTATTAATCATTAGTTATCTTTAATATTTTCTATTTTATAAAGATTTTTATCTTTTTGCAAAAATAATAAAACAAAAATACTATTATTAATTTAAATAAAAGATTTCATAAATAATTTCATATCAATTTTCCAGAGGATGTACCAAATAAAAAGCCTCCTTTTATAGAGGCCAAGTTTTTTGAAGAAATAAAAACTAAATAAACATTAAAATAATGCCATTTTTTAATATAAACTATTTTAGTGTGTTTGTAATCATTTATTTATATACAAACACCATACCATTTATCTTATTATATTAGATTTTATTATTTTTAATTTTTAAAAATAATTTAATTAAAACATCAATTACACTTCGTTTATTAAAATTATATAACAATAGAATAATTTTGTAGAATTACAATAATATATCCCATCATAATCATATCTATTTTACCAAATTTTAAATTTTTAGAGTTAATAATACATAAAAATTTATTTTTCCATATAATTTTATAATTAAGATATATATTTAATTGAAAAAAATTATCATATAAAATAAAATTTATCACTATAGCTATATACAATATAAATTTGTAATATGTGAACTACGAATTACCGCTTATATCAACTTCAGAATTTAAGATAATATTTAATTTAGTAAATTTGAGTTTTCTAAATGACAGTATAATTATGATTTGCAAAATCTTAATTTATTGTTTATTAATACTAACCTTTATAAATTGTAAAACATTGGAAATAGACAAACAAATGTATAACGGACTTAGAAATGGTTTATATGCAAACATTAAAACCAGTAAGGGAAATATGTTGGTTAAATTCTTTGATCAAGAATCTCCGGTTACTGTCGCTAACTTTATTGGATTGGCTGAAGGTACAATTCCAAACGATGCTAAAAAACCGGGTGAGCCATTTTACGACGGGATCATCTTTCATAGAGTTATTAAAGATTTTATGATTCAAACAGGCGACCCACAAGGAACAGGGATGGGTGGTCCGGGATATAGGTTTGAAGATGAAAAAAACGATTTAAAGCATATCGGAACAGGAATACTTTCTATGGCTAATTCAGGTCCCAACACCAATGGAAGCCAATTTTTTATAACAGAAGTCCCTACTCCGTGGCTGGATGGAAAACATACTATTTTTGGAGAGGTAATTAAAGGTTTGGAAACGGTTAACATTATCGCACGTGTTAAAACCGGTGCTCAAGATAAGCCGATAGACCCTGTAATAATTGAAAAAGTTTCAATTATAACTAAAGGAGACGAATATAAAAATTATGATGCGGCGCAATTTTTTAAGGACAATAAAGATTTAATTTCTAATAGGAATAAAAAGTATTTGGAAGAAAAGCAAAAAGTTATTAATGCAAAGTTGGATGAATTAAAATTAAATATGATTCAAACGTCTAGTGGACTTTTTTATAAAATTGATGAAAAAGGTTCGGGGGCTAAGGCTAAATCGGGAGATACCGTTTCTGTGCATTATGAGGGATCTTTAGTTAATGGAAACGTGTTTGATTCTTCCTTTGCAAGAAATGAGCCTATTGAATTTCCATTAGGCAGAGGAATGGTTATTAAAGGGTGGGAAGAAGGTATTTCACTTTTGAATGAAGGTGATAAAGCCACTTTTTTAATTCCACCCTCATTAGGTTATGGTGCTCAAGGTGCCGGTGGCGGAGTTATTCCTCCGAATGCATGGCTTATTTTTAAAGTCGAGCTTGTAAAAGCTAAATAAAAAAATAAAAATCCGGTTATACGTATAACCGGATTTTTATTTTTTTATTTTATAACCAGTAATCTCAACTATTTTTTACTCATTAGGTGTTTTATTATATATTATGATTGGTTATTTTTTCTAATAAACCTAAAAAAGGGTAGGAAATAAACTACATTCTAAGGCATTTTATAAGTTGAGAACTTTCTATACCTTTATAATTATATTGTTCTTACTTATTTAATAATCATAATATATAGTTTCAGACTCATTTACATAACCTCTAGTAATACTATGAAAATGTTACTGAATTAAATTTTAAAATCTGGAAAATATTGTCTTTTTTTGTTAAATAGTACAACAGTATGAAAATTAATTTACATTTAAATACTCCTGCACTTATCTTTTAAAAACTATTTCCCAAGTAAAATAGTAAATAATTTTTCGAATTCTTAATCATAACTCTTTTTTTAATTAAACTTTAAAAAATTATATAAAAGAATAAACATATAGGTATTTTTCATCATTTAATTAACTAAACTACATACTTATATATTAATTAATACAATTACAATAATGTAATTTAAATCTATTATTTATTAATTTAAAATACACAAAGTATTTATTTTCATATACTTATATCAATAATAAAAAATAATATAAAATTTTATTTATAAATACATAATAATATAAAATAAATTTTTTTAAATTTGACATCATTCCTACCTGTTAAGTAGGAAATATTTTTTAGTGTAATAATTATTTAAATTTTCATGAAAAAAATTTTAACAGGTAAAACTTTTGTAGCGTTTTTTAGTATTTTTTATTCCTTTGTATCTGCACAAACCCTTGTTAAAGGAATAGTGCAAAATGATAAAAAAGAAGAAATAAAAGGAGCTCAAATTCTTGTTGAGGAAAATGGCCTAAAAACAATAACCGACATTCATGGTAAGTATGAAATTACCATTCCGAATGGAATTTATAAATTTATAGTTACCACTCCCGAACAGGACAAAATATCCGAAATTATACCCATTAATAACGAAATACAAAAAATTGTAAATTTTACCATAAAAACTTATACTATAGAAGATGTAGTAGTAACAGGCACGCGGTTAAAACCAAGAATTTTATTGGAATCCCCTACTCCAGTAGATATTATTGATATCAAAAGAATAGCGGAAAATGGTGCACAAGTTAGTGTCAATCAAATTTTAAACTATGTTGCACCATCTTTTACCTCAACTACTCAATCTTTAGGAGGCGGAACAGATATGATTGACCCTATATCATTACGAGGATTGACTCCGGATCAGGTTTTAGTATTAGTTAATGGTAAAAGAAGATATAATTCAGCTTTATTAAATGTTAACGGGACTTTTGGTAAAGGTACTGTAGGTACAGACCTAAATTCTATACCGGTTTCATCTATTGATCGAATAGAAATACTAAGAGATGCAGCTGCTGCTCAGTATGGTAATGATGCGGTTGCGGGGGTGATTAATATTATCCTGAAAAATTCCATTAAAAAATTGAGTGCAACTATTACCGCCGGAGAATATATAAGTAAAAACGAGGCTCAAGGTAAAACTTCAAAGGATGGAGAAACTGTACAGGTGAGTTTAAATTATGGTATACCATTGCATGTAAAAGGACGAGGATATATAAACTTTTCCGCAACTTTTGACAGAAGAAATCCAACCAACAGAGGAGGAATCTATCAAGGATCTATATATCCAGATTATTCAAGTGGTATTACTATAGATAAAACCGATCAATTTCTTGAAAGTACCCATACCAATCGTCGGAATTATAGTCTTATTATAGGCCAATCAGAGGCCATTAACGGTCAATTTGCTTACAATGCTTCTTTACCCTTAAATCATAATACAGAATTATATTCATTTGGAATATTCGGATATAGAAATAGCATTGCATCTCAATTTTACAGATACCCAAATTCTGAAAACAATGTAAAATCCATATATCCTCAAGGCTTTAGACCACAAGCGGAAGTTAGCATTTATGACAGATCAGCCACCGTTGGCGTAAAAGGAACATTCTTGAGTTGGAAAATGGAAATTAGTAATACTTTCGGACAAAATATTTTTAATAATAAAGCTAAAAACACGTTGAATGCTTCTTTAGGTGAAAAGTCTCCGACTACCTTCCAGGGAGGAAAATTACAATTTACACAAAATGTTGTTAATGTAGATATGTCAAAAAAATTTAATTGGCTTTCAGAGTTGGGACTAGCTTGGGGAGGAGAATACAGGTACGAGAAATATCAAATTATTGCGGGAGAAGAAGCATCCTATGCAAATTATGCTATGGGTAGAGAAATAGTCAATGACGATGGCAGTATTTCCATTATACCGGATAGTAAAGGTAATATACCTATAAAATTCGGACCGGATGGTAAACTACCGGTACCGGGAGGGGCTCAAGGAAATACCGGTTTTTCTCCACAAAATGCAACAGATTCCCATAGAAATTCCCTGGCAGCCTATACAGATGCAGAAATCAATTTTAACCAATCTTTCCTGATTGATCTTGCCGGAAGATATGAATATTATAATGAAGTTGGTTCGACCGTTAACGGAAAAATAGCTTTTCGTTATAAATTTTTCAAATATTTTAATGTCAGGGGATCGGGAAGTACAGGATTTCGTGCTCCTTCCTTGCAACAACAATATTATTCCAGTACGGGAACTTCTTATGTAAATGGGAATATGTATGAGGTAGGGACTTTTACTAATGATAGTAAAATAGCCCAACTTCTTGGTATTCCAAAATTAAAGCCTGAAAAATCCAGAAGTCTTAGTGCTGGGCTTTCTGCAAAGGTTGGTAGATTTAATTTTAGTCTTGATGGCTATTTTACTCGAATCAACAATAAGATTGTTTATACCGACCTGTTTAGCGGAGATCCGAACGGATCACCTTCAGAAAAAGAAATCTATCAAATCTTACAACAGGCAGGAGCTCAAAAAGCTCGATTTTTTGCAAATGCCGTCGATACGGAAACTAAAGGTTTAGATGCAGTCCTCTCTTATAGCACTAATATAGGGCGGGGAAAATTGTTTATGGATCTGGCCGGAACTATTTCTTATACACAACAAGTAGGTAACATACATACCTCAAACTTATTAAAGGATAAAAAAGATATCTACTTCAGTAACTCCAGCAAAGTTTATTTAGAAAATGTAATACCAAATCATAAATTCAATATTTCACTTACCTATACTATACAAAAATGGAATTTATTTTTAAGAAATAATTATTTTGGTGGAGTTACGGAACCGTCTAATACAATTTCAAATCAACAATATTATAACCCTAGGTGGATTACCGATGCTTCATTAACCTATAAATTAACAAATTTCTTAAAATTAACTGTGGGCGCAACTAATCTGTTTAATTGCTATCCTGAAAAAATAACCAAAAAAGCTAATAGTAACCAAGGACAATTTGTTTATTCTCGATATGTAAGCCAATTTGGTTTTAATGGTCGTTACGTTTTTACCCGATTAAATTTTAATCTCTAATAGAATCATGAAAAAAATTATTGTAACTTTTAAAATACTTTTCGGATTATATTTATCCGGACAAGTGAATTCGGTTTTAGAACCCAAAGAATTTTTGCAAAAGCTAAAGAGCTCGGATATAGTACTATTAGATGTTCGCACACCTGAAGAATACCAAACCGGACATATTAAAAATGCTATAGATTTAGATTACAGAACCCCAACCTTTAGTGATAAAATACGTAAACTGGATCCTTCCAAAACTTACCTAATTTATTGTAGATCCGGAAGACGTTCTGCTTCGACGGTTGATTCACTTAAAAACCTGGGATTTACCCAATTATATGACCTAAAAGGAGGAATTAATGCATGGAAAAGAGAAAATCTGCCGATTGTTGGAGAGACTAAAGACAAAATATCAAAAGAAGAATTTAAAAAAATGATTTCTTCCGATCACATCGTTCTGATTGATTTTTATGCTCCTTGGTGTGGACCCTGTTTAAAAATGGAACCCATGTTTAAAAGTTTAGCTGAAAAATACCGAAATAAAGTTAAAATTATTAAAATAAACAGCGATGAGAATAGAAATTTAGCTAAACCCTATATCCAAGATGGATTTCCTAAATTAATAGCTTATAAAGACCAAAAAGTGCAATGGGAAAAAGTAGGATTGATTGACGAGGAAGAACTTATACAAAAAATTGAAAAATTATTAAATTAAAGTTTTACTTATGAAAAAATGTTTTCTTATAAATATTTTAATTTTTTCAATTAATATAGGATTTAGCTGTACTACTGCCGTTATATCGGGTAAAGCCACCCCTGATGGAAGACCTTTATTATATAAAAATAGGGATACTACTACGCTTCATAGTCGGATGGTTTATTCCAATCATGGAAAATATTCTTTCATAGGAATGACAAATCCTGATGATAAAGACAATAAAAATATATTGAACGGACATAACAGTGCAGGATTTGCCATCATGAATTCAGACAGTTATAATCTCAATTATCCGGAAATTAAGGAGAACCAAAGACAAGATGGAGAAATAATGAGGCTCGCACTGGAAAGCTGTTCCACCCTCAAAGACTTTGAAAACTTACTTATTCATCTTCCTAAGCCCTTACGCTTAAGTTCTAACTTTGGAGTTATAGATGCTCAAGGAGGTGCTGCTTATTATGAAACAAGCAATCTAGGTTTTGTTAAATACGATGCCAATAACCCTAACATTGCACCTTTAGGATATATTATACGCACCAACTATTCTTTTTCAGGTAAATCTGAAGGTGGTAAAGGATATAGCAGATTCCTTCGTGCACAGGAATTATTATATTCAGCCTCTCTAACTAATTCTCTTACACCGAAATATTTTTTACAAAATGTTTCCAGATCTTTAATTCATGGTTTAACAAAAGTTGATCTGACTAAATATAGTGAGGAATTTTCAGCTTTTAGAGATTTTATTCCTCGTTACTATACCGCATCCGTTGTAGTAATTCAAGGAGTTAAACAAACTGAATCACCTTTGCTAACTACTGCCTGGACTATTTTAGGAACTTCGCTGGGTTCTGTTGCCATACCCTTATGGCTAAATTTCAATAAAATTTTCCCTAAAGTTCTAACTGCTGATTTATACAACACTACTCTAATGGATGAATGGGCCAGTACGATAAAAAAGAAATTATTTCCCATAGAAAAGGGTGAAGGATCAGATTATATCCATGTGCCCACCTTAGTATCAATTATACCGAAACTCATATCAATTGAAAATGCAATAATGGAACAATCGGAACTATTACTCAATGAATGGAGAATTGAAGACAAAATAAATAATAAAGAATTGATTAATTTTTATTCTTGGGTCGATAAATACATCCATGATAAATATTTTCCATTAACCCAATAAAAACTAATAGTTCTACCGATTTAAATATTTTTTTAATACACCTGTTATAAATTTAAATAAGTTTAGTTACTAAATTTTGTACAGGTGTACTTTTTTAATCCTATGAATCTAACCATTTTATAAGTATATAACTAGTATATTTTTTCGATTATGGCAAAAAACATTAAATTTGCTTTCATATCGATATGAAAAATAAACCTACTCAATACGGATTATTATTGGCAGCAATTACGCTTATTTTATTTTTTGCTGTATATTTTTGCTTCATAGGATTTAATTATTATATTATTAGTATTCAAGTTAATTTTTTTGTTCTTCCTGCCCTATATACCTTAGTTTCAATAGTATTATTATATAAACTGACAAATTATAAAAAACTTTCATTTTTAAAGTGTTTGCAATATTCATTTACGACTATGTTTATAGGAGGAACTCTATCTTACCTGCTTATTGCTTTATTTTTCAACTATATTGACCTGAATGCACAACAACTTTTACAGGATCAAGGATTAAATAAAATGTTGGAAAATCTTAATTCCGAATATGAATCGATTCAAAATCCTTCGGAAGAAATTACGTTGAAATATAATGAGTACGTAAATTATCTTAAAGTAAGGATTTCCCGTAATGAATCCTTTTTCACGATTAAAAATTCAAGTATTATTTTAAGTGTATTATACTTTTTTTACTTTATAATATCCGTACTTTTGTCAATATTTTTTAGAACCAGAATATCTAATGCAACTATCTATAGTCATTCCCCTACTCAATGAAGCAGAATCATTGCAAGAATTACTAAATCGAATTCAAGCTGTTTGTGAAAAAGAAGGCTATATTTATGAAATAGTTTTTGTAGATGATGGAAGTACCGATTTATCCTGGAAAATCATTTCCAATTTCAGTCAGCTCTATCCGGAAGTAAAAGGAATTAAATTCGCCAAAAATTACGGAAAATCACAAGCATTAAATGCGGCCTTTAAAGTCGTAAAAGGAGAAGTAATAATTACTATGGATGCTGATTTACAAGATTTTCCTGAAGAAATTCCTGCACTCAGGAAAATGATTATTGAAGATGGATTCGATTTAGTTTCCGGTTGGAAGAAAAAAAGATATGATAATATTTTGACAAAGAATATTCCCTCTAAATTATTTAATAAGGCCGCCCAATTAACTTCAGGCGTAAAACTGCATGATTTCAACAATGGTCTAAAAGCGTATAGGTATGAAGTTGTAAAAGCCATCGATGTACACGGAGATATGCACCGCTATATTCCTGTATTGGCAAAAAACGAAGGATTCACAAAAATAACTGAAAAAGAAGTACCCCATCAAGCGCGACTTTATGGAAAATCAAAATTTGGTGCCAATCGGTTCGTTCGCGGCTTTCTCGATCTGATTACCGTTTGGTTTATGTCCGCCTTTGGAACAAGGCCCATGCACTTTTTTGGTTTTATAGGTACTTTAATGTTTATTATCGGTTTTATTTCATCTGCTTGGTTGGGAATCAATAAACTATTAAAAGTATGGAAAAAAATTCCGGCTCAACTGATAACTAACGATCCTCTATTTTATATAGCTTTAACTATGATGATTTTAGGTACTTTATTATTTATTGCCGGATTTTTAGGAGAATTAATCGTTCAATTAAAACGTGGTAAAAAAGATGATTATACAGTTTCACAATATTTAAATATCAATTAATATGAAAAAATTATTTCATTATAGCGTTTTATCTGTTTTATCTATACTTTTACTTTCTTGTTCACATTCCATTAAAGGAGAAGGTGAAATAACTAATAAGGAAATAAAAATAAGTCCAATCAAGGAAATTTCCGCTAATGGCACATTTAGGCTTATTTATTTATTCGATGGCAATAATCCGAGGATTGTGATTGAATCGTATAAGAACTTAATCCAAAATTTAAAAATTGAAAATTCGGATGGAAAATTAACCCTATCAGAAACTAACAATGTCAAAGATTCTGATCTCTATAATATTTATATTTACAATCCACAAATTGAAAAATTTGATATACATAATTTGGTAAATGTTGATATAAACTCTCAACTAAGAGTTTCAAAATTAACAATTAATTTATACGATGTTTCCAAATTTTTAGCCAATACTATAGTTGTAGATGAACTAAATGTGAATGTAAACGATGTTGCCGGGATTAGCTTAAAAGGAACAAGCAATGCGTTAAATTTAACTGCTGAAGATACAAGCAATTTTATGGCTCCATTCCTGGAAGTTTCTGAAGCAAATATTGAGCTTTCCGATGTTGCTAAGGCAGAAATAAATGTTAAAAGCAAATTGACAGGTAAAATATCTGACAATTCGAGCTTAACTGTCATTGGTAATCCGGCTAAGGACATCCAACAAAAAGACTTAGCTGTTATAAATTTTAAATAATTATAAAATTAACATTTTTATTATATGAATTCATTAGAAATTGCGAAAACATGGCTGCTGCCTCCTTTTGATGAAGAAACTCAAAAGGCTGTACAAAACTTAATTAATTCTAATCCCAAAGAACTGGATGATGCTTTTTATAAAAATCTCGAATTTGGTACGGGAGGTATGCGTGGAATTATGGGTATAGGTACAAATCGGTTAAATAAATATACATACGGTCAAGCTACACAAGGTTTAGCAAACTACCTGCATAAACAATTTCAGGATAAAAAAATTACAGTAGCCATAGCATTTGATGTGAGACATAATAGTGATACTTTTGCTAAGTTGGTAGCTGATGTTCTTACAGCTAATGGAATATATGTTTATCTATATAAAGAATTCCGTCCAACGCCGGAACTATCCTTCACGGTACGCAACTTAAAATGCGATGCGGGGATTGTATTGACAGCATCTCATAATCCACCTGAATATAATGGCTATAAAGTGTATTGGAATGACGGTGCACAAATCGTTCCTCCACATGATTCAGCAATTATAAAAGAAGTACGCTCGGTTGAATTTTCTGATATTAAATTTAACGGTGATGATTCCAAAATTACTTATTTAGGTGCTGAAGACGATAAAAAATTTATTGATGCCGCGGTTGAAAATACTTCTTATTTAAAAGGTAAAAAAGATTTAAAAATCGTTTATACCTCCTTACATGGAACTTCCATAAAAATTTTACCCGATGCATTAGCTCAAGCTGGATTTAAAAATGTATTTATCGTACCGGAACAAAAAAATCCTGATGGAGATTTTCCTACCGTAAAATCACCGAATCCTGAAGAGCCTGAGGCGTTATCATTAGCTTTAAAATATGCTGAGGAACAAAACGCAGATATCGTTTTTGGTACAGACCCTGATGCAGACAGATTAGGAGTAGCCGTACGCGGGTTAGACGGTAGATTAGTACTTTTAAATGGTAATCAAACTAATACTGTCATTACAGATTATATTTTAGGAAAATGGAAAGAAAACGGTAAAATTGACGGTAAGCAATTTATTGGTTCTACTATTGTTACTTCTGACATATTTTTCCCTTTAGCAAACCATTATGGAGTAAAATGTAAAGTGGGTTTAACCGGATTTAAATGGATTGCAGACTTAATCAGAAAGGCTGAAGGAAAAGAAAAATTTATTTGTGGAGGTGAAGAGAGCTTCGGTTTTATGCCAAGCGACTTTGTTCGTGATAAAGATTCTATCTCATCAATTTTGGTTGCTTGTGAGGCTGCCCAGGAAGCTAAAAATGAAGGAAAAACCTTATTTGATAAGCTGATCGAAGTATACAGTAAAGTGGGTTACTACTATGAAGAATTAGTTTCAATCGTTAAAAAAGGTAAAGATGGAGCAGAGCAAATAGCTAAGATGATGGAAGAATTCAGAAGTAATCCACCTAAAGAATTAGTTGGAGAAAAAATAGTTAAACTAGATGATTATCAATCTTCAACTTCTTTAAATTTGATTACCGGTCAAAAAACTACGATCGATATTCCAAAATCGAATGTTTTAATTTTCTTCACAGATAAAGGCACTAAATTAGCTTGTCGACCTTCAGGCACTGAGCCAAAAATTAAATTCTATTTTTCTGTGCAAGACACTTTATCATCCAGTGATGAATTTGAAAACAAATTAAGCCATGCAAAAAATAAAATTAGAAAAATTAAAGAATTTTTAGAAAAATAATTATACAAGTAAAAAAAATTCCGATATAGTATCGGAATTTTTTTTACAATTATTTTTGTTTTTTTGTAAACTAAAAATTATTGATTATTGAATGAAAAATGATTGTTAATTTAATTCATAAAAGTTTCTCCAGGATTTTACCTATTTAAAACAATCCTTCAACAGAAAAATATCTTTCTCCAGTATCGTAGTTGAAAGTCAATATGCTTGAGTTGAAAGGCAATTGTAATTCTTGAATTTTTTTAGCCACTGCCGCTAAAGATGCACCGGTGGATATTCCTCCTAGAATTCCCTCTTTTTTAGCCAAAAGCTTTACATAATTAAAAGCTTCGTCTTTTGTAATTTGTATTGAACCATCAAGTATTTTAGTATCCAGAGTTTCAGGTATAAATCCGGCTCCTATTCCCTGAATAGCATGAGGACCCGGAGTTCCTCCTTCAATTACAGGAGACTCAGTGGGCTCCACTGCATATATTTTTACGGAAGGAAATTTTTGTTTCAGCACTTCACCCACTCCGGTAATATGTCCGCCAGTACCCACTCCGGTGATTAGAATATCAATTCCATTAGGAAAATCTTGAATAATCTCTTCAGCAGTAGTTTGTGCATGTATTCTAGGATTAGCTTGATTTTTAAATTGTTGAGGAACAAAGGAATTAGGTGTATTTTTTTGTAATTCTTCTGCCTTTTCAATAGCTCCTTTCATTCCTTTTTCTCTAGGTGTTAAAACTAATTCTGCACCATAGGCGGCGGCAAGTCTTCTTCGTTCAATTGACATGGATTCCGGCATAACCAATGTTACTTTATAACCTTTAACCGTTCCAACCCACGCCAACCCCACTCCTGTATTGCCTGAAGTAGGTTCTATAATAGTTCCCCCTGGCTTTAGAATTCCTTTTTTCTCAGCATCTTCTATCATTGCCAAGGCAATTCTGTCCTTAATGCTTCCTCCGGGATTTTGCTTTTCTAATTTAATATACACTTCATGATCGGGAAATATTTTTTGTAATCTCACATGAGGAGTATTTCCAATTGCTTCTAATATAGTATTAATTTTCATGACGATACGCTTTTGAAGTTTTATGGTTAATAAATATTTTTAAATTACGTAATTAATGGGTTCTTTAAAATTCTTAACAGTTTTAATTTTCATGTCCGAAGAATAATAAACCAACGTATAAGGAAGTATTGATTTCGTAAGCCATACATTTCCTCCAATTATCGAATCATGCCCTATGACAGTATCTCCACCTAGAATAGTAGCCCCTGCATAGATTACCACATTATTTTCAACAGTGGGATGTCTTTTAACTTTAGAAAGATTCTTAGTTACATATAAAGCTCCTAAAGTCACTCCCTGATAAATTTTAACATGATTTCCAATAATGGTAGTTTCTCCAATAACTGTTCCTGTACCGTGATCTAAAAAAAAACTTTCTCCTATCTGTGCTCCGGGATGTATATCAATTCCTACTTTAGCGTGTGCATATTCTGAGAAAATACGAGGTATAATAGGCACCTCAAGCCTATGAAACTCATGTGCAATACGATAAGCAGCTAAGGCAAAAAAACCGGGATATGCTAAAACGACTTCTTCCAAAGAATCTGCCGCCGGATCATTTTCATAAAATGCTTGGGCATCTTTATACAGTTTTTCTTGTATTAGAGGAATTTTATTGAAAAAATTATTTACTATTGATTCAGCAGCGATGGAATTCATAATTATAGAAATATTATCCAATAAGATTTTATAAACAGTTTTGAGCTCCTGTGCTATTTTATGACGATTTTTTCTATCACAGACCGGAAACATTCTTGAAAATAATACTTTTATTACATGCTCTAGTTCTTTTTTATTTATAGGCAAACAAATTGGGTAAAGTTCAAGTCTATCTATAATCTCGTTTATTTTCTTTTTCATAACTATTCTTGAATTATAGTTGATTTATGCAGGAGAATCTTAAATAAATCTTTGTTTCTTACTATCTATTGCGATAAACAAATCTATAAAAATATTTTTAAACCCTAATTTATTATTAATAATTTTAAAACATGGTCAAATAACAGACCAATATAGTATTAATAAATAAAATATAAATTAAGAAATATTATCTGATATATTACTTATCTTATTACGATTAAAAATAAATTTTTGTATATTTTAATAACTTGTAATTGACATATTCATTGAAGTAAAAAAAAGACCTATTTCTAAATAAATAGGTCTTTTTTTTTATAATAATTACGATTTATCTTATTTTAATAAATCTTTCATTTTTTGTTGCTCTTCTCCTGCCAGATATTCATCTACTAGAATTTTACCACTATGCTCATCCAAAATAATTTTTTTTCTGGAAGCAATTTCAACTTGTTTTTGCGGAGGTACAGTAAAGAAAGACCCTACCACTGCACCTCGATCGATGCTGGTAATAGCTAATCCATTTTTAGAGCTTTTTCTTATACGATGATAATTATTTAATAACCTTTCATCGATTTTAGAAGCAAATTCTTCCGATTTTTCTAACAAAAAATTCTCTTCCTTTTCTGTTTCTTTAATCAAATTGGATAATTCGGAATTCTTAAATTTAAGATGTTCTTGAAAATTAGATAATTTAGTACGTTGCTCTTCTATCTGAGATTTTTTAAATTCAATTTTAGCATTAATTTCTTTTATTTTTTTATTTTGTAATTGAATTTCCAGCTCCTGATATTCAATTTCTTTAGTTAATGCTTCAAATTCCCGATTGTTACGTACATTATCTTGCTGTACTTTATATTTTTTTATTTGAGCCTCTGAATTTTTATTTAATTCATTTTTTACTTTAATCTCATTATTTAAATGAATCACTTCATCTTCTATTTTCCCTATTCGTTTTTCCAAACCAGCTATATCGTTTTCTAAATCTTCCACCTCAATAGGTAACTCTCCTCTTAAATTTCTCAATTCATCCAGGCGAGAATCTATGATTTGTAAATCATATAATGCTCTCAATTTTTCTTCAACAGTAGTACTATCTGCTTTTTTCTTTATCATAGGGTTGATTAAAATTATTTTAGAATTTATTTTTATATCATATTAGAGTTTACAAAGTTACTAAATTTTATAATATGTTTCAATATAATGAAACATTTGCTCTCCATACATTACATTCAAGAGTTATATTAATTTTATAATTTAATATATATAGTAATTATTTTATATTAAAATATCGTTTATTAAAAAAATTTAGTATGTATACTTATATTCTTTTAATAATAGTTGATTAATCAAACAGTTATATGTTTATATTAAAAAAAGATTAATCGTGACAATTATAGAAAAAAATTAAGAATAATAATCTATTCATAATAATAATTTATCGGATTCGTATTAATTTTTGATATCAAAATAACGGTATTATTAATTTTTTCAGATAAATAATCATGTATTAAGTTTTTAGTGAATTGTTCACTTTCATAATGTCCTATATCAGCAATAAGAATTTTACTTTCGGCTTGGAAAAATTCATGATATTTAATATCTGCTGTAATAAATACATCCGCACCAGCTTCTAATGCATTTTTTATCGCAAAGCTACCTGCCCCACCCAAAACAGCTATTTTTTTTACCAATCTATTTCTCAGTTTAGTATGGCGTATACATGGAGTTGATAATTTTTTTTTAAGAAACGATAAAAATTTTTCTTCAGTTACTGGGGTTTCCAATTCCCCTATTCTTCCCATTCCTAAATCTTGATTGGGATTATCCAGAGTAAAAATTTCATAAGCTATTTCTTCGTAAGGATGTGAGCTTCTCAACGCCGTAAGTATGGCTGTTTGTTTAAAGTCTTCAAATGTGACACTTACCATTACTTCTTGTACTTCTTCAACCACATTTATTTGACCTATAAAAGGATTGGTATTTTCTGTAGGTAAAAATGTTCCGGTACCTTCTACTCGGAAGCTGCAATTTTTGTAATTCCCGATCTCTCCTGCTCCGGCTTTAAATAAAGCCTGTTGTACTTCGGCAAAATGCGTTAAAGGTATGAATGTTTGCAGCTTTTTTATACTTTTAGTTTTGGGTATTAATGGTCTGCTGTTTTTAATATGCAAACGCTTACATATTTCAAAATTAACTCCTTCTTTAGCTATATCTAAATTAGTATGAATGGCATAGATAGCTATATCATTTTTAATGGCTTTAATAAGTGCTTTTTCGACGTAATTTTTACCGGTAATTGACTTCATACCCGAAAAAATTATGGGATGAAAAGTAACAATCATATTACATTTATTTTGGATTGCTTCATCTACCACTTCTTCAAGACAATCCAGGGTAACTAAAATGCTCGATATTTCTGTCTGAAGGTCTCCAACTAATAAGCCTACATTATCGAAGCTCTCTGCATTTGATTCAGGCGCCAGTTGTTTTAAAAGTTCTGTGACATCTGCTACTTTCATATTTTATATAATTTTCTTATCAAAGTTAAGATTAAAAAAATAAGCCTAATGTTAAAAACAATAAAAAAACTGATAGTTAAACTATCAGTTTTTTAGTTTTATATTTACTTAATAAAATATATTATTCTTCAGCAGAAATTCCGTCAGAAACTACATCGAAAGAATAGTCATATTCAACTGTTCTGTGTAAACGAATTTTAGCTGAATATTTCCCTAATCTTTTAATAGTATTTCCAGGAATTTTTATGTATTTTTTATCTATATTTACTCCTGCTTTTGTCAATGCTTCTGCTAAGTCTGAATTATTGATAGAACCAAATAATTTATCTCCGGCACCCACCTTTGCGGGAATAGAAACTACTACTTCTTTTAGTTTAGCAACAATATCCTTAGCTGCTTTAACTTGAGCTGCTTCTTCTGCTTCTCTTTCTTTTAAAGTAGCTTCTAATGCTGCTTTATTTTTAGGTGTTGCCAGCAAAGCAAATCCTTTAGGTATTAAATAATTACGAGCATAACCCGGTTTTACATTAACCACGTCAAACTCTAATCCTAAATTTTCAACGTCTTGTTTAAGAATTACTTCCATGATCTCTTTTTTCTTTAAATTAAGGTTTTAATTGATCTCCAACATATGGCAATAATGCTAAATGTCTTGCTCTTTTAATTGCTTGAGATACTTTTCTCTGAAATTTTAAAGAGGTACCGGTAAGTCTTCTTGGAAGAATTTTACCTTGTTCATTCACAAACTTCAATAAGAAATCAGGATCTTTATAATCAACGTATTTTATACCGTATTTTTTAAAACGGCAATATTTTTTTTCTGTCTTAGTCTCAATATCTAATTGACTTAAGAATTTTACTTCACTGACATTTCCTCCTGCTGCCTGTTTTGCTAATTCATCAATTGCCATGTCTTATTTTTTTAATGATTTAACTTTTTCTTCTCTTTTTCTAGCCCATTCTACTCCGTGCTTATCTAATTTCACAGTTAAGAATCTTAATACTCTTTCATCTCTCTTAAATGCTAATTCTAACGTATTAACAATTTCACCGGGAGCTTGAAACTCTATCAGATTGTAAAATCCATTTCTCTTTAATTGAATTGGATATGCTAATTTTTTTAATCCCCAGTTTTCCTGGTTTACAATAGTTGCATTGTTTTCTTTGAGTAAAGTCTCAAATGATTTAACTGCTTCCTCCACCTGAGAATCAGACAGAACGGGAGTTAAAATGAAAACAGTTTCGTAATGATTCATTGATCAAAATTTTTTAATTGTTTTTTTCGAAATGCAAATGTATAGATTTTTATTGATTTACCAAAATCAAATGGAGTAAATGATAATATAATTAAAAAAAAGAAATATATTTTTTAAAGATATTTAGTTGCATTATATTTTTTCGACAAACTAACTAAACCATAATCATTTTTTATGATCAATGTATAAATAAATAGCTTCTTTAATCAGCTCTTTTTCAACAGAAATGTCATAAACAGCTCGTCCTATTTTTTCCAACAAAACAAATTTAATTTCATTGTTAATATTCTTTTTATCGTTTTGCATAAATAAAAAAATATCATCAAAATATTCTTTCTTCAGATTTAATTTGGGAAACAAAGAAAAAATATATGGCTTGATCTCCTCATGTTCAGAATAAGAAAGAAGACCTTTTTTCATAGATATGTAACTTTCTACTATAATTCCCATGGCTACTCCCTCTCCATGTAAAATAGGAGAATTATTTTCTAAAAAGAAACTTTCCACTGCATGACCAACAGTATGACCAAAATTCAATATTTTCCTTACTCCTGTTTCAGTAAAATCATTAGTAACTATTGCCTTTTTTATTTCGATACTGATTTTTATTAATGATTCCAGATTTTCAGGTGTAATTTCATCTATTTGAATTATTTTCCTCCAGTATTCTTTATCAGCTATTAATCCGTGTTTTATTATTTCTGCAAATCCGCTTAAAATTTGCTCTTTAGAAAGAGTGCTTAGAAAACCAACATCAACATGAACTAATTGAGGTAAAACAAAATTTCCAATTTGATTTTTATGACTACCTAAATCAACGCCAGTCTTTCCTCCAATAGATGCGTCTACCATTGCTAAAAGCGTGGTTGGTATATTTATGAAATGAATTCCTCTCTTATAACAGTTTGCTATAAATCCTCCCATATCTGTAAGCACCCCGCCTCCCACATTTATGAATAAAGCTTTTCTATCTATTTTCAGTTCTGTTAATGCCTCCCATAGATTTAAACATGTATACAAATTTTTATTATTTTCTCCCGATTCAATTTCTAAAATTTCAATTTCAGCAGGACTTTCAATTTCAGTTATAATTTTTGGATAGCATAGCTCATGAGTATTTTCATCAACCAAAAAAACTATTTTAGAAGGTTTATTACTAAGAATATATTTATTAATTTCTTTTATTCCTTCATCTCCATAATATATGGGATTTATAAAATTCTGATTCATTTAAATTGACGAGTTAGTTGTTCCTTCTGTTGTTTCCTAAAAGTATCATGACAAAATAAATCAATTGAGCTAAAGAACCTAAAGCAGATACTAAATAAGTTCTGGCTGCCCATTTTAGAGCATCTTTACATTCATCATGCTCACTTGGTTGAACTACATGATTATTTTCCAACCATTTTAATGCTCTATTACTGGCATCATATTCCACGGGTAAGGTTATAAATGCGAAAAGTGTTGTTATGGCAAATAACCCTACCCCAATTCCTAATACTAAGGTATTACCGGAAAACGCCATAATGGCTATTCCTGCTAATAATACCCATTGTAAGAGATTGGAGCTGATGCTTACTATGGGTACTAACTGGGAACGTAATTGTAACATAGAATATCCAACGGCATGTTGAACAGCATGTCCGCATTCATGTGCGGCAACTGCAGCTGCTGCCGTGGATCTTTGATTATAAACACCTTCAGATAAATTAACGGTTTTATTGGCCGGATTGTAATGATCTGTCAACATTCCGGGAGTTGATATAACTTGAACATCGGTTATCCCATTATCTCGTAACATTTTTTCTGCAATTTCTTTACCGCTCATCCCGTTAGATAACCTAGTCTGGGAATATTTTTCAAATTTTGATTTTAATTGCCCTTGAACAATCATACTTACTATGAAAATAATTGCTGTAATTAATAAATAAATCGGATCGTTTACCATAATTGTTTAAATTCTTATTAGACTTATTATTTTTGCAAATTTTAAAATTAATTTATACTAAGTATATTTGCTAAAATTATAAATTTTTAGTTGTAAAACCAAAAAGACTTGTAAATCAAACATTGCATGAACAAAATTATAATTAACGAGGTTACCACTAAATCAGATTTAAAAAATTTTGTAACATTTCCCAATAAACTTTATAAGAATAATCCTTATTATGTCCCCGCGCTTATTTCAGAAGAAATGGCAATTTTCGATGAAAATAAAAATCCTGTTTTCGAATTTTCAGTTTGTAAAAAATATCTTGCCTATAAGAATAATGAAATTGTAGGAAGAATTGCGTTGATTATTAATAAAAACGAAGAAAAATGTTTAGGCATAAAAAAATTACGATTCGGATGGTTTGATGTTATCGACGATCTTGAAATTACACGTAAACTCCTGGATAAAGCTTATGAAATGGCTAAGGGAAATGATATTCATCTAATTGAGGGACCGGTTGGTTTCACCAATCTTGATAAAGCAGGATTTTTAAGTAAAGGATACGATAAATTAGCTACTATGATCGGCATTTATAATTTTCCTTATTATCATGATCATTTTAAGAAATTAGAATTTACTGAATCGAATGAATGGGTAGAATTTTATATTGAAGTGGTTAAACAACTGCCTGATAAGGTCATTAGATTTTCAGAATTATTAAAACAAAAATATAAGCTAAAATCTTTACAGTTTAAATCTAAAGACGAATTAATGGATCGTGCAGACGAAATTTTTCAATTATTAGATGATACGTATAAAATTTTACCTACTTATGTGCCTTTTTCTGAGAAACAAATAAAATATTATAAAGAAAAATATATTCCTTTTATTAATAAGGATTATGTCATCTGCATTACAGATGAAAGTAATAAATTAGTTGGATTTGCCATAACCATGCCATCGTATTCTATAGCTCTACAAAAAGCCAAGGGTAAATTATTTCCTTTGGGTTGGTATCATTTATTTAGAGCTTCCAAAAATAATGAATGGGCGAATTTTTATTTAATAGGAATTCATCCCGATTATCAAAAGAAAGGAATTACTGCTATAGTTTTAAAAGAATTCTTTGATTTATTTAACAATAAAGGAGTTAAATATTTGGAAACAAATCCGGAATTGGCCGATAATAAAAGTATTCAATTACTATGGAAAGATTATAACCCCATCAATCATAAAAGAAGAAAAACATATTATAAAACTATTTGAAATTCTCTGTCTTCATCTTTCTTATAAATGTGGAAGAATTTTTTAACGTGTAATATTTATTAATAAATTCTCTTCCTATACGTATATTAATTACTTAAATAATTTAACTTTAATAGGATGTATAGAGAAGGTATACATTCTTTATAATTAACTATATAGTTAATTAATTGACTCATATAATTATAATAATTCTATTTAATTCATTGTCTGCAAAGATTAAAAAAACAGCTCAAAACAAAATAATTGTTTCGAGCTGCTAATTATACTCAAAATATTTGACAATTATTCTGCCTTAATATCATTTACAATGCTGGCATGTAGAAATTCTCTATTCATTCTAGCTATATTTTCAAGAGAGATTCCTTTTGGACACTCAACTTCACAAGCTCCTGTATTGGTACAATTACCAAAACCTTCTTCATCCATTTTTCTCACCATATTTAATACTCGGCGAGTGGCTTCTACTTTCCCTTGTGGCAGTAATGCATATTGAGAAACTTTAGCAGAAACAAACAACATGGCTGATCCATTTTTGCAAGTAGCTACACAAGCTCCACAACCTATACAAGCTGCTGCAGCAAACGCTTTATCTGCTTTTTCTTTTTCAATTGGAATTGCATTAGCATCAATTGTATTGCCTGAAGTATTTACTGAAACAAAACCTCCTGCATGTTGAATTCTGTCAAATGCTGTTCTATCAACAATTAAATCCTTTATTACAGGGAATGCTGCTGATCGCCAAGGCTCAATAACAATAGTGTCTCCATCATTGAACATTCTCATGTGTAACTGACAAGTTGTTATTCCTCTATCGGGACCATGAGCACGCCCATTTATAAAAAGTGAACACATTCCGCATATCCCCTCACGACAATCATGATCGAATGCCACCGGCTCTTTATCTTGTTCAACTAATTGTTCATTTAGCATATCTAACATTTCTAAAAATGAACTTTCAGTAGATACTCCCTCTAATTTATATTCTTCAAATTTTCCTTTTTGTCCCCTTCCTGCTTGTTTCCAAACTTTTAGTGTTAGGTTTAATAATTTTCCTGCCATTTTTATATATTATTTTACAGGTTATTTATAATTTCTTGCTGCTATTTTAATGTATTTATAATTTAGATCTTCCTTATGCAGAATTTCTTTATTTAAATCTTCCCCGTTATACTCCCAAACGGCTACATAAGAATATTCTTCATCATTACGCAACGTTTCTCCGTCTTCCGTTTGGTATTCAATTCGGAAATGTCCGCCGCATGATTCATTTCTATTTAAGGCGTCCATTGCCATTAATTGACCTAATTCAAGGAAATCTGCTACTCTACCAGCTTTTTCAAGCTCCATATTGATTGTTTTATCGGATCCCGGTACTTTAACATCTCTCCAAAATTCTTTTCTAATTTCTTCAATTTCAGAAATAGCTTCTTTCAAACCTTTCTCATCACGCGCCATTCCTACTTTATTCCACATTACGCGACCTAATTTTTTATGGAAATAATCTACCGTTTTAGTCCCTTTATTGGTAAGAAAATGTTGAATTCTATCTTTAACTTGTTTTTCAGCTTCTTCAAATTCAGGTAAATCTGTGGAAATAGGCCCGGTTCGAATATCATCAGCTAAATAATCGGCAATTGTGTATGGCAATACAAAATATCCATCGGCTAATCCTTGCATTAAGGCAGAAGCGCCTAAACGGTTAGCTCCGTGGTCAGAAAAATTTGCTTCACCGGTTACAAAACATCCCGGAATGGTACTCATCAAGTTATAATCGACCCAAATTCCTCCCATAGTGTAATGTACGGCCGGATATATTTTCATTGGTGTTTCATAGGGATTATCGCCTGTTATTTTTTCGTACATGGTAAATAAGTTTCCATACTTAGCTTCCACTACTTTTTTTCCTAATTTTATAATTTCTTCTTGTGATGGATTATGAATATCCAACTCATTTGCTTTTTCTTTTCCATATTTTACAAATGAAGAAGAAAAATCCAAATAAACTCCTTCTCCTGTAGCATTATTTTCAATTCCAAATCCGGCGTCACATCTTTCTTTAGCTGCTCGTGAGGCTACATCTCTAGGAACCAGATTACCGAATGCCGGATATCTTCTTTCTAAATAATAGTCTCTATCTTCTTCGGCTATCTCAGTAGGTTTTAATTTCCCTGCACGTATAGCCTGTGAATCTTCTAATTTTTTAGGTACCCAAATTCGTCCATCATTTCTTAAAGATTCTGACATTAAGGTTAATTTGGACTGTTGATCTCCATGAACCGGTATACAAGTTGGGTGAATTTGAGTAAAACAAGGGTTTCCGAAGGCAGCTCCTTTTTTATGTATTTTCCAAACTGCTGTACCGTTAGATCCCATAGCATTGGTTGATAAGAAAAATACATTTCCATAGCCTCCTGATCCAATTACGACTGCATGAGCAGAATGTCTTTGAATTTCTCCAGTAACTAAATCTCTGGCAATAATTCCTCTTGCTTTTCCATCTATTACCACTAAATCGAGCATTTCATGTCTATTAAACATTTGTAAACGCCCCTTGCCTATTTGTCTGTTCATTGCAGAGTAAGCACCTAGTAATAATTGCTGTCCGGTTTGTCCTGCTGCATAAAATGTTCTTTGTACTTGTGTTCCTCCGAAAGATCTGTTATCTAATAATCCTCCATATTCTCTTGCAAAAGGTACACCTTGAGCAACGCACTGATCTATAATTGAATTGGATACTTCTGCTAATCTATAAACATTAGCTTCTCTTGCTCTATAATCTCCTCCTTTAATGGTATCATAAAACAGTCTGTATACGCTGTCACCATCATTTTGATAATTTTTAGCTGCATTGATTCCTCCTTGTGCTGCAATGGAGTGAGCACGTCTTGGAGAATCTTGATAACAAAATGCTTTTACATTATACCCCATCTCAGCTAATGATGCTGCTGCGGCACCTCCGGCAAGTCCTGTCCCTATTACAATTATATCTATTTTTCCACGGTTATTGGGTGCAACCAAACGCATATGATCTTTATGATTTTTCCATTTTTCATGGATATCTCCTTCCGGTATTTTTGATTCTAATTTTATACCCATAATAGTATTTTCTTAAAAATAATTTAAATTAAACCATTGCCTTTGAAGTAAAAATAAATTGCAATTGCGGCAAATCCAACTGCGATAAATATAAAATATGTTTTTCCCAGTATTTTAATAATAGGAGTATAAATTTTATGATTAAACCCTACTGACTGGAAAGAAGATGCAAAACCGTGACTTAAATGTAATCCTAAAAATATAAAAGCCAACACGTATAGTAAGGTGTAAACAGGGCTTTTAAATAATTCTGTCACTAATAAATATTCATCTCCTACAGTTCCGAATTTAAGTGGAACAAAATAATTATAAAGGTGCAATAATAAAAAAATTAAAATCAACAACCCTGTATAAATCATAGTTCTTGAATTAAAAGGTGTGTTTGCTGAAAATTGATTTACGGCGTAACGCTCTTTTCCTCTTGCTTTTTGATTTTTGAAGGTTAATACAATACCTAAAAAGATGTGATAAATAAATCCAAAAGCTAACACATATTGCATAATCTGGATTAATGGATTAGTCGCCATAAAATGTGACGCCTGATTAAATATTACTTCTTCTTTAGGTAATAATTTTCCTTCACAATCTGTATTACCTGCAAATAGAGTTAAATTTATCCCTAAATGTACCAGTAAAAAAATCATGAGAAAAAAGCCTGTCAATGCCATCATAAACTTTCTTCCTATGGAGGAAGAGTAAAATCTTGTCATAATATTTTAATGTTTAATTTTGGAATACAAATTTAAAAAACGTCTAATCCTATATGTTATGACTTATATCACATTTTCATCTTTTAGAATGTATCTAAATAATTTATTTCATCTAAATATCATATAAATAAAAAAACTATCTCCTTAAAATAGAGATAGTTTTTTTATTATAATAAATATTTTATAAAATTAATCAGGCAATCTAAATGCCACAGGGACTCTGAAATAGGATCTTACCGGTTGATTATTTACTTTTGCTGGAGTCCACATTTTACTGGTTTTTTTAATAGCCGCAATGGCTACTTCATCTAACCCGTCTCCCAATTTCTTACCGGCAATTTGAACATCGGTTACGCTACCGTCTTTTTCAACTACAAAACGTACGACTATTTTTCCTTCTGTGCCGTTATCAAATGCTCGGTCCGTATATTCCATATAACGAGCAATAAATTTACTTACTTCTTTCAATCCTCCTCCTTTAAATTCTGCTTCTTGATCTACTTGAGTAAATACTTTGTTAGGATCAACCGGTGGAATTGGTGGTGGAGGTGCAGGCGGTACATCGTTTTTAGGACCATGGGATATGGCTGCATCGGTTGTATTTTTTCCTTCTTTGTCTTCTAACCCAATCGCTTTGTCTTTTGTATCTTGTACTTTAGGAACCGTTTCTTCTTTTACCACAACCTTCTTGGGCTCAGGAATTACCATTTTTACCTGAGCTACTTCATCTTGCTGAACGGGCGGCGGTGGGGGCGGCTCATCCTTAGGTTCGAAAATTTCTTCTTGTTCCTCTTCCGGAGTTTGTATATCCGTTAATTCAATACTTACTGCTTTTTGTACTTCACCGCCGTTAGCTTGCCATCTATTATAAATATATAATAACATAACGAATGCAATAAAGATAGCCGTTCCTATAATAAATGCTCTTGTCAGATATTTTCTTTCAGTATTTCTTATCCAATAGGCTCCATAGTCTTTATTTTTATGTTCAAAAACTATGTCGTCTAAAGACTTCATATTATTTTCTGCCATTCTTTTAATTTTTCGTTAGTTATTTACTTTTTCTTTATATACCGCTTTCTCTTTTGAAGAAAGCTCTTTTATTCCGTATCGATCAGAATTAGTAATTTCCATTTCATCTAATATTTCCACCAAGTTTTTATAACTTGAATCATCTGTAGGTTTTATAATCACAGTAAATTTATTTTGATCTGCTTGTTTCTGAGCTCGTAATATTTCTTTACGTATTCCTTCTTTTGAATAGTCGGATTCCATCAGAGTTGAAGCATTTAAATCTCTCTGTTCCTGTTGATGCCAATATATTTTATCGCCTTTTCCTAAAATTATGGTTAATGAATTCTTGGTTTTAATTTCAGGAATACTTGAAGGAGGTATTTCAACCTTGGGTGGCATATTTAAATGCATAATATTAGGTTTACTAAATGTGGTTGTAAACATGAAAAATGTAATTAAAAGGAAACCTAAATCACACATGGGTGCCATATCCACAGTAAGGTTCATCTTTTTAGCTCTTACCTTTCCATCCCCTTTTCCGCTATTACTTGTATCTACGCCTGCTGACATATTCTTCTTTTTTGTTAATGGGTTAATTTAATTACTTTATTCCGGTTTACTTTCGGCAGATGTAATGAGTTGAAATTTATTCATATTCTTCTCTTGTAATCTTGATAAAAGATTTTTAAAGACAGTATATTGGGTATTAACATCGCCTTTAATTCCTAAATCTAATGAATCGCCATCTTTCTTAGCTATTTCTCTAGCTTCAAAAACCCAATCGGTAATTTCAGGTTTTGTACTATCTGCAGGTATACCTTGAACATTCACTGATTCTCTTCGTCCTTCAGGAATATTCAAATATTGCTTAAGACCGGTTATTGATACCCCAAAATCCGTTAATTTTTTAAATTCGCTTTTTTCATCTTCCGTAAAATTAATGCCATACTTCTTTCCCATCGCATCCAGTAAAGGGACTTTATATTTTTCTTCATCCATTGAGAAGTAGTATTTTCCATCCGATGTTATAGATATCTTCATCATTCCATGATCTCTAACTTTAATCTGGGATATAGATGAAGGTGGATCAATGGTAACCGTTTCTTTAGGCTTGAATTGTGTTGTCAAGATAAAGAACGTTAACAGTAACCACGCCAAATCACTCATTGGCGTCATATCTATATGTATACCGTGTCTTTTTGGTTTAACTCTTGCCATATTATTTTTTAAGTTTTTAAAATAATTTTTAATCTTATCCTTTAATTTTCTTTAGTCTCTAAAGAAAATTTGAAACTTAATTAATGGTGAGCAGAAAAAGACTGTTGAATACTTAATCCTATTTCATCAATTTTGAAAGTTAATGTATCAATTCTTGATGTAAAAAAGTTATAAGCAATAATAGCAAGTGCAGAAGTACCAATTCCTAAAGCTGTATTAACTAAGGCTTCAGAAATACCTACTGATAAAGCAGCTGCATCCGGAGAACCTCCTCCTTCTCCTAAGGCAAAAAATGCTTTGATCATACCGATTACAGTTCCCATTAGGGCCACTAATGTACCGATAGATGCTATAGTTGCTAATATAGTCATATTTTTCTCAAGCATCGGCATTTCCAATGTAGTGGCTTCTTCTAATGTCTTATTTAATGACACTAATTTTTGTTCTTTATCTAAAGTAGTATCATTAGCTAATGCTCTATATGAAATTAACCCTTCTTTTACTACATTTCCAATGGAACCTTTTTGCTTATCACATAATGAAATAGCATTATTAATATCGTTTTTATCTAATAATAAACGAATATCATTAACAAACTTTGTTAAGCTATCTGTTCCTTCAGCCTTTCCAATGACAAAAAATCTTTCAATTGAAAATACGATAACCATTAGTAAAAAGGAAATCAAAAAAGGAACGATAACCCCTCCTTTATGGATAATACCCATAAATGTTTTAGGGTCGCTGTCAGTGGTTTCACCTTTAAAATTTGAAGGTGCACCTAGTACGAAGTGATAAATGCATTCTCCTATAGCAATTAAAATAATGATCGTAATAAAAGGATTTAATCCTCCTATTCTAGTCTTTGAATTTGTTTGGGTTAATTGTTGTTTTTCCATCTGATATATATATATATTAATTTTTTAACTAATTGTAAAAATATAATGTAAAATAAATACAAAAAAATTAACTAAGCAATAATTTTTATCTAAGATTTACGAGATGTTGTTAATATTCTGTATACACTAATTGGCCAACATTTATTTTAAATTTATTGCATTTACAAAAAATAATAATATTCAATCACGATTACATATTTTTTAATAATGATTTCATATTCTAACTGCTTGAGGTACTAATATTTCATAATTTCCCTTATATCTCATAATTTCTCGTACTATGCTTGAGCTTATGAATGATTTTCCCGATGACGTTAGTAAGAATACTGTTTCAATTGATTTTTTTGCCAATGTACGATTTGTATGCGCTATAGCTTTTTCAAATTCAAAATCTGCAGGGTTTCTAAGACCTCTAATAATATAAGGAGCCTTTCTTTTTGCACAATAATCAATAGTAAGCCCATCAAAAAAGTCAACTTCCACATTAGGAAATATTTTAATAGTTTCGCGTATCCAATCCATTCTCTTTTCTAAAGGAAACATATATTGTTTATTGGAATTATTTCCTATGGCAACAATAATTTTTTCAAATAAAGGAACAGCCCTCTCTATAATATTAAAATGCCCTAATGTAATTGGATCAAAAGAACCGGGAAATACTGCAACTCTTTCCATTTTTATTTATTTTCAAATCTTTGTATTGCTATAGAAATTTCATTATCTAATAATTCCGAAAAGTCTAAACCTGCTTGTTTAACCTGTTGTGGGAAAATACTAGCCGGTGAACAACCCGGAGTTGTATTAATTTCCAAGAAGTAAGGGATTTCATTCACTATAATAAAATCTAATCTTGAAAACCCGGTCATATTTAATGATCTATATATATGCGCAGCAGCCTCTCGTATGTGTTTATCTTCTTTTTCTGATAGAAGTGCTGGAGTGATTTCTTCAGATGCTCCTAAATATTTAGCTTCATAATCAAAAAATTCATTTTTAGAAATTATCTCTGTAGTATTAATTACAACCACTTCACCTTTGTATTTAATTACACCTACCTGAACTTCTCTCCCTTCTAAAAAACTTTCAACTAATACAGCCTTATCTTCTTTAAATGCAAAATCTAATGCGTTTAAAAAATCCTCCTTTTTTTTCACTTTTGATACTCCCAAACTGGAACCTGATTGATTGGGCTTAACAAAACAAGGTAAATCTACCTTTTTAATAATTGAATCAACATCTATATGATCACCTTTATTTAAATAAACGGATTTAGCTACTGAAACATTAAATTTTTTAAGTACAGATAAAGTATCTCTTTTATTGAATGTCAAAGCAGAATTATAAAAAGAGCATCCTGAATACGGAATATTGAGCAATTCCCAATATGCCTGCATCAATCCATTTTCTCCCGGATTTCCATGTATTGTATTTAAAAGTACATCAAAATGGATTTTTTTTTCATTCCATTGAAAACTAAAATCACCTTTATTTATAGGATATTTTTGATCATTTATAATGACATTCCAACCGTCTTTTAAAATAGTTATTTTAAAAACAGTGTATTTGGACTTATTTATTTGAGTATAAAAATAATCACCGCTTTTTAAAGAAACAATACTTTCTTCAGAATAGCCCCCCATTACAATTCCGACTGTCATCATAAAATTTCAATTATTATAATAGTAATTAATTATTTATATTTAGAGTTAGAACGTACAAAATTAAACATATTTTTAACTAATAAACTATATTATTTTTATTATTTATATATTTGCTTTGTAAAATGTAAGTATGAAATTCTTAAAACTGTTAGGATCTTGGCAATTTTGGTTAAGCATTGTATTAGCTATTGTAATTTTTTTTGGAATTTTACAGGTAACTTTCCTATGGTTAAATACTTACACAAATCATGGTGTACAAGTTGAAGTTCCTAATTTAAATAATCTAACTTTAGATCAAGCAATTGTTAAGCTTGAAAAAAATGACTTAGAGTATGAAATTGATACGTCAAAATATGATCCTAAATATAAATCATATCAAATATTAGATATATATCCGCTGATAGGTTCGCGTGTTAAAAAAGGAAGAAGAATATTTATTCGAGCCAACGCTAAAACATGGAAATTTGTTACTGTTCCTAATGTTATCGGAAAATATAAATACTTAGCTTTTAGTCAATTGAATTTAGTTGGGTTAAAAATTACCGATACTATCTATGAGCCAAGTTTAGCAACCAATACTGTTTTAAAACTTTTATATAAAGGTAAGGAAGTGCAACCGGGTTTAACCTTACCTCGTTTCTCTCCATTAACAATTGTCTTGGCAAAAAGTCTTGCAAAAAATGTTTCTGTTCCTAATTTCATCGGATTAGATGAAGAAACAGCTAAAAACATGATTACGGAAAACCTTTTTTCTATCGGAAATATTACCTATGATGATCCTGCCAGAACTGAAAATAATTACGTATATTATCAAGTTCCTGCACCTTCTTTTATTTATGACCAAGGACAACCTATAGATTTATATCTTAGTGATAAACCTTTAGTTAAATTAAAGGAAAAAATAAAAGAATTAGATCAAACATTTAATATTCATAAATACTCCGATTCCTTGAATAATGTTAATTATTCTCATGAAATTAGCAACTCTGTTATAAATTATAAAAATATAACTTCCTCAACTGAAAATACGACTAATAATACTAACACTAGTGAGAATATTACTCAACCAATCCCTCATCCTAGATATGATCCCCATAAAAAGCCTAAAAGAGTAATATTAGAATAATTAGAACAGCTTTATAAATTTTATGCAAAAACAAGAATTATCAGATAATGAACAATATAGTGATACGGATGAATTATACGAACATTTTAAAATCATTGTTGATAAGGGACAAGGTTCCGTACGCATAGATAAATATCTTGTAAATTTAATCGAAAATTCAACAAGAAATAAAATTCAAAAGGCTGCTCTTGCCGGTAATATTTTAGTTAATAATGTACCTGTTAAATCAAACTATAAGGTAAAACCTAATGATATTGTCTCAATTGTTTTATCTCATCCTCCTCGTGATACTACCATTATACCACAAAATATTTCTTTAGACATCATATTTGAAGATGAAGATTTATTAGTGGTTAATAAAAAAGCAGGAATGGTTGTCCATCCCGGATTCGGTAATTTTGAAGGAACTTTAGTTAATGCTTTAGCTTATCATTTCAGTACTTTACCCTATTTTCAAACGGACTTGGATAAACGTCCGGGGCTTGTACACAGAATTGACAAAGATACTTCGGGATTATTAGTAATCGCAAAAAATGAATTTGCAATGAATCATTTAGCCAAACAGTTTTTTAATAAAACTACTAAAAGAGTGTATAATGCTTTAGTTTGGGGTAATTTTGAGGAAGATGAAGGTACAATTACCGGAAATATTGGACGAGATTTAAAAGACCGCATGCAAATGGCAGTTTTTCCAGATGGTTCTCATGGTAAACACGCTGTTACTCATTATAAAGTTTTAGAAAGATTCAGATATGTTACCTTAGTTGAGTGTCAACTTGAAACCGGCAGAACTCATCAAATTCGGGCTCATATGAAATACTTAGGACATATACTTTTTAATGATGAAAGATACGGTGGAAACATTGTTCTAAAAGGTACTACTTTTACAAAGTATAAACAATTTATCGATAATTGCTTTGAGATTCTTCCTAGGCAAGCCTTACATGCGCGTACATTAGGCTTTATTCATCCAAGAACAAAAAAAGAAATGTTTTTTGAAATTGATTTACCTGACGATATGAAGCAGGTATTGGATAAATGGAGATCTTACATTCATTTTAATCAACTGCAATAAAAAATTTGTATTCACAAGTAAATTAAGATTAAATAGATTTGACATACTTATCATTTTATGAATTATTTGTAAAAATTTTAAAAACATATATGTTCTAATTATATAATATATTTATAATTCTATGATATTTAAACATTTCCCCTACACAAGCATATGCGCTTTTATTTGTATAAAATTATGATAAACATTTTTACGGCAAACAAATACATCTTAGTTAAAAAATATCTAAATATTTTATTTGGATATTTTTAAGTATTTTATCTTTGATACTAGTTATAAATTAATGTTATAAAAATCAATGGATCAAGTATTTTTTTATATCTTTATGAGATATTTTAATTAAATTTTTAATACTTACCCCTCAATTTAATTTAACACACATTAAACTGTAATATCTCTTTATAATAAATAATATAGTAAATTTGTTAAAAAGATCATGAAAAATACCTTATATTCAATTCCTAAAATAAAAAATATTGATACTAATAATTTTACTTTAATTGCTGGACCTTGCATTATTGAAGGTGAACAAATGGCTATTGATATAGCCGGTAAAATTATTGAAATCACTAATAAATTAAGTATTCCCTATATTTTTAAGGGCTCTTTTAAAAAGGCAAACCGATCTAGAGTAGATAGTTTTACAACTATAGGTGAACAAAAATCTTTGGAAATATTAAAAAAAGTTGGTGATACTTTTTCTATACCAACTACCACTGACATTCACGAAAATGAACACGCTAAATGGGCTGCAGAGTATGTGGATGTTTTACAAATTCCTGCTTTTTTGATTAGACAAACCGACTTGTTAGTTGCAGCCGCAAAAACCGGAAAGTATATTACTTTAAAAAAAGGTCAATTTTTGTCTCCGGAAGCCATGCAATTTGCAGCTCAAAAAATACAAGATTCAGGAAATAATAATTATGCTATAATTGATAGAGGAACTTCTTTCGGCTATCACGATCTAATTGTTGATTATAGAGGTATCCCTACCATGAGGCAATATGCTCCGGTAATATTGGACGTAACACATTCTTTACAACAGCCTAATCAAACTACTGGTGTAACGGGAGGCAGACCCGATAGGATTGAAACCATTGCCAAAGCCGGTATTGCCGTTGGTGCTGATGGAATCTTCATTGAAACTCATCCTAATCCTGAAAAAGCGCTTTCTGATGGAGCAAATATGCTAAAGCTTGGTTTACTTGAAAACTTACTTGAAAAATTAGTAAAAATTAGAGAAGCTATTAGATAAACATACGGTTAAGAACTTTATTTGAAATTTAAAGGCATATCAAAACTTATTTTTTTCATATTATTTAATAGAATTAACTAGAGCATTAGGGTAATATTTTTAGAGTGTTTTTCATTAAATTAATTGATTTTTATATCAAGCTTACTATATAAATTTAATTTTTAAAAACCTTTTATTGTTTTGGTTTATAATTACATAATTGAAAATGATTGATTAATGTAAAAAATACGTTTTGTTATAAGTAAATTTGCAGTGACAATACAGAAAATGCCAAGTAATACTCTAATACAGAAATATAATGTACCCGGCCCCAGGTATACCAGTTATCCGACTGTGCCTTATTGGGATGAGAAAAATTTTTCTTCCGAAAAATGGATTAAAACATTACAACAGTCTTTTATTGAAAGTAATAGAAGAGAAGGAATTAGTTTATATATTCATTTACCATTTTGTGAAAGCTTATGTACTTTTTGTGCTTGTAACAAACGTATCACCAAACAGCATAATGTTGAGTTAATATATATTGACTCTCTTTTAAAAGAATGGCAATTATACTTAAATATATTATCTGAAAAACCCATTATAAAAGAATTGCATTTAGGAGGAGGAACCCCCTCATTTTTTTCTCCTGAAAATCTTACGTATTTATTAAAAAATATTTTTTCTAAAGCAGCAATTCACCCTAATAAAGAATTTAGTTTTGAAGGTCATCCCAATAATACCACCCGTGAACATCTTCAATCGTTATACAATCTAGGTTTTAAAAGAGTAAGTTTTGGTGTCCAAGATTACGATTCTAAAGTACAACAAGCTATTCATAGAATTCAACCTTTAAAAAATGTTAAAAAAGTAACTGAATTAGCTAGAGAAATAGGATATGAAAGTATAAGCCATGATTTAGTGTTCGGATTACCTTTTCAAGATTTAAATAAAGTTATACATACCATAAGCATGACTGAATTAATGCAACCTGATCGAATCGCATTTTATTCTTATGCTCATGTTCCTTGGATCAAGGGGGTCGGACAAAGGGGGTTCAAAGATGAAGATTTACCTAGCGGAGAAGTAAAAAGAGAATTGTATGAAAGAGGTAAAGAGTTACTGGAAAAAATGGGATATTTTGAAATAGGAATGGATCATTTTTCTTTAAAATCTGATTCCTTGTACCAATCTATGTTAAATAGAAAAATACATAGAAATTTTATGGGATACACCTCCTCTTCTACTCAAGTAATGATTGGTTTAGGGGTTTCTTCCATTTCAGACAATTGGTATGCGTTTGCTCAAAACCTAAAAACTATTGAAGAATACTATCAAAAAGTTAATAATCATGAACTTCCTGTTTTTAGAGGCCACATATTAAGTGAAGAAGATTTATTTATTAGAAGGCATATACTCAATTTAATGTGTTTGTTAGAAACCCAATGGGAAAATGAGATTATTGAAAAAAATTATCCTGAAATTATTGAAAGGTTAAGGGTATTTGAGGCAGACAATCTTATAAAACTATCTGACAATTCGTTGATTATTAAAGAAAATGGTCGTTCTTTTATTCGTAATATTTGTATGGCTTTCGATTTGAGAATGATGAAAAATGCACCTCAAACCAAATTATTTTCAATGACTGTTTAATTTTGAAATGATTTTATTATCGAGAATTTATTTATATAAACTTGATTTTTTTAAATTATAAATCTTCCTTATTTAAAATATAAAGTGTAGGTTTAACGTGAAAAAGAGAATAATTCATTTCTTCTCCGGTTATATAAATTTTGGAATCTGTTACGGCTATTGCTTCTGTTTGCCCTAAAGATGCTGTTAAACCTATAAGTGTTTGTTTGGATTTACCATTAAAAAACTTATGATCATTGAAGTCATAAAATTTCCAAACATAGGCTGCTTCTTTGGTATATCCTATTAAATATAAAATATTATTGTAGATATCGGCTCCGGTTATTAAACATTCCGTATTAAAAGTTTCTATCTTTTTTGCAATTTTAGGTTTTGAAGAACTTTCTAAATCCAATTCATAATGAGTGGTGTGAAAATCTCCCCAACGTTTTGTAAATAAATGAAGCTTATTTTTATAATAAATAAACGCTTCGCAGTCAAAATTTGTTTTAAAATTGCCAAGGTTCTCGTATTCTTTCTGATCTTCGAATGTAAATTGAAATTTACCTGATAGGGCTAATTCATCAGGGTGAGAAGCAAAATTTGGCAATACTACCCAATATACAGTTAAATCTTTTCGAATACCTAAATTATTTCCAAAATCACCTATAAAAAGAGTATCTCCTTTACGGGCCAGTTCTTCCCAATCAACATTTTTTACTCCTTTAATTTTTAATGTTTGAACTATTTTTCCATTTTCAGAACTTAATTTATAAATTTCAGCGTCTCCCCCACTATCATTACAAGTATATAGAAAGTCTTTATAAAACTCAAGAGCAGAAGTTTCATTTATTTGGGATGAAAGAGTATACGTTCCGGGATGTTCGGATATATCTAAAATATTCTTCTCTACTTGCCCGCATAAAACTATTGAAACCAAACAAAAAGATAAGGTAATTAATTTAATCATAACTTGTTAGAATACTTATAATTTTTATTACTGATTTATGTAAACTATTATCTTATTTATACAGTGAGCACTCTATAAAGATCACAATAATTTTAATTATATATTTATAACTATTTCTTAGTTTAAATGACTTTTCTAACTTATAATTTCTTTAAGCTCTCTTTTAAAATAGAGATTTTTTCCAGTGTGTCGAACCGTTTCTTTTTTTCCATATCAACCACTTTTTGAGGAGCTCCATTCACAAATTTTTCATTAGATAATTTTGCATTCACACTTTTCAAAAACCCTTCTAAATAGGCTATATCTTCTACTATTTTAGCTTTTTCTGCCTCCATATCAATGGTTTGTGTAAAAGGTATGGCAAATTCCAATTTACCGACTAAAAAAGTATAAGATGGTTCATTTTCATCAAGATGATCATTTATTTCTGAAATAGTAGCTAATTTTTTTATAGTTGCAATATTTTCCAGCCTATGATTGCCTTTACATATAAGTACAAGGGCTTCTTTCGGGGAAATTCCTTTTTCGGAACGGAAGTTTCTAATACTTGAAATAATTTCTTTGGTTACTTCAAAATCAGATATTATGGATTCATCAAATATTTCTTCAGAGACTGATGAAGCTATAATGAGACTTTCTTGTACCTCCCTTTCTTTAATTGTTTGCCAAATCTCTTCAGATATAAAAGGCATAAATGGATGTAACAATTTTAAAAGATCCTCTAAGATAGCTATAGTTTCTAAATACGTTTTTTTATCAATGTCTTCACCATATGGAGGTTTAATTGCCTCTAAATACCAAGAACAATAGTCATCCCATACAAGCTTATAAATGCTCATTAAAGCATCAGAAATTCGATATTTTTCAAAATCTGCATTTATTGATGTAACTGTTTTAGCTATTTTATTTTTTATCCAAGAAATAGCTTCTTTACTTTCAATAGTTTGATGTTTAGATGAATCGACATTCCAAGATTTTACTAATCGAAATGAATTCCAGATTTTATTGGAAAAGTTTCTTCCTTGTAAACACAAATCTTCATCAAACATAAGATCATTTCCGGCAGAAGAACTTAACAACACTCCTACACGTACTCCGTCTGCTCCATATTCCTCTATCAGTTTTAATGGATCGGGAGAGTTGCCAAGCTGCTTAGACATTTTTCTTCTTAGTTTATCTCTTACAATCCCTGTGAAGTAAACATTTGAAAAAGGCGTTTCATTTCTGAAAGCATATCCAGCCATGACCATTCTGGCAACCCAGAAAAATATAATATCCGGTCCGGTAACTAAGTCTTGTGTCGGATAATAATAATTGATTTCTTTATTGTTCGGTTCATTTATTCCATTGAAAACCGAAATAGGCCATAACCAGGAAGAAAACCAAGTGTCTAATACATCTTCTTCTTGCCTTAATGTATCAAATGTTATGGCAGAATTTTTTTCTAGAGCTAATTTTAAAGCTTCCTCTTTAGTTTGAGCTATTACAAAATCATTTTCACCTTCACCGTAATAATAAGCCGGAATTCTATGTCCCCACCAAAGCTGACGAGAAATATTCCAATCGTGAATATCTTCCAACCAATTTTTATAGGTAGTTACGAATTTTTCCGGATATAGCTTAAGTTTCTCATTCAATACTGCATCTAGTGCAGGTTTAGCAAAATCCTTCATTTTCATAAACCACTGTATCGAAATTTTAGGCTCAATAACCGCTCCGGTTCTTTCTGAAGTCCCAACTTTGTTTACATAATTTTCTTCTTTTTCAAGAAGATTTTTTTCTTTCAATTCTTTCGAAATTTCCTTACGTACTATAAATCTATCTTTTCCCTTATAATGCAATCCGTAATCATTTAAAGTAGCATTTTCATTAAATATATCAATGGTAGCTAATTGATGCTTTTTCCCCAGGTTATAATCATTAATATCATGAGCCGGGGTTATTTTTAGAACTCCAGTTCCAAATTCCATATCTACATATTCATCTTCAATAACGGGAATTTCTCTATTACAGATAGGTACTATAACGTTCTTTCCTTTTAAATATTGGTATCGCCCATCATTGGGATTAATACAAAGGGCAGTATCTCCGAATATAGTTTCAGGTCTTGTTGTGGCAACGATTACATAATTATCTTCATGAGCTACTTTATATCGTAAAAAATATAATTTACCATTTTGTTCTTTATAAATTACCTCTTCATCTGATATATTTGTTTTCGCTTCCGGATCCCAATTAATCATTTTATTGCCTTTATAAATATATCCTCTATTATAAAGATCAACAAAACATTTAATTACAGAATTATATAAATCCTTATCAAGTGTAAATTTAGTTCGATCCCAATCACAAGAACATCCTAATTTTTTTAATTGTTCCAATATGATTCCACCATGCGTATGTGTCCATTCCCATGCATGTTCTAAAAATTTTTCTCTTCCAATGTCAAATTTACTTATACCCTGTTCTTTTAGCTTGTTTACCACTTTGGCTTCAGTGGCTATGGAAGCATGATCAGTTCCGGGTATCCAACAGGCATTATATCCCAACATTCGAGCACGTCTTATTAAAACATCCTGAATAGTATTATTAAGCATATGCCCCATATGTAATACACCTGTAACATTGGGTGGAGGAATTACAATAGTATATGGTTTTTTCTCATTAGGTTCTGAATGAAAAAAATTGTTAGCCATCCAAAATTTATACCACTTATCTTCAACATTTTTAGGAGAATATTTTGCTGCAATTTCTGACATGAATTCTTATTTTTGAGAATGAATACAAAGGTACTATTTTATTAATTTTTTTAAAAAAATTATATTGTGTATATACTGAAATAGGATTTTCAAAGCTTGAAAATCCTATTTACATTTGTTTTGCAGTTTATAACTTGTTTCAACTGTTTGATAAAGTTATAATTTCCAAAATTAAACTTATTTTTATATGATTACTTTATCTTTTATAAATCTCAACTATAAATTCATTTATAATTATTTATAATTTTAATTCTTTTTTACTATTATTCTGTTCTTAATGCCTCTATTGGCTTAATTTGTACCGCTCTTTGGGCGGGAATAAGCCCAATAAATAATCCTAAACTTACCATTAAAAATAATGCTGCCAATACGTTCCAAATATTTACCGTTGGGTTATAAAACGGAAATTTAGGATTGGCATCTCCCATAAACGAGCTCATACCTATTAAAAGTAATACTCCTAATATAAATCCAAGTAGACCGGAAAGTACAGTTAAAAATACGCTTTCCATAAGTATTTGAGATCTAATCTCACCCGGTTTGGCACCTAAAGCTCTACGAATACCTATTTCTAAGGTTCTTTCTTTAACTGTTATTAATAATATATTAGAAATAGCTACTACTCCGGCAAGAATAGTTAAACCACCCACAAACCAGGTAAGTATTTGTAATCCTTTTAAGAAATTTGTTAATTTTCTAAAGTTCTCAGCAAAATTCCAAGCACCAAAAGCTTTTTCATCTGTGGGAGCTACATCATATTTTTTTCTCAAAGCAGCTTTGATCTTTTCTTCAACTACATTTACATTGTATTGAGGTTTAATGGAAATTACCATCCAATTAACTCTATCTCCTTGGTTGTATATCTTTTGATAGGTGTTGAAAGGAATGTAAACCACATCTTCCGGTAAAAAACCTGAATTTGGGTTTCTATAAACTCCCACTACTTGAAAATAAATTCCATTAATTTTGATGTATTGCCCTATAGCATTCTCATTATTGTTGAATAATTGCTCATAAACTTCTTTACCGATTATTGTAACCTTTTTCTTCTGAATATCATCTTCATCATTAAGTAATCTTCCCGTAATCAATTGTTTCTTTTGTACTTTGGAAACGGAAGCAAAATCACCAAAAACTGTAAAATTTTTACTCTTATTTTTTCTATTAATAACACTTTGTTGTGAAGAAGCAGCATTCCTAGGAACTACAAAATCAATTTCAGGAACTTGTTTTTTCAAATATTCAACATCATCTAAATGAATGGTTAAATCTCTTCCTCGCGGATATCCCTTATAAGGCTCTCCTGTTGAACCTCCCCAAAGAAATATACTGTTGGTTGCATATCCGTCAAAAATTTTATAAAAACCATTTTCAGCGCCCTTAGCAGCTCCCAGAAGAAATACATACAGAAACATACCCCATGCCACACCTATCATAGTTAAAATAGTGCGCAACTTGTTTTTACTGAGACTATAGTAAATTTCAACCCATGTTTCTCTATCTAAAATTTGCATTTGTATAATATATTTAATTTCAATAAATAGTTTAGTCTGATCTTAATGCTTCAATTGGTTTGATTTTTGCAGCTTTTCTAGCCGGAATGAATCCTGCTACAGTTCCAAAAGTTATTAATGAGACCGTTGCAAAAAATATTAATTCTTTACTTACTGAAGGATCAACTATAAGATAGGTAGAGAGATTATTTCCAATTAAATACAAAGCTAAACTACCTAAAATAACTCCTGAAATACCGGATATAACCGTAATAAAAATTGATTCTTGTAAGATAAGCCAAACTATGCTAAATGGACGTGCACCTAAGGCTTTTCGTATCCCTATTTCTTTAGTTCTTTCTTTAACTATATAAACCATAATATTACTAATACCGATAATTCCGGCCATTATTGTACCAAAACCTATAAACATAACTAAAGAAGAAATCACAGTAAAAAACGAGTATGTGTCTTCCATATTTTGAGCTCTGTTTCTTATAATCAACCCTGTCTTATCAGAGGGCGATATTTTTAGCTTAGATTGTAAACTTTTTTTAATATCATCTCCTAACTTTACAGCTATGCTAGGTTTCATATCGGATAGATAAGCTACATCAATTTGACTTACTTGATTGGAATTTTTTTTGATACTTTGTAGTGTTGATATGGGGATATAAATAATTCTTTCATCATTATCTCCACCTTCATCGTAAAAAATACCGACAACTTTATAATTAATTCCTCCAACATTGATATATTTACCTAATGCTTTTTCATTTTTAAAAAGGTCTTTTTCAACTAAACGACCTATAACAGCAATTTTTGTTTTATTAACTATATCCGATTGATTTAAAAAGCGGCCCGAAGTAATAATGGCTTTTTCAATATATTGCTTATCCGGATAGGTTGCCTGAACTGTATATACACCTGATGAAGTTCTATAAGTTACATTTTCGGGCTGAGTTATGGTTGCTGTTTTAAATTCTAAATCTTTATCATATTCTTTCTTAACAAGATCTAAATCTTCATTTTTAAGAGTAATATCCCTATTTTGTTGTAATCCTAAATACGCTTCTGTAGTTTTCCCGGGAATAATATTAATAGTACTGGATGAATCCAATATAAATTCTCGCGAAAAACCATTTTTTAATCCATTACCAAATCCGAAAAGGATTATAAAGATAAATAAACCTAATGATATTGTAAAACCTGAAAGAAAGGTTCTTAATTTATTCTGCTTGATGGAATAAAATATTTCCTGCCAGCGATCTATATTAAACATAGTTAATAAATTATACTAAAACCTCTTGATTAATAAATTCATCTCTTTCAATTATCCCATCTTTTAAATGAACTACCCTTTTGCATTGTTTAGCCACCTCAGGTTCGTGTGTAACTATTAAAATAGTTTTACCTTCATTATTAATTTTTTGTAAAAATTTTATTACATCATAGGTGGTTTGACTATCTAATGCACCAGTAGGCTCATCGGCTAAAATAACTTTAGGATGGGTAACTAACGCTCGTGCTATCGCAACCCTCTGTTTCTGCCCTCCTGATAATTCATTGGGCATGTGATCTGCTCTATCATCCAATCCTACCCTTTCTAAATATTCCATAGCTCTCGAATTTCTTTGAGAACGTTTTACTTTTTGATAATATAGGGGAAGTGCGACATTTTCCATAGCATTTTTAAAGCTTATAAGGTTAAAGGATTGGAAAACGAAGCCTAAAAATTTATTTCTATAATCTGCAGCTTTTGATTCACTTAAATCTTTTTCAATTTTAACCCCATCTAACAGATACTCTCCCTCATCAGCATAATCTAATATTCCAAGAATGTTCAATAAGGTAGATTTACCTGATCCGGAGGACCCCATAATAGCAACCATTTCTCCTTCTTCTATTTCAAGATTAATTCCCTTTAATACATGTAATTTATTATGACCAATGTCATAATATTTATGTATGTTTTTCAATGAAATCATGTCGTTTGCAATTGTAGTTACTAATTTGTATATTTTAACTGATAAATGTTACATATACCAGTAAATTTAGAAGGGTTTATTTGATATATGAATACTATTATATATAAATAAAATGCTAGGTGAATTTTAAAGATATTTAAAGTAAATGTAAAATATTTCTTAGCATAAATAGTAAATCAATAGTAATAAATAAAGATAATATTTAATAAATAATTCTTACTATGATTGCGGATTATTCAATTTAAAGTTATAATTCATTACTAGAAAATACATTTAAAAAAAGATATTTATATAAAAAAAGAGATCTTAAATAAGATCTCTTTTTTATAATAAAATAAAAATATTTTAATTAGAAAGAGATGAAACTTCAACTGAACTGTCAATCTTTTTTATTAAACCTTGTAAAACTTTACCGGGACCGGTCTCTGTAAATACATAGCAATTATCCTGAATCATATTACGAATTATTTGAGTCCAGTTTATAGGAGAAGTCAATTGTTTTATAAGATTTTCTTTTATTTCATTTATATCGGTTACGGCTTTACTAGTATAATTCTGATATATAGGAACGCTAGGGGTATTAAATTTAGTTTTTAGAATAACTTCCTCCAATCTTTTTTCGGCACTCCTCATAAGCGGAGAATGGAAAGCCCCACTTACCGGTAACAAAATTGCTCTTTTAGCACCTTTTTCTTTTAAAATTTCACAAGCTTGTTGTACGGCAGATGTATGCCCGGATATCACCAGTTGCCCAGGACAATTATAATTTGCCGGAACCACTAAATTATTTTCAGTGGAAATTTCTTGACATACTGATTCCACTATTTCTTCTTCCAAACCTATAACCGCTGCCATAGATGAAGGATTTTCTTTACATGCCTCTTGCATTGCCAACGCTCTTTCGTACACCAATTTAAGACCATTATCAAAAGAAAGAACTCCATTCCCTACTAACGCAGATAATTCTCCTAAGGAATGGCCTGCAACCATTTCGATTCGTGCATTTTCATTTACTTTTGCGGAAGCTATGGAATAGATAAAAATGGCAGGTTGGGTTACTTGGGTTTGCTTAAGTTGCTCTTCTGTTCCCTTAAACATAATATCAATGATATTAAACCCTAATATATCATTAGCAGAGTTCATCATTTCTTTAATATCTGCTCTGCTCTCATATATTTCTTTTCCCATGCCTGGAAACTGAGAACCCTGTCCGGGAAATACTAATGAATTCATTAATTTTTTTTAATATTAAGTATTTATTGTTATATTTTATTTTAATAATTGAATGATTCTAGCTTCTTGATTTACCCAAGCTCCATTTTTATTAATTTTTCTAAAAGAATACTTATTGCTGACTTGTTTACTTTCCGCTTTCATCATTGAATTAGATAAATTACCTTTTTCATCAACACGACTTAAAATATCGTATGTAACATCAAATCCTGTAATTGCATACTTATCTGGAAAATTGCAATATTTTTTCTTATATAAATTAATCATTTTTTGTTCATTAAAACCAAATTCATTTACATAATTAGTATCTAAATATAATAACCCGAAATTTAAAAGCTTTTCTTCATATTTTTTATTGTCAAATAAAGGAGAGTAAAATAAAGAAATAGGTTGTATCTGATTTGATTCTAACTTAGTTATACTATCTAAATATTTTGTAATAATTGAATTTTGGGTGGAGATCAATATGGCATAAATTTTATTATATTCATCTGTAACCAAATTTTGATCCGATTTAATATCATCAGCATTTTTTGTTAAAACAACCTCAGCATTACTTTTTTTATCTTTAATTAATGATTGTAAAAATTCTGCGGTTTTGAAATGCTCTTCATCATATAAAATATACATTTTTTCACCTGAATATTTTTTTAATATTTCATCTGTCAATTTTTCAACTAAAATTTGATCTTTAGTGTTATATAAAATTAAATTTCCGTGCTCATCTAAATCATCACTTGAAGAAAAGGGTGAAATTATTGGAATTTTTTTAATTTTATCTGCAATTGTCAATAAATTAGATTTAAATAAGGGACCAATTATTAGATTTGTATTTGAAAAGTCATAAGTATCTATAATTTCCCTGAATTTATTATCATTACTTGTGTCAAAGATCCTAACATGTATTTTTTTTCCTTTATTAGATAAGGAATCTAATGCTGTTTTAGCTCCGGAATAAAATTGAGTAGCTATTCTTCTTTCCGCATTAATGGAAGATTCCCCCGTATGAAGTGGTAAAAATAAAACTACATTAATACCGTCTTTTTTTAATTCATAATTAGCTATATTTTCAGTTTGATTTTTAGCTACAGGTATTTGTACATTTTCATCAGATTGTTTTTTATTTAGGTCATCAATTTCCTGATTATTTTGATTTTCGAAATTTTCATTCTTGCTGTTTTGTAATTTCGTATCGTTAGCTAAATCGGATTCTCTTTTATCTTTTACATTAATTTCCTCCTTTGAATTTGAATCATTTATATTACTATTTTCCTTGTCATGTTTGTTTTCACTATACACATGACTGTAAGTATTTGAGTTTTCTGAAGAGGAATTTTTAGGTATTTTTAGTACTTCTCCAATCTTAGGACCTTCCTTACTCATATTAGGATTAAGACTTTGTATAGTTTTAATGGATGTATGATATTTCTTACTTAGTCCGTATAGGGTTTGTTTAGGTTCAATGGTAATAAAAAAATAATTTATATTTTGTGCATCGTCACTATTTTGGATATTCGTGATAGCATTGGAGTTTGAATATTCATTTGCTTTAGATGTAGCTTTTTCATCCGGAATAGTAAGTATTTCCCCAATCTGAAGGGTACGGTTATTTAATTGAGGATTAACTTTTTTTAAATCATCAATAGAAACATTATACTTTTTACTTAAACCATAAAGTGTTTCTTTCGCTAAAACAGTATGTATTTTTTGTTGCGAAAGCATCAAGGAACTTATAAATAATAATAGCAGCGTATGAAATTGCTTTTTCATTTCTAAATAACTTTGATGCAAATGTAATTAAATTATTTATTTCCCTTTTTCTAAATTAAATACTGATACTATACTTTGAAATTCATTGATTTCTTTATATATTCGAGCTAAAAAATCAGATCCTATTATGGCATAATAAGATGAGAAATTAAAAATTCTTTCCTGCCAAGTACCCATCGGAAATAACTCTTCGTGCAAATTTTCAAAATTGCAAACAATTTCTTTATGTTTTAGTCTATTGGCCTTATAGAAACGTTGATTAATTTTTTCCAATCCATTGAATTGTTTTTTCTTCTGAGCAAGAATCATATTTTTCCAACTGGGATTGGTATTAGCAGATTCTATCAATAGATCATCAAATATGCTTTCTAACCGACTTTGATATTTTGAAAAATCAAACATATATGAAGATTTTTTTTCTACTATGGTGTTAATAATTTTTTCCTTCTGAAGAAATAAATCATTGATTTTCCATGACAGCCTTTTCATTTTACTCTCTTGAACCTCATTAATTAATAAAAATGAATTTCTTGGAACCAGTATAGGAAAAGGAATGTTTTGTGTAATAAAATAATCTTTTAATTCCAACCAATAAGCGATTTCTGCATTTCCACCAATGTAAGCTACATTAGGTAATAGAACTTCTTGATATACTGGCCTCATTAATGCATTAGGGCTAAAATTTTCAGGATGTTCATCAATTTCTTTAAGTATTTCCCTTTCACTAAAATTTTTACAGCTTCCTAAAATATAATAGGTACCATTGGTTTCATCTATACGATTTCTTTCCCAATTTTTATGATAAAAAAAATTAATTTTTCTTGGATTAACCTGTATATTATAATGGTTAGATTTTAATTTTTTAATGGTACTTGAAATTATTTGAAAGGACCTTTTTTCCGTAATATCATCTTTAACAAAAGGTATAAACAATTTTTTTAAAGATTTACTATTGCCATCAATAAAAAGTAGTCCATATTCTTTAAACAATTCATGCACTAAAATTCGAGTTGCATCAGATAGATTAGCAGCGGAAAAATAGGATTTTTCAATAATTTTTCTTACTTCTTTACCAAATGGATAATATTTTAATTGCTCATAAAAATCAGATAAAATTTCTTTTAAGCCTTTAGTTGATATTTCGCCTACAAAATCACGATGCTTTTCATTCCAATGTATTATATTTTTATTAAAATAAAAATGATTAATCTCTTCAAAATCATGATCTTCTGTTGCCATCCAAAAAATAGGAATAAAATTAAATTTACTTTGATATTTATTCATCTCATCACATAATTTAATGGCGTGTAAAATCTTATATATAAAATATACAGGTCCTGTCATTAAATTAAGTTGATGACCGGTTGTAATGGTTACTGAATTAGCTAAACTAAGGTTATTTAAATTTGTTTTTTGCTTGTCAGACAACTTTAATTTTTCCAATTGTTTTTGTAATTCCTTAACGAGCTTTTCCTTATGAATATAACTAGAAGTTTTTTCTTTTGCCTGAGAAAGTAACGATTCAGGAGACAAATTTCTTCCATAAAAAGGTGTTGTACTTTCCTTTTTATTAATATAATCTTTAATTAATGGATTAATTCCTGGAATATCGGCAATGTTAATTTGATTTTTCACAATTCAAATTTACAATAATTTTTTTTCAGATAAAACTATACTCATTGTTTATAATTGCAAATATCGTTCTTATCATATGATTTTTATTTTTTTAATTTAATTATAAAATAATTGTGCCAAATCATGGAAATAATTATGTTATAAACCTTTTACTTACTCGCATGATATTGTATTATTAATAAAAATTTCACATTATCAGTAACTAATCTATCCATCAAATGGTAAATTCATTTTAATTATTAAATTCTTATATTATATAATTAAATTACTTTTTATAACTTAAAAGGTTACAACCTATAATCGAAATAGTCTAAAAATTTTTGATAATCCTTTATATCCATATCATTAAAAAAATCATAAACCAATTTTAGAATTTGTTGAACACTAAAAATCATCAGCTCTTTTATGCATACATTATCAACAATAAAAATAATTTATTAAAAAATAAACCCTTTCATATCTCTTTATAGAATAAATTAATTATATTTACCCCTATATATTAAATAAAATAAATTTTAATTTTATAATTTAACTTAAATAAAAAGCCCATGAACCCTTTGGATAAAAAGAATTCGGAGAGTCTTAACAATGCGAAAGATTTAGAAGAAAATTCAGCCGATTCCTTGGGAACTTCCCATACGCTTGATCCCTTAAAAAAAAATATAACCAACTTCAGCGAGATATCCCCTAAATATGCAGATATACCCGATGATTTGCTGTTTAAATCTTCAAATAATTTCACACTTACGCCTCCCGAGGTTTTGGAAAAACAAATCAAAGATGCCGCTTCCCAATTTTATGCCAAATATGGGGGAGATTGGGCCTCTCAACTTAAAAATTCTCATATTGTTTATGCAGCTATTTCTATTGACGGAAATGAAGTGTTAAACGACAGCCATTTCGCCCTTACGTTACACCAGAAAAT
>NZ_LIVM01000011.1 GCF_001418685.1 Apibacter mensalis
AAAAATATAAAATTAAAATGAAAAAAACATCGAAAACATTATTAAAAATAGCCTTTAATATTTAGGCTTTTTTGTGTGTTTTTATGTACAATTCATTTTTAAAAATTGTACAATTCATTTTTCCGATTATAATTGGTTGAAAAAATAATATACGGTCTAACGTGTTATAATAAATGGTATATAAGGTCGGTGGATATAGATTTTAATGTATATATATTAAAATTGATACATTTTCAAAATTAAATGATATAAATTCTCAGTAGATTGACTGATTTTAGTATAATTAAATACGATAAATTTATACACTATATCTTATGTAATGGGTATTTTGCATGAGGTAAGAAATATACTGATATTATTTATAATAACAGAGTAATTTGTAACTAAATTATATTCTTTATAAAATCAAATACTTTCAAAAAATCTCTAAGTAATTTACTTTCTCTTTTTGTGAATTGGTCGCTTATGAAATAATTTTCATCATAATCATTATCTCCATTAGTTTCTTTTAGACTGACCCTATAAATATATTTAGAATTTATAATCAGTTCTCCTGACCTTTCAATTTTTCTGCATTTTCTGCAATTTTGACTGCTTCAATCATTTCTTCTATATCACCATTCATAAAATTATCTAGATTATAAATAGATTTATTTATTCTATGATCGGTTACACGACCCTGAGGATAATTATAAGTTCGAATTTTAGCAGAACGGTCCCCAGTTGAAACCATCGTTTTCCTATGTGCGGAAATTTTATCGAGATGTTCCTGTAATTTCATATCATACAATTTATTACGAAGCATCTGTAATGCCATTTCTCTATTGGCATGTTGTGAACGTGCTACCTGACACTGAATCATAATTCCGGTAGGTTTATGGGTAAGTTGGACCTTAGTTTCAACTTTATTTACATTTTGCCCCCCTGCTCCGCTGGATCTTGCTGTCTGAAACTCTAAATCAGCAGGATTAATTTCTACATCCACTTCTTCTGCTTCAGGTAAAACGGCTACTGTGATTGCAGAGGTGTGTACTCTTCCTTGTGATTCTGTTTCGGGAACTCTTTGTACTCGATGTACTCCTGATTCAAATTTCATAATACCATAGACTCCTTCTCCACTTACATTAATAATCATTTCCTTATATCCTTTTACACTTCCTTCTGTTGCATCTGCCACTTCAAAATTCCAGCCTTTTTGTCTCCAGTACATAGAATACATTCGGAAAACATCTTCTACAAAAATAGCAGATTCATCACCTCCTGTTCCTGCTCTTAATTCTACGGTAATATTTTTATCATCTTCCGGGTCTTTAGGAATCAACATATATTTGATGCTTTCTTCCATTTCCGGGATTTTTCCTAATGCTTCGTTTTTTTCTTCTCTCGCTAATTCTACCATCTCTGCATCCGCTCCTTCTTTCATAATCTCATCGGCATCTGTAATGGTATTTAAGAGTGTCTTGTAATGGTGATATACTTCTACAAGTTTTCCTAAATCTTTATATTCTTTATTTAATTGTGCATATCTTTTTTGATCGGAAATGATATCCGGTTGTATAATTAAATCGGAAACTTCATCAAATCTCTGCTTTATAGCTTCTAATTTGGATAATAAATCTGACATATACTATTTTTAATGTCTACAAATGTACAATTTTTAGGATGAATTTTTGGATTCATGATCCATTTTGAAATTAATAACAACTATTTATATGATAGAATTTTGATTTAATTATTTTTTATAAATATTGTAAAAACGGGTATTTTCTTTAATGGCTTCATTTACAATAGTAAAATCCATTACACTTTCATCTATATGATTTAACTTTTTATCTACTATATCGTACATACCCGATGGGTATATGTTAATAATCATATTATTTTCAATAATTGCATATTTTTGATTGTATCCACATATAAACCATTTTCTATTGGTACAATCATATAAATTTTGACCAACACTGTATTCGCTAAATTTATTCTTCACTCCCAAAACCGAATTCATGAGAGTAGGAATTATATCATAATGTAAAGTTAAATGGGTATACGTTTTAGGGGTTCTGGATTTATCAAATACAATGAGGGGGGTACCTATCTGATATTCTGAAAAATTTCCCCCATGTTGCCAATAGCCTTTTTTATTATCGTTAAATTCTTGACCATGATCGCCAGTAATTATAACGATAGAAGAATCTAAAAGCTTTTTATCTTCTAATTTATTGATTATGTTTCCGATAAGACTATCTGTATAGTTTAATGAATTTTTATATCTGTTTAAAAAAGGTACTGGATTGTAATCATCACTTAAAGCAAGATAATTTATTTCATCTAAATTTGGTTTAAATTTTATAGGAAAATCAGAGGGATAATCAAATCCATGGGCAGAATCAAAAAATAGAAAGCAAAAAAAAGGATGATTCTCTGTAGGATCATAGTTATTAATAAATTTCATCCATTCGTTGCAGATATCTCTATCTCTTTCTGAAGGAGACTTTCCATTAGATTCCAATCGTAAATTCTGAATTCCTGAAAAAACATTTTTATTAAAGGGAGGATTTTCTAGTGTGGAGCTGGATAAAATGGATAATTTGTACTCTTGTTTTTGAATCTCATTGATAAAAACGGGAGATATTTGTAATCCTGTAAAATTATCGTAATAGGTGGCAGGTATTGCATAAAATAATGAAAAAATACCTCCTGTGGTCATATTAGAACCGCTTTTATGATTTTGAAAAACCTGAGATCTTTTGGATAACTGATAGATATGAGGGGTAATATCCTCTGTCATGCAATTGAATCTCCAGGAATCTATAATTATAAAAATAATGTTCTTTTTTTGACTATTTTCAGATATGATTGGTTTTAAAGGATAGTTTATCAATGATTTAGAATAGGTGTGGCTGAGTAATGTATTATTTTCTATTTCACTTTTATCAATTAAATTAAATTTACGTAAAAGTGATTCAGAGGTTAACGGATAAAAGACAGGATATATATTTTTCATTTGTGCAATAGGTCTATACCTATTAGCATCTGCCCAAGCGTATAAAAAGTGTGTACATACAAGTAAAAACACTATAATTTTTAAAACTGGCTTAATTTTCAAATCAGGTAATTTTTGGGATAATTGAAACGAAATATAAAGTATTATTGTTTCAAGGATTATCAGTCCAAGTATATAAAATATTGAAATTAGAATATTAATTGTTGAAAAATGAAAAATATCCGTTGCTCTTTTTCCAAATATCAACTTAAAAACTATAGGTGATAAATGATATCTAAATTGGCTAAACACAAGGACATCTATTTGAAGATATAGTATAATAAAAATGGATAGTAAGCCCAATACAATTTTAGATATAGTTGTTGATTTAATCAAGTATAAGAATAAAAGACTTATTAAAAGCGGAATACAATTAAGTAAATAAAAATGTGAAACTAATGAAGAAAATATAAAAAAATAAGAAATAAAACCGGATAAATTCTCAGTATATTTCAGATATTTAAATCCTAAGAAAATTAATAATATGAAATTAAATAGATTTGCTAAATATAATTGTTTACCTAAAAAATTAATTTTCATTGTACATACTTAAATATTACAGCTTTGAATAAAGATACAAAATTTAATAAATTTATTGAACAATTTTCTTCTGTTATAATATTTAAAAAATAAAATAAACAATATAATATCATAATAATTAAGAAATATTTTAACGCTCCCAATACCATACCCGCAAATTGGTTGGTAAAACCCAATCCTAATTTTTTTAAAATTCTTTCTATAAATCGAGATAGAAATAGGATGCTAATAAATAGTATTAAGAAAATACAGAAAAAGCTAACCCATACAGATGTTTCTTTAGATATAATTCTATTTCTAAGCAATAATTCATGCAATTGAGGTAAAAAGAGAGAAGAAAAAAAGTATCCGACCGTTAGTCCTGCTATGGAAGAAATTTGTTTAAGAAAGCCTTTAATATATCCTACAATAGCACCCATTATAGTACCTCCTAATAAAATATACTCATATATCATTTTTTAATTTTATCTTCTTTATATTCACCTAAAATATGTAAAAAACCGGTGGTGTTTTTGATCTCATTCAAAGCCATGCGGTAATTAGTATCATCTCCACCCGGTGTATTAATATCAGCATGAAAAGAATATTGGAAAATAGAACCTGTTAAGGGCACGGATTGTATTTTAGTGATATTCATTTTGTATTTGGCAAGAATATTTAAAACTTTTGCCAAGCTTCCCATAGTATGATCAGTTGTAAAGTATAAAGAAGCTTTAGTAAAATTTTCTATTTTTTCCGGTGTTGCAGATAATAAATAAAAACGGGTGTAATTATCTGAAACATCGTGGATATTTTCTGCTAAAATGTGTAATTGATACATTTGAGCTGCCAGTTTGGAACCTATAGTAGCAACACCTTTCATTTTTTTAATATGGATATGGTAAGCACAGGTAGCTGTATCATCTTTTGACAATAATTTCCAAGAAGGATACTTTTCAAGAAAATTTTCACATTGTAATAGTGCCATAGGATGAGTTCGAACCTCATTAATTGAATCTAAAGTCTCTCCAGGTAAAGCTAATAAATGATGTTTAATTGGTAAAACAACTTCGCCAATTATGTGCAACCCGTATTTAGTTATCAAGCTGTAGTTGGGTAAAATAGCTCCGGCAATTGAGTTTTCAATAGCCATCATCCCATAATTTGCTTTCCCATTAATTACATCCATTACTACTGTTTTAAATGTCGGGCTATCAATTATTTCCATTTTTTGATCATGAAAAAATCGGTTTACGGCTTCATGATGAAAAGACCCTCTAATCCCTTGTATTGATACTGACTTCATAAATTAATGGTAATAAACACTCAATATTTTTTACTTTATTAATTATATTTACATAAATTTTAAATATAACAGCTTTATTTTAATTGAGAAAATGTCTGTAAAAATACAAAATTTATATAAACAATATAAGAGACAAATTGCTTTAAATAATATCTCTTTAGAAATAGAAAAAGGAGAAATTGTCGGATTGTTGGGACCTAATGGAGCAGGTAAAACGACCATGATGCGGTCAATTACAGGTTCGTTATCTTTTGAAAAGGGAAAAATATGGATCAATGGTATGGATAATCAGAAATTTCCTTTTAAAACCAAATCTTTAATAGGTTATCTCCCTGAAAATAACCCTTTATATATGGATATGTATGTTAAGGAGTATTTAAACTATGTATCAGATATCCATCATACTCCAAAAGGTAAAATTTCTAACATTATTGAAAAAGTAGGTCTTCAAAAGGAACAAAGTAAGAAAATTAGTCAATTATCTAAAGGGTATAAACAACGTGTGGGACTAGCTCAGGCAATCCTTTTTGATCCGGAAATTTTAATTTTAGATGAGCCTACTAATGGATTGGATCCGAATCAAATTATTGAAATCAGACAATTAATTCAAGATTTAGGCAAAATGAAAACAGTAATTTTATCAACTCACATTATGCAAGAGGTAGAGGCTTTATGTTCTCGAGTTATACTTTTAGATAAAGGAAATATAATTCAAGATAGAAGTATAGAAGATTTCAAAGGTAAATATTCAAGTTTGGAAGAAGCCTTTTTTGAATATACACATCATTAATGGTAAAGTATAAAAAATTAAATCTTTTACATTGATTAAAACAAAATGTAGTTATCCTTGGAAATTTCTTCATCATATAAATTGGTAGTTTCATCATTGGCTAAATACAAATCGTAGATTACATGAGATGTTACTATCTCTTGTTCAAGAAATTCTTCTTTAGTAAGTTCAGTTGGTTTTTGTATTCTTTGATTTGAAATTTTGGTTATTTCGCAACTTATTTTATTTGTACTTGATGACCAATCAAGCGAAGACATTGACGAATCCAAAGGATTAGGTGTGTATAAATCATCGGAAAGAGTTTTTTGATTTTCTATATCTGTTAACACTAATGAATGGTTAGTGTGTAGATTATTAATACTACACACCCCTAATAGAATTGCAAAAAATAAACAGGCTGCTGCCGATAGCCAATATATTTTTTTAGGAGATAAAGTGTAAATTTTTGGTTTTTTAGGATTTACCTTTTTTACAGTTTCAGTTAAAATATTTTTTTCTAGGCTTTCAAAATAATTGTTTGGGGTTTTCCATGAATATTTTATATTATTTTTAATTACTATCTTGGAAACTATACATTTTTCCAAATGTGAAAAATACGGATCCGGAGTTTTAAAAGGATTTAATTGGTTTTTACTGTCGTTATACATACATATTTTTTAATAAGCTATTTTTCAATGTTGGCTAAAAGAAATTGTTCTACTTTTTTAGTAGCATGATAATAGGATGATTTTAAAGCACCTACAGAAGTTTCTAAAATTTCCGACATATCTTCATATTTTATATTATCAAAATATTTCATATTAAATACAATTCGTTGTTTTTCAGGTAATTTGGCTATGGCCTGTTGCAATTTATATTGAATTTCATCTCCATCAAAAAAATTATCATCTTTTAGTTGGGATGACAGTAGAATTACTAATTCTTCATTTCTTATATTTTTTTTCTGAGCAGCACTGTTGATAAAGTTTAATGATTCATGAGTAGCTATTTTATAAATCCAGGTTTTTAAGCTCGAATTTCTTTTAAAGCCTTGTAGATTCTGAAATACTTTTATAAATACATTTTGAGTAATATCATCAGCATCTGCATGACTGTAGACTATTTTACGTACATGCCAATAGATTGTCTGGCTATACATTTTTATTAATTGTCTGAATCCGCTATTAATATCTTTTTCTAAAAGAAGTAAAAGTTGTGTTTCGTCCATTTTTGTTTCTTATTGCTAAGACAATAGGTAATTAGAAAAGTTTAATTTCAATGCATTATAGTAAAAATAGTATTTATCTTATTATTATATGTTAAAATTTTTTATTTACAATAATTATGATTATTGATCTCAATTAGATTTTTAAAATAGGAAGCGGTCTATTATTTGATATAATTTACTGATAAATAATATGATATTAGTTTGTATTGATCTTAATAATAATATTAAATAGTAAAAAAATGGAAGAAAAAGAAATTATACTGATAACCGGATCACATGGTGCCGTAGCTAATCAATTATCATCGCTTTTAGAAAATTATTCACTACGTTATTTAACTCGTAAAAAAACTAAGCCGAATGAATATGAATGGAATATTGAAAAGCAAATTATGGATCCATCTGCTTTAGAAGGTGTCAAACATATTGTACATCTTGCCGGAGCAGGTATTGCTGATGGAAGATGGTCAGATGAAAGGAAAAAGGTTATAATGTCCAGCCGTGTTGATTCTGCTCGACTTATCTTAAAAAATCTTAAGGATAGAGATCAAAAGATTTCAACTTTTATCAGTGGATCTGCTACGGGGTATTACGGTACTATCACTTCGGATAAAATATATAAGGAGTCCGATTCTAAGGGTAATGATTTTTTAAGTGAGGTATGTTATCAATGGGAATTGGCTGCTGATGACTTTTTGAATCAAAACATTGCTGATAGAGTTGTTAAAATAAGGACAGGAATATCTTTGTCTAAAAATGAAAAAGGAGTTTTAAATAAAATTAAAAAAATGGTTAATTATTATGTTGGTGCTCGTTTAGGTTCAGGAAAACAATATATTCCGTGGATTCATATTTATGATTTATGTTCTTTATATAAATATGCAATAGTTAATGAAGGTTTACAAGGTACCTACAATGGGGTTGCTCCCTGCTATATAACGAATAAAGATTTAACTGTTGCTATTGCCCGAAAGTTAAACAAGCCTTTATTTTTACCCAACATTCCCGGTTTTTTATTGCGAATGTTATTTGGTGAAGTTTCTTCCTTATTATTGGAGGGCAGTAGGATATCATCGGAAAAAATTTGTGCTACCGGATTTACTTTCCGTTATTCGGATTTAAGTAATGCTTTAGATTCTTTGTTATAATTTTTAATTTTAGGGTTGGTGTTAGTATGATAAATATATATAAGTAATTTTTTTAAACTTTTATAAATAGCTATAGGTGAAAAAATAACGTTCATTGATAAAATAATTAGTGCTCAATTATATTATAAATGAGCACAAACAATTATTTTAATTATTTTTTTATTGTAAATAGTCTAAAGACTTTTTAATAGCATTTTCCAATCCTGATGGATCACTTCCACCTGCAGTAGCGAAAGACGGTTGGCCACCACCCCCTCCTTTTATTTCTTTGGATAATTCCTTTATGATAGTTCCGGCATGTAAGTTTTTAGATTTTAATAAATCTTCAGATATTCCTATTGAAAGAGTAGGTCTTTGATCCGTTTGCGTACCTATGATAATAAACAAATTAGAAATTTCTTTCTTTAATTGAAAAATTAAATCTTTTACTGAAGCAATACCTAAATCGGTTATTAATCCAATATAATTTATTTCATTAATTTGAGTTATTGAATTTTTCCAGAGTATTTTTTCATGATTTGATTTTTCTTTATTGAGTTGTTCAATTTGCTTTTTAAGTTGGTCATTCTCTAAATATATTTTTTCAATGGATTTAATAGGATCATCCGGTTGTTTTAGAAAGCTTTTTATACGATCATATTGACTGAATTGATCTTTAAGAAAATTTATTCCGGTTTCGCCTGTTATAGCTTCAATTCTTCTTACTCCTGCTGAACTGGATGATTCGCTCATAATTTTGAAAAATATAATTTCATGGGTATTTTTTACATGGGTTCCTCCACATAATTCTACTGAATTTCCAAATTTGATAACACGTACCAAATCTCCATATTTTTCTCCAAATAAAGCCATAGCTCCCATATCAATAGCTTTTTTAAATGGAACAGCTCTATTTTCTTCTAATTCTAGCCTTTCATATATTTTGGTATTGACCTTCATTTCTACTTTTTGTATCTCCTCAGCACTCATTTTACTGAAATGAGAAAAATCAAAGCGTAAATAATCCGGTCCTACATAAGATCCTTTTTGTTCCACATGTTTACCTAATACTTCCCTCAATGCCTCATGTAAAAGATGGGTTGCTGAATGGTTTTTGGTTATTGCCTCTCTCCTTTTGCTCTCTACTATAGCATTAAAAGGAAATTCAGGGTATTTTGGGAGCTCTTTTACCGTATGAATAATTAAATTATTTTCCTTTTTTGTATTTAAAATTTCAATTTTTTCATTCAAATTTTCAATATATCCTATATCTCCTACTTGTCCCCCGCTCTCTGCATAAAATGGAGTGATTTGAAACACTAATTGATAAAATTCTCCTTCTTTATTTTCAATTTTACGATATCTTGTTATTTTTACAGTAGTTTCGAGAAAATCATAACCTACAAATTCTTCCACATCATCCTCTTCTAAGATTACCCAGTCATAATTTTTAAAAGTTGTAGCAGATTTTGAACGAGCTTTTTGTTTGCTCATTTCTTCATTAAAACCATTTTCATCAATAGATTTTCCATGATCTTCTGCAATTATTCGGGATAAATCCGAAGGGAATCCATAAGTATCGTATAATTCAAAAATAACATTACCGGGTATAATTTTTAATCCGGGATTATTTTCCATAAAATGAGCCAATTTTACTAATCCTTGATCCAAAGTTCTCAAAAAACTGATTTCCTCTTCTTTTATGATTTCAGATATCAGGCTTTCTTGCTTAGAAATCTCGGGAAAAAACTCTCCCATTTGAGTATTTAAGATCGAAACTAACTTATATAAAATAGGTTCTTTTATATGCAACACTCTGTATGCATACCCAATTGCTCTTCTCAAAATTCTTCGAATTACATATCCTGCACCGGAATTGGAAGGTAATTGACCATCGGCTATGGAAAATGTAATGGCTCTTATGTGATCGGCTAACACACGAATAGCTATATCCACATGGGTAGTCTCACCATAATTAAGCCCGGATATTTCTTCTATTTTTTTTATTATCGGAGTAAATACATCTGTATCATAATTTGAAATTTTTCCTTGTAATACCATACAAAGTCTTTCGAAACCCATTCCTGTATCTACATTTTTTTTAGGTAATTTTTCCAATCTTCCGTCTGCTTTACGAAGAAATTCCATAAAAACCAAATTCCAAACTTCGATGACTTGAGGATGGTCATTATTTACTAAATCTTTTCCATCGATTTTTTTTCTATCTTCATCCGAACGGATGTCAACATGAATTTCAGAACAAGGCCCACAAGGTCCTGTTTCGCCCATTTCCCAAAAATTATCTTTTTTATTACCTAGAAGTATTCGATCTTCTGCTATATGCTCTTTCCAAAAGTTGTATGCTTCTACATCTTTTTCTAAGCTTTCTTCTGCATCTCCTTCAAATATGGTTACGTATAATCGGTCCTTAGATATATGAAATACTTCAGTTAATAATTCCCAAGCCCATTCAATTGCTTCTTTTTTAAAATAATCTCCAAAGCTCCAGTTTCCAAGCATTTCAAACATGGTATGGTGATATGTATCTTTACCTACATCATCCAGATCGTTATGTTTTCCTGAAACCCGTAAACATTTTTGTGTATCAGCCGTACGTTTATTTTTAGGTTCTTTATATCCTAGAAAATAGTCCTTAAATTGAGTCATTCCGGAATTGGAAAACATGAGAGTAGGATCATCTTTTAAAACAATCGGAGCTGACGGAACTATAACGTGTTGTTTAGATTGAAAAAAATCAAGAAAAGTTTTTCGTATTTCTTTAGAAGTCATTTTACTACTTGGTTTTTGGAGCTACAAAAATAAGAATTTTAAAATTTTATATTACAAATTAATTTATTTCTGCGTTTTGTTTAAAATTTATAATATCCTTTAGGTCATTCATGGTGTATTGCATCCATTCGATTTGTTTTTTTATCTTGCCATCTCTGTCAAAATAGAGCCAAGAAGTAAATTTCATTTCAGGTACTAATTTATCATTATAGTAATAAGGATTATATTGCCCACTGACTGCGACAATACTGTCATTGGATACGATTTCTTTAATAGTTATGCTTTCGGGATAGTTTTGATGTTTTTTAAAATTTTTATCATTCCAACTACTCTCATACATATCCTGTATATTATTTTTACCTTCTATTAATGATTGAGAAACCGCATCTACCCATTTAGGCCTAAAGTCTGAATAAAAGTTCATAAGTCGTTTTGCATCATTTCTTTGAGCATATATTTTATAAAATTCCTCTACAGTTTTTACATTTTTCTTTTTTTCAATAGAATTACATGATAGTAGAATCAAGCTGAAAAGAAAATAAGCAACAATTTTTTTCATTATAAATTTAATTTTAAGTTGTCAAAAATAATATTATTAATTTATATTTATTTATCAATATAACATTTGTTTTTAATATAGTAAACTTATTTTATGGTTAAAAGTGAAAAAAATTAACAAAAACAATATAATTTAACATTTTTTTAACTACCTTATCTAAACCCTTTGTTTAAAATGACTTTAGGAGTTTGACATAGTTCACATCCGGTGTATTAAGCGTATCGAATAATATATTTATATATTGAGATTGTACTTTTGCAACACCAATGAATAAAACTAAAATATGAAGAAAGTAACATTAGCATTGATGATTATTTTATTAGTGTCTTTATCATTTACTATTTTCAATAATGAAGAATTAGTAAAAGCTCCTTCCCTAACTAATGTACCTGGTGACACTATTAAAATAAATAACCAAAATGACAGTTTGACAAGTAACGTATTTAAGGAAGATAATGATAATAATGAAAAATCAACTCTTTCAGGTCGTGTTTCTTGGTATGGAGGAAAATTTCATGGTAGATTGACTTCCAGTGGAGAAAGATATAATATGAACGATTTTACTGCTGCACATAAAACTTTGCCATTCGGAACAAAAGTAAAAATTATAAATCCCAAAAATGGTAAGGAAGTTATTGTACGTATTACAGATCGAGGACCATTTGTTCCCAAAAGAGAATTTGATTTAAGCAAGGCAGCTTTTGCGGAGTTAACAAGCTTAACTACAGGGGTTATAAATGTTAATTATGAAATATTGTAATAGTGACCATTAAATATTTAACTTAATTATAATTAGTTAGTAAACTTCGGTTATTGAAACCGAAGTTTTTTTTATTGATCATGTATTTAGACCGGAACATGGTAATAAAATGATTGATTAAGAATTAAAGAGTATTACATTACAGATCAACGAGTTATGATTCAATATAATTAATAAATAAATGCATTTTTATAGCTGTTGGTTAAAAGTTATGAAATCAATAAATTAATCTTTTTCCTTTTTATGAGTACCATTAGCTGCTTTTACAACCTATAAATTTTAGCATTTTATATGAGAGCTGAGCTTACATCATTTACTCCTTTTTAACTTGTAATCTTAATGTTACTTGTTTGCTAAAGTAAATGAGCTGCAGAGGTATGTTAGCAGAATTAACAATAATAACTTTCTATGGAAGCAATCCGTCGAAATTAGGTGAAATATTAAAATAAAAATATTTAATTTACTAATTCGCCATAAAGGTCAAAGTCTTCGGCTCGATTAATTTTAACTGATACGAAGCTGCCTATCGATAAATATACATTTTGAGCTGATATTAAAACTTCATTGTCAACATCCGGAGAATCATATTCTGTTCTAGCAACATAATAATCACCTTCTTTTCTATCAATAATACATGTAAATGTCTTACCTATTTTTTCTTGATTTAATTCCCAAGAAATTTGTGATTGAATTTCCATGATTTCATTCACACGATTCATTTTTTCTTTCTCAGATAAAGAATCTTCTAATGAAAAAGCGGCTGTATTTTCCTCGTGGGAATAAGAAAAGCAACCTAAACGGTCGAACCTTTGCTCAATTATCCAATTTTTTAATTCTTCGAAATGTTCTTGAGTCTCTCCGGGATAACCAACAATTAATGTTGTTCTAATTGCCATGTCAGGAACTTTGGATCGGAATTCAGTTAGTAATTTATTGGTTTTTTCTTTATTAGTTCCTCTTTTCATAGACTTTAGTATATCACTACAGATATGTTGGAGAGGGATATCAATATAATTGCAAATCTTAGGCTCATTTTTCATCAGCTCCAATACATCCATAGGAAATCCGGTGGGAAAGGCATAATGTAAACGAATCCATTCAATACCTTCAACTTTAATTAGCTCTTTTAATAAATCTGCGAGCGCCCTTTTTTTATATAAATCCAAGCCATAATAAGTTACATCCTGGGCAATTAAAATTAATTCTTTTGTTCCTCCTCGTGCCAATGATTGAGCTTCTTTTACCAGATCTTCAATAGGGGTTGAAATATGCTTACCTCTTATTAAAGGAATAGCACAAAAACTGCAAGGTCTATCACAACCTTCGGAGATTTTTAAATAGGCATAATGCCTGGGAGTGGTAATCAGCTTTTCACCTACCAGCTCATGTTTATAATCTGCACCTAGAGCTTTTAATAATAAAGGCAATTCTCGAGTTCCAAAATATTGGTCTACATTAGGAATTTCTTTTTCTAAATCAGGCTTATATCTTTCAGAAAGACATCCGGTAACAAAAATTTTTTCTATAATTCCTTTTTCTTTTTGTTTTACACATTCTAAAATAGTATGGATGCTTTCTTCTTTAGCATTATCTATAAATCCGCATGTATTGATTACAACAATATCTCCTTTTTGTTCATGAACAACTTCCTTATTATTAGCCTTTAGTTGATTTATAAGGATTTCAGAATCGTAAATATTTTTAGAACAGCCTAAAGTTATAATGTTAATTTTTTTTTTTCCCACAGATTTTGTTCGCATTCGCTGTTATTTTTAATAAGGCAAAGTTATTTATATTTTTATAAAATGTAAATTATTGACTAAAATCTAATAATATTTAGATTAATTTAATTCTAATATCTTCTTAACCCATGTTTTAACATGATAATTACTTAATATATGATCAGGAACCATCTCATACTTTGTATGTAAAAATTTATCTGGGATTTCAATGTTTTCCGGATCGATGATTAGGATGTTATTGGGATTATAAAAATCGTAATTAATAATATCTTTATTGGTAGTGATTAACTTTTTATTAAGTCCTAAGGCTTCAAAGACTCGAAAAGTTAACCCTGTCTGTTCAGGTCTCTGTATATCAACCATAAGATTAGACCTTTTGATTTTATCAAGAACCTGTTCTCTTGAAACCATTCTATTTAAATATTTAATCTTGGTTTTGATTTTCCGAGTATAAAAATTAAATTGTCTACGATTTACTACCATAAATTCGTAAGGATAATTTTTTTTTTCTAATATTTTAGCTATTTTTTCTAAAATGGGTGTTCTGTTATCTAAAGAAGAAATATTAAAAGCTTTTCTTTCCTCATGAAAATTTATATCCTTTACTTGTTCGTATATATAATTAGTTATAAAATTTAGATTGTATTTTTTAGCATCTTCTTTATCATAGCTGTAAATTTTATCAAAATATTTAAAAGTGTTAATAATAGATGGCATGCGTTGAATGCCATCATAATGATAAGCAATCATTTCATTGCTCTTAAATTGACAAAAATTTAAAGTTTCAGGAGAAAGCCATTCAGCATGTATAATAACAATCTTATCCAATTTGGAATAATTAGATAAAGTATCTTTAATTAATTTATCTAGATGAGAGGTTTTAATATTATAATTAAAAAATGATTTATTAATTAGATTTTTTAAACGTACCCATAAATTTGGATAACGATATCTGTTAGCATAAATATCAATATGGATAGCTTCTATATCTAATTCTTTCATTGCAGAAATAATATATTTATCATATCCGTAATAATCTAAAGATATTAAGGCGACTTTCATAATTTAAAAATATAAAAAAACCGTTATTAAGTTATAAAAATAGAGCAAATTTAACCGTATACTTTAAATTATCGTATTAAAATTGCTAAATTTTACTAATTTTTAACTTATTATCTTATTTTTCTTACTTCCTTCATAAATTTCGTATTGAAAAAAACGACATTCTAATTTTCCATTATAAATTTTAATTTTTCTTGATGGTCGTAGACCAATTTTTTTATAGGCTTCGATGTCAGAGGTGATGAACCAAGATAACGTATTTTTATAATTATTTTTTAAAGTATCTCCGATTTGTTTATAGAAATTATCTGTATTAATTGGTATTCTTTCATCGTAAGGCGGATTAAAAACTATTAATAAGGGAAACAGGTCTTTTTGAGAAGTAAAAAAATTCTGTTTTTTTAGCTCAATAAATTCTGATAGATCTGCTGCTTCAATATTTATTTTTGCAGAAGTTATGGCTTTATCTAAAATATCATATCCAATTATTTTACCTGAAAAATCTGTTATTTTATTTATTCTAGTATCTTTAATCTTATTAAATAATTCCAAATCAAAATTTTTCCAATTCATAAAACCAAATTTATTCCGGTGTAGTTGTGGGGGAATTTGTAAAGCTATCATAGCGGCTTCAATTAATAAAGTACCGGAACCGCACATAGGATCAAGAAAATTACCTTTTCCGTCCCATCCCGCTAAATTTAATAATCCTGCAGCTAAAACTTCGTTTATGGGTGCTTCAAAATGAGATTTACGATATCCTCTTTTAAAGAGAGGGTCTCCACTACTGTCTAACGATATGGTAACCTCTTGATTACTTATGTGTAAATGGAATTTAATATCCGGATTATACCTTTCAATATCAGGTCTTTTACCAAATTTTTTTCTGAAGCGATCCACTATTCCATCTTTCATTTTCAACATGATGTATTGAGAATGTTTAAAATAATCAGAATATATCGTTGAATCAATTGCAAATGATTGTGAATTAAAAAAATAATTTTCCCATGGAATTTTGTTTATTTCTCTTTCAAAAGTATTTTCATTTTTGGCTTTAAAATGATATATGGGTACCAGTATTTTCAAGGCAGTTCTTAGTGAGTAATTCGTTTTGTATAAAAAACCTAAATCTCCTAGGTATTCAACAGCTCTGTTTTTTTTAACAATTTGGGAGGCTCCTAATTGCTTTAGTTCTTGTACAAGCACATCTTCTAAACCATAAAAGGTTTTGGCTTGCATTGTAAAGGAATCTTTATTAGCAAACATTATTTATTATTACAATTAAAATGAAGTTAAATGTGTTAATATGGTAACATGTAAATTTTATTTAAAAACACTTTTATTAAAATCATATTGATTCTTAAAATATCTTTCAAATATAAGATTACTTTTTTTAGAAAATAATTATTGATTGATTTTAAATAAAATAGGTAACAAATAAATTATAAAATAGAATCTTTCAAGTTAGGGAATTAAAGTTTTAACAAAAACAAAAAAAGAAAAGCCCGGTATTGCCAGGCTTTGCTCAAAAAATAATTTAATTTTTATCTATTTTTAATTTGTAACCAATCTATGGAAAAATTGCATTTTTTATACTCATTTTGAACAGTTATAAATGTTGAAGGAATTTGTGCTTCCACCCATTTTTCAATTACTTCATTTTCCTTAGTTTTCTGTGCAAAACCTTTAATTCTATTATAATCAATTACCAAATTCATTTTGTGAGTCGGAATTACATCTGTAATTTTCAATAATTTAACAACAGTTCTATTATTTTCTTTATCTTCAAAAACTTCAGATAAGTCACCTTTTCCAAGCCCTGAAAGGTTATATAGAACTTTTGTAGGTAATTTTATTTTTTCAAATCTATTATCTCCGGTTTGAGAATTTGACAATAAACCGCCATTGTATTTAGTATATTTGTCATCTGAATATTTCAAAGCAGCTTGATTAAATGTGATTTTTTCCGCTTTAATATCTTCTCTTATATCTTCTAGTTTCTTTATGGCTGCCTTTATTTCTTCTTGATTAGGGATAGACATTAATAAAATATGTCTTAAATCTATAGCTTGACCTTTCTTTTTTTCAAGATAAACAATATGAAAACCATACTCAGTTTCAAATGGTTCAGATATTTGCCCCTCTTCCAAGCCAAAAGCAACTGCATCAAATTCTTTCACCATTTGCTCTCTTCTAACATTTAAAATTTGACCACCATTGGCTGCAGAACCGGGATCCTGAGAGTACATTTTAGCCATATCAGCAAAACTTGCTCCTTCTTCAATTTGTTTTTTTATTGATTTTAATTGATTTATCAATTCTTCCTTATGACTCTCTGTTAATTTAGGATACATGTAAATTTGTCCATATTCGATTTCTTCATTTAAGGTAGGAAATTCAGATTCATGAGCTCGGTAAAATTCTTTTAAATACTCGGGAGAAACATCTACGTTTTTGGTTAATTCTGCCATTTTCCTTTGAGTATACATTTGATTTTTAATCATAGTTTCCAGTAGACTTCTCAACTCTCCCATAGTTTTAAACTTGAAATTGGTTAGAATATTTACGTCAGAACCAAAGTAATTTCTATATCCTTCAATTCGTGACTCAGCCTCTCTGGCAACCTCATCTTTATTAACAGTAATTAGTGTATCATGTTTAGCTTTATATAAAATAATTTTTTCTTTCATCATGTTTTCTATAAAGCTACATCTATCGGTAACGGTTTGGCCTTCAGATCGAGCATAATTTTCGCCTTCTTTAACATCTGTTTCTGTAATTATTTCATTTCCCACAACAGCTACTATCCCATCTAATTTTGTTTCCTGAGCAAAAATGGATGTAGATACAAAAAAGGTTACTACTAAAAATAATCTATTCATTTTAAGTTTTTATATTCTGCAAATTTAAAATTCTTTTATTTAGTAATACGTGTTTGTATAAGTTTTTAACGTTATCAATTATAAATATCTTTTAATCTTTTTACTTGATTTGAATCAATAGTAATAGCTGCTTGCTCTTTCAATGATTTAATTATTTGTGTTGTTTTATAATCAATGAATTCATTTAAATAATATTTTTGAAGATCATCTAAAGTCATGGGATCATTATTAATAATATTAGTAATATTAATTATCAATCTTCTATTTTTACTGTCTACGACATACAAACCTTGGGTCAGCTTTTCATTGATAGGAAGATTAAGCGATTCTCGAGTCATTTTACCTTCAACAATAATTAAATCTTCACGTTTATCTTTAAACTGATTTTTAATAAATTCAGTAGTTTTATTATTTTTTAACCATTTGAGAACTTTGTTTTCTATTTCTGAATTAAGACAGTAGTAAAAAGTGCCTGCAATTCTTTCTTTCCACGTAAATTTATCAGCTTTATCATGTAAAAATTTTTCCTGACCGGATATATCATTTTGAGCTTGGTAGGCAATCAAATTAAGTGCATATTTAATGAGAAGTTGATCTTTTAAATTTTCAAATTTTTCTTTAGCGACATCAAGTTCAAAAAAATGTGTATTATAATACTCTAATATATTCTCTCTTTCCCATTTATGGATATAATCATAAATTATTCTATTTTTTAAATAATAATTTTCAACATTTAATTTTGTTTTTAGTTCATTTAACATTTCGTTTTCTGTTAACATATAGGTATCTCCAATAGTAACGAGTATCTCATTATTAGAAAATTTAAGATTAAGTAGTTGATTATAAGAGGTAGGTAATGAAGAAATAAAATCATTCAGATTATTTATATTTTTTTTATAAAATGAATTATTTTTTAATCTAGAAATTAATATATCGTTTAATTGTTCAATTTCAACGGATTTAATTAATCTATTGTATATTTTTTTTCTGGCAACAGAATAGGTTTCATAGCTTTCTCTAAAGTAATATTCACAAATAGTATAACCATCTTCTAATTTAATCGGTTGTGAATAATCCAGATTATTAGGTTCAGATTTTATTTGGTTGAGAACATAATTATATACCTCCTCATTATTAAGAATATTTTTTTTTCTTGTAACATTGAAATTTTGATAAACTTTTTCTTTAATTGTAGAAAAGCTTTCTCCTTGTTTAAGTTCATTATATATTTTATCGATCTCAATTTTTCCCGATTGAGTAGTATCGGGAATATATATTTGATCTAATGTAACTTCACCTAAATATTTTCTTTCATTTGAAACTAGTATAAGATAAGTATTATAGTAACTATCAACATAAGAAGTTATCTTGTTAAGCGGAGCTTTATATATTGCATCTACCAAATTTTTATTTAATGAAAATATATTTAGATAAGAAGGATTTTTAAAATTAGATATTAAAGAATACTTCGAAACTACTTCTTCAAAACGCGACGGATCGTTTCCGATGTCATTTATTATAGATTTTATAAATTTATTTTTATATTTTTCTTTTTTGTTTGTAAAATAATCATTTTTGAAAACAAGAAGTTGAAATTTTTTTTCAATATTAATCTTTTTATAATAATCTTGTAATATAGGTTCTAATATATCAGACGGATAAAATAAACTATCTTTTAATAAACTAGCTTTATGAGCTAATTCTTTTTGAAATTCAATTGAATTTTCGATATTGTTTTTAAGTGCGTATTGTTTTAGAAGGTTAAAATCTATATAATTGTCTATGGTCTTATTTGTTCCAAGCAGCTCTAAACTTTTTTTATAATTGTTTTTAAAATTACTTGTGTAGATAACTTCATCATTAATGGACATCAAAACCGACTGAGAGAATACAATACTTGTAAAAAAATAAAAACAGATAATTATGAATTTTTTCACTATTAATTATTTTATTATATACAAAAATATATAAAGAATCAGGACTCTTAAAATAATTTTTAAAAAATGTAGATATATTGTAAAATTTACTTATATTATATTGTTGGTTTTATTACATAAACTTAAATGTTAGATTTTGAAGATATTCGTAAACAATATGTGTAGGTAAACCCATTATAGTAAAAAATGATCCATTTATTTTATTGATTTTAGCCAACCCAATCCAATCTTGAATTCCATATGAACCCGATTTGTCTAAAGGTTTGTAATTATTAACGTAAAATTCAATTTCATTATCATTCATTTCTAAAAAGTGGACTTCTGTACAATCAGTAAAAACTTTAAAATCATTTTTAGTAGTAAATCCCACAGAAGTATAAACTTTGTGCGAATTTCCCGATAAATCCTGAAGCATTTTTTTTGCTTGTTCTGAATTTTTAGGTTTTTCCAAAGCATGTTCATTCATCCAAACAATCGTATCAGCGGTTATAACAACTGTATGATCTTCCACTTTTCCATAGTGTTTCGATTTTTGTTCTACTAAATATTCTGTAATTTGATTTTCTTTTAATAAAGGGGAATAAGATTCATCTATGTTTAAATGTAAAGTCTTAAATTCATAGTTTAAGCTTTTTAAAAGCTCTTGCCTTCTTGGAGATTGGGATGCTAAAATAATTTTAAATGTGTTCATATATAATTCAATAAGTTTAAAGTTAAAAAATAAAAAGACTATCTTTTGAATAGATAGTCTTTTTATTTTAAATAATACTTTGTTAAAATCTATATTTACTTTAGTTGATCAACAAATAAGAAATATATAAATTTAATATTTTTATAAATCTATAGCTTCCCCATAAGCAGCCTCTGTAGCACCTTTAAATGATTCTGATAAGGTTGGGTGAGGGTGTATAGTGGTTAAAATTTCATGGGAAGTTGCTTCTAATCTTCTAACCGCAACAGCTTCTGCTATCATATCGGTTACCCCGTTACCTACCATATGGCAACCTAATAATTCACCGTATTTAGCATCATAAATAACCTTTATAAAACCATCAGTATCTCCGTTTGCAGTTGCTTTACCTGATGCTATAAAAGGAAATTTACCCACTTTGATTTCATAACCTGATTCCTTAGCTTTTTTCTCTGTCATACCTACAGAAGCAATTTCAGGTGAACAATAAGTACACCCGGGAATATTTCCATAATCAATAGGCTCAACATTCATTCCTTTAATTTTTTCAACACACAGTATACCCTCTGCAGAAGCTACATGGGCTAAGGCAGGTCCTGGAATTACATCTCCAATAGCATAATAGCCTGGAATGTTTGTTTTATAGAAACTGTCAACAATTATTCTTCCTTTATCTGTAGAAATTCCTACCTCTTCTAAGCCTAAATTTTCAATATTAGCGGTAATACCTACTGCTGATAATATAATATCCGCTTCCAATGTTACTTCTCCGTTTGCCGTTTTCACGAATGCTTTAACACCATCTCCTTTTGTTTCAACTCTTTCAACGGAGGAATTAACCATAACATCTATACCATGCTTTTTAATAGATTTTTCAACATGTTTGGAAACTTCTTCATCTTCAACAGGGACAATATTTGGTAAAAACTCAACAACGGTAACTTTAGTACCCATAGTTGCATATATATAAGCAAATTCAATACCTATAGCTCCGGAACCAACAACAATCATTGATTTAGGCATAGTAGGAAGGGTTAGGGCTTCTCTGTAACCAATTATTTTTTTACCATCTTGAGGTAAGTTAGGTAATACCCTGGATCGAGCACCTGTAGCAATTATAATATGAGAAGCAGAATATTCCGTTTTTTTACCATCTTTATCAGTAACTTCTATTTTTTTTCCTGGTTTAACTTGGGCATTACCATTTATTACATCAATTTTATTTTTTTTCAAAAGAAAGCCAACTCCTTTATTCATTTTATCGGCTACTCCCCTACTGCGTTTTACAATATGGGAAAAATCAAATGATGCTTCGGTTTTATTTAATCCAAATTCTTCTGCATGCTTTATTTCTTCATATACATGGGCGCTCTTAATGAGAGCTTTTGTTGGTATACATCCCCAGTTTAAACAAATACCTCCTAGATTTTCACGTTCTACTACAGCTGTTTTAAAACCTAGTTGAGCAGCTCTAATAGCAGCAACATATCCACCGGGTCCGCTACCTATAACTATAATATCATAATTCATTGTACAGATTATTTTGTTGACAAAAATACTATTTTTTTTTCAAAAAGAATATTTATATTTATAAAGCTATAAAATGCATAATATTTGTTAAAACATTTTTTAATACTTTTAACGTTGTAAATTTATAAGTATTAAGTATAAAATTTAAATTAAATTATGGAAGAAATGAATCAAATTAATAATAATGTATCCGAAATTTCGAAAGATCAAATTAAAATCGCAAATGACAAAAAATTAATTTCCGGTATTTGCGGTATTTTATTAGGTAGTTTCGGAATTCATAAACTTTATTTAGGATATACTAAAGAAGGGCTAATTATGTTACTGGTTTCTTTACTTACTTGTGGTGCAGGTGCATTCTTTATGAGTATTATAGGTATTATAGAAGGAGTAACCTATCTAACTAAATCTGATGAAGATTTTTATAAAACCTATATAGTGGGACATAAAGGATGGTTTTAAATATTGAATTAAAGCTAAATAGTTAGATTGTTAATAATTATTACCATTATTTTTTAATGTTAATAGAATCCTTTTTTTCCTTAAAATTTATTTTTTTCTTTCTTTTACCAAAGAATTCACTAAATTTATTAAAAGATCTTTTGTAAACGATGCCTCCCCCATAAGATTGGTTGTTTGCCCCTGTGGTGGATAAAACAGATGTTTCTAAGCCAAAAGTGGAAGGTTTTGAAAAACCGTTGATAATTAAAGATTTATCATTATTTTTTGATATATCATAATTAATTTTTGCTCCATAAGTCCAAACATCAGCAGCACTTTTTTGTTCCAAAGGCATATTAACCGATCCTACTATGGATAATCTTTGATTTACTTTAAAAGTGGGGTCTAAGGATATTCTGTCACTTGTTTCATCTACTCTTGAACCGGCATTAAAATTAGCATCTAAGGAAAATACTCCACTAATATTGTTTATTGCTGAAGTTAGTTGCTTCAATACTACATCATAAGCAGAAGAGGCATAGCTGCTTCCCCCCATTTTGTCGGATAAAAAGCTCCCGAAAACAACGATTCCGGCTACTTGATTGTATTTTTCCCCTTCATTATTATTTAATTTTGTATTAAGCTGATCGCGAACAGATGAAGAAGCATCTGCTTGAATATCAAATGTTAAACTAGGTTTAGATAGGTATCCGGTTAATAATGCTGATACGGTAACATTTGTAGCGGGTACAGTAGATATTCCCAAATAGTCCCCAATATTACTAACTAATCTGGTGTAGGATGCGCGTATGTTCAAATCTGCTTCAGTAGGACCTCTATTTTCCCATCTGATGGTACTTCCGGGAATTATAGTAAAATCCTTATTAACAAACATATTATAGTAGTATTTGCTATCTCCAGTTATTGTATAGGTACCGTCCATATTAATAACTCCTGCTTTCGACATATCAAATTTAAGATGCTTGGTATCTCCTCTTACTACTATTTTATCACCGGTTTCTTGACTTATAATAAGATTTACCACTGATTTATTATCTGCACTAATATCTGCACGGATGGACAATCCCGTAGGAGGTTTAGATTCACTTTCATCCTCATCTTTATGCTGTTCAGGTATAAACTTTATATATTGGATATCAGTAGCATTAGTAGTGCTACTGCTATTTATAGTTAAACTGCTTCCATCAAGAGCCATAGCCTTTGCTGAAATATCGATACCTTTATCAGTGGTGCCGGTTATGGAAAAATTTCCTGAGGCATAGATAGTTCCATAAAAAAGGTCATTTTCTTTTATAGTTGTATTTAAAACTAAAAGTTTATCCGAAGTAAAATCAAGATTCATTCCCCATTCTGAAAAATTTTTAGTCATTAAAGGACCGAAAACGACACCTTTTGTTTTCCTCTGGGTGTCCATCAGTTCAATATTATCAAATAAAAATACACCATCAGATATTTGTAAGTCTTGGTCTTTGGTCAATTGATAATCTACTCCTAAAAAATTTACCTTAAATCCAACTTTAGACATAGTTAATGAACCTTGATATTTAGGAGAGTTTACGTCTCCTGTAATTTGAACATTTCCTGTTGCAGTACCTCTGAAGTTTGAAAAAATACTTTGTAAAAAAGTACCTATAGGGGCAATATTCATTTGATTGGCAATTAGATCAATATTTAATTGAGATGATTTTCCCTCTTTATTTACTATATATCCATCAGCCAAAAAACGATCTTGTCCGGAATCTTCTAATTTACTTTGTAATAAATATCTGTTGGTTTTGGCATCATAAATAGCTCTCATGGCAAGATTACCTAAATTTTGACCATTAAATTTTAATTGATCAATATAAAGATCTATGAGCGGTCTAAGTTCACTGGAATTCTTAAGAACCTTAGCAGATCCGTTAGCAATACCTTCAAATGACATATCTTTAAGTAAACTGTGAGGTAATATTTTTTCTAATTTAACATCTTTTAAGTTCAGGTCAAAAGTGTATTCATTTTTAGTTGTGTACTCTCCAGACAATAAAATTTCAGAATTTTCAGAAGTTAATTCAATTTTTTGTAGTACAAGTTTATTCGTTAATAAATTATATTTAGCGATTGCTTCATCCGAATTAAAATTTGGATTAAGTTTCCATCTTGCTTGTGCTAAATTAATATGGGAAGGTTTAAACCCAATAATTAAATCATTATTCTTTTGAGTTTGATACAAATTTAAATCGAAATTTGTTTGTTTGTCTTTATATTTTCCATAGTAAAAATTAGTGGAAGCGAATAGAGAGTCATTTCTATTGAATCCTGAAAAATTTATTCTATCTATAACCTTATTGTCTATACTTAGAGTAGATAAGGAGCCTATAAATTGACGTAAGGAATCCTCGGTATTCAAAAAAATATTCGGATTAGTTAACTTGATATTTTTATAGTATATATATTCCGAAATCATTTGTGCCTGTAACTTATTTCCATTGCCAATGTATCTGCCAGTAATGGTAGTTCCCGGAGATAAATTTACATCCATCATTAATAAATCAAATAAATCTTTTTGAAGATCTAATATAAATGAAAACTCCTGATTATCGAATCGTTTTTTAGTTTTAAAATTAGATACAAGATTACCCATCCCTTTTTGTAACATATCAGGAATATCTTTTAATTTATATTTTCCATAAATATTGGCAGTAATCATATTGGGGGAAAAAATATCTAAATTTCTATTTCCTTGTTCAAAATTTGTTTTTATTTGAATATCATTATATTTGGTAAGTTTGCCATTATCTTCAAGAGAAATTGAATTGATGGTTATTTCTCCAATCAAATCATCAATGGAATTGAATTGAATATCCGCTTTTACTAATCCTTTAAACAATTTATTTTTATCAACCTGTGAAGTAAAATACCCTAAATTTAAGGATTGTATATTCGCATCGAAGCTGGTTTTAATATTTTTTTGCGAAAAGTCTATACTACCATTAAAATTAAAATTTGCATAACTGTCATTAGATACAATTTTACCTTCAAAAATTTTATCTCTTAAATTACCAATGGCTGAAATATCATTAATAGATTTACCATTTATATCCAAGCTATTTAATTTCGCATCAAATTTGGTATCCATATGATTCAGATCAAAGCCGCTACCATCAAATTGAATTTTTGCCGTTATGGGACCTAAAGTTGTTGATTTAATGAATGAAGCCAAATTTAAATGGTACGTTTCTAATGTGCCCTTATACTTAGGTTTTTTGGAAGTATACTCATTTAATTGAGCATCTGCTGTTACCGTACCTAATGAGCTAATCATTTTCCCGTTAAGAATCAGGTTTTTTTTGTCAATTAAAAATGAACCCATATAATTTAAAGTTCCAAATTCAGAAACTATTTCCGGAATATCCGTAGATATAAATTTTGGAAGCCAAGATTGGAGAGAGGCATAGGAAGATTGAAGATGCGCCTCTTTAGCATTTACATTAAAAAATCGGGAGGCATCAGAGGTTACCAAATTTTTTAGTTCCAACTTCGGCGAAGAGTAAAAGGTTCCATTTACCGATAAGACAGGTTGGGTTAAAATTAAGTTGTTAAGTGTTCCATTAACCTTTGAGGAAATACTAAATATTGAATTGGTATTCCAATTTTTTACAAAATATCGAATGTCTTTACCGGATACTTTACTACCTTTATTTACATCCATAGTCCAAATTACTTGATCTACAAAATTGCTCATTCCATTTTCTTTTGTGTAATTGAAAAATAAGGAACCTAAAAGCAATGATGTATCCGACTCAAATATTAAATCTTTAAATGAAAGTTCTGTTTCTGAATAATGAATATGGGAAGAAAAATGATGAACTATATAATTTTCTTTATTTCTTTTAGCTTTAAAATTAAATTGTTCAACCATAACTTTTACATCCGAATTAAAAATATCTACTTTTGAAGCTTTTAAATTCAATTCAGAAGTGTCTAACCAAACCTGATCTTCTGGAGGTAAATTTTGATTTACAATAGAGAATTGTCCATTAATAATATCTACTCTACCTTTTAATTTGAAATCTTTTTTTTGCGTAGGTTTATCGGAATTAAAATTATCTATGAATATAGAAAAATTATCCCGTTCTTCATTCTTATAGGTAATAACTTTAATGATAGGATTCAGCAAGCGCAATTGATCAATTTTGATATCATCGACATGTTTAATTAATAAATTTTCAACCAGGGATATTGTATTTAAATATCCTTTTAATTCTTTAACTATAAGTAGATCGTTTTGATGATGATCTTTAATAATCACCTCATGTAAGGTAAGATTTCCAAAATAATCTACCTCAATTCTTTGCGCAGAAATATTGGTTTTAAATTCTTTATTTAAATAAGAAAGAGCCTGCTTTGCAATTTTATCTTGAACTGAAGGTAAATTAATAATAATAATAAGGGATAAAAGTATAAAAAATAAAATGCAAAATGCACAAAGAATAGCCTTGCATGACTTAAAAAATATTTTTTTAATTAGTAACTTTGCCATAAATGAAAACACCCATTATATTAGGAATAGAATCGTCATGTGATGATACATCAGCTGCAATCATACAAGGTAAAAAAATACTTTCAAATGTAGTATCCACCCAAAAAATACACCAAGATTATGGAGGTGTAGTTCCGGAACTAGCCTCACGTGTACATTTACAAAATATTGTACCTGTTGTGCATCAAGCAATTCAATTAGCAAATATAAATAAAAAAGCAATTGATGCGATATCTTTTACTCGTGGTCCCGGTTTATTAGGATCCCTATTAGTAGGAACTAGTTTTGCTAAATCTTTGTCTATGTCTTTGAATGTTCCTCTTATTGAAGTTAATCACATGCAGGGACATATATTTGCACATTTTATAGAAGAAGATGAAAAAAAAAATATTTGTTTTCCTTTTTTGTGTCTTACAGTTAGTGGCGGACATACGCAGATTGTTAAGGTAAACGATTATTTTGATATGGAAGTGTTAGGTGAAACGTTGGATGATGCCGCTGGTGAAGCTTTTGATAAAATTGGAAAATTAATGGGATTAGAATATCCGGCAGGACCTATGATCGATAATCTTTCACAAATAGGAAATAAAGATAAATTTAAATTTCCTTTACCTAAGTTGAAAGGTATTAAATTTTCTTTCAGTGGTATCAAGACTTCCGTACTTTATTTTATACAAAAAGAAGTAGAGAAAAATCCTAACTTTATAAAGGATAATCTTGAAGATTTATGTGCTAGTGTGCAAAAAACAATAATTTCCGCCTTATTGGATAAAATTAAACTAGCCATTAAAATAACCGGAATAAAAAATGTAGCCATTGCCGGAGGTGTTTCTGCTAATTCGGAATTAAGAAGAGAAATTATAAAATTAGAATCAGATCTAAATTGCAAGACTTTTATACCTAAATTTGAATATACTACGGACAATGCTGCTATGATAGCCGTTGTTGGAAGTATTAAATATGAGCATCATAAATTTTCTGATTTAAAAACTGTAGCTACAGCTAGATACAAAATTTAAAATAATGATAGGTGTAAATTTTTATAAAGGGAGCTTGTTTACTATTTTCAGTCTGCTTATTATCAATTCATGTAAAAATGATTCCCTACTATTTAAAGAAGATTTTCGGGCAAATACCCATCATTGGGATACTCTATCTTCTGAAGCAATCCAAACCAAGATAGAAAACGGTCATTTATTGATGCATGGAAAATTAAAAAATGTTATTAATTATTCCTTACTCTTCATTCCTGTCTCTAACCGAAATATAATTTATTCTACTTCTATTCAAGTTAATGATTTTTACGCTCCAGATGGACTAGCCGGCATTATACTTCATGCTGATGATCACAAATATCCTGAAAATTATCTTCTATTTGGAATTAACGCTGAAAATGAAGTGCTAATATCCTATGAAAGTAAGAAAAAAGATATGTCCAAAATTTATTATAAACAGAAAACTCAAAAATATAAAAAAAAGGAAAAGAATAGTTTTTCAATCGTAACAGACAAAAGTTCTATTCAATTCCTTTTGAACGATAAAGTGTTAACTACTATTTCCAAAAATAAAGAATTAGGTTCTTGTTTTGGGTACTTAGTAATCAATTCTAATATATCTGTTTCTTATCTTCAAATTAAAAATCGTTAGATATTAAACCAATTTACGTGCCATTAATGAGAAAACCCTCTTAATTAGCTTTATATGACTGATAATATTGCAATGCTTTAGACATAATTTTATTTATATCAGCAATTCTATTTTCGGGATTCGGGTGTGTGGATAGAAATTCAGGAGTGTCACTACTGCCTGTTGCATCAATCATTCTTTGCCAAAACAAAGGAGCTTGTCGTGGATCATATCCTGCCAAAGCCATAATATATAATCCCATTTCATCTGCATCTGATTCTTGTTTACGCCCATATTTTAAAAGAGTTATGCCACTGGCCACCGGGTAATATTGATTAATTGCTTGTCGTAATGCTTGATTGTTAGTAACTCCACCTAAAACTTGACCACCGATTTCAGAAATATAAGATTGGGAAATTTTTTCAGCACCATGACCCGCTAATGCATGTGCAATTTCATGGCCTAATACAACTGCTAATCCTGTGTCGTCTTTACATATAGGTAAAATTCCGGAATAAACAGCAACTTTACCTCCCGGCATACACCAAGCATTTATCATTTTTGGATCATCAATTAATACAAATTGCCATTGATAACCATCTAAAGCTGAAGACTGCCCTATAGACCTGTAATAGTTCTCTGCTGCTTTTTTTATTCTATTTCCTACTTCTTCCACTTGCTTTGCTTGAGCAGTTCCTGTTATAATTTTATTGGATGATAAAACTTGCTGATACTGCTGGAATGAAGATGGCAATAATTGAGCATTGGAAACAAGATTTAACGATTTTCTGCCGGTTAACGGATTAGTTGCACAAGACACTGTTAATAAAGTTACTAATGAAAGTAATAAACATTTTTTTGAATTCATATACTCTGTGTAATAATTTTTGAAATATAGTAAATTTATTAATTAATGTTCTTAAATTTGCAATGATTATAAATCATAAAATCAAAAAATATGCCTTACTTATTCACATCCGAATCGGTTTCGGAAGGCCATCCAGATAAAGTTTCAGATCAGATTTCAGATTCAATATTAGATAATTTTTTAGCTTTTGATCCTGATTCTAAGGTAGCATGTGAAACTTTAGTTACCACAGGTCAGGTTATATTAGCGGGAGAAATAAAATCGAATACTTATATTGATGTTCAGCAAGTTACTAGAAATATTATAAAAAAGATAGGCTATACGAAAAGTGAATATAAGTTTGAAGCTGAATCTTGTGGCATTTTATCCGCATTGCATGAACAATCACAAGATATAAACAGAGGTGTAGATAAACAGAATAAAGAAGAGCAAGGAGCTGGTGACCAAGGAATGATGTTCGGTTATGCTACCAATGAAACAGATAATTATATGCCTTTAGCGTTAGATATTTCTCACAGTATTTTACGTGTTTTAGCCCGAATAAGAAAAGAAGGTAAAATTATGACCTATCTTCGTCCGGATGCAAAATCTCAGGTCACAATTGAATATGACGATAATAACAAGCCTATACGAATTGATACGATAGTTCTTTCCACACAACATGATATGTTTGATGAAGATGAACAGGTTGTATTAAAAAAAATTGCAAAAGACATCATTACTATTGTTATTCCTGAAGTTAAAGCCGAATCTAAAGATGAGATTAAAGCATTGTTCGATGATAATATTACTTACCATATAAACCCTACCGGAAAATTTGAAATCGGAGGACCTCACGGAGATACCGGATTAACAGGTAGAAAAATTATAGTTGATACCTATGGAGGAAAAGGGGCTCATGGTGGAGGTGCTTTTTCAGGAAAAGATCCTTCTAAAGTGGACCGCTCTGCTGCTTATGCCACCAGGCATATTGCCAAAAATTTAGTTGCAGCCGGTGTTGCCGATGAAGTATTAGTACAAGTTTCGTATGCAATTGGTATTACCGAACCTTGCGGAATATATATTAATACTTTTGGAAGCTCTAAAGTAAATCTTTCTGACGGAGATATTGCTTTAAAAGTTCAAAAATTATTCGATCTAAGACCTTATGCTATCGAAAAAAGGCTAAAATTGAGAAACCCAATTTATACCGAAACCGCGGCATATGGTCATATGGGAAGAAAAAACGAAACTGTCATAAAAAAATTTGAAAGAAATAGTGAGAATGGGAAGACGGAAATAAAGGAAATCGAAGTAGAATTATTTACTTGGGAAAAATTAGATTATGTAGATAAAATTAAAGAAGCCTTTAATCTTTAAATTAAAATTATTTTATGTCTAAAATACTGGCCATTGATTACGGTGAAAAAAGATCCGGATTAGCTGAAACGGATGACATGCAAATTGTCGCCAGTGGGTTGGCCGGAATTATGACTTCTAATCTGATTTCATTTCTTGAAAAGTATATTTCTGAAAATTCCGTTGAAAAAATAATTATTGGTTTACCAATTCGATTGAATGGTGAACTTTCAGAAGTTGAAAATTCAATACAAAAATTAATTAAAAATATTACCCTTCTTTTTCCCAATATACCTGTAGAAAGAATTGATGAAAGATTTACCTCAAAAATTGCTTCACACTACATTAGTCTTAGTGGAAAAAACAAAAAAAATAGAGAAAATAAGCATTTATTGGATGTAGTAAGTGCTACTTTAATTTTACAAAACTATTTAGAGAAAAAATAAAATCATGATTTTACCTATTTATGGCTATGGAGAATCTGTTTTAAGAAAAAAAACAGTTGAAATCAATAGAGATTATCCCGATTTAGATCAATTAATAGAGAATATGTATGAAACCATGTATAAAGCACATGGGATTGGTTTGGCAGCACCACAAGTAGGATTGAATATACGTTTATTTGTTATTGATGCAACTCCTTTGGCAGAAGATGAAGAGTATGTTGATATAAAGGAGGAATTAGCAAATTGTAAAAAAGTTTTTATAAATCCAATAATTACCAAAAGAGATGGAGAGCTTTGGAAATTTAACGAAGGCTGTTTAAGTATTCCAGATATTAGGGAAGATGTTAAGAGATTGGAAAATATCACTATCGAATATTATGATCAAAGCTGGAATAAAAAAACAGAAAATTTTAGTGATGTACGTGCACGAATTATACAACATGAATATGATCATTTAGAAGGAATTTTATTTACTGATTTATTATCTCCACTAAAGAAAAAATTATTGAAAGGGAAACTTGCTAATATTAGCAAAGGTAAAGTGGATACTGAATATAGAATGAAATTTCCATCACATTAAAAATAAAATAAATAAATTAAAAATATACATAATTAATATGGATCTTACTAAAATCATTGCAATTACTGGTAAATCTGGTTTATTTGAACTATTAACTCAAACTAAGGGAGGTTTCATTGTTAAGGATTTAGTTGCTCAAAAGAAATTGTCTATTAATGCAAATAGTCAAGTAAGTTTGTTACAAAACATTTCTATCTATACCCTTGAATCTGAAGTATCATTAATTTCAGTTTTAGTTTCAATTTCTAAAAAACATAATTTTAAAGAAATTGAATTTGATAAAAATGATATTAACACTTTAAGATCTTTGATGAAAGATGCTCAATCAGATTATGCTGAAGACAGAGTATATAATTCAGATCTTAAAAAGCTTTTTACTTGGTATAATATACTTGTTAAAAACGAGATTATAACCGAAGAAAATGTAAAAGCATATGAAGTTAATCTTGCTAGAGCTGAGGAGAAATTAAATGATAGCGAAGAAGAAAAATCTGAAAAAAGCAATATTTCGCAAGAAGCAGATACCAATAAAATGTCGATTAATGATAAAGAAGAAGAAGATAATATAAATAAAAAAACTACGAAAAAAGCAACTGCTAAGAAAAAAGCTGAATAGTATAAATAATTTTAAATATTATTTTGATAAGAAGGTATCAATTAAAAATTGATGCCTTTTCTATTTAAAAAATATCCACAAATAAAAAATATCTTTATGTGATAATTACGAATAATTACTGATAAGTAGTAGAAAACATTCGCTTTCTATTCTATTTTTTGTGTCATTTTTCATACGATTTGTTCTTATTAATGAAATAATTATATATCAGAATATAAATAATCGCAAATTTCAATTATTCGCTTATGTATTGGATAAAAACAATATATGGGGGAATGTAAGAAAAACAAAAAAACGGCAATAAATACCGTTTTTACGTGGTTTAATACCCTTTTGTAGAGGCTAGAGTACATTAGGTATTTTATTATTTAACCCTAATTACCTTTTAGTAATAAATTATATACCTAAAATTAACCCAAATTAACCTTTTGGTACCTTTTGCATTCCCAATTATATAAAAATAGCCTTAAACGCGCTAGAAATTGATTTTTTTCGCTTTTTTCTTGCTTTAGGTACTAAAAGAAGAACAAATATTTTTTATATTATTTAATTTATTTACATAAACATATCCTTAATTTTTTCAAAAAATGTTTTATCATTTTTTGATGGTTTAGGATGAAAGTGTTCATTATCTAACATGGTTTCAAAAAATTCTCTTTGTTCTTTAGTTAATTTACTGAGATTAGGAGTCCAGACATTTATATGAATGAATAAATCTCCATAACCGTATCCTTGAACCAGGGGTAATCCTTTATCTTTTAATCTTAGTATTTTTCCTGATTGTGTTCCAGAATCAACAGTAATTTTTACTTTCCCCGTAACAGTAGGAACTTCTTTTTTAGTACCCAAAATAGCTTCGGGTACAGATATATAAAGTTCATAATGAAGATTATCACCTTCCCTTTTTAAAAATTCATCTTCGATTTCTTCAATCACAACAATTAAATCTCCTGGAATCCCTCCAAAAGGTGCATCATTACCTTTTCCTCTAACTTGTAATTGAACCCCTTCTCTGACACCGGCCGGAATTTTAATGGATACTTCTTCTTCAACTTTTATCAATCCATGATTATTTGCTCCCGGAGGTATATGATCAGCTACTTTACCGGTACCACCACAAGTATTACATACTGATTGTGTTTGCATTTGACCAAAAGGGGTATTCATAATCTTTCTAGTTTGCCCGGTACCGTTACAAGTAGGACAATTTTTTGAGGTGGCTCCTTGAGCTAATTTAAATCTTTTTACTTTAACGGTTTTTTCAACACCATTTATAATTTCTTTTAAAGTAAGGGATAAACGGATTCGTAGATTGGAGCCTTGAACCTGTTGAGGTCTTGAAGAAAATCCGCCAAAACCTCCCCCAAAGGCACTTCCAAAAATATCACCAAAATGGGAAAAAATATCTTCCATATTCATACCTCCCCCAAAGCCGCCACCGGCAGCTCCTCCTACTCCGGCATGACCGTATTGATCATACCTAGCTCTTTTTTGAGGATCACTTAAAACTTCATAAGCTTCAGCAGCTTCTTTGAATTTTTCTTCAGCTTCTTTATCACCGGGATTTTTATCCGGATGATATTTGAGTGCCTTTTTTCTATAGGCCTTTTTTAATTCTACTTCAGTTACACTCTTAGAAACCTCCAATACTTCGTAATAATCTCTTTTAGACATAATATTTTATATAAACCTCTTTGAGTTCTTAATTTCCAATTACCACCTTTGCGTATCTAATTACTTTTTCATGCAATAAATAACCTTTCTGAACCACATCTATAATTTTACCTTTTAAACTTTCATCAGGTGAAGGAACTTGAGTAATGGCTTCCTGAAAGTCGATATTAAAATCATCCCCGGGTTTCACATCAACAACAGTCAATCCTCTCTCTTTTAAAGTATTAAATAATTTATTATATATAAGTTTCACTCCTTCTAAAACTGAAAGATTGTCTTCTTTTTTTTCAAGTTCATTTATGGCCCTATCAAAATCGTCTAAAACAGGAAGTAGTGATTCTAATATTTCCTTGTCTGAATATTTAAGAAGATCTTGCCTTTCTTTAATTACTCGTTTTTTATAATTATCAAATTCAGCAAATAAACGGATGTATCTATCTTTTTCTTTTTCAAGTTTTTCTGTTAAGTCAGAATTGTTACTTGATTCTGACATATTTTCAGAATCATTTGCATTTTCTTGATTGTTATTTTCTTCTATTAATTCGTTTTCTTCGTTATCACTATGAATTGACATGGTTATATTCTTTATTGATTACTGATATTTATCAATTTTATTGCCATTTTGAAAATGCTGTCAAATCGACCTGTTTTAAAAAAATTAATTAAATACTTCTTGTTAAATTTGCATAAAAAGTAAATACATTAAAATGTTGAAAAGTTTTGATATTTTTTCAATTAATTCAGAGGCTGCGTTTAATTCACTTGCCATAGAAATATTTTTATATCAATATGATAATAATCTCGTATATAGAAGATTTGTTGATTTGTTGTCTTTAGATTGTAAAAAAATACATAATTATAGGCAAATACCTTTTTTACCTATTGAATTTTTTAAAACAAATAAAATTATAGATAAACATTTTTCACCCGAATTATATTTTCAAAGTAGTGGAACTACTTCTGATAATCTGTCCAAACATTATATTGCAAATGAAGCTATTTATAAAAAAAGTATCTTAAAATCTTTTTCTATGTTTTTTGGTGATCCTTCCGAGTATATATATTTAGGTTTGCTACCTTCTTATCTGGAGAGAAATAATTCCTCACTCATTTATATGGTAGATCATTTAATGAAACAATCTAACAAGGTTGAAAATGGTTATTATTTACATAATTTCAATGAATTATATCTTATATTAAATCGTCTTGAAAAAGAAAATAAAAAAGTGATTCTTTTTGGAGTTTCTTATGCCTTATTGGACTTTGCAAGTTCTTATCCTATAGATCTAAATAATACAATAATTATTGAAACGGGTGGAATGAAAGGTAGAAAGGTTGAAATTACTAAAGATGAATTGCTGTCAAAATTAAAATTTTCTTTTCAAACCGATAAAATATATTCGGAATATAGTATGACGGAATTATTATCTCAAGCCTATTCTTTATCTAATAATATTTACCAATGTCCTCCCTGGATGAAAATTTTAATTAGAGATGTGGATGATCCTTTTGAATATGTTGAAGCACACAGATCAGGAGGGGTCAATATAATTGATTTGGTTAATATTTATAGTTGCTCATTTATATCCACCCAAGATATTGGAAAAGATGAGGGAAATAATTGTTTTAAAATTTTAGGAAGAATGGATAATTCCGATATTAGAGGATGTAGTCTTTTGTTATTATAGTATATAAAAGGTACTAACTAAACTTTTTTTAACTAATATTTGTAATTAATTTTTAACTTTTTTGGCAAAAAAATAATATATTTAATAAAAAATATATAAATGAATTTTAATTTTCGGAATAGTATATTGTAATATGTCATATTACAGGAAATTAATAAAATATATCGTTACAGGAATTATTCTTTTATTCTTATGGTTTATTCTCCATACTATTGCCATTATTATCGATGGCAACCAGGAAGATACCAGGGATGCAGATGTAGGTGTAATTTTTGGAACTAAAAATAAAATAGATGGCACCATGCCTATGTCATTAATTCGTAGGTTAAATATTGGATTAAAATTATATAATGAAGGCCAAGTTCAAAAATTAATTGTATCAGGCGGTCTTGCTAATAAAAATTTTTGTGAAGCAGATCTTATGCAGGAATATCTACTGAAACATGGAGTACTATTATCTGATATTATTTTAGATAACAAAGCTTTAAATACAGAAGAAAATGTTGAAAATTCATTAAAAATAATGAAAGATAATAATTACAGAAAATTAATTATAATTTCACAATATTATCACATATCCCGTATTAAATTAATGTATTATAAACTTGGCTTTTATAACTTAGGCTCGGCTAGTTCTCATCATTATAGTAAAAGACATCATTATATATCATTAATAAGGGAATTTATAGCCTATTACTATTATTATTTTTTTAAATAATATATTTCATTTTAAACCGTTTTTATATACTTTTATAATTATATGTATCCAAACTTTATAGAAAAAGTAATCGAAGAGTTATTAGAAAAAAATAATGATTTATCTAAATTTAATATCATTATTCCGGGACGAAGACCTATTATTTTTTTTAAAAGTTACCTTATAAAAAAAGGTTATAATGGATTTTTACCTACTTTCTACACCATTGAGGATTTTATATATAAACATACCACTTTAGTAAAAATTGAAAATATACCCCTTTGGTTAGAAGCATTTCATATACAGAAAAAATTTATAAATGCAGAGGAAAGGCTGGATGAATTTTTAAAATGGATACCCACCCTGCTTAAAGATTTTAACGATATTGAAATTTTTTCTGAAAATCCGCAAAGAGTTTTAGAGCATATGGCCTCTATAGAAAGAATCGAAAATTGGGTTAGTAAGCTTGATTCTAACCGTGATAAAAAGTTATATTATAAAAACTTGAAATTTTGGGAGAATAATTTAATTCTATATAATAAATTAACAGAAGCATTAGAAAATAAAGGACTGGGAACGTATGGAATGATTTTAAATAGAGTTATAAATAATTTAACTACTGTAAACATACCTAATCATGAAATATTTGTTTTTGTCGGATTAAATGCATTAACACCTAAAGAAGAAAAGCTCATTAAACATTATATTTCGCATTCTGAAACTTATTTATATTGGGATGCCGATAACTATTATTTAAATGATAGTAATCAAGAAGCAGGTTATTTTTTGAGGAAATATAAAAATTGGAATTATTATGCAACTCGTGATTTTAAATGGGTAGGTGATGAATTCAACCAAAAAAAAAATATTCATGTAGTTAGTACCTCTCAGGATGTAGCCCAAGGAAAATATATTAGTTCAATTTTAAGCTCTATACCAGAAGAAGATTTACACAATACAGCGCTTGTATTAAGTGATGAATCTATCCTACCGGTAATTTTGGGGAGTATACCTGAAAATATAACCAGAGTTAACATAACTATGGGATTTCCCTTAAAAAATTCTTTTTTAGCTTCATTTTTTAAGCAAATATTTCAATTGCATATATTTAGGGAAAAAAATAAAGTCAAAGGATTTTATTATCGTGATATCTTATCTCTTCTCCAAAATCCATTAATTCATACCACTTTATCTGTTAACAATTTTATTTCTGAAATTAAAAAGAATAATCTTATTTATATATCAGATGCCCTCATTTATGAACGTTTGGGTAGTTTTTACTTTTATTTTATATTTAAAGAATATGGTAATCCCGTTGATTTAGTTCATCAGTTATATGAATACTGTACGGAACAATTTTGGAAAACAAATTCAGATCATCAAGTTTTAAAAGAAAATTATTTAAAATTTAAAAATCTCTTTTCAGTTTTACAAACCCAATTATCGCAAAATATTTCTATTCAAAGTTATTCGTTGCTTTACACGTTTTATCAGCATATTATCAGTAATGAAAGCATTGATTTTATAGGTGAGCCTGTTGATGGACTTCAAATAATGGGTGTATTAGAAACTAGGTTATTAAACTTTAAAAATGTTATTATAAGCGGAGTCAATGAAGGAATTTTACCGGGTGGAAAAAACGACAATTCCTTTATTCCTTTTGATGTCAGGAAGAATTATGGTATGAATACATTTTTAGAAAATGACGCCATCTATGCCTATCATTTTTACAGATTATTGCAACATGCCCAAAACATTACCTTAATTTATAATAATTTTACAGAGGGTATTAATTCCGGTGAAAAAAGTAGGTTTATAAGTCAATTGGAATTGGAATCCAAACATACTATTATCGAATCAGTCGCCACTTATGGAGGAAATTTAAAACAATCGAAAGAACTGATCATTGAAAAATCACCGGCAATAATAAATTCAATTCATGAATGGTTAAAAAATCCTATTTCACCCACCCACTTAACCGGCTATCATTATAATCCTATCAATTTCTATTTACGCAAAATTTTAAAGATCAATGAACAGCAAGAAATGGAAGAGGAAATTTCAGCATTAAATTATGGAAATTTAATTCATCATACCTTAGAATCAATCTATTCTCCTTTACAAGGAAATAAACTAACAGAAAAAGATTTACTTTTAGCATTGAAAAATTATTCCATTCATTTGAATAAATATATTAAAAAAGAATTAAATCCCGATTTATTTAAAAAGGGACAGAATTATTTACAAAAGCTGCTTGCAGAAAAAACCATAGAAAAAATATTATTAAGGGATTTAACCGACATAAAAAACGGAAATATCATTTTTTTAAAAGAAATCGAAAAAGAACTAGTTTCCACTATAGATTTACCGAAATTAGGAACTTTAACATTAAAAGGATTTGTAGATAGATGGGATAGCTTTAATAATGAGGATCGTATTATAGATTATAAAACAACATCAATTGACAAACTTAAATTCGAATCAGATAAATTTGACAGAATTCAAGAAAACAAAAATTTTAAATTCTTTATTCAGCTTGTTTTTTATGCTTATATGGTTTTACATGAAGAACTGTCAAATTCAGTAAAGGTGGGAATCTGGAGTTTCAAAAAACCTTTTCATGGATTAGAAATTTTACAAATAGATTCATCTGAAAAATTAAATGAATCTCAAGCAAAGATTTTATTTGAAGAAGTTGCGAAGCTGATTTTGGAAATAGCTGATCCTACTATTCCATTTGTTGAAAAATCTTCATTTATTAAATTCTAATAAAAAATAATTTTTAATTCAATTTAATGATTTAATTTTGATGTATAAGTTTCATTACCCATGACCGAAGATTTAAAAGATATAAAAAACCATTTTCCTATACTGAATCAATTTGTTAATGACAGACCTTTAGTATATCTTGATAATGCTGCGACTACCCAAAAGCCTATTTCTGTAATACAGGCAGAAGAGAAATATTATAAAACTATAAATTCTAATGTCCATAGAGGAATTCATACACTTAGTCAATTAGCAACAGTGGAAATGGAAGAATCCAGAAAATGTGTTCAACAATTTTTAAATGCAAAAAAGAATTACGAAATTATTTTTACTAAAGGTACTACCGATAGCATAAATTTAGTAGCCTCGGGTATTGAACCGTTAATTAAGGAAGGTGATGAAATTATTATATCCAATTTAGAACATCATTCTAATATTGTTCCTTGGCAATTTTTAGCAGAACGAAAAAATTTAAAATTAAATGTTATTCCTGTGGATGACAATGGAGAATTGATCATGGATGAATATGATCGGCTCCTTTCAAATAAAACTAAAATTGTTGCAGTGAATCATATTTCTAATGCTTTGGGGGTGGTCAATCCTATTGAAGACATTATAATAAAAGCACATAAGGTAGGTGCATATGTTCTTATTGACGGAGCTCAAGCTGTTTCGCATAGGAAAGTGGATGTACAAGCTTTAAATGCTGACTTTTATGTTTTCTCTGCGCATAAGCTTTATGGTCCTACCGGAGTGGGTGTTTTATATGGTAAAGAAGAAATCTTGGAATCTATGAAGCCTTACCAAGGCGGTGGAGAAATGATCAAAGAAGTTACATTTGAAAAAACAACTTATGCAGATTTACCTTTTAAGTTTGAAGCAGGAACACCTAATATTGCCGGTAATATTGTTTTGAAAAATGCAATTGATTTTGTACATACCATTGGTTTTAAATCTATTGTTAGGCATGAGGATGATATAATGAAATATGCTAAAGAAAACCTTTCGCAAATTGATAATATAATTATCTATGCTCAAAATGCTCAACATACTTCAGGAGCAATTTCATTTAATTTAAATTTTGAAAATATTCATTCTTCTGATGTCGGGTTTATCTTAGATAAACAGGGAATTGCTGTAAGAACCGGACATCATTGTGCACAACCAATTATGAAACGTTTTGGAATAAAAGGTACAATACGTGCTTCATTTGCAATTTATACAACCAAAGAAGATATTGATCAATTGGTAAAAGGTATATATTTAGCTCAAAAAATGCTTAAATAAAAATATATTTTAAATATTTTTTGAGTTAATATAATATGAATAAAAGCTTAATCAGTATTTACAAGTTAATTTGTAAATTACATACGCTGTTCTATCAATATATATTTACCAACTACCACTGGCGCCACCTCCACCGAAGCTTCCGCCTCCTCCAAAACCTCCAAAACCTCCACCTCGAGAATTGCCATTAGTACCACTGCCAAAAATACTTCCTCCTACAAATCCACCTAATCCACCCCAAAAATCATCATCATTATTTCTTCTCTTACCATTTCGATCGTAAAAGGTATTATTTTTATTATTCTTATGCATTAAGATGTATAAAAGTATGATGAAAAATATAAAAACGGCTATTATTATTCCTGATGTAGTATCATCCGAATCTTCTTGATTATCTGCTTTAAATTTCCCTTGAAGAACTTTTATAATTTGATCCGTACCGAAATTAATAGCTCCATAATAATCATTTTGTTTTAAGTAGGGAATCATATATTGATGAATGATCATACTTGAAGTGTAATCTGTCATGACATCTTCAACGCCTCTACCATTTTGTATTGTTAATTTATGATCATCGGAAGCTATTAATAGTAAAACTCCATTATTTTTATATTTTTGACCAATTTGCCATTTTTCACCCCATTTGGCACCCACATAATTTATATCGTCTCCTCCTAAAGTTTTAACAATGCAAACTATAATTTCTGTAGAGGTTGAATCACTATAAGATATTAATTTGGCATTTAGATTATTCTTTTGTTCTTCTGTAAGAACAGTAGCGTAATCATTTACGGGATAAATTAATTGGGGTTTTTCCGGAATTTTGAATTCACGTTGGCTATATAAAAAATTATTTAAAAATAATAAACCAGATAGGACTAAAAAAAATTTAACGGGAGATTTCATTGGATAATTCATTTTCAATATTTTTTCCATCTGTAGGAAAAAATTTTTTCAATTTAGTTCCTGTTTTTAAAATAGCATTAATTAATCCTTCTTTGTATTTTTCATCTTTAAATGAGAGGGTAATTTCTTTTAAAAGCTCATCCCAAAAATTCTGATATACGTATTTATGAATATTTATATCTCCAATAATTGCAATTTTTTTCTTATTTTCCGATACATAAAATAAGACCCCATTTCTATCTTTAGTTTTTTCCATACCTAACTTAGTAAAGATGGATTGTGCCGTCGCCAATGCATCTCCCTTTAGGTTTTGGTCTAAATGTACACGAATTTCTCCTGTAGACATTGCTTCGGCTTGTCTTATGGCTTCAATAATATATTCTTCGTCTTGGGGTGTAAATAGCATACTGGAAGTTTTATTTCAAATTATTTACCATTTAACAATTGATCAACATTAGGAGCTTTTTCAGCACCGGCATCTGCTTTAAAAGTACCTTTTTCTTTGAAATTTCTAAAATTTGCTACTATGCTTGCTGGAAATTTTTGGATATAATTGTTATAAGCAGTTACTGATTGATTAAAGTTATCTCTGTCAATTTTAATTCTGTTTTCCGTACCCTCCAATTGATTTTGAAGACCTAAAATATTCTGATTAGCTTTTAAATCCGGATATTTTTCAATAGTTACCAATAATCTGCCTAAAGCAGAACCTAAGCCGGACTGAGCTTTTTGATATTCAGCTAATTTTTCCGGAGATAAATTGGAAGGATCAATCTGTACTGAGGAAGCTTTGGCTCTTGCTTCAATTACAGAGGTTAAGGTTTCCTTTTCATAATTGGTTGCTTTATTTACGGTCGCTACTAACCCGGGAACTAAGTCTGATCTTCTTTGATAAGAACTTTCTACTGAACCCCATTTTAAATTGACATCGTTATTGAGTTCAATCATATTATTATTAATGCCGATCCCCCACATAAATATTCCGATAACAATCACAGCGATTAATCCTATAATACCACCTCCGATTAAACATCCTTTTTTCATAATTTTAACTTAAATTTATATTTACGATTAATTTACAATAGTATCCAATATATCAAATATTATTCCTAAAAAGTAAGGGAAGTTTTATATACTTCCCTAAATTTATGTCTTAATAAATTATTTTTTATAAAGCAGAATCCGCTTTTTTCATTTCTTCCATTTTATCTTTCATTTGCAGAACCCTATAGGCTTCTTTTAAAGTCTGTATAATTCCTTTATCTTTTTTATCATAACCGTATGCTTTTTCCAAATAAGGTAAAGCTTGTTTAAACATTTCCCTTCTTTTTTCAACTAAAACATCATATTTCTGTTGATCTGATTGTGAAGATCCTAAAGATTTCATTTTTAGAACAATATCCTTATCGGGAGATAATAATAGAGCTGCCAAGTTCAAATATGCTTCCGGATAATCCGGCTTAATGCTTAAGGCCTTATTATAGTTATCTTTAGCTTGAGAAATAGTTTTGGGGTCTTTACTGTATAAAACTCCTAAATTGTAATAAGAAACATAATCATTAGGATTTTTTTGAATAATTTCTTTTAATTTAGCAATATACTTATCGGTTTGACCGGTTTGGTAATACAATTCTCCCATCTGTGATTGCAAATTAGCATCATTCGGTAATTTTTGTAATCCTTTTTCAACTAATGTCATTGCTTCGTTATATTTCTTATCAGCAATTAATAAGGAAATTGCATAATTATATAAATCTGCTTCTACAGAAGGAGATTCCTCTTTTTTAAAATCAGAAAACCCTGAATTGGAGGTAGATTTAAATAAGTTGTATTGCTCTTCGCGTAAACTAACTCTTTTGCCATTTTGTAAAGCCGTATAGGTAATAGTTTTACCTGTATAGCCTTTATTAAGTAATTCCAAATACAGTTCTAATGCTTTTGTATTATTCTTGCCTGCATGGTAAGAAATTGCTGCATAATATTTAAAAACTTCATCAGCATTTCCCGCCGCTTTAGTTAAATAATAAGATTCTAAAAAATGCTCCGCTGCCTTAGAAAATTGTTTGGCATTATATTCAGAAGTCGCTGTGTTTGACAATTCTTGTCTTTTTTGTTCTAAAACAGATATTATTTTCTGAATGTAATTTGTACCCGATTTAGTTTCTTTTAACTCTGTAAATCCTTCTAATTTATATCTTTCCGCTTCATCTTTTGTTAAAACAAAAACTTTTTCTTTAGTAGTTTTATTTTTTAAAGAATAAATCGGGCCTTTTTCATAAAGGGCTAATTTTGAAAAGACTTTAGCAGATTCAATAGTTTTTCCCTGTTTTAATAAGGAATTTCCTTTTACATATAAATATTTGGCGTATATATCAGGATCTATATTGGTACTCTTAAAACTTATAGTAGATTCAATTGGCTGAATTAATGATTCTGCTAGTGATTTATTTCCACTTTCAAATGCATTAAAAGCTTGTTTTATTTCTTTTTCTTGACTAAAAGACAACAAACTCACTAATAAAAACACAGAAACTGATATTTTTTTCATATGATGTTTTTTTTAATCCTGAAATTATGGATTATCTTCTTCATCTGATTCAGTAAAATCATTTACTGTGTCGGTTAAATCAATTACATTTTCATTATTTTCAACAGCATCTTGAATGGAGTCTCTTTCGATACTGTTTCCATTTTCATCGTATTCTTCTTCATCAACCCCTTCTTCTTTTTCTATTTTAGTTATAGCAGCAATTTCATCGTTCTTTTTAAGATTGATTAATTTAACCCCCTGTGTATTTCTGCTCATCACTCTAAGTTGCTCCACAGACATTCTAATGGCTACGCCAGATTTATTAATAATCATTAAATCATTATCATCGGTGACTTTTTGAATGGCGATCAAATTACCTGTCTTATCAGTTATATTTAAAGTAATAACTCCTTTTCCTCCTCGATTGGTGATACGATAGGCATCTGCATGAGTACGTTTGCCGTATCCTTGTTCAGAAACAACTAAAATAGTGTCATTTTCAGAATCTGAAATAATAACCATTCCTATTACTTCGTCCTTCTCATCTCCTAAAGTTATACCTCTCACACCCGACGCATTTCTTCCAATAGGTCTTAATTTTTCTTGAGGAAAGCGAATGGCTTTACCATATTTGGTAGCGATCATTATTTCATCGTTGCCGGAGGTTAAACTCGCACTAACAAGGGTGTCTTCTTCCCTAACGTTTATCGCATTGATTCCGTTGGCTCTAGGTCTTGAATAAGCTTCCAATGTTGTTTTTTTGATGGTCCCTTTTTGGGTAACCATTACTAAAAACGTATTGTTTATATATTCCTCATTTTTTAAATCATGAGTTAAAATATAGGCTTTGATTTTGTCATCAGATTCAATATTGATTAGATTCTGAATTGGTCTTCCTTTGGAGATTTTAGATCCTTCGGGAACTTCAAATACCCGTAACCAAAAACATTTACCTTTCTCCGTGAAGAAAAGCATATATTGATGTGCGGTTGCGGAGACAACATATTCAAGGAAATCTTCATCTCTTGTAGAAGCTGCACGATTTCCAACTCCGCCTCGTGACTGTGTCTTATATTCTGAAAGTGAAGTTCTCTTGATATATCCCATTTTGGATATGGTTAAGACAACTTTTTCATCCGGAATAATATCTTCAATACTCATTTCACCACCGGCAAAGTTTATCTCTGTCTTACGTTCGTCACCATATTTTTGCTTGATTTCTTCTAATTCTTCTTTAATAATAGAATATCTTAATCCTTCATCATTTAAAATCGTTTTAAGATTATCAATCTCTTTCATGATAGAATTATACTCGTCTCGGATTTTATCCAACTCCATTCCGGTTAAACGAGCCAAACGAAGATCAAGAATTGCTTGGGCTTGTATTTCCGTTAATTCAAATTCTTGAATTAAACCGGTTTTCGCTTCACCGGGACTGGAACTTTCTCGGATTATTTTTATCGCTAAATCCAAAGTATCTTGAGTGGCAATAACTTTCATAAATCCTTCCAAGATATGGGCTCGTTCTTGAGCTTTTTTCAGAAGGTATTGAGTTCGTCTTACCACTACATCATGTCTATGCTCTACAAAATGATGAATGATATCTTTTAAATTAAGTTGAACCGGTCTTCCGTTTACAAGTGCGATATTATTTACACTAAAGGAAGTTTGTAATGCGGTATATTTGTATAAAAGATTTAAAACTACATTCGGAATGGCATCATGTTTTAATTCATACACCACTCTCATTCCATTTCTATCGGATTCATCTCTTATTTCGGAAATACCTTGTAATTTATCCTCTTTGATCAACTCTGCAGTACGAGCAATCATATCAGCTTTATTTACCTGATAGGGGATTTCTGTAACTACTATGGCTTCTCTGCCATGCACCTCTTCAAAATTTGCTTTTCCACGTAAAATGATTCTTCCTCTTCCGGTTTCAAATGCAGATCTTACTCCTTCATAACCATATATGATACCCCCGGTAGGGAAATCAGGAGCTTTAATGTGTTGCATCAATTCATCAATGGTGATATTTCTATTGTCAATATAGGCGCAAATAGCGCTAATTGATTCAGTAAGATTATGAGGAGCCATGTTGGTGGCCATACCAACCGCTATGCCCGATGCTCCATTCACTAACAAAATAGGTATGCGAGTTGGCATCACTCTAGGCTCTTCTAGTGTATCGTCAAAGTTAAGTTGAGTGTCAACGGTATCTTTATCTATATCAGATAATATTTCTTCAGAAATCTTTTTTAAACGAGCTTCTGTATATCTCATTGCTGCGGGAGGGTCTCCGTCTACAGATCCGTAATTACCCTGTCCGTCTACGAGCTGATATCTCATAGACCATTCCTGAGCAAGTCTTACCATAGTATCATAAACAGATGAGTCTCCATGAGGGTGGTATTTACCCATAACCTCCCCAACGATTCTTGCTGATTTTTTGTAAGAGCTGTTGGCAGTAACTCCTAATTCATACATCCCATATAAAACCCTTCTATGTACAGGTTTCAAACCATCTCTCACATCGGGTAAAGCCCTGGAAACTATCACAGACATTGAATAATCAATGTATGATGATTTCATTTCATCTTCAATGTTAATAGGAATTAATTTTTCCCCTTCTCCTATCATAAGTGTACTTGTTTATTTTTTCTTTAGTATATAAGACTGTAAAGATAATGAATTTTTGTCGAACACACAATTAGACGTATAATCATAGCTTCTAATGATCTTCGACGTTTATTTTTAATTTTTTATATTAATTTTGCTTTCTAATTATTTCTTGTTAATACCATGATGATAATGTATTTGATTATGTAAAATATTCCTCTCTTAATACAATATTTTTATGCAAAAGTGTCTGTTGTACATCAATTATTCTTTGATTGGAACTGCCTCTAAATCGTAAATTTTCATCATATAAGGTATGAATGTATTTACCGTCTACCAGTACGTCTATAAAAGGTAAAATTTGTGATAATTTTTTGGACTTATGTATTTGTTCAAATGTAAATCCTGTGTAGCACCAAATATTTTTTTGAGTAGAAGTTTTAATTTTTCCGGCTAATTCAGCAAATTCTTTTACTTGTATTAACGGGTCACCGCCGGTAAAGGTAACATTTGAAAATTCTGAAAGTGTTACAAGGTCTACCAGTTCATCGACAACATAGTGTCTTCCTTTATGTATATCCCAAGATTCCGGATTATGGCACTTTAAACACTTATGTATGCAACCAGCGGCATAAATAGACGTCCTAAAACCGGGGCCGTCCACTGTTGTATCATGTATTATATCTACTATGGATATTTTAGTCATGAATGATTCGATCATTTAATTCCGCCAATTTTGCATTATTCCATCGGTCAGTTGTACCTACTAAATAACCTGTGATTCGTTGTAAACGGTCTATATGGTTACTTCCACATTTCGGACATTGATTCAGTTTAGAAGCAGCATTTTCATATCCGCATTGTAAACATCGGTTACGAGTATGATTCACGGAAGAATAACCGATATTATATTTATCCATCATATCAACTACAGTCATAATCGATTCCGGATTGTGAGTAGCATCTCCATCTATCTCAACATAGAAAATATGTCCTCCCCTGGTTAAATCATGATAGGGAGCCTCAATTTTAGCTTTTAAGTGAGCACTACATTTATAATAAACCGGAACATGGTTAGAATTGGTATAATAGTCTCTGTCTGTAATACCTTTAATTTTTCCGAAATCTTTTTTATCTTTCCTAGTAAATCTTCCTGCAATACCTTCTGCCGGTGTAGCAAGAACACTGTAATTATGTTTATATTTTTCTGAAAAGCTCAAAGACTTATCTCTCATAAATGTTACTATTTCCAGCCCTAGTTGCTGGGCTCCCTCATCTTCTCCGTGATGCTTTCCTATTAATGCCACTAAGGCTTCTGCCAGTCCTATAAATCCGATTCCCAACGTTCCCTGGTTAATTACTTTTTCTATACTGTTTTCTGATTTAAGTTCTTCTGAACCGTTCCATAGTGTAGACATCAATAAAGGAAATTGCTTGGGAGCTGCTGTTTTTTGAAACTCAAAACGTTGATGCAGCTGCTCTGCAACGATTTGTAATGTAGTATCCAGTTTCTTAAAAAATTGATGTATTCTCTCGGTTTGATTCTCAATTTGGCGATTTTCTAATGCTATTCTGACTAAGTTGATGGTGGTAAAAGAAAGATTTCCTCTACCGATAGATGTTTTCTCTCCAAATCTGTTTTCAAAAACACGAGTACGGCAACCCATAGTAGCAGTTTCATATTGGTATCTTTTGGGGTCATTTGCATTCCATTTTTCATGATAATTAAAGGTGGCATCCAAGTTTAGAAAATTTGGAAAAAAACGACGAGCACTGACTTTACATGCTAACTTGTAAAGATCATAATTAGGATCTTCCGGTAAATAACTAACTCCTCTCTTTTTCTTCCATATTTGAATAGGAAAAATAGCTGTTCCTCCGCTGCCCACACCTTCATCGGTACATCTTAATAATTCTCTTATCACACATCTTCCTTCAGGAGAACTATCAGTCCCGTAATTAATGGAACTGAAAACTACTTGATTTCCTCCTCTTGAATGAATGGTATTCATATTATGAATAAAAGCTTCCATAGATTGGTGAACTCTACTAACAGTTCGATTAATCGCGTGTTGTACAATTCTTTCGTCTCCTTGTTTTTGATTGAGTTCTTCCTTTAAGTAATCTTTAATTGTATAATCATACAGATGTTCATAATTTTGACCGTTACTATTCTCAAGAATTTTTATTTCTTCGATATAACTTTTTCTTACAAACGGTGCTAAATAAAAATCAAATGCCGGAATAGCTTGTCCTCCATGCATTTCATTTTGAGCAGTTTCTAAAGATATACAAGCCAGCATACTTGCGGTTTCAATTCTTTTGGCCGGTCTAGATTCTCCATGCCCTGCAAAGAAGCCGTTTTCCAATATTTTATTTAAAGGATGTTGTACGCATGTTAAACTTTTAGTAGGATAATAATCTTTATCATGAATATGTATATAATTGGAAAGAATTGCTTCTTTGGTATCAGGATTTAAAAGATAATCATCTACAAAGGGTTTAGTAGTTTCACTGGCAAATTTCATCATCATTCCCGCCGGAGTATCTGCATTCATGTTTGCATTCTCCCTTGTAACTTCATTAGACTTGGTTTCTATAATTTCCAAAAACATATTGCAAGTTTTAGCCTTTCTTGCAATATTTCTTTGGTCTCTATAAGCTATATATTTTTTTGCAACTTCTTTACGTGGACTTTTCATTAATTCCATTTCCACCATGTCCTGAATATCTTCAACAGTCATCTCTAATTTACCCTTGTAAGATATATCATCAGTAATTTTTTGTATTAAAAGAGAATCAACTCCATTTTTTGTGTTTTGCATAGCTTTGCTGATCGCATTTATAATCTTATTTTTATTGAAATCGACAATGCGTCCATCTCTTTTAATAACTGTCTGAATCATTTTATGTTTAATTTAAATATTTTAATCTAAGTTAGAATTAACCATTAATTAATCATAGTTAGATAAGTTTAGTTATATCAATCATCAAATGTTTATTATGAAGCAAGAATATAATGCTTATTTTAATTGATGTAGTTACTGAATTATCAATACTTTAGTGAGGTATTGATACAGAATTATTTTCTGTTGTTTGAAATGTATTAGACATAAGCTTCATATGGTATTACAAAGATAATCTTATTTTTACTACGCTTTTTTATTTATAAATTTAATTTTCAACATAAATATTTGTTATGATATTATTATTTAAATTTATATATAAATATCAATTATCAATCAAAAGATTGTAAAAAATGGATCAGTCAAAATAATAAAGAACTTCACTCTGTAAGATCAGCAATTAGTGATTAAAGTTATTAACAACGATTGATAGTTGGATATAATATTTTATTATATTTGAGACATGAAAAAATTGACAATACTTTTATTTTTATACATTTCTTTCACCTGTAATGCCCAGGATAAGAATCTTACCTGTTTAGATTTCAATCGAGGGGAATTCAGAAATATAAATGAAAATTCAAATTTAAGTTCTATAATTATTAGAGCTGGAAATAGACAATTGGAAGTTACCAATGGGGTTGAAACATATAAAAAAATAGAGTGGTTGAATGATTGTGATTATACATTATTTTTCTCTAATAAAGATGCTAAAAAGGACAACTTCAAAAAATTTATCAATAAGAATGGGGGGATAAAAGTAAAGACTGTTAAAATTGAAAAAAACATTTTATACTATAATACCTATTATTTTGATGGTAAAAAGGAAGTAATGGGAGAAGGGAAATTACTTAAGACCAGTAATCATGCTTCATTTAAATAAAATTAATAATAGTGTGATGGAAATGCCTTTTTAGGCTCAATATTAAAAATATTTAATTTTATGTAGGAATGTAAAAATCCTAAACCATAGGAAAAAAATTGAGTAAAAGTTGAAATTAAGGATAAAATTCCGACTTTAATACTTTTATTTTTATAACCGGAATCCATTATGATACTAAAACAATATAACAATAAAGGTAAGATAAATCTATAGTTTAATAAGGATAATAATAGAGATAAAATAGTAAATATCAAAAAGAGAGAAGGCAACCAAAAAGTTACTTTTGAATAGTTAGGATGTCTCTGATTTAATATGGGGCGTGCTATTCCAAAATGATATACTTGATTGGCAAATTTTTTAAGTGATGTCCTTCTTTTATGATAAACTTTACATTCAGGAAAAAACCGGGTATTATATCCTTTTTCCCAAAGGGTAAGGCTTAAATCAGGGTCTTCTCCCACTCTTAATTCAGAAAATCCACCAACACTTTCGAAAGCCTCTTTGGATATGCCCATGTTAAAACTTCTTGGTTGGAATTTATTTATAACCTTTTTATTTCCTCGAATTCCACCGGTTGTAAGTAGGGATGTCATGGAATACGATATTGCTTTTTGTAAATCTGTAAAATTTTTATCTGCTGAATCAGCCCCTCCAAAGGCATCTACATAATTGATATTTAATTCTTTACGTACGTTTTTAATATAATGAACGGGAGCGATACAATCTGAATCCAAGAAAATAAAATAATTACCTGAGGTATACTTAGCTCCATAATTTCTTGATAATCCTGCCCCTGAATTATTTTTGTAAAAATATTTAATATCTAATTTTTCAGTATAAGACGAAACAATTGGTTCAAGTTTATCTTCAGACCCGTCATCGACAATAACAATTTCGAAGTTTTTATCTGTTTGATTAATTAAACTATATAATAATTCCTGAAGTTCATCTTTTCTATTATAAACAGCTATAATAATAGATATTTTTAAATGTAAATCTCCATGCATAGTTTTTTTTAATGGTTACACGTCAATCCGAACGATATCGGCACCCAACACCCTCAATCTTTCATCAATGTTTTCATACCCTCTGTCAATTTGAAAAATGTTATGTATTCGGCTGGTTCCTTTTGCAGACATAGCGGCAATTAATAATGAAATACCGGCTCTGATATCCGGCGAAGTCATTACTGTTCCACGTAGAGGAATCTCGTGATTTAAACCTATAACTGTTGCTCTGTGCGGATCACAAAGAATAATTTGGGCACCCATATCAATAAGCTTATCAACAAAAAATAATCTACTTTCAAACATTTTTTGATGAATTAAAACACTACCTTTAGCTTGAGTAGCTACTACTAAAATGATGCTTAATAAGTCGGGGGTAAATCCAGGCCAAGGGGCATCCGAAATGGTTAATATAGATCCGTCTATAAAATTTTGAATTTTATAATGTTCTTGAGAAGGTATATAAAGGTCATCTCCTTTTTTTTCGATTAAAATACCCAATCTTCTAAAAGTGTCCGGAATATTTCCTAAATTTTCCCAGCTTACCTCTTTAATTGTAATTTCTGATTTAGTCATTGCAGCCAAACCAATAATACTGCCAATTTCAATCATATCAGGAAGGACTGTATGTTCGGCTCCGTTTAGCTCGGATACTCCGTAAACGGTTAAAAAATTAGACCCGACTCCTTCTATCTTAGCTCCCATTTTTATAAGCATCTTACATAATTGCTGAATGTATGGTTCACAAGCAGCATTATATATCTGAGTCTTTCCTTCAGCCAAAACGGCTGCCATAATGATATTTGCAGTTCCTGTCACTGAAGCTTCTTCTAAAAGTAAATAATTTCCATTAAGCTTTTTTGCTTTAACGGAATAAAATTTTTCTTCATCATCATATTTAAATTGGGCTCCTAAATCGATAAATCCTTTGAAATGAGTATCCAATCTTCTTCTACCGATTTTATCACCTCCAGGAACAGGAATATAGGCTTCTCCAAATCTGCTTAAAAGAGGACCAAGTAGCATGATAGAACCTCTTAGCTGAGCTCCGTTTTTTCTAAATTCTTTACTTTTCAAAAATTCAAAATCAATTTTTTCAGAACAAAATGTATAGTCTCCCTTAACATTTCGCACAACTTTAACACCTACTGTTTTTAAAATTTCAATAAGAATTAAGACATCCTGTATTTCCGGTATATTTTTTATCCTAACAGGTTTTGAGGTAAGAAGAGTTGCACATATAACTTGAAGAGCTTCATTTTTGGCACCTTGCGGATAAAATTCACCATGAAGAGGCTTTCCACCGCAAATCTGAAAAGTATTCATTATTTGTTTTTGTTTTTAGAAAAATTATTCTTCTTTAGATTTCTATAGTTGTTATTATTTCTATTCTTGTTTTTATAGGATATATTCGAATTATTCTGAACAGTAACATTCATTAAAGCTTCTTTGGAATTTAATTTTAATAAACCGTTAGATAACTCTTCTAAATGATTAAATATGACTTCATCCTCTACCTGATCTTTGTTCCATTTCAAGTAATTTTTTTTCATTTGATTAGCTATTACATATTTCAGTCCTTCTTTTTTATCTCCTTCTTCCCATGATTTTGCAATTTCAATCATTTTTTTCACATTAGTACCATAGTATCTGTATTTTGATTCGTTGGAAGGATATCCCATTTTTTTAGGTGCTGTATTCATTTCTGCTTGGGTTGGGATTGGATAAGGAGATTCTACTTTTAAATCAAAATTAGCCATTATAAAAAGCTGATCCCATAATTTATGCTGAAAATCGGGCACATCTCTCAAATGAGGATTTAAATCTCCCATTACATCAATAATTGATCTGGCAAATTTATTTCTTTCATCATCGTCCGTAATAGTCATACAATGATCAACTAATTGTTGAACATGTCTTCCGTATTCCGGAATAATCAATTTTTTTCTTTGAGTATTATACTCCATAATTTTATTTTAAAATTAATATTACAAACATTATATTGTGTAAAATTTACTGTAGAAAAAACTCCTTTGAATCCGACTTTCTTTATGGATAAGTTAAAGATTTATCTATAACAAAACATAATTAAATTAATAAAAATAAATTGCTGGGAAGAAAATTTTAAGATAAATAATTTCTTGCTCACTTATGTTGTAGGCAACTACTTTAGCCATTAAAGTATAATTATTTCTATTAAGCATTATTTGTAAAACTCCTAATTTAATAATAAATTTCCATATTATGTCATCGGATATTTTTTAAAAGGAACAATAGTTTTAGTAAATAATCTACTATTTGTAGGATGCAAATGTAGCTATAATTCTTGATATTTTCTCTGTCTTTACTATTTATTTAACTTATAGGTATTTTTTTATTAAAATTAATGTAAATAATCAAAACTTTTATACAACCAATCGAGTTGGAGTTATCTATATATACTTATAATTTTTACGATCCTATGTTTTTAATAACTATTCATTATTTAAAGTATTAAAAATTGTTCTCAAAAGTTATTTATAATTATATTTATATGTCTTCTTTACATATTTTCAGGAATGAAATTTTCTTTTTTGCGAAAAAAATGAAATTACTCCTAATAGTATAACTAGTAAAATTACAATATATACCCATATCGGTATTGGTACTGGATCTCCTTGAGCATAAGAATGCAATCCTGATAGGTAATAATTAACACCAAAATAAGTCATTACTATAGTTGAAAAAGCAATCAATGATAAAAAATTAAACAAGTATTTACCCCTCCAACTAGGAACTAATCGTAAGTGCAAAACAATAGCGTAAACAATTACTGAGATAAACGCCCAGGTTTCTTTAGGATCCCAACTCCAGTAACGTCCCCAGCTTTCATTTGCCCAGATTCCTCCCAAAAAAGTTCCGACGGTTAATAAAAAGATACCTATGGTAAGTGATATTTCATTTACTATAGTTAATTCTTTAATTGAATTTTCAACCTTATGGAAAATATTTTTATGGTTAATTATAAATAAAAATAATACTACAACTCCTATTAAAGCACTCAAGCCAAAAAAACCATAACTAGATGTTATTACCGCAACATGGATCATTAACCAATAAGATTTTAGAACAGGAACTAAAGGAGTAATTTGTGGATTCATCTGATCTCCTCCGTGAGCAAACCCCATTAAAATGACAGCTACCCAACAGCCTGCTGCAGGTATAAATCCATTTCTGTTTCGATATAATAAAAAGCCGGCCAGAACACTTATCCAGCTTATAAATAATACCGCCTCATATCCATTCGACCAAGGTTCATGTCCCGAAATATACCATCGTACTGCTAGTCCAACTCCATGCAAAAGTGCAATTAATATTACAAAACCCAATAAAATACATTCTGACCAACTATATAATTTATATTTATCGGTAAATAATTTTGTAAAAGCAAGTACCAATAACAAAAGTCCCAGCAGAGCATACCCGATCATTATTTTGAAAAATATATTCCAATGATTATATCGAATTTCCCAATCGATCTTAGCTTGAGGAGGTATAATATTTTTACCCCATTTAACTTGATAATCCGATATTTTTTTTAGTGCTACATCAGCCTTATTCCAATTTCTATCTTTTTCTGAAATTACTACTGCTCTAAAATACCCTCCAATTAATTTCAAAGCAGTACTATCTGTTTTTAAATCCGGTGAAACCCAGGACGTCCAAGTATGATTATTATCGTTTGGTATGGGAATTAATTTTAAATATTGACCACTGATTAAGCCTTGCATTACTTGAAGCTTATCATTCAGTTCAATGATTTCTTTATCGTAATTGGTTCTTTCGGATGTTTTTTTTCTAAATGCTTTTTTGAAATCATTTGCCAAAATAAAATCGGGTGATCCGTCCGGTTGGGTTGTAAATAAATTCATTAAAGAGGTATAACCTTTTTTATTAGCTCGAGTTAGCTTTTTTAATTGATCACCTCCCCTATTGCCAATTTTTATCAAAGGTACATTTGCCCAAATCATCGGATTAATTGATATGGAGATAAAAAATTGGTTAGCATCTAAATCATAGAATTTTTCGCTTTTATATAACTTTCGTAAAACTTCTAAAGCTAACGTATTTATGGGTTCTATTCTTCCCTCCGATGATTGAACCAAAAGTTTACCGAATTTATCCGAATGTGATTTAGGAATGACTATACTTTTGCTAAATGATTCTCCCTCATATTCTTGTGAATAAGTTGAGTTGTAACTAGGGGAATGCTCCTGTTTATAAATTAATTTTGAATTGGAATTTTTATCCCTATCGGTATCGTGTATTTGTTTATTTATCTTAATTCTATCCTTATTATTCTTTTCCAAATTTTGTGTAAAGGCATATTGACTAAAAAAAATAAACAGCAGTAATATGGATAATTTTTTATGAGCAGCTATTTTTTTTAATTGTTTATTTAATTTTGAAAATCTGGTCCCTTTCCAAAACAAAGTCATAAACATTCCCACTATTAATAAAGCATAACCTATATAGGTTAGGGTCGTTCCCCAAAAATCGTGATTTACTGATAATATCGTTCCTTTTAAATCGGAATCAAAACTGGATTGAAAGAATCTATATCCTTTATAATTCAATACGTGGTTCATATAAATTTTAAAAGGAGTTTCTTTTCCATCGTCTAAAATTACTATATCGGATTCATAAGAAGATGGACTGTTACTTCCCGGATAATGTTCCATAATGAATTTATTCAACTTTAGATAAAATGGAGAAGTTGTATATATTTTAGATCCATAGCCTAGGGAAATAATTAAATTATCTAAAGTTACTTGTTTTTGAACGCCGGTTAATCCTTTTTTTCCATAAAATAAAAATTCTTTAGATTCATGATTTGTCGAGGCTTTCATGTATATAAGATCGGGATCATCTGAATTTTTATTTTTATCCCCTTCGTAATAAATGATTTTCCCTGATTGAGGAGGAGTCGGTATAACGAAACTGACATGGGGAAACTGATAGAGACTTGCAAAATGTAAAACTTGTTTTTTTTGGTTTCCTTCCACAGAAATCTCATCCCGGGTAGTCATGATCATACGCTTACCCATCATAGGGGAAGAAATGAATGTTTCCTCTTTATCTGTAGTAATATTTATTGCTTCCGGTAGATAATTGTTAAAACTTATCGTAGAATTTTGAACTTGTCTTGCGGTTCCTTCTTCTATATAAATAGTTTCTCTCCCTCCTTTCCCTGAATAAATTACTTTTAGAATACGTTTCCCTGAATGGCTTAATTGTATAGAATCCTGAGCTCTCGGAATAAATTTAAGAGATTCTAATTTTACTTTTTTACCTAAAAAATCGTAAGTAGCAGAAAACTTTTTTTGGAAAGGCTTAAGTATCGTAGGTATATTTTCCGAAGTTAAAGTAAAAGGAATATCTTTATATACTCTAGTTTCTCCGTTATAATCTGATATCTGAACTTTAAAGTAAGTTGCATCTGAAATGATTTCATTACTAGCATTTCCTTCCCTAATATGCATTTGCCCTTCAAAACTAATGTATCTTGTAATTGCACCTCCAATAAATATTAGGATAAAAGATACATGGAATACCAAAATGGGCCATTTTTTTAAAGACCAGAGATTATATTTTTTAATATTTCCAATAAAATTTAATACTAAAATGATCATAATCAGTTCAAACCATTCCGAATTATATATTAGTGCCTTGGCTACTGAGGTTCCGTAATCATTTTCTACCAAGGTAGCCCATGCCATTGTCAAGGCATAAATGCCCAACATAATCGCTGTTGTTTTAGTAGAAAATAATAAGTTAAGAATTTTCTTCATTGGTTTTATATATTATTTTATAAACTTTCAAAAATACATTAACTTACCTCTACATTCAAAATGTTTACAATGTAAACAGTTAAAACATAATTTATTTCTAATTTTTTATTCTGGAATTTCATTAGTTGGTGTTAATTTTCCTCGTTGGAAGGCTCTTTGAAGGATGGATTCTATAAATGCATCATCTCGTATATGATAGGGATCAAAGGGCTCTTTTAAATCTATATCGAAAGCTCTTGCTTTCGCATTCCACCAGAAAGCTGACCATCCATTCCTTAATTCTTTAATTATCTCATACACGGTTTTACCGGTAGAACGATACATGAGTTTAGAAAATATTTTACCCTCCGTTTTTGTTAATGCTTTTAGTTTATCTTCGTATTCTTCAGAAAGTTGCTTTTGCCTTTTTTTTATATATTTTCGAAATGAAGAATTATTTAGATTTAAATTCAGCGAATCATGTAAATTATTATATTGTTTAAGTGCTATTAGAAAATACGGATAAACTTTAAAAACTTTTTTTTTAAGCCAGTTATATTGGTTCTTGTCTAAGTCATTATTAAACTTAGGCATAGCTTGGACTTGTATGGTCTTTAAATCGATTAATACACTGTCTACCGTAATACTATATTTTGATGATTCATTAAGCATTACTGAATCCGAATTGAAGAGGATATTAGTTTCTAATGAATCTCTTTTTTGACATTGAGCGATACTAAAAATCAAGATGCATAAAATAGTGAAAATTTTATTGTTCATAAATTTTATCCCATCAAAAACTATTCCCAAATTTAGTACATTTGTAAAAAATCAGGTTAGTATGAAAAATTCAATCTTAAATGAAAATTCATTGAAATTTTTAGAGAAATATATAAATACTCCGTCACCTACCGGGGCCGAAAGTAAGGGACAAAAATTATGGATTGATTATATTACCCCTTTTGTTAATGAAGTTCGAACAGACAATTATGGAACAGCATACGGAATTATCAACCCGGAATCAAAGTATAAAGTAGTAATTGAAGCTCATGCAGATGAAATATCTTGGTTCGTAAACTATATTACAGATGACGGTTTAATTTATGTCATTCGTAATGGTGGATCTGATCATATGATTGCTCCTTCAAAAAAGGTTCATATACACACTAAGAAAGGTATAGTAAACGGTGTTTTCGGTTGGCCGGCAATTCACACAAGAAATTATACCGGTGTAGAGGAACCACCTAAGGTTGAAACTCTATGGGTTGATTGTGGTGCCACGACTAAAAAAGAAGTAGAAGAATTGGGAATTCATGTAGGTTGCATCATCACATATCCGGATGAATTTTTTATTTTAAACGATACGTATTTTGTCGGAAGAGCCTTAGACAACCGAATAGGCGGATTTATGATTGCGGAGGTAGCAAAACTTATTAAAGAAAATAAAGATGTTATTGATTATGGTTTATATATTACCAATGCAGTTCAAGAGGAAGTTGGATTAAGAGGAGCAGAAATGATAACGCAAACTATCCAACCCCATGTAGCCATAGTTACGGATGTCACCCACGATACTACTACGCCAATGATAAATAAGATGAAACACGGAGAAATAAAATGCGGAAACGGTCCTGTAATTTCTTATGCACCGGCTGTACAAAATAATTTAAGGGAATTAATAATCGACAGTGCAGCAAAAAATAATATTCCTTTTCAAAGACAAGCTTCCAGTAGAGTAACCGGCACAGATACTGATGCTTTTGCTTATTCAAATGGAGGAGTACCTTCCGCTTTGATTTCTCTCCCTTTGCGATATATGCATACTACTGTAGAAATGGTTCATAAAAAGGATGTTGAAAATACTATTCTTATGATTTATAATTCTTTAAAAACAATAAAAAGTAATCTAAGTTTTAAATATTTTTAAAATTAAAAAGGAGCTAATTACTAGCTCCTTTTATATTCTTTGTTATTTCCATTGTATGGATATAAATGGTATTTTAAATATTATATAATATTTTGGAAAAAAAAACAAAGTGGGTCTCTTGTAAGTCAGAGACATTTAATTTATATGGATTATAGTTAGTTGCAGCTTGAGCACAAGAATTGATTAATTTACAAGTATCGGTTGTAATACCTTTATTTATGAGTTTTAAAATATTATCATAATAACAGTTAGTTTTAGCAATTTTATTTTTTTTATTTTCAAGAAGATAGTTTTTATTTTTATATACCAAAGTTGTAAAAAATGTTTTTGTTGAAATATTTTGATCAAATAAATTTAAGAAATGAATTTTCAATTTGCATTCAATTCCATCATTCCATTCATTTTTCCTTTGGTAACGATGAATATAAATAGTATGATTAAGATTATCCTGGTTAGCCTTTTTAGGTAATAGTTTATTATTATTTAACTTAGAATTAGAATCTGTTAAATTATTAACCTGTATTTTAGGATCAAAAAATTTCTTTTTTTTTGATAATCTCTCGCACCAAAGATTAAATTTTAATTTAATATAAGTTAAACTAAATTTTTCAGAATTAAATCTTAGTTTTATAAGAACCTTTTTAACACTTCCAATAATGTCACAATTAAAACCATTTACTCTATTAAAATAGGCAAAAATTATTAATATTAAAATTAATAACAAATACTGAATTTTCATTATAATATTGGTTAGCTAAATAAGATAATTGTAACTTATTTGCAAAATTATTAAAAAAAAAATTAAAACTCATAATTTAATTATATGTTTCAATTTTATATATATATGATAAAAATAAAGAAAAAATATACTTTAATTTGCAAATTATTATATCATATTAATATTTGTTAAAAAAACATTTATATTAATGTATGTTAATTTAATTTTGGATTTTTAGGAGAATTTATCCAAATAATATTCTTTTTATCTACTCTTATTAGTTCTTTTTTCCATAGATTATTATCCCATATTAAAACATTTAAGTCTTCATTATCCTTAACCAACCAATCATCCTTTTTAATTTCATTTTCTAATTGTTCAGCTTTCCAACCTGAATATCCAATAAAAAATCGAATCTCATTAGTATTAATAAGGTTTTCTTGTAAAGCTATTTTAATGTCCTCGAAATCACCTGACCAATAATATTTTTCATTTATAGAAATACTATCGTTAATTAAATCCGGACGAGAATGGATAACAAAAATATGATCTGAATCTACTGGTCCCCCAATATAAACATCTATTTCAGAATCAATATCAGGAACTAAATCTGATAATTTTTGGTGATATATTTTAGTAAGAATGAAACCTATAGCTCCTTTTTGTAAATCATAATCTGTAATAAAAACAACGCTTTTCGAAAAAAAGGAATCATCGCTAATAGGTTTCGAAATTAAAAGTTTACCTTTGTAATTCATTTTTATCTTTTTTTTTCTAACTTACAACATAAAATTACATATTTTTCAGTAATGGAAGATTTATCTGATCGAAGAAAAATATACAATTTAGGTTATCTCTCCGAATCGGAGCTAAAAGATAACCCAATGGAATTATTTAGGGAGTGGTATTTATCAGCAGAGCAGAGTGATAAAATTTCTGAGACTAATGCTATGACTCTTTCAACGGTTGAAGATCATTTAATTCCCCGGACTCGTAGAGTTCTATTAAAACAATACACTTGGGAAGGATTTATATTTTATACCAATTACCATAGCAGGAAAGGTAGAGCAATAAGTAAAAATCCGAATGTATGTCTTAATTTTTATTGGGAAAGTCTTGAAAAACAAATTACCATAAATGGAATAGCAGAAAAGCTGCCTCCTAATTTATCTGATGGATATTTTCATTCCAGGCCTTTAGGCAGCCAACTGGGGGCAATTGTATCTCCTCAAAGTGAAGTAATTCCTAACAGGGATTTTTTAGAAAATAAATTAAGGGAATTAGAAATTGCTACAAATAATAATAGTGAAATTAAAAGACCTGATCATTGGGGAGGATATATAGTTAAACCATATCAAATTGAATTTTGGCAAGGTAGGCCTAATCGTTTACATGATAGAATAGTTTATATATTACAAAATTTTGATTGGATTATACAGCGTTACGCTCCGTAGTTTTCATAAAAAATTCAAAAGAAAATTATTTCATACTTGATTATTTAACGTTTGGAAAATTCAAAAATTTATTTTTTTTAAGTTCTGTTAATAATATGAATTTAAGATAAGTTGATAATTAGCTAGGATGGATCCACATCTACATCAATTTTTACTGAACGAAATGATGATAAGCTATGCAGCTTAGAAATTGCTTCCTTTATGTATTTTTTACTATTTTTTGTTGATTTTGTAGCCGTATATTTTAATAGAATTTTATATATAAATTGATTATTAATCCTAGGTATCAATCCTTCTTCGGGACCTAAAATTAATGGTTCCTGAATATAATTTTTCAAATAATCTCCAACTATATTAGCTGCTTTTTTTACTTTCTCATTATTCTTATGTTTAAATGTCAACTCTATCAATCTAAAGTAAGGCGGATATAAATATTCTTTTCGCTCTCTTAAAATTCCCTCTTTTGCCAAATGGTAATTATTTTCTTTAATAAAAAAATAAAAGGGATTTTCAGGATCAAAAGTTTGTATTAATACTTTACCTTCTTTTCTTCTTCCGGCTCTACCGCTAACCTGTGTTAAAAGTTGCAAGGCTTTTTCTTCTGCTCTAAAATTGGGTAAATTCAATAGAGAATCCGAACGTATTATTCCTACTAATTGGACTTCCTCAAAATCAAGACCTTTGGTTACCATCTGTGTACCAATAAGAATATCTATTTCTTTAAGGGCCATATTTTCAAATAATATTTCATAGGCATGTTTACGTTTCATAGTATCAACATCCATGCGAGCTATTTTAGCATCGGGAAAAAGGTGCTTTACTTCTTCTTCGATTTGTTGAGTTCCAATTCCTTTCGTTTCCAAAGCATGGGAATGACAGCTTGGACATGAATTGGGAAAAGCCATAATATATCCACAATAATGACAACGTAAAGTTGAGCTTACTTTATGATAAGTAAGGGTAACATCACAATTAGGACAAGTGGGTGAGTGTCCACAATTATTACACTCCAGAATAGGAGAAAATCCACGTCTATTATGAAAAAGTATAACTTGTTTCTTATCAGTTAAACATTGGTGGATTTCTTCTTGTAATCGGTAAGAAATATTAGGAGTTAAAGTAGGTTTACATAGGGAGACCATTTCTATTTCCGGAAGTTTTATATTTCCAAATCTCTCTTTAAGTTCTACTAAACCAAATTTTCCCTGCTCACAATTATAAAAGCTTTCCATAGAAGGAGTAGCAGAACCTAGTAAAACTTTTGCATCATTTTGACGAGCTAAAATTTGAACACAATCTCTTGCTTGGTAAAATGGTTTTATTTCAGTTTGTTTATAAGAGCTGTCATGTTCTTCGTCTACAATAATTAATCCTATATTATATAAAGGTAAAAAAATAGAAGAACGAGCTCCAATAATTACTTTATATTTATTATCTAACGTATTTTTCCATACTTCTACTCGTTCGTTCTGACTAAGTTTAGAATGATAAACACCTACTTCATCTCCAAACCGTTTTTTTATTTTAGTTACGAGTTGTGTAGTGATTGATATTTCCGGTAATAAGAATAGTGAGTTACGAGAATTTAAAATTTGTTTTTCAATCAATTGGAAGTACAATTCTGTTTTACCGGATGAGGTCACTCCATGCAATAAAACGGTTGAATAAATTTGGAATTGATTTTCAATCTCGTTCAATACTTCACTTTGAGCCGATGAAAGTTTATAAGAATCTTCTATGTGATCATCGTATTCCTCTAAACGATCTTTCTGAAGCTGAAATTCTTGCAAATATTTTTTTTCAATAAGCGATTTAACTACAGATGGAGAAGATTGTTCTACCAACATTTTTTTTTGAATGAAAGTCGCTCTCTGCTGTTGCATTTTTATAAATAATAACAGTGCTTCTCTTTGCTTTTCAGCTCTGTTTATGTCTACCAATGCTTTTTGAAATATTTCTGAATTTTCAAATATTGGATTTAATTTGACATAGGTTATTTTCTTGGGTTTATATTTTTCAATAATTTGTTCATCCAATTCAATTAATTTTTTTTCATATAAAGATTTTATGGAAGGGATGATGTATTTTTTTGCCAAAAAAGCTTCAATTTCTTTTAAATTAATTGATGTTTTAATCTCGAGATTCTGCATTACAAAGGTTTCTTTTTCATCTAAATCTTCCCAGGATATATTTTGAGATGTTTTTCTGATAAACGTTTCACTTTCCAATTTTAAGGCTGTTGGAAAGGCATTTCTATATACATCTCCTAAGGGACACATATAATATTCTGCAATCCATTTCCAAAATTCAATTAGTTTTTGAGTAACTAATGGATAATCTTCTAGGATAGAATAAATTTCTTTGGTTTTGTAAAGTTCAGGATTCTTATTGTGCAGACTTTCCACAATGGCAGTGTATAATTTTTTTTCGCCAAAAGAAACTACAACCCGTTGCCCGATCTGAATATGATTTTGTAATTCTTTAGGTATGTGATAGGTAAAAACACCATCTAATGAAAGAGGAATAATTACGTTTGCAAACTCCAATTTTTTGTATATTTTTAGAATAACAAAGATACGATATTTAGCATGTATAATTTTTTATTTTAGATTAAGAATTATTGAAATGAATAGATAAAGATGGCTAAGATTTTTTGTTAAAAAGAATATTTCTGTAAAACCCTGAAAATTTTGTTCTTTTAACTGCTGAATTTTTAAATATTATTTTAAATGTCTCTTGATTTATATCATTCCAATCATTTTTAGTATAGGATAATAATTCCGGTTTTGGAATGAATTTTTCTTCATTATGAGGTGTTGAAAATCTATTCCACGGACATACATCTTGGCAAATGTCGCATCCAAAAATCCAATCCTTTAATTTTCCATCAAATTCCTCCCCGATCTGATCTTTCAATTCAATGGTAAGATATGATATGCATCTAGTGGAATCAATTACCCTTTCGGCAATTATAGCGTGGGTTGGACAAGCATCTATGCAGCGGGTGCAGCTCCCACAATGGTTGGTTGGAAAAGCTTCATCATAGATTAATTCGAGATCGCAAATGATTTCTGCAAGGAAAAAAAATGAACCTTTTTGCTTGGATAATAAAAGTGAGTTTTTGCCTATCCAACCTAATCCCGATTTTTGAGCCCACGCTCTTTCCAATATTGGTGCAGAATCTGTAAATACTCTATAGGAGAATTGACCTACCTTATCTTGTATTTCTTGCACTAATTTTTGCAATTTTTCGCGTATAACTTGGTGATAATCTTCTCCATAAGCATATTTAGCTATATGATAGCTTTCTGTGTCTTGCTTTTCTTGAGGATAGTAATTATACAACAAAGAGATAACTGATTTCGCTCCTTCAACAAGTAATCCCGGATCCAATCTTTTATCAAAATTATTTTCTAAATATTTCATGCTCCCATGATATCCTTCTTTAAGCCACTTTTCTAATTTTGGGGCTTCTTCATCTAAAAATTTTGAACGAGATATTCCGCATCCTATAAAAAAATACTCTTTTGACTTCTCTTTTATGAAATATGTTAGTTGATCTTTGTTCAATTCGTAATTAATATGTTTAAAAATATAAATTTCAACCTTTAAAAGGATAAAATTAAAAATCATGTGAAAATAATTCACTCGAACTTATCCAATCTCAAGATATAGATAAATGCTAATAAGACGGACATTTATACAAAAAAAGACTCAAAATATTGTTTTACAATATCATAAGTCTTTTTTTCAATGTAGCCTCAGCGAGGATCGAACTCACATCTAAAGTTTAGGAAACTTTTGTTCTATCCATTGAACTATGAGGCCATTTTTAAAATTTTTTACAAAAGTATGAAAAACTAAGGAAATTTCGAACTATAAATTTATTCCATAATTGTATAACATCTTCCCATGCTATTCAACTTACATTTGCATAGGTAAATAGATGTTAAATTTTATATTAAGATTTAAGTAAAGTTATGAATTTTTATAAAAAAAATAATCCTGTATACTATTACATACCTTTAGAAAATAAAATTGAAGAATCAGATATTTCTAAAATTGATCATGCATTAAATTCTATTAAAGAAATTGATACATGTAATTTAGAGCTGAACAAAAAAAGGATTCGATTGACAAGTAAATACCCTGATGAAGCTATATCTAAAGCTGTAACTATGCTGATAAGCTTAAGGGTTGAAGTTCCTATTATAAAAAATAATTTTCTTATAATAAATTTACGTTGTGCTTCTTGTGCAAATAGCAGTCAAAACATCTTAAAAATGCAACCGGGAGTAATTTCTGCTTCGGTAAATTATGCTAACGAAACCGCATACATTGAATATATTCCTTCAATGATAACTCCGGAAAAATTAAAAGAATCTTTACACGAAGCAGGATATGATCTTATTATTACCAATGAAGATTCTCAAAATTCATGGGAAAAAATACAAAAAAATCATTATCAAGCTTTAAAAAAGAAAACTATCGGTGCCATGCTATTCTCCATTCCTCTATTAATTATCGGAATGATTCCTTCACTCATGCATAAGTATTGGGCAAATTATGTTATGTGGCTATTAGCCACTCCTGTTGTTTTTATATTGGGTAAACAATTTTTTAAAGGAGCATACAATCAAGCTAAACAGGGTACTTCTAATATGGACACATTAGTAGCAGTAAGTACAGGTACTGCATACATTTTTAGTGTTTTTAATACATTATTTCCATATTTTTGGATCCAACGAGGATTGGAACCTCATGTATATTTTGAAGCCTCAGCTGTAGTCATAACGTTTATTTTATTAGGTAAAATATTAGAAGAAAAAGCAAAAGGAAATACTTCTTTTGCTATAAAAAAGTTAATAGGTTTACAACCTAAAACTGTAACTATAATTCAAGGAACCAATCAAGATGAAATTCCAATTAAATCTGTTACTGTCGGAATGACCATTTTAGTTAAACCTGGAGAAAAAATTGCTGTCGACGGAGTCGTAATATCGGGAAATTCCTATGTTGACGAAAGCATGATTAGCGGAGAACCTATTCCTATTGAAAAAGTAAAAGGTTCATCTGTATTTGCCGGAACGATTAATCAAAAAGGTAGTTTTCAATTCCGTGCAGAAAAAGTTGGCAAAGATACTCTTTTATCTCAAATTATACAAACGGTACAAGAAGCTCAGGGCAGTAAAGCACCTGTTCAGAAATTGGTTGATCAAATTGCCGGTATTTTTGTTCCTACAGTTTTTATGATAGCTTTATTATCCATGTTTATTTGGATTATTTTTTACGGAAATCAAGGGTTTATATATGGTTTTCAGAGCTTTGTAACCGTATTAGTTATTGCTTGTCCTTGTGCTTTAGGCTTAGCAACTCCAACAGCGATTATGGTCGGAATAGGTAAAGGTGCTGAAAAAGGTATTCTTATAAAAGATGCAGAAAGTCTTGAAATTACTAAAAATATTAATACCATAGTAATGGATAAAACCGGTACGATAACAGAAGGTAAACCTCAAGTTGAAGATTTTAAATGGTTTATTTCAAAAAATGATCTTGAAAAAAATCTTCTTTATAGTATTGAAAGATCATCTGAACATCCTTTAGCTGGAGCAGTTGTTAGGTTTTTGAATGATAAAAGCATATCTTTTATACCAGATCTAGAGATCATAAATGTTTCAGGGCAAGGTATTATAGGTATTTATCAAAATAAAAAATATTTTATCGGGAACTATTCTTTATTAAACACTAATAATATCTCTATAACTAATGAAGCAAAAAATTGGATAGATAAAAAGTTAGTACAAGCTACTACTTCCATTTTATTTGCTGATGAAAGAAATATACTTGCGGGAATATCCATAGCAGATAAAATTAAACCTACATCACAAAATGCAATTAAACAAATTAAAATGTCAGGTATCGAAATTCATATGTTGACTGGCGATAATAATGCAACAGCTGATTATGTAGCCAAGGAAATCGGAATTGACTTTTATAAATCAGAAGTTTCACCACAGGATAAGATTGCTTATGTGAAAAATCTTCAATCTTCGCCCAATTCAAAAATTGTAGCAATGGTTGGTGATGGAATTAATGACAGTGCTGCACTTGCTCAAGCTGATGTTAGTATAGCAATGGGGCGTGGATCAGACATTGCTATAGATGTTTCAAAAATGACCATAATTTCCGGAGATCTATTAAAAATACTTATAGCAATTAAATTATCTAAACAAACCGTTAAAACCATTAAGCAAAATTTGTTTTGGGCCTTTATATATAATATAATAGCAATTCCTATTGCTGCGGGAATATTATATCCTATCAACAATTTTTTATTAAATCCAATGATCGCTGGTGCTGCTATGGCCTTAAGCAGCGTTAGTGTGGTCAGTAATAGCTTACTTTTAAAATTTAAAAATTAAATGTATATTTTTATAGATGTACTTAGATAAAATTTAAAGAGCCTCCTATTTATTAAGGAGGCTATAATACAAAACTCAAAAAATAAAATTAATCTATAATTATTTTATTATCTAATTAATATCCTTATACTGATATACACAGCACAAATCATGGTTATAAAATAAATTAAGGTGAGTAATGAAATAGAGGGTCTAATATTCTTCATAAAGTTTAGTGTTTAAGGTTTAAACTAGATTATATAAAAATTAAAATAAATTAAATATACTGTTATTTTAATAATACAAATATATAAAATTATTTGATTTATATAAATATAATATTTGTCATATATATATTATAAAATTTTACTTTGATGTTAATGATAAATATGAATTACATTTTATTTATATAATCCCTATTACTATATTTTAGTGATAAAATGCTGTGAAGATGAATTAGTATTTATTAAAGAATAATTGAATTAAATTAGTAAAATAAATAATTTAATTACCTTACACAGTTAATTGTATATAAATTTCATATGGTATAAAAACAAATGTTAAAAAAATACATAACATTTAAATTTTCCACTTATGAATTTATATGTAGGTACTAAGTTACTATAATATTATTTTTTATTTTACGGAATTCCATAACAAAACCTTTTTAATTATTTATAGCTTCAAAAAATATCAGATAATACCATTATATGTTTAAATCTTAAATAATAATAATTATATATCTTAAAAATATTTTATTTATTATGTTTAAAAAAAATATATAGTTCTTATGAAATGATTGTATATTTAAACTACTTATGCCACTTGCAAAACCCTTCTAATTAATATTAAAAAAATGTATTTTTTAATGTTAACTAATAATTAATAATTGGCAAGACTTAAGTCATTATTTTTAATTATTATTAACTATGCATTTTTTATATTTATTTTAAAAATACTTTAACTGATTTAGTTGTTTTTGTATTTCAACAATTTAATAATTTTTTCATTCAAATTTGTTGTTGTATGAAATGCCATTTTCGCCGAATTCTAGATTGATAATATTTCAGTAACCTCATCTAGGTTTAAATGTTTTAACGAATAGAAATCTGCTGTTATTCCTAGTTTATCTTTAACATAAATTTCCAACGTGTTGTTATTTGATCTCTATCTATAGGTTTATCTGAGACTTGAGGAACTAATCCTTTATGAAACAAATATGCCTCTGTATCTGCTGTTTTACTCATAACTTCGTCCCAACAATGACAAGAGATGTCATAGTTCACATAATCTCTTATCCATGAAAACCTAACCGATACGCAATACCCCTCTATCTTTTCTATTTTATAGCTTAAATCACATTCTTTAGGTAGGTTGGTAGTGTCGTAAAGAATTTCTATCGTTTTTTGAAAAACACAATTGATTATTTCTTTGGTTAATTCTGTTTTTTGCTGTAGTTTTGTTACTGTCATAGCAATATCATTTTTTTGATGTTGTACTTAAGCCCTGTTGCTGCGGGGCTTTTTTGGTTTTATGTAGTTTCTTTAATTCTTTGCTTTTTTAATCACTTTTTCAAGTTTGTTAAGGCCTCATAAATCATGTCGTAGGTTTCGGGTGCTAATTCAGACGCGCGTATGGCGCCATGTTCTAATAATAATTCTTTTATCTCTCTGTTTTTTTTCAGCTTCGTAAGAGTATTGATCTCTTTTTTTATAATATTTAACTTCGCTTGATCTGCCAGTTGTGCAAATACCCCCTCACCTTGGAATGCTCCTTTTTTCTCCTTCGTATCTGAATTTTCTTGTACTTTAATATCCTTAATAACTTTATTTATTTCATTGGCTCCATTTAACTCCTTCCCTTCCAACATTTTTTTTAAAAGCTCCAGAGATTCACGCCCTAACTCTATATGCATGTTTACATTTAATTCCATAAGATCTGTTTTTTTAGGTTGGTTTAATTGTTTGCTTTTAACCCATTTGACTTTTTATAAAGTCATTTACCCATTTCTCGGTAAATACTCTTTTTTTTCTGATATAGCCTATCTTGAAAGTGTCTTCGGTCCCAATTACCCCCCTTTCTATCATTCTGTATAAAGTGCGGCGAGATATGGCTGTTCTGTCTACTACTTCTTTGATGGTTAAGACTTTCATATTTTTTTATGTTTTTATTTTGCTAAAATTTTTTTATCCTCATCTATCTGTTTTTTCAATTCATTTTGAAGAATTTCTAATACTTCTTTCTGATATTTTGCGGGAATCTTACCTCCGTAAATCCACATGTTTTTCACAGAATCTACACTCATATTGTATCGAGTAGCCAAAACAACACGTATAGCACTTTTTCTATCTGCTCGTAAGGAAATAAATATGCGTTTTATTTGATCTGTCATTTTTTATTATATTTGTTAAAAGTAATAATGTTATGATGCAAATATACGCATATTTGCGTATAAAACAAATATTATGCGTATAAATTTTACAAAAATGAGTATTATTGTAGATAAGAAATTGATTTTGAATGATATAATGAATCATTTAGGAGTTAAAAAAAAATCAGATTTTGCAAAATTTTTAGGAATTGCTCCAACTACATTATCCAGTTGGTACGCAAGAAACACATTTGACAAAGATTTAATATACTCAAAATGCGAATTCTTAAACCCGAATTGGCTTTTAACGGGAAAAGGCGAAATGTTAAAAGAACCGGAAAGCCCTAAATACAGAGAAGTTAAAGAAGTAGACCCTAATTACATGGAAGTGCCTTTAATTGGAATTAAAGCTCAAGCAGGATATTTGAATGAGTATAATGATGCTACTTTTGTTGAAGAATTGCCCACGGTAAAAGTTCAAGTTGACAGAACTTTTCACGGTAAATACAGATGCTTTGAAGTTTCCGGAGACAGCATGAATGACGGATCGTTCCGTTCTATTTGCGAAGGAGATGTTATTTTGGGTAGAGAAGTTAAAAAAGAGCTTTGGTATTATAAATTACATTTTAACCAATGGTTTTTTGTCATAAACCATGTTAACGGATTGCTTATAAAACAAATTGTTGCACACAATATCGAAGAGGGAACTATTACTTGTCATTCATTAAATCCTAACTACGGAGAAGATTTTACCCTAAATCTTAATGAGGTTAGAGAATTATACAACGTGATCAAAATAACAGAAAGAATTTTAAGATTTTAGCCCAAATAGAAGGCTAAAATTAATTTTTCAACCAATAGAGTTTCTTTTCTAAAAGAATATTATTTACATTATTCTTATGGGTTTTTTGGATTTCTGAAAAAACCACCGGATTGTTATTGCTCAAATTTTCAGGAAAAGAATGGATGGGGTTTTTTGACCGCTACTTATTAGAAGTATTGAAAAATCAATTCTTAAAATACCCTTTTAAAACAATATACATTAAGCCTAAAACATTAATTGTAGTTGTACCTAGCAGAGTTATAATTACAGCATCTGACAGTGGTTTACAAAACATAAAAATAATTATAAACATCAATAG
>NZ_LIVM01000012.1 GCF_001418685.1 Apibacter mensalis
AAGGGCGAAATGACTGTCGTTTAACACTTCATTTCCGTCAATAGAAATAGCTGCATAAACAATATGAGAATTTTTAAGTTGAGAGGCCCAATCTCCCCCATATTTGGCATAAAATTGGGAAGCGGCATCTTTGATTTGTTTTTCCAAAACCTCGGGAGGCGTAAGTGTGAAATTATTTGAAGATTTAAACAGCAAATCATCGGGTATATCTGCATATTTAGGGGATATCTCACTGAAGTTGGTTATATTTTTTTTTAAGGGATCAAGCGTATGGGAAGTTCCCAAGGAATCGGCTGAATTTTCTTCTAAATCTTTCGCATTATTAAGACTCTCCGAATTCTTTTTATCCAAAGGGTTCATGGGCTTTTTATTTAGGTTAAATTATAAAATTAAAATTTATTTTATTTAATATATAGGGGTAAATATAATTAATTTATTCTATAATAAGAAAAAATGTGTAATATTTAAATACACTTCTTAATGTTAGGGGGATTTATGAAAACTATGAATTTATTATTGTATGAATCTGTTTTATTTTAAAAATTTAAATATTAGGTTACTCTTTAAATAAGAATGTTTGTGCAAGTAGGCTTAAAATATAAAAAGCTACATTATAAATGTAGCTCATAAGTAATTATATATTCATTTTTAGTGTTAGCTAATGCAAAAAATTAGAGAATAAAGATTTATAATTTTTAAGATTTTTTCATTAATAAATTTTTAGTTGTGTTTTTAATAGATTATTAAAAAAATTCGAAATTTAGTTACTTCGCAACTGTATATTTGATAAATATTTCTTCTCTATTATTCATAATAATCTTTATAGGATATTCAGGATGCAATTTTTTATCATATTCATACTTATAAGTAATTCCCTTATAATCTACGATAATATTATTAACTAAATTATAAGTAAATGGGAAATTTCCTTCAAATGCTGCAAATAACCAATTAGGAGTTTTTACGTTACTCATTATTCCTTTTAAAATATCATAATTATATTGGTTAGTATCCAATTGAATTAGATTTCCATTTTGGTCATATTTGCAAAGGCTAATTTTTGATTCCTTTGGATCATCTATTTTTATCAGTTTATTGCCTGAAACTGTTAAAGTTCTTGTATAGGGCTCTATCTCGTTATATCCGGAAGGAGCATTCGTTTTAAAACTTCTATGTTCCAATATGATACCCGGGTTAGTATATTCATAAGTGTATAAATAGGTTCCATTTGTACTTTCGGTAGTAACGGTATATACTTTACCATTACTTTCATTATAAGTGATAATTTGAGTATCAGTTATAGAATCTGAAATAGAAGACTTGACACGTATCAATCTATTAAGATTATCGTATTGCATTGAAGTTGTAATGATTATTTTATTACCCGTATTCTTATCTATTTTAGATTGTATGTATTCAGAAGGTAATAAGCCTTTATGATTATCAAATTCAAGATCGGGATAAGATTTAAGATTCTCATCTCCGCATGAGAAAAAAATGAAGAAACAGAAAAAACTAAAAAATAATAAAGTCGTATTCTTCATACACAATTTTTTTTCAAATATAATATATTTGTATTTCATATAAATATAATTTTAATTAATATAATAAAAAACATAATGTGGCTTATCATAATGATTTTGGAAAAGAAGCAGAAAACAAAGCATTTCATTATCTATTAGATATAGGATATGAAATATTGGATAAAAATTGGAAATTTCAAAAGGCGGAAATTGATATTATTGCTAAAAATGATTCTGAATTGATAGTAGTAGAAGTCAAGGCCAGAAACTATACAACTATCATAGATCCAATTGAGGCAGTAACTTGGTCAAAAAGAAAACTTTTAATTAAAGCAGCCAATGAATATGTACTTTGCAAAGATTTGGATGTCGATGTGAGGTTTGATATCATTTCCATAATAAAAAAAGATTATAGCTGGAAAATTGAGCATATAAAGGATGCATTTTCGGTAGTATTATAAATAGAAGTCTGAAGTTAAATTTTTGTATTCATCAGTCCATACACGACTTCTTTTTTCAATAACAAAGTTTTCTATTGTAGTTTTATTTTCTTCTCTACTAAGTTCTAGAAATACTCTTTTGATTTTTCCGTTTTTTATTCCTAAAATATATATAATATGTTTGGGAAATAAGTTATAATGATTACTCATTTCAATAATTTCTTGCTCATTTTCAATAGGAAAAATGTATCCGATTTTCCCTTTTTCGGACAATAATAATTCTGATTTTTTAATTAAAAGATTGTAATTAAGTTTTATTTGTTGTCGGGCTACAGGATGTTTACGGTGTAGTTTTTCATAAATTTTAAAATAAGGAGGATTACATATAATGTAATCGAATTTGGTGTCACAAACGAAACTGTTTAAATCTGAATGGATACAAGTAATCTTATGCGAGAAAGGAGAATTTTTAAAATTTTCCAGTGCCAGAGAATAAGCATTGATTTCAGAATCAATGGCTGTGATCTGAGAATTAGGGTTTCTTTGAGCACACATAAGTGAAAGAATTCCTGTACCTGTACCAATATCAAGAATATTGACAGCTTCTTGTATTTCAGCAAAGCAACCTAATAATACACTATCCGTGCCGACTTTAAATACGGAATTGTTTTGAAGTATATTGAATTTTTTAAACTTAAAAATATTATTCACTTTTAGGGATTTCAAATTTAAAAATAGTCCCTTCACCTTCTACAGAATGAAAGGTAATAGACCCATTGTATTCTTCGATAAGCTTTTTTATAATTGCTAAACCTAAACCACTGCCACTGGTTTTAGTAGAAAATTGAGGAGTAAAAATTTTTGTCTGTATTTCTTCCGGAATTCCATTTCCGTTATCAATAACAGAAAAGTAAACCATCCGTATGTCTTGTCTGATTTTTACTATAATATGGGGAGTTCTTCCTTCCGGTATGGATTGAAAAGCATTTTTTATTAAATTAGTTAATATACGGTTCAATAAGTTAGGATCAATATTTAGAATGACCAATTCATCAATCGTATCAAGCGAAATTTGTTGGGAAGGAAATATTTCTAAAGAAATTTTTGCAACTTCAATAACATTTAATTTTTCATCTTTTTTTACAGGCATTTTTGCAAAATCAGAAAAGGCACCTGCAATCGATGCTATAGTATCAATTTGCTGTATTAATGATCGAGTTAACGAATCTAACTTTTCATGAATTTGCGGATCATTGGGATTAAATCTCATTTGAAAGCTTTGAATTTCAAGCCGCATGGGGGTAAGCGGATTTTTAATTTCATGAGCCACCTGTCTAGCCATTTCCTGCCAAGCATTATCCTTTTCTTTTTTCACAAGTGCATCTGTTTGCTCTCTAAATTTACTTAGCATAATATTATAGGCTTTAACCAACGGGCTAACTTCATCTATGTAATTATATAGAATAGGTCTATTATGCGTGAGTGCACCGGTATCTCTAAGCCGATAAGCAATTTCCTTGATTTTTCTGGTTAAAGTAAGTGAAAAGAACCAGGAAAAAATACCACTTACAATTAATACTATAAGCATGATGACCAAATATCTGTACAATAAAGAATAAAAATCTTTTCTTAGAAATGCTTCATCATGTAAAAAGGGGAAATTTATAATAGTAATGGGTTGATAATCATTATTATATATATATCTATATACAGAGGTAAAACTTTCATCTGAATTAGGAAGCTTATTGATAACTTCTATACGATCGTTATTTACATTAAGATTTTTTAAAATTTCTTTAGGAACAAATTCGGTTTTAGGATTAGGTAATTTATTTCCTAAAATATATTTTCCATCCAGAGAGTAAAAATTTATGTCGATATTATTGATATCTGAAATCTCATATATTTTATTACCTATTTTATTTTTAAATTCTTCCGGTTTTGTATTCCGGTTGGAAATGAGATAATCAAAAGTTTCTATAATTAATTGTTCTTTTCTTTCAAGCCTTTTATTGTTATATTCTTCTGCAATTCTGATATATTGGTAAAAAGTTATCAATCCCATCGCAAATATAGTGCTGACCACGACCAGGATCATCACTAAAAAAATTCGCAAGGATAATGGGAATCTTTTATACATTTAAAATAAAAAATAGGGTTAATCTTGTCTATTCTTCAGGTAAAGCTCTCCATTTTTTTATTATTTTCGCTATAAAGAATAAAATGATAATTACAAATATAAGATTAATCCAGAAAAATACGGTAAAATGATCATAAAAGTAATGATACATTGAACTAATATAAGTATTTTGATCTTCACCATATATACTTTCATTCATGGATAACATAAACGAAATAAAATAAAGTATGGGCATATTAGGTAACATCCATAAAATTAAATTTATCATTATGGCTGAATTATTCTTTGCATGTTTTTTATAGAGTTTGATTAAAATATATACACACATAAATAAAAACACGAAGGACCAATATATATTTATTAAACAAATAATATGTGAGAAATGATTATCTATGAAAAATAATTGAAATACAACAGAAAAAATTCCATTAACAAAGGTAAGTAATCCTAAAACTACTAATGCTATTAACCAAGCCTTTCCACTCGTTGTACGATAGGAAAACAGTAATATGGATAGATTTAATGCAATATATAATATGACTAAAATAAACTTATTTGAGAAATTGCCATTGTTATAAGCATCGTATATTTTTTGATATGCAAAATCGAGATTTTGAAATTCAACATAATGCTTGATGTTATCATCGTAATAGGTTTTTGTTTTACTAATATAATTAGATTGTGGTACAAAATAATTTGGTGGATTATAAACTAATTTCATCCAACTGTTTACAGTTAGATTGGAAGAGAGATTATGTTTTTTCTGAAGATTTAAATATTTGCGTATTAAATTTCTTATACTATCTTTTTGTTCAGTTATCAACCAATTTTTAACCTGTTCAACTTCCACTTTATTTTGATCAAAATAATATGTATTAAAGTTTAAAAGAGATAAATTCATGGGGGTTGAATCAGGATCATTTTCTAAAGAATCAATAGTATTCTTTATAGGGGTAGATTGGTAATAATAATACGAATCGGGTAATAAGATTTGAATTTTATTCAATATTTTTTTAGCATCATAAGTTTGTTTTTTTGAAGCATAGGTTTTTTCTTTAAGTTGAATACCCTGAGAATAACTATAAGGGTATAATTGATTGCCTATAAGTAAAATAAAAGTTAGTAGCCATTCAATATATAAGGCATTTGATTTTTTAGGATAAAAGGATTTTAAACCATTGTTTTTGAAATAAAATAGTAACCAAATAATTAGAATCAATAAGCTGGCTAAAGCGGAGATAAGATAGAAAACAGTAGTAACATTATAATGGTAATCCGTATCATGAAAATTAACAGATCCGGAAAAAAATCCATTAATAAAGAAAAAAATATTAAAAATTAGGACAGTTATACCCATAGGAACGAATTTGGTATTCCATAAAACAGGGTAATTTTCTAATAAACGTTTTTGTATTTTTCTAAACATGATAACGAATTTGTAAAAGGAATTAAATAAAAAATCGACGAGTGGAATCTGATATATTTCTAAAATATTTAATCGGTATATTATCGTCAATAATAATGGTAAGAAAATTATTTAAGAAAATAGTGTTAGGAAAATAAGCAATATAGGAACTTCCATTATATTGTAATTTAATTAAAGAAATTTTAGATAAAGCAGCATGAAGTTGTTTTTGTGACCATTCCGATTCAAACTCAATAATTAATTCCGCTATTTCTTTTTTGTTAGCCTCCTCACTTTTTAAATTTTTTTGTTCCCCATATTTAAGAAAAATTACCTGATCGGAATTTTTCTCCACTTCGTATAATTGTTGAGAGCTTACAACAATTCCCAAAGGTCTAAAAGGAGATTTTGCTATTGCTTTGAAATCCTCCAATACTGTTTGTTGAGAAAGAATATCTAAATTAGCTAAAGGTTCATCAATAAGTAAAAGTTTAGGTTTTCTAAGTAACATCCGAGCTAATTCAAATTTCATTTTATATCCGGAGGAAAGGTTTTTCCAATTCATATTTCGATAATTTCGTAAGCCCATTCTGGAAATAATCAAGTCAACCATTAATTCGTTTTTTTCTCCTTTAATGTTATAAGAGGAAGCAGTAAATTGAAGATTGTCTAATATTGATCCGTACCATATATTGGGTCTTTGAGGGATATAGATTAGCTTAGTTCTTAACTCATATCTATCTTCATAATCTAGCATATAGGAAATACTACCCTCAGTTGCGTCCAATTCTCCGCATAAAAGTCTAAGCAAAGATGTTTTTCCATTTCCATTTTCACCCACTAAGCCTACGATTTGTCCTTCGGAAATTTTTAAGCTGATAGGTCCTAAAGAAAAAGCTGATTGACTGTATGATTTTTTTACATTGTTTGCTTCTAAAAGAATTTTGGGCTTAGAAATTTCTTTTTTTGAAAGAAGTTGATATAGTTCATTTAATATAACTGAATATTTTTCCTTTTTTCCGTCCGTATTGGATTCATTATAATCGACCCATCTAAGTAATTCGCAAGTTTTCTTATAAAAAGATAATTCTTCCGTATCTAGAGTTAAGTCAATTATTCGCTTTAAAGCTAAATCATAATCTTCAAATTGTAAAAAATGTATAGTATCTTGAAATTGTTTTTCGAATAAATTCATTTAAATGTGGATATTAAAATAACATGATTTCTCTACTAATAATTAACCTTTGGTAATAGTATATTTAAAATTATAAATATATATAGAATAATTAAAATCTAATTAAACAAAAATGATGGAAGAAATAATAACAAAAATCAATCCTAATAATCTATAATTATGTCCAAATTTCAATATATATACCTAAAAACGATATCTAATTGATTTTTATAAGTTTTCGTATTTCAATAAATAAATATTATTTTAAGATAAATTTATGCTTATCGATTAAATTTAGTTGATAAATAAATTTATTTAACTGTAATATCTATAAAAAAATAGTAATAATTGATTAATAGGTATAAGGTAAGTACACTATCAAAAAAGGGCAAGAAAATTAATTCAAGCCCTTTAAAAAAAATATTTAAGTTTATTAAATTTTATATTGCTGTTAAATATTCAGTATTGCAATAACCTTCGGTTCCATCTTCAGATCGTATTAAATACCAATCATCATTGTATTTGCTAAGAAAAGTTACAGTAGATTGATGTGCTGCTTTTCCTAAAATTGGTTGATCTGTACCGGGTCCTTTTCTGATGTTTAAGTTGGAGCTTTGAGTAGTCACCTTATATTTGGAAGAAGGAGCATTGGAAGATACATTAATATTTAAAATTAAATCACCTGATCTGAAATCCGGATCAATTTTATTATATACAGACCATAACTGATCTTTGAATTCTCCATTCGAAACTTCTCCATCTATATAAAGAACATTATCTTGTTCTTTTATTGAAAGGTTGGTAGTATCCAGACTCTTAGCCTTATTGATTAATTCTGCGTATTTATCTTGTAAAGCCATTTTATTATTTTAGTGATAATTTTTGTTCTATTTTTTTAGGTTGCAGAGTGTTAATAGCTTGCATAAGTCGAGGTAATTCGTTTCTGTTTAATACACCATTAAGGGTTACTACTCCATTATTTATATCAGCTGTAACTCCACTGTATCCTTTTAAAATATCATTTACTTTAGACTTTAATACAGAATCTATAGAAACCTCTACATCATTTAAAGCTGCTTTAACTGAAGCATTGTCTTCAACGGCTTTGATACCCGGAATTGCTTTAATTGCATTTTCAGTAGATTGTTTAGCAGCATCGTCATTATATTCTCCTGAAAGTGTTGCTACTCCTTTCTTTACATCAATAGTAACTCCTTCAGGAATAACAGATTTAGCCTTGGTAACTAAGTCTGAATCTTTAGGCTCATTTTTGCATGATGTTAATGAAAAGCTCAGCGTACCCATTACTACAAAAGCCAATAAAATTTTTTTAATTTGTTTCATTAGGTCTATTTTAAATTAATAATATATTATATAATACTAAACGAAAACAAAAATTATTCCACATATAAGTTTAATCTTTAGCAGAAAAAACATTATTGAAGAGTATGAGTAAATTATATTAGCTTAAATTTGTTTTTTTCAATAATTAAATAATTAAGATATTTATAGTTATTCTTAAGAAGAAGTAAGTAATTATGTCTGATTTTAGATTAAAAATATTTTATTCAGTAGCTAAAAATTTAAGTTTTACCAAAGCTGCTGAAGAATTATATATTTCACAACCGGCTGTTACTAAAAACATAAAGGAGTTAGAATCGGAATATGATTTTACTCTCTTTCTTAGAAAGGGAAATAAGATAGAGTTAACAGATGCCGGTAAAATTCTATTATTTCATTCAGAAAAAATCATGGATATCTATAAACAAATAAGATTTGATTTTGATTCACTTAAAGAAAATTTCTCCGGTACATTCCAGTTAGGAGCAAGTACTACCTTAGGCCAATATTTACTTCCGGCACTGATGTCTCAATTTCATTCCAAGCATCCTAAAATTAAAATGTCTCTTATAACTGCAAATACGGAAGTAATCGAAAAATATCTGATCGAAAAAAAGATTGAATTAGGAATGGTTGAAGGTAAGCCTAAAAACAAACAGCTTAAATACATCCCATTTTTAAAAGATGAGATTGTAGCTATCGCTCATACCTCACAGGAAATTTCAAAAAAGGAGACTTTATCATTGGATGAGCTAAAAAAAATACCCTTAGTTTTAAGGGAATTGGGATCAGGAAGCCTGGATATTATAAGAGCTGCTTTCCGGCTCGAAAACATACAGCTTAAAGATCTAAATATAGCTATGCATTTAGGAAGTACAGAAGGTATAAAATCTTATCTAACCCATGCAAACACTATAGGATTTGTATCCATAGCAGCTGTTAATAAGGACATAAAAAAAGGAGAATTTCAAGTAATTGATATTGAAAAAATAGATATAAAAAGATGGTTTTATTTTGTTTATAATCAAGGCGTTCCTGAAGGAAATTCAGATTTGTTCATAAAATTTGCAACTTCGCATTATAACTCTTTGTTATAAAGAATAACTTTTTTTCATTGGCATATCTATCTGTAATAAAGGATATTTGTCTGATGAACAATGCAATAAATAAGAAAAATTTATTTACAATTAATAATGTAAAAAAAATTATATTTATTTTTTTAGGTTTAACCTGCCTTATATTTACTATAGATACGCCTTTAGCTTTATTGCTGGGAATATTGTTTTCCTTTATTATCGGTAATCCTTATCCCGACTACAGTAAAAAAATTACTCGTTATCTTTTACAAGTATCTGTAGTAGGATTAGGATTGGGTATGAATTTAGGTACGGCTATTCAAGTTGGTAAAAAAGGATTGTTATTTACCGCAGGATCTATTTTTATTACCTTATTAATTGGAATATGGGTAGGGAAGTTATGTAAAATTGATAAAAAAATTTCACTATTAATATCGTCAGGAACCGCGATTTGCGGAGGAAGTGCAATCGCTGCAGTTGCCCCTCTGATCCATGCAGACGAGGAAGAAACCAGCCTTTCTTTAGCGACTATTTTTATTTTAAATTCCATTGCCTTATTTATATTTCCTGCAATTGGACATTCCTTACATCTTTCACAAGAGCAATTCGGTTATTGGTCTGCTCTGGCTATACATGATACAAGCTCTGTGGTAGGTGCTGCACAACATTATGGATCAAAGGCATTAGAGATCGCGACTATGGTTAAGCTGGAAAGAGCTTTATGGATCATCCCCTTATCTATTCTGATTGTTTTAACTTTTAAAGAAGAAGATAAGGGTAAACTAAATAAGAAAATAAAAATTCCTTACTTTATATTTATATTTATAGCTTCCATGATATTTAATACGTATGTGCCCAAGCACGTTCCCATATTTAATAAAATTGATCATGGGTTGGTTATGGCAGCTAAACGAGGACTGACAGTAACTTTGTTTCTCATAGGAGCGGGATTAAGTTTCTCTAGTATAAAAAAAATCGGTATAAAGCCTTTATTGTTGGGAATGATCTTATGGACGAGTGTATCTTTTGTATCTTTGTTACTACTATTATTTATCTTTCATTAATTTTTCCAATAATCATCCATTTTCTTTTTTATTTCATCTAAACACAGATGGTTTATACTTCCTTCATGGGTATGGGTTGTTTTTTTAGGAGATTGAAAAGTTCCCTGTTCCACCTTTTGACCAATTATTTTATATGCATCTCGGAAGGGAACCCCTTCAGCAACCAGTTCATTTAGTGCATCTACAGTAAATAAATAATCATATTTAGGATCCTCGAGAATATTTTTATTCACTTGAATATCTTGTAGAGAATAAAGAGCCATGTCTAAACATGCCTTACAATTTTGTATTCCCGGAATAATCCCTTCTTTCAGTAATTGTAAATCTCTGTGATACCCACTAGGAAGATTATTGGTTATTAAAGTCAATTCATAAGGTAAAGCTTGTATTTTATTGCACTTTCCTCGTATCAATTCAAAAACATCCGGATTTTTTTTATGGGGCATAATGCTCGAACCGGTAGTAAGGTGTGAGGGAAGTGATAAGAAATTATAATTCTGACATAAATATAAAGTTACATCCATAGCTAATTTGGATAAAGTGCCGGCCAAGCTGCTAAGGGCATATGCGGTGCTTTTTTCTGATTTACCCCGACTCATTTGTGCGGCTACGGAATTAAATTTTAAGGTTTTAAAATCCAACTCTTGAGTAGTGAATTTTCGATCTATTGGAAAAGAGCTTCCGTATCCTGCTGCTGATCCTAATGGATTCTGATCGACTATTTTTAAAGCAGCATTGATTAAAATTACATCATCAATCAAACTTTCAGCATAAGCGGAAAACCACATACCAAAAGATGAAGGCATAGCTATTTGAAAATGAGTATATCCGGGTAATAGAATATTTTTATTTTTTTCGGCAAGAACCATGAGAAGATCAAAAAGTTTACGAATTTGATCTTTAATTGTTTTTAATTCATCTTTCAAAAATAAGTTCATATCAACTAAAATCTGATCATTTCGAGACCGTGCAGTATGAATTTTTTTTCCGGCATCACCCACTTTTTTAGTTACTAAAAATTCAATTTTAGAATGGACATCTTCAAATTCATCTTCTATTTTGAACGTATGATTTTCTATATCTGAGAGAATTTCATTTAATGCATTTATTAAATCCCGTTTTTCATGTTCCGTAATTAGTCCTACTTTACGCAACATTTTAGTTTGAGCTAAAGAACCTAAAACGTCATATTTAGCTAAAACCAAATCTAATTCTCGGTCGTTACCTACAGTGAATAAGTCAATTTGCTGATCAGTCTGAATACCTTTTTCCCAAAGTTTCATTTTGTAAAATTTACTATATTTCTATTATAATATGGTTCTGTTTAATAATTCAATGTATAGAGGAATCGCTTCAACTATTTCCTCCCTAAAAATATATTCATTGGCAGTATGAGAACGTAAAGAATTTCCGGGACCCATTTTTAAAGATGGACAATTTAACACTGCTTGATCTGATAGAGTAGGGGACCCATAAATTTCTCTATCCAGTTCCATTCCGGCTAAAACCAACGGGTGATTTTTAGGAATGGAAGATGATTTAAGTTTTAATGACCTGGGAACAATTAAAACTTTTTCAGAAGATAGGTTTTTTTTAACTATTGATACGATTTCTTCGTTTGTATAACAATCATTTACACGTATATCAACCACCAACCTACATTCTTCTGGTACAAGATTGTGTTGTTTACCTGCTTCAATTTGAGAAACAGTCATTTTCATAGGTCCTAATACATTTGATATTTTTTCAAATGAATAATTTTTAAACCATTCTATTATTTCTAAAGCGTTATAAATGGAATTGTCCGGATTATTATGAGCTGCATGACCGGCTGTTCCTTTTACGATAATGTCTAAAACAAGTAATCCTTTTTCTGCTATAGCAAGTTGCATAAGAGTGGGTTCTCCTATGATAGCACATTCCAATTGAGGTAAATGAGCTAATACACTGTTAAGCCCTTTTTCACCACTATTTTCTTCTTCAGCGGAAGCTACCATAATTAAATTATACTTCATATCCTTATGTAAATAAAAATAGGTAAATGTTGCTAAAAGTGAAACCAAGCAGCCTCCTGCATCGTTAGAACCTAAACCGAATATTTTACCCTCTTTTTCGATGGCTTCGAAAGGATTATGAGTATAGTCTTTATTAGGAAATACGGTGTCTTGATGTGAATTGAGAAGTAAATAGGGCTTGCTTTCATCAACATATTTATTGTATGCCCATATATTATTATTTTCTCTTTGGTAGGGAATAGTATTATGTTTGAACCAAGCTTCGATCAATAAAGCTGTATGATGTTCTTCTCCAGAAAATGAGGGCGTTGCAATTAATTTTTTTAGAAGATCAATTGCTTCTGAAGTTAGTTGTTCTATTGTTTTCATAAGACTTTTATAGGGTGATAGAAGTATGAGGATGATTAGGATTGTTAATTATTTCAGGGTTAGATATAATAATATTTTTTACTCCCTGTTTAAGTGCTTCAAAACAATTGTCAAGTTTTGGGATCATACCCGAATGTATAATGTTTTTCTTTTTTAAACTTTGATAGGAGGTGTAATTTATCGTTTCGATAACACTGTTTTCATCTTCAACATTTTGCAAGACTCCTTTTTTTTCAAAACAATATATTAATGTGGTTTTATATAATGATGATAATCCTACAGCCAAAGATTGAGCAATGGAGTCCGCATTAGTATTAAGTAACTGTCCTTTTTGATCGTGTGTAATAGCACAAAATACAGGAATAGTATCGGTATCCAGTAAAAACTTTATCCATTTGGAATTTATTTCGGTTATATCGCCCACAAACCCATAATCATAGACACTATTTTCTCTTCTTTGAGAAACGATGGAGTTTCCATCGGCGCCGGTTAGTCCGATAGCAGAGGTATGTAAACCTTGAAGTTGAGCTACAATTTTTTTATTACATAGTCCGGCATAGGTCATTATTGCCACATCCAGCATTTCTTCGTTAGTGACCCTTCGTCCCTCAATCATCATTGATTCCACTCCCAATTTTCCGGCTAATCTTGTGGCAACTTTTCCCCCTCCGTGGACTAAAATTTTCTGGGTTTCTAATTTTGAGAAATCCCGTAAAAACCGAGTAAGAACTTCCGGGTTATCAATTACGTTTCCTCCAATTTTTATGATGGTTAATTTGTTATTTTCCATGTTCAACAGGTTACATTGGTTGCAATTTTCGTATTACCTTTTTTTAAAAAATTCAGATAATTGATTTATATGAGTCTTTCCAGAATTTTAGTGAGAATGGTTTGAGCAGAATACGTTCGATTATTTGCCTCAGGAATAACTATAGAGGCTTCACTGTCCAATATATCATCATTAACAATCATATTTCTTCGTACAGGTAAACAATGCATAAATCTGGCATGATTAGTCAATTCCATTTGTCTCTTACTAATAGTCCATTTAGGATCCTCACTTATTATTTTACCATAATTCGTATAATTACTCCAATTTTTAGCATATATAAAATCAGCATTTTTAAATGCTTTTTCCTGATTATATTCAATGGGTACGCCTTTAGTGATTTCAGGATTCAGCTCGTAACCTTCAGGATGGGTAATAATAAAATCTACCTCCATTTTTTTCATTATTTTCACAAATGAATTGGAAACAGATTGAGGAAGAGCTTTGGGATGAGGAGCCCAGCTCAATACTACTTTTGGACGTTCAGTTTTTTTGTATTCTTCAATTGTTAAAGCATCTGCCAAAGCCTGTAAAGGATGTTCAGTAGCTCCTTCTAAACTGATTACCGGAACCGTGGCGTATTTCACGAAAGAAGAAATGACTGTTTCTTCCTCATCTTTTTCCTTATCTCTTAGAGTTGGAAAGCATCGAATAGCTATAATATCACAATATTGTGATATTACCTTAGCAGCTTCCTTAATATGTTCGGAAGCAATGCCATCCATTACCGTTCCATCTTCAAATTCTAAAGTCCAACCTTCTGTGTTTAAATTCATAACCATACAATCCATTCCTAGATTACGAGCTGCTTTTTGTGTGCTTAATCGAGTCCTTAAGCTTGGATTGAAAAATAAAAGTCCTATAGTTTTGTCTTTTCCTAAATATTTGTTAGATAAAGGGTTTGCTTTTATTTTTTTAGCTAGGTTTAACAATTCGTTTAGGTTTAAAATATCATCAACAGAAGTATACTTTTTCATTATTTCTTATTTTATAAGGTTATTTAAGACAAAATTGTAAGCTGTCATAAAGCACATCTATTTCATTTTGGGAAATATTTAATGGCGGAAGTACACGTAGAAGATTCTTATTACTGGAATTACCGGTAAAAATCTTTTTTTCATAGATTAATTTTTTTCTGAGCTCTGCTACTTCGAAATCAAATTCTAATCCTAACATTAGTCCTTTTCCTTTAATTTTCTGTATTTGCGATAATGAGGAAAATTTTTTGACAAAGTACTCGTATTGTTTTTGAACATTCTCTAAAATATGTTCACTTACCAAAACTTCTAAAACCGCTAAAGATGCGGCACAAGCAAGATGATTACCTCCAAAAGTAGTTCCTAATAATCCATAGGAAGATGTAAATTCAGGAGAAATTAAAATCCCTCCAATAGGAAAGCCGTTTCCCATTCCTTTAGCTATAGATATAATATCTGCTTTGATACCATGATGTTGATGTGCAAAAAATTTTCCGGATCTCCCATATCCGCATTGAATTTCATCCAGAATTAAAACCACATGATATTCTCTGCAAACCTTTTCCAGTTCTCTGAAAAATTCTGTACTTCCTTCATCCAATCCACCTACTCCCTGTATGGTTTCAATAATAACGGAAGCAATGTCACCTTTAGCAATTTCTTTTTTTACATTTTCTATGTCGTTTAATTCACAAAATACTACCTCTTGCTGAGAGTTAATAGGAGCCGTAATTTTAGGGTTATCGGTTACGGCAACTGCTGCAGAAGTACGACCATGAAAACTGTTTTTAAAAGCTAAAACTTTTGATTTTCCGGTATGAAAAGAAGATAATTTTAATGCGTTTTCATTTGCCTCTGCTCCTGAATTGCAGAGGAATAATGAATAATCTGGATATTCCGAAATCTGGGGTAATAGATTACCTAGTTTTTCTTGTAGGGGATTGATAATAGAATTGGAATAAAATCCGATATTATTTATTTGTTCGGTTACATATTTGATGTAAATCGGATGTGAATGTCCGATGGAAATAACCCCATGCCCACCATAAAAGTCAAGGTAAGTATCCCCTTTAACATCCCATATGGTGCTGCCTAGTGCTTTTACGGGAGTTACGGTATAGAGCGGATATACATTAAATAAACTCATATATGGATCCTTTATAAATATTTTTACAATAATGTTTTATATAACTAATAAGCATCATTCAGCCGTTTATCTCTTAATAATTTGGTTAATTTTAGTATAGGATGCTAATAGGCCTTTAATAATTGCAGAATTTAATCCTTGATGATCCATTTCATTAATTCCGGCTATAGTGCATCCGCCGGGAGTAGTAACCTTATCAATTTCCTGTTCCGGATGACTGTTATTAGACTTAAGTAATCGAGCTGCTCCCATACAAGTTTGAATAATCATGGAGGCGGCTTCTTTGGGTTCCAACCCCATTTCAATGGCTCCTGACATATGAGCACGAATTATTCTCATCCAAAAGGCAATTCCACTTGAACAAATAATGGTTGCCGCTTGCATGTGCTCTTCGGGAACTTCAATAGCATGTCCTAGTTGATTGAAAATATCCAAAGCAATATTTATTCGATCTTTTCCTTTTTTATTGGAACAAAGGCAGGTCATGGATTGATTAACAGATATGGCCGTATTAGGCATGGCCATAATGATTGGAAAATCAGTACCTATAATTTCTTCTAACTTATCTATGTGAAATCCGGCTACCACGGATAATAGAGTATGGTGTTCAGTAAATAAATGCTTGCACTCTTGTAAAACATTTATTAATATATTGGGCTGGACCGCAAAAATTATAATCTCTGAATTTTTAATTGCTTCTTTATTGTTTGATGTAAGAAATATATTTTCTGAATTTTCTAGTTCAGTTACGGTAGTAATATTTCGTTTAGTGATATATAATGTTTCAACGAAATTGCTGTTAATAATTCCTTTTGCAATCGCCAGCCCTAAATTTCCGGCTCCAATAATGGCTACTTTCATATTATGTTTTATATTATGTTTTTGTATTAATTATAAATATTTATATATCAAAAAATTACTATGTCTTTTAAAGGTAGATGCCTTTACAATAAGCAAAGGTATTCTTTTATTAAACTTTGGAAACTGTTAATGTGTTTTAAGTTTCCTTTTTTATTATTTTAAAATAAACTTTTTATGCATTAATCTATTTCTATTAAAATGCAATCGGTTTTGTATGTAAACCTTCCGATTCATTAAATCCAAACAGAAGATTCATATTTTGTACGGCCTGACCGGAAGCACCTTTGGTTAAATTATCAATTACCGAAGTAATTAATAAAGAGTCTTTATGTTTTTGTATTTCTAAAAAGCATTTATTAGTGTTGACTACTTGCTTAACGGATAGAGGAGTATTGGAAAGAATAGTAAACGGATGATCTTGGTAATACTCTCTATATAGATTTATTGCTTCATCTTTAGAAAGATCAGTTTTTAAGTATACACCGGCAAGAATACCTCGAGTAAAATTACCACGCATTGGGAGAAAATAAAGCCGATGTTGATTATTTCCTAAATGATGAATAGTTTGTGAAATTTCTGCTTCATGCTGATGATTAAATTCTTTATAAAAGGAAACATTATTATTTCTCCAACTAAAATGAGTGGTTGATGAAAGTGATTGCCCTGCACCGGTTGAACCGGTTACTGCATTAATATGAATATCTTGAGCTAACAAGCTTTTTTTTGCTAGGGGAAGTAATGCTAATTGTATAGCAGTGGCAAAACAACCGGGATTAGCAATATTTTTGGCGTTTGTTATTTTTTCTTTCTGTAATTCCGGAAGACCATATATAAATGTTCTTTCTTGATAAATATGATGAGGTTTAATTCTAAAATCATTACTCAAATCAATGATTTTTGTGTTTTTAGAATACAAATTTTTTTCCAAAAAATTTCTGGATTTTCCATGTCCCAGACAGAGAAAAACAACATCTGAATCTTGATCAATACTATCAGAAAATAGTAAGTCGGATTCTCCTAGAAGGTCTTCATGGACTTTCGTGACTGGATTTCCGGCATTAGAAGTACTGTAAACGGAAGTGATTTTTATTTTGGGATGATTAATGAGAATCCGCAGTAATTCCCCGGCTGTATAGCCTGCCCCTCCAACAATACTTGCTTTTATTTTTTTCATTTGTATTATTAAAATTAATCTGTTATTTTATATAATAATTTTAAGACAAGCTAAAATTTGTAATTTATTCTAAATCATTAAAACTATGATGAATTTTTAATTGATTTCCGAATATTTTAATAAATCCTCGAGCATCTCTACTGTCCCAAGCTTCATTTTCTTCACCATAGGTAGCAACTTTTGATTGCATCATATCGTAGGGCGATTTTATACCGATCATACGGAAGTAATAAGGGTATAGTTGTATTTTAACCTTTCCGGTAACACGTTTTTGAGAGGAAGTAAGAAAGGCTTCTATGTCACGCATCACGGGGTCTAAATACTGAGCTTCATGCAGTAAGGTTCCATACCAATTTGCCAACGAATCTTTATGTAAAAGTTGCCAACGAGAAAGGGTATGTTTTTCTAACAGATGATGAGCTTTAATAATTATCATAGGGGCAGGGGCTTCGAATCCTACACGTCCTTTAATTCCGAGGATAGTATCTCCCACATGGATATCTCTTCCGATAGCATATTTTCCTCCCATATCATTAAGCTTTTTAATCAATGCGACCGGGCTCATTTTTTCTCCGTTTAACCCGGTAGGTTCCCCTTTAGAAAATTCAAGTTCTATAATAGAGGGAGTAGTTTCAGAAAGCGGAGTGGGAAAAGACTCTTCCGGTAAATCCTGGTCAGAGGAAAGTGTTTCAACCCCACCTATTGAAGTCCCCCATATGCCTTTATTGATGGAATATTTTGCTTTTTCCCAATTCATATTTATTCCATTTTTTTGTAAATATTCTAGTTCTTCTTGGCGAGAGATGTTTTCGTCACGAATCGGCGTAATTATTTTTGACTTTGGGGTAATTACTTCAAAGGCTACATCAAAACGAATTTGGTCATTACCTGCTCCGGTACTTCCATGAATGATATATTTCGCATTTATTTTTTTTGCGTATTCCGCAATAGCAAGTGACTGAAATATTCTTTCAGCACTTACAGACAATGGATAGGTATTGTTTTTTAAAATATTTCCATATATAAGATAGCGTAAACAACTTTTATAAAATTTTTCAGTAATATCAATGGTCACATGATGGTTGGAACCAAGTTCATACGCTCGTTTTTCAATTTGTTTTAATTCTTTATCATAAAATCCCCCACTATTTATTATAACTGTATGTATTTCCATATCAGTTTCTTTGGCTAGCCTAACCAAAGAATAAGAGGTGTCAAGACCACCACTATATGCTAAAACTGCTTTATTCATAACAAAGATATTTTTAAATGGTTTTAATTTGGGAATTATCACTATCGTTTTTAGATTTTAAGTGTAATATTTCTTTGATTTTATTAAGATGAGTAATAACTTTTTTATCGAAACTGTTTGTGTCGGATCTATTTAGACTATTTTTTTTATTTTTAGGATCAAATAACATCCCGGTACACAGACACATTTTATTTTGTTTACTTTGTAAAATATTAAAATTAGTACAAGTTTTACAACCATTCCAAAAGTCCTGATCCTCGGTTAGTTCAGAAAATGGTACCGGTTTATATCCTAATTCCGAATTAATTTTCATAACGGCTAAACCGGTAGTTATACCGAAAATTTTAGCTTCCGGAAATTTCTTACGGGTGTAATTAAAAATAAAATGTTTAATTTTTTTTGCTAAGCCGATCCCTCTATAGTCGGGGTGAACAATTAATCCTGAATGGACAACAAATTCTCCATTCTGCCATTTTTCTATATAACAGAATCCAGCGAATTTTGAATTGTCGAGAGCTAAAATAGCTTGTCGTTGATCCATTTTGTTTTGGATATATTCAGGAGTTCTTTTTGCAATACCGGTACCTCTTACAATTGCCGATTGATAAATAGTTTCACATATTTCTTCAGCGTATTGATAATGGTCTTCTGTAGCAACTACAATATTGATATTCATTTTATTATAAATAACTTAATTAAATGGGTAAATAGAAAAAACAGTATTAGATAAGATTACTGTATAAATGCGGAACTGTCGGCTTTGGAAAAATTAAAAATCAAAGCCTAACCTGCCTACAGAAATAAATAGGGTAAGATAAAAGAATAATTTTATTAACCTGCAATGAAAAATTGCGTAATAACATAACAAAGATTTTTTTACCTCTTAAAATCTAAATTAACATAACAAAAATAATAATTATTTTTTTATACGAATAAAATTTTAATAAAATTATACGGTTAAAATTAATTTTTTTTAAAATATATTTTATTATTAAATGATAAGTTCAATTAAAATAAAAGTTTGAAATAGTATTTAACTAAAATGATTAGTTCTTAGTTTCTACAAACAAAAATCTCTAATTTTGTATTTATAATGCTAATATATTTATATGGGATCTAAAATTACATTTTACATAGTTCGTCATGGTAAGACGATTTTAAATACAATGGATAAAGTTCAAGGTTGGAGTGATACTCCATTGACTAAAGAAGGAGTGGAAGTGGTTGAAAATTTGGGCAAGGGATTGAAAGATATTACATTTTCTTCTGCTTTTTGCAGCGATTTAAGGAGAACCAGAGAAACCCTCCATATTATTTTAAAGAATTCAGATCAAAAAGGACTTTCTGTAATAGAAAAACCTGAATTGAGAGAGATTTGTTTTGGATCATATGAAACCGCCTTAGCTACTGAAATGTTTAAAGATGTTGCCCTATATCTTCATTACACCAATGCCCAAGATTTGTTTAATGATATTTTTGACAAAAATAAAGAAATAACATACAAGGAAGCTGTCAATACCCTAAGTATAATAGATCCTATGAAAATGGCAGAAGATTTCAATACAGTTGAAAAAAGAATGCATAAAGCTTTATCTGATATCGTCGAGATTGAAAGTAAGTATAATGAAAATAGAAACGTATTGATCGTATCTCATGGATTAAGTATAAATGTAATGCTTCATAATTTGGGGGGTGAAAAATTATTTATCAAGGACTTGGAAAATGCGTCTGTTTGTAAACTTATATTTGAAGATGAAAAATATATGATTGAAGCCATTAATGATATGAGCTATGTGGAAAAAGGAAAAAACAGCTAAATTCTTTTAGAGTGTCTAATTCTTATTTTATACTTTAATGCACGTTTGTTTGGCCTACGTATTACGAAATATGTTAAAATAATTAACAGAATTCATATATCTTATATCTTTATTTTACGAACATAAATGATGTAATATGTAATTTTTTAATATAAAAATATAATTATTTTTCGTTACTATATTGAATCGTAACGTTATATAAATAAGTCTTTTATAAATATATTTTTATATTAAATTTTATGAATGTACGCCTTAAAATGATAAAAGAGCAACGAATAGGAGTTCTTGTATTGCTCATAATTATTTTTGTAGTAGAATTAATTATTCATAGAGAATTATTATTTTCATCTATCTTGGAAAGTAATGATCATGTACCTTTTCAATTCGTTGAAGAAATTGATTACAACGTTTCTAAGAAAAAGGATAATAAATATAAGATAATAGAAGCCTTTAATCCGACAGATTATACTTTAGTGGATTGGCAGAATTTAGGGTTTTCCAAAAAGCAAGCATATACAATTATCAATTATAAAGCTAAGATCGGAGGTAAATTTACTTACAAGGAACAGCTTAAATCATGCTATGGCATTTCTGATGAGATGTATGCAAAGATTTTCCCTTATTTATTATTACCGGAAAAAAAATCTGATGTTGAAAAAATATTTGCTGTCAAGGATAAAAAATATCAGTTGAATCCATTTGATCCCAATATTTTAGAAGCAAAAGATTGGGTGAAAATCGGATTTTCAGAAAAACAGGCTGAAAGTATTATTAAATATAGGAATGCAATAGGAGGTAAATTCAAATCTAAAGAAGATATTAAAAAGTGTTACGTTATATCTTCTATTAAATATCATGAATTGGAACCGCTTATCAAGCTACCATTTCATAAGGTGGAAAATAGATCAAATGTAAAAGTTATATGGGGGGCAAATGTAAAGAAGGATATAAATACAGCGTATTTCAATGATATAAATACTGTAATTGACAATGAAATAATTACTAAAAGAATACTAGGTTTTAGGAAAGGACTTGGTGGTTTCGTATCGATGGAACAGATTAAAGATGTTTATGATATAACTTCTGACATAGTCTCAAGAATTTTTGAGTCATTTGTTTTAGATTCAACTAAAATACGAAAAATAGATTTACAAAAGTCTTTAGAAGAAGATTTATATAATCATATTTATTTAAGAAAGTATAAAAATAAAATTATTGAAGCAAGAAATAAGGGAAAAGATCCTTTACGTGTCATTTCTGAATCGGATCCTAAGTATCATTTTATAATTCAATATTTGAATTAAATAAAGAAGCTACCGTACAGCTTCTTTATTTGTAATTGACAAGATTGAAGATTAAATTTTAATTTCATTTATAATCTTAATTCCATATCCACTACTAAGCGGTAAATTTTTATTTGGATTGGTTGTTAAAACATTAATATTTTTAATTCCTAAGTCTTTTATAATTTGTGCACCTATTCCTAAGTCTCTTTCATCGAATTGTATTCCAAAATCAGCTATTTCTCCCGATATGTATTTTTTTAGTTTGCTAAGATGATTTTCGATTACATCTGTATGGGAAGGATTGTTTATAAATATAATTACCCCTTTACCTTCTTCATTAATAAAATTAAAAGCTCTATTTATAATCGTTACTTCACCTTGAGCAAGAGTTTTGAAAAGATCCAAGTATACATTATTTGCACAAACTTTTACAGGAATAGTATCTTTTTCATTAATTTCTCCTTTAACTAAAGCAAAATGAATTTGATCATTAGTCTTATCTTTAAAAGTTACAAATCGTAAATCTCCGTAATGGGTTTTAATTTTTTCATCGTCGATTTTTTCAATTAAAGAGTCATTTTTAAGTCGATAAGAAATTAAGTCTTTAATGGTTATAATTTTTAAATCAAACTTTTTAGCAACATCTACTAATTGAGGTAAACGTGCCATCGTTCCATCTTCATTCATAATTTCAACTAATACACCGGTAGAAGGAAGACCTGCTAATTGTAATAGGTCGACAGCAGCCTCAGTATGTCCGTCTCTTTTCAAAACACCTCCTTTTTTCGCAACCAAAGGAAAAATATGACCCGGACGCGCGAAATCACCGGGTTTTATGTTTTCATCTGCTAGTGCTTTTATAGTTTTGGATCGATCAGAAGCTGAAATACCCGTAGTAACTCCATGTCCGAGTAAATCTACAGAAACAGTAAAGGCAGTTTGCTTGGGATCTGTATTTTTTCCTACCATATATTCCAAATCTAATTCTTCAGCTCTTTTCTGTGTTAACGGAGTACAAATTAATCCCCTTCCGTATTTAGCCATAAAATTTATAGTTTCAGGCGTCATAGTTGAAGCTGCAGCAACAAAATCGCCCTCGTTTTCGCGATCTTCATCATCCACCACTATAATTACCTTTCCTTTTCTTAATTCTTCAAGAGCTTCTGATATGGTGTTCATTTTTAAGTCTGTAATAATCATTGGTATCTACTGTGTTCTAAATTTTTTGGTTTTATAAATTTACTAATAAATCTTTTAAAAGGTTTTAAATAATTATCCACATCAAATAATTCAGAATCTCTCATGGATTTAATCGTTAGAAAAATTCCTACAGGTAAAAATATAGCATTAGGAATCCAGGAGGCCCAATATGCATTTATTACCTGGTTTTTTGCCAAATTTTCCATATAAAGCCCTAAAATATAAAAAATGATAAATATTATTATCGCTACCACCACAGGCAAACCTACTCCCCCTTTTCTAATGATAGATCCTAATGGAGCTCCAATAAGAAAAAATACAACGGAGGTAATAGCATATGAAATGATATTTTTTTGCTGCCATAAAATCATTTTAGCAATAAATTTTTCTACTGCTTTCATTTCGGTATTTTTGGAACCTAAATCATTCTTAGATACATTAACCTGATTTATAGCGGCTTTAACTAAATTATATTTAGCATTATCATCTAAATTAGACCATTCAAAAGGATAAACTTCATTATACTGGCTATAATCTAGGGAATCTAATTGATTAGTTTCCCCTAACAATATATTTAAGCTATTAGTTCCAAGTTCTTTAAAATATATAGTGTTGGAAGTTTTTATAGAGTCTATGTAAGTACTTAATTCGGATACGGATTTATATCGAAAATTATCTCCTTCGGATTGTTTATCTAATGATTTTTTAATTAAATCTGAAATATCATAGTATTGAGTTAATGTGTCAAACTTAATGGAATTACCCGGTTGTTTTTTTAATTCATTTAAATTTTTACCTTTAATATTATCTTGATATATATATCCGTTGTATAGTTCAATCTTTAAGTAATGATTATCTTTAGAAATTATATTTCCTTTATCTGCTATAATGGTCTGTTGATCTTCAAATGAGGAGGCATTTTTATGAATAAATACTTGGTCCCATTCACTACCGTTTTCACCGCTTTTTTTGCCTATTTTAATACTTAAAGGATTCATTTCTTTAATAAACCTTCCTTCTTCAAAATTCAAGGCCGGCCTTGTTTGTGCAATGTTAATAAGCATATTACGTGCTCTTCGTTGATTTTCGGGAAGTGTGGTGTTACAAAAATAAAATAACCAAACAGCTAATAAGACTACAAGGCTAAAAAGGGGATACATAATTCTGGCTAGTGAAATTCCGGCTGATTTCATTGCTGCTAATTCATATCGTTCTCCAAAACCACCAAATGTCATAATGGATGACAATAATATGGTTAATGGTAAAACCAGACGAATAACATCCAGGCCCAGATAATATAATAATTTAGATATATCCCACAAGTTCAGTCCTTTACCTAAAAACTTATCCATTTGGTTAAAGGCAAACTGAACCACAAAGATAAACATTAAAACGCTAAATATGAATAAAAAAGGACCAAAAAAAGTACGGATAATATACCAATCTAGCTTTTTAATCATCTTTTATAACTCTGTTAGTGTATAATCTTTATAGTTATTTTTATCAAATGTAAGTAAAGATTTATTAACAATTAAATTTTCTTTAAAATCTATAATCATTAAAATTAATGAACTTCCGTCATTATAATTTTCAGATACTCGTACGATCTTATTATTAGAAAGAGCAAGCAGAATTGATTTTGATTTTTTGGTATCCGTGGGAACCAATTTAATAATGGAACATTTAACATTATTAATGGTTGAATTTCCTTCAAAAGTTATATTAAACCCACTTTTGTAAAGACTTAAGATATTGGTAGGAGATAAGCTATCACCGTCTTCTTTGTCAGAAGAAGTAATCTCTTTGTCTTCCTTAGATATAGTGTAAATTTTATTTCCGTCGTAGATTTGAGTAATGCTAGGGAGAATCAGATGGTACTTTTCTTTAGCGGCATAAACTTGACCAATTTCTGTAACGCTTTTTTGCCCGGGTACAGAATATAAATAATTAAATTTTATATAAAATGTCGAATTTTTGCTGAGTTTCGCACTGGCTGTATCTAAAAGTCTTTTTGCTTCCGGATCGATTTTTTGAGCCCATAACAAAAATGAAGAACAAATAAATAATAATGCAACTATTTTTTTCATATTATCAGGTAATGTTTTTAGGGGGTTAAATTTTCCAATAATTGTTCCAAACTAACCAGGTCGGTAACCAACACTTTACGGGCTTTACTTCCTTCAAAAGCACCCACTATACCGAACGCTTCGAGTTGATCCATGATTCTACCGGCTCTATTGTAACCCAATGATAATTTACGTTGAATCAGAGAAGTTGATCCTTGTTGAGCAGTTACAATTACTCGAGCGGCATCATTAAAAAGCTCATCTCTTTTCGCTTCAGCAGCATTGTTTTGAGCGGCTGTAGAATTTTCTTCATAAAATTCAGGTAATAGATAAGCATCCGGATATCCTTGTTGGGAACCGATGTATTCCGTAATTTTATCTACTTCCGGAGTGTCAACAAAAGCACATTGCATGCGTATCAGCTCATTACCGGTTGTAAACAACATATCTCCTTTTCCAATTAATTGGTCTGCTCCGTTACCGTCTAAAATAGTTCTGGAATCTATTTTTGAAGTTACGCGAAACGCAACGCGAGCCGGGAAATTAGCTTTTATCATTCCGGTAATAACATTTACAGACGGTCTTTGCGTTGCTATAATAAGGTGAATCCCGATAGCTCGGGCCAGCTGAGCCAATCTGGCAATAGGAAGCTCCACCTCTTTTCCTGCGGTCATAATTAAATCTGCAAATTCATCTATAACCAAAACAATATAAGGTAAGAATCGATGTCCTTTCTCAGGATTTAATTTTCGTTCTTTAAATTTTTGATTATATTCTTTGATGGTTCTTACATAGGCTGATTGTAGGAGTTTGTAACGGTTATCCATCTCAACACAAAGTGAATTCAGGGTATTAATCACTTTAGTAGTATCGGTAATAATGGCTTCGTCCGTATCCGGTAATTTTGCAAGAAAATGACGTTCAATCTTATTATATAAGGTAAGTTCAACCTTTTTAGGGTCGACAAATACAAATTTTAATTCACTGGGATGTTTTTTATACAGCAAGGAAGTTATAATGGCATTTAATCCTACCGATTTACCTTGTCCTGTAGCTCCGGCCATTAACATGTGAGGCATTTTAGCTAAATCTGTAACGAAAGTTTCATTAGAGATGGTTTTCCCAAAAACAATGGGCAGTTCCATGTCGATTTTCTGAAATTTCTGTGAGGCAATAACCGATCGCATAGAAACCATAGTTGAAGTGCTATTGGGAACTTCAATACCGATGGTTCCTTTTCCGGGAATGGGGGCTATAATACGAATTCCTAAAGCCGCAAGACTAAGCGCTATATCATCTTCCAAATTTTTAATTTTGGAGATACGGATTCCTGCTTCAGGAATAATCTCATATAAAGTTACTGTGGGTCCGACCGTGGCTTTTATACTTGAAATTCCAATACCATAATTTGCCAGAGTAGTTACAATTTTATTTTTATTTTCTTCTAATTCTTCACTATTTACGGTTATGTTATTATTTGTATTGTAATTGGTTAATAGATCAAGTATTGGGTATTTATATTTGGGTAAATCTAATTTGGGATCGTAAGGTCCGAATTGGTTATATATGTTTTTATTAACCTGATTTTCAGGCAGAATTTCCTCTTTTTTGATTTCCTCGATAGTAAGTGAAATGTCATCTTCAACAGTCTCTTCTGTGGTGGGAATATCTATTTCTAATTCAGTTGTATGACTAACTCCATTAGGATCAAAAGATTCTTCCACTTGTAAATTTATGTCAGATAAATTTATGGGATTGTTCTCTTTATCTGGTAGCGTTTCGGATTGTTGAATCTCAGAATATTGTTCCTCTAGAATTTCTTTTTTTGAGGAAGTTTTTGGTACTATTGTCTCAGATTGAACTGTTTTAGGATCTTTAATTTTCTCATATATTTGATCTTCTTCAAAAGGTTCTTTTATAGCTTCGTCATCATTTTTAAATGGTTTCGAATGTGTGGTTGAATGTAATTTAGATTTTACATTTTCGATACTTAAATTAAATTCAAGAATAAAATATATTGAAATTGTTAATAACAATATAATCCCTGTACCTACACTGCCAAGTAAAGATTTTAAGTAATCATATACCTCATACCCTATTAAACCAGAAAGAAGCCATTTGGATCCAAAAATCAGAGCTAGAAATATAGGGGTCCAAATAATAAAGAATATTCCATGGGAGAGGAGCTTCCATATTTTAATAATTTCTTTATCAAATAATATTTTATAAGATAAAATAAACAAAAAAAACGGAATAAAAAATGCCATAGCTCCTACACCGTCAAAGATAAATACCTCCCCTAAATATGCTCCGGTTTTACCTATTATATTTTGTGCCGTAACATTTTTATTAAAATAGTAAGTTAATTGACTTTGATCTTCTTTCCAATTGAAATAAAATGATGTAAATGAAATAAATAAGAGGATGGAAAAGCTAAATAAAATTAAACCAAGGATTGTTTTTAATAGAGGCTTTTTTTTATTATCTTGATTATCTTGTGCATTGTTCGCCATATTTATCTATAAATATATTTAAAATTACAAAATTTATAGTTTCGATTTGATTTATATTTTGTTTTAATAATGCTATTTTATTATATGTAAATAGGTGAATAAAAACTTTATTCACCTACAAACTATATTTAAAGTTTTTTAAAAAGAAAATTTATCTTCTTGAACCAAGAAATTTAAGTAAATATAAGAAGAGATTAATAAAATCTAAATATAGAGACAATGCTCCTTGAATAGCTGTTTTAGAATAGCTTTCTCTCTCATAGGCATTTATTTGAGCTCCTAAACTCTTAAGAGTTTGAGTGTCATAAGCTATTAAACCTACAAATATTAAAACTCCTACAACTGAGATAATTAAATCTAACATTGAATTTTTTAAGAAAATATTTACAATTATAGCTAATAGTACCCCTAATAAAGCCATAAATAAAATTCTTCCAAATTTTGTAAGATCTGTCTTTGTAAAGTAACCATATAAGCTCACTATAGCAAACGTTCCTGCAGTGATAAAAAATGTGGAAGCTATAGAAGACATCGTATAGGCTAAAAAGATCATAGCTAGAGTCATTCCGTTTATAAAAGAATAAAACAGAAAGATTGCCGATGCTAACCCTAAAGTCATTTTATAGATTGCACCACTTAATGCAAATACTAATCCTAATTCACCTATAATTAAGGCGTAATATAGAAACGTGGGACCAGTAGGAGTAAACATTAGGTTTAATAATCCCGGTGAATTAGCTGTAAAATAAGCTGTAAAACCGCTTATAAATAAAGCTAAACTCATCCACATGTATACTTTAGATATGAATGCAGCTTGTTGTTTAGCTAGGGCATTTTTTTGAAACGATTGTTCAAGTGTGTTTCCGTAATCTTTAAAATTCATTTCCTTGGTTATTTATAATTTCAAATATACAACATTTTATACTATATAATCAGGCAATATCTATTCCAAAAATGGTTAATAAAATTTTGTCATATTAATAAAATTTGCTTTACCATCTAGAGATTTTATCCACGCGGAGTTGGTGTCTTCCTCCTTCAAAATTGGTTGATAAAAAAGTATCTATTATTTCCCGAGCCAATTCTTTAGCAATAAAACGTGCGGGAATTGAAAGTACATTAGCATTATTATGCTGTCTTGCCAGTCGGGCAATATCTGTCTGCCAACAAAGAGCACAACGAATTCCGGAATGTTTATTAGCTGTTATGGATACGCCTTCACCGCTGCCGCAGAACAATATTCCAAAATCATATTCATTATTTTCAACAGCAATAGCTAATGGGTGCACAAATTCCGGATAGTCTACACTTTCTCCCGAATAAGTTCCAAAATCATGAATTTGATTTCCTTTTTCAGTGAGATATTTAAATATATAATTTTTATACTCAAATCCTGCATGGTCTGAAGCTAATGCTATCTTCATGGCATACTGTTTTAAATTTGTAATTCTAAATTTTTTAAACGTTTCAAACTTTCTTTTTTCCCTAATATCTCCATGATAACAGGAATGTCCGGTCCTTTAAGATCTCCAACTAATGCTAAACGTAAAGGTTGCATAACTTTTCCAAAGCCCAATCCGGATTTTTCTACATATTCTTGAATATATGCATGTAATTCTTTTTCGGTAAAAGATACGGATTCCAAATTAGTTATTAATTGAGATAGTAACGCTTTTGTATCTTCTTTAACAACTTTCTTGAAGCTTTTTTCATGGTAATTAGAAGGAGCTACCCAGAAAAATGATCCTACTTCCCATATTTCTTTTACAAAATTAACTCTTTCTTTTAATAATTCGATTATCCGTACATCTTTAGTATTTTCTGTTTTAATACCTTTTTCTTCCAGAATTTTCTGAAATTCAGGAAGTAATTCATAAGCTTTGGATTTTATAATATATTCATGGTTAAACCATTTGGCTTTTTCAGGATTGAAACGGGCACCGGATTTATGAACTTTTTCAAGGTCAAATTCGTGAATCATTTCGTTCAGAGATACTATTTCTTTGTCATCGGATGGAGACCATCCCAATAATGCCAACATATTTATAAAAGCTTCAGGTAAATAACCTTCTTCTCTATATCCTATAGAAGATGTACCTTCTTTTTTGTTTTTCCAAGCAAGAGGAAATACAGGAAATCCATATTTATCCCCATCTCTTTTGCTTAATTTACCTTTTCCTTCCGGTTTTAGTAGTAATGGTAAATGGGCAAATTCCGGAGATTTCCAACCCAATGCCTCATATAGCAATACATGTAGGGCTAAGGAGGGAAGCCATTCTTCTCCTCTGATAACATGTGTAATTTCCATGATATGATCATCCACGATATTGGCAAAATGGTAGGTAGGCATTCCGTCAGTCTTTACCAGAACCTTATCATCTAAAGTAGAAGTATCGACTGTAAAGTTTCCACGAATACTATCTTTTAAAACTAGAGTCCGATGTGGTGAAATTTTAAATCGGATAACGTAAGGAACTCCCTCATTTAATTTTTTTTGAACTTCTTCAGAAGATAAAGTAAGGCTGTTATTTAATTGATTGCGAACTTCATGATTGTACGAAAATACTTTACCTTGCTCCTCATAATCTTTTCGCAATTTTTCCAATTCTTCAGGAGTATCAAAAGCTAGGTAAGCATAATTAGTTGTAAGTATTTTGTCTATATATTTTTTATATATATGTTTTCTTTCAGATTGCTTATATGGCGCAAAGGGACCTCCTTTTTCAGGGCTTTCATCAAGTTCTAATCCGCACCATTTCAAGGATTCAACAATATATTTTTCAGCGTCTTCCACATAACGGTTTTGATCGGTATCTTCAATACGCAATATAAACTTACCATTATTTTTTTTTGCAAAAAGATAATTATATAAAGCGGTTCTAACTCCTCCGATATGTAAATATCCTGTGGGACTGGGTGCAAATCGAACTCTGATTTCTGACATTTTCTATATTTTACTACACAAAAGTAACAAAGAAAAAAGATATTTTATATAGTATTGAACCTTAAATTTATTTAATTTTTTTGTAAGTTTGATAGTAATTAAAAATCTTGTTATATTGGTTATCTAAATATCGTAATAATTTAGTTTTATCTTTTTCATTAAGTTCTGCTATAAATCGGGTAGTATTTTTTCCTTTAGCTCCAAAGAAATGAAGATTTTTATTATTTTCTGAATAAGGTATTTGGGTTACTCGATATGCAATATGGTTTTCTTCTAATCTTGTTAAGTTTGATTTAAAAAAATAATCGATAGGTATAGGGGAATTTTTTTCTAACTTTTTTAATTGTGAAATCTGATAATGAATATTTAAACTAAGATAAAAATTTAGGACAAGAGAGATTATTATAAATAAAAATGTATTGATGCATATAATTAATGATGTTAAATGAGTCCAGAATTTAAGATATATATTTTTTATTGATTTATACTCCATTATAAGAAGTATTAAAATTGTGCATAAATAGAGTTGAGGGACCATTCTTGCAAACCAAATATCAGGAAATGATACAATACTCATCATGATTCCTAACATCAAATAATATAGAACCGGGGGTGCTTTAATCGGGATAAATAATGAAATAATAAACAGAAGGATTGTTAAAATAATTATACCTCCAAAAAAAGGTCCGAATCCTCCATAAGTTATCGACACTTCATTAAGAACTTTAATTTCTGAAAGCTTGATAGAAAAAGGTATTTTAAAATTAATTGTTTTCTTACTACTTCCGGTGTAAGAAAAATAGGATATAAAAGCTTTTTCAATTCTATTTTTACCGTAAAATTCTTCGCTCACATGAGAAGATAATAAATTTTTTACTTTTTCTTTTCCAAAGGCGGGATGAAAAATGTGGAAATTGTTTTTTATATTAGTATAGTAGGGATTTATATTAGTTAATGGAAATATAAATAATCCGCTTATAAAGAAAGGAAATAAATATTTAAATGTTAATTTGTGATTTTTCCATAATAAGGTTAAGGCAAATAGTACGAAGATAAAGATCAATAAAATAGAGGTAAATTTTAATGATGAGAAAATAGATAAGATAAAAATAAAAATAGCTAATTCAATTTTATTATAATTTTTCAATAATGAAATAAACGAGCAGATTAATATCAGTAAACAAGAAAACATGAAACCATCTAAATAATAAGTAAATATTTCTGTAATTACGATAGGGTTCACACAAATAAGAAAGGTATAAACATATTTTTTAAAAATACTTAGTTTCGTTTGCTTGAGAAGTTGAAAAACATAAACTAAAGAAGCTATAAGAACAATCATGTTGATGAGTTTCCCAGATTCCATTTTTTGAGTAAATGAATAGATGGAAGCAGCAATGATTTCGTATCCTTTAGGATACGATTGTACGTATATTTGAGCTACATTAGTTTTTGAGATTTCGTAAATAGGATTCCATCCTTTATATAAATTTATAATACTTTCTAAGTGATACCATTGACCATCTGCTGAGAGATCATAAAAAAATATACTAAGAAAATATGATAACAAGTATATTATACCGGTTATAAGCCATTCATACAGATGATTTTTTTTGGTTAAAGAAAGAAGTATGAAATAAGATACTATAAATGAAAAAAATATGGTAAGTCCAGAGAGGCTTATTTTAAACAAAAAAAATAGGTTTGATAAAAATAATGTTAAAAAAAGTGGAGAAATTAAAAGAAAAATTAATGCTAATGGATTAAAAAAAGTAGATTTTCTATTATTTATAAACATTTAAACATGATTTTAATTTATAAATATAAAAAGGAACATGCAAGATACATATTCCTTTTTTATATAATACTAATTAATTATTTTCCGGTCTTAATTCTCTAACCACTGCTCCTGCTTTCCACATTTCACTTTCACGGAGAGCTTTAAGTTCTTCTTCCAATTTTTCGCGATAGTCTGGTTTAGAGTTTGTGTCGATCGATCTTTGAGCCTCATTTCCACAAGCCACTTCTGAGTATAATTTTGCAAATACAGGTTTGGTAGCATCATGAAAAGGAGTCATCCAATCTAATGCTCCTCTTTGAGCAGTTGTTGAACAGTTTGCGTACATCCAATCCATACCTTTTTCAGCAAAAAGAGGCATTAAAGATTGTGTAAGTTCTTCTACAGTTTCGTTAAAAGCTTCAGATGGTGTGTGTCCGTTTTCACGTAATACTTCGTATTGTGCTAATAAGATACCTTGAATAGCACCCATTAGAGTACCTCTTTCTCCGGTAAGGTCAGAATATACCTCGCGCTTAAAGTCTGTTTCGAATAAATATCCGGAGCCAACACCTATACCTAAAGCAATAGTTCTGTCTTTAGCTTTACCGGTAGCATCCTGATAAACTGCATAACTGGAGTTTAATCCTCTACCTTCCAAAAACATACGTCTAAGGCTGGTTCCTGAACCTTTGGGAGCCACTAATATTACATCAATATCCTTGGGAGGAACGATTCCGGTACGATCATTAAAAGTAATACCAAAACCGTGAGAAAAATATAAAGCTTTACCTGAAGTTAAATGAGGCTTTAATTTTGGCCAAACTTCAATTTGAGCTGCATCTGACAATAAATATTGAATAATAGTTCCTTTAGAGGCAGCTTCTTCTATATCAAATAAAGATTCTCCCGGAACCCAACCGTCCGCAATAGCCTTATCCCATGTTTTTCCTCCTTTACGTTGACCAACGATTACATTGAATCCGTTATCTCTTAAGTTTAATGCCTGTCCGGGACCTTGTACACCATATCCAATAACAGCAATGGTTTCATCTTTTAATGTTTCCCTGGCTTTTTCTAAAGGAAACTCATCGCGAGTAATTACATTTTCAACTACTCCTCCAAAATTCATTTGTGCCATCTTGTTAATATTTTTAATTTTTTATTAAAGATTCTTTTATTTTTAATTCATTTAACATATCACTTAATCGTTCTATTTTTGATGTATTTACAGCTATTCTTCCTGAACGAATAAATTGCAATACTTTAATGTTTTCACTTAATTCTTGAAACAATGCTTGTGTATCAGTATAATGTCCTGTTTTTTGAATGACAACACAAATCTCGTTAATTTCAAGTATCTGGGCATTATATTTTCTAATTAAATTTTCAACTGAGCCGATTTTTAAAAATTCCGGGGTAGGTAATTTATACAATGCAATTTCCTGATGAATTAATTCATCGTCAGTATTATAATAAGATTTTAACACATCAACGCATTTGTCAATTTGTTTAACTACTTTTTCAATCATTTCTTTATCGCATAGAACCGTAATGGTAAATTTATGTATGCCCTCAATAGCTGATGGTGATACCGATAAAGTTTCAATATTTAAAAATCTTCTGGTAAAAACACTGGTTACCTGACCTAAAAGTCCGACTGTGTTCTCCGAAAATATGGTTACTGTGTATAACGTTTTATTTTTCATGGTTATTTTTACTTTTTAGCATATAAAACTGCAAAGTCATAATATTTATAAAGACAATCAACATGTTTAAATCCTGCATTTTTTAGCCAAGTTACTTGTGCAAGTATTGGACTTCTTTTATCTAATTTAATTCTTTCATAAGAAGCGTTTATCTCATCCGGAGTAAGTCCGCTATTTTCAATTTGATATCTCCAACGAGTGTCATAAAATTTTGAAAAATACTCATCTTCTCCTGATACTTGTTCTGCATTTATGAATACTCCCTGATTTTTAAGATAAGAAAAAATGGAATTATAAAGTTTAATTTTATCCGTATCTTCTAAATGATGAATAGCTAATGAGGATACAACAGCGTCATAAGGTTTTGTAACTGTATATGTGGTAAAATCTTGACAAATGATATGGATGGATGGATGGGTTTTAAACCTGTTTTTTGCAATCTCTAACATTTTTTCTGAAAGATCAACCAAAGTTATTTTAGCATTTGGATATTTTTGAAGAATAAATTCGGATAATAATCCGGTTCCTGCTCCTAAATCTAAAATTTCCGGAGAGGAAGTTAATGGATTTAAATTCTCGACCGCTATTTTATAAAAATCATGAAAACAGGGAATTAATTTTTCTCGTTGTTTGTCGTATTGTCGGGCAACAGAGTTAAATAGAGTTTCAATAGTTTTCATAACATAGAATTTATATTTGGTTAGTTTCCCCTAATAAAATGTTAGTTACGCAAGAACCTGCCGGAATCATCGGATAAACCATACCTTGTATTTCTACCTGAACATCTAATAAGTAAGATCCCTTGTGATTAATCATTTCTTCAATTGCTTGATCCAATTCTTCTCTTTTGCTTATGGTTTTAGATTTTATATGGTAAGCTTCACCTATGGCTTCAAAATTTGGATTTTTCATGAGTGTCTCAGAATATCTCTTATCAAAGAACAATTCTTGCCATTGGCGTACCATTCCGAGAAAATGATTGTTCAGAATAATAATTTTAATATCAATATCATATTGCATAATGGTTCCCAATTCTTGAATGGTCATTTGTATTCCACCATCACCCACGAATAAGCAAACGGTTCTATCAGGAACAGCTATTTTGGCACCTATGGCAGCAGGTAAACCAAATCCCATGGTACCAAGTCCTCCCGATGTGATAACGCTTCGGCTTTGTTTGTATTTAAAATACCGAACGCCCATCATTTGGTTTTGTCCCACATCGGTTACTAATATTCCTTCATGATTGGTAGCTTCAGAAACCTTTCTTACTACTTCTCCCATTTTTAAGCTGCCGGATTCAGGATACAATTCTTTTTTAATCACGGCTTCATATTCTTTTTCGTTATATTCTCTAAAACTTTCTAACCACTCTGTATGATTATTTTTTTTCAGTAATTTAGTTACTTCTGCTAAGGTAGTTTTGGCATCGCCTAAAACTTTTACATGGGTTTTTACATTTTTATTAATCTCTGAAGGATCAATATCAAAATGAATAATTTTTGCCTGTTTAGCATAAGTTTTTAAATCACCGGTTACCCTGTCATCAAATCGCATGCCTATGGCAATTAAAACGTCACATTCATTGGTTTTAACATTTGGAGCCACGTTTCCATGCATTCCCAACAGTCCCACGTTCAAAGCATGTTCAGTAGGTATGGCTGAAAGCCCTAACATAGTGGAGGCACCGGGAATATGTGCTTTTTCCAAAAACTTTTGAAGTTCTTCTTCAGCACCACTTAAAATAACACCTTGACCTATTAAAGCCAATGGTTTTTTAGCTTCGTTGATTAATTTTGCAGCTTCTTGGATTTCCTCTTGTTTTAAATCCGGGATGGGTTGATAACTTCTGATAAAATTGATTTTTGCAGGAGAATATTCGATTTGCCCTTGCAAAGCATCTTTGGTTATATCTAAAACTACGGGACCTTTACGACCATTATTAGCTATATAAAAAGCTCTGGCTACAGCCCAAGGAATATCTTCGGCATTTCGTATTTGATATGTCCATTTGCTAATAGGTTTGGTTATTCCTACCACATCAGCTTCCTGAAATGCATCACTTCCCAATAGACCGGATAATACTTGTCCGGATATTACCACAAGAGGAGTGCTGTCAATCATAGCATCTGCAATACCTGTCACCGTATTAGTGGCTCCGGGACCTGAAGTTACCAAAACTATTCCGGGCTTTCCTTTTGCACGGGCATAGCCTTGTGCGGCATGAGCCGCCGCCTGTTCATGACGTACAAGAAAATGATTGATTTTATCTTTATAATCGTATAAAGAGTCGAATACCGGCATAATAGCGCCTCCCGGATATCCGAATATGGTATCTACTCCTTCTTTAAGTAAGGATTGTATTAGGGCCTCACTTCCTGATATATTAGTATTCATAGTCTTTATTCTTATTGTTTATTCATTAATTATATTATTCTTACTGCACCTAAATCAGCTGAGCTAACCATACTTGCGTACGCTTTTAATGCTTTGGAAATTTTCCGATCCCTTTGCGGTTTAAATGCATTATTTCCTTTTGAATTTTCTTGCTCTCTGCGAAATTCTAATTCTTCATCGGATATTTTGACGTTTATGGTGCGATTAGGAATATCGATCTCAATGATATCGCCATCTTCTACTAAACCGATGGCTCCTCCGGCAGCTGCTTCCGGAGAAACGTGCCCTATAGATAAACCGGACGTACCTCCTGAAAATCTTCCATCCGTGATTAATGCACATTCTTTTCCCAAATGCTTGGATTTTATATAAGAGGTAGGATAGAGCATTTCCTGCATACCGGGCCCACCTTTTGGACCTTCATAGGTAATAATTACTACATCTCCGGATTGAACTTTTCCTGATAAGATGCCCTCACAAGCAGCATCTTGAGATTGAAATACTTTAGCTGTGCCTGTAAACTTAAATATACTTTCATCTACTCCTGCAGTCTTAACTACACATCCGTTTAAGGCTATATTGCCTTTTAAAATAGCCAAACCGCCATCTTTAGTATAAGCATGATCCCAATCACGAATGCACCCTTCAGATCGATCGGTATCTAGAGTAGGGTAGACAGAATTTTGAGATCCCATTATTAAGTTAAATTTATTTCCCGGAGCTGATCTGTATAAATCCAGTGCTTCTTGGGTAGGTTTTTCCTTAGTAATATCGTATCTATCAATAGCTTCTTTTAAAGTATATCCGTCTATACGATGAGTCGAAGTATCAATTAAATTAGCTTTTGCCAATTCACCTAAAATTCCCATAATTCCTCCCGCTTTATTTACATCTTGTATATGATATTTAGTTGTATTGGGTGCTACTTTACAAAGACAAGGAATTTTTCTTGATAAGGCGTCGATATCATCCATAGTGAAATCTACTTGAGCTTCATTGGCAATGGCTAATAAATGAAGAATAGTATTAGTGGATCCGCCCATAGCTATGTCTAAAGCCATAGAATTTAAAAAAGCTTGTTTAGTAGCTATGTTTTTTGGTAGAACAGATTTATCTCCCTGTTGATAATATTTATAAGCATTTCTTACAATCATGGCAGCTGCATCCTTAAATAGTTTTTTTCTATTTGTATGAGTGGCTACTACTGTTCCATTCCCGGGTAATGCTAACCCAATAGCTTCGTTTAAACAATTCATGGAATTTGCAGTAAACATTCCCGAACAGGATCCACAGGTAGGACAGGCAGATCGTTCAATCGCATTAACTTCTTGATCTGACACCGTAGTGTCCGCAGATTTAATCATGGCATCAATTAAATCTAAATGTTGGTTATTTAATTCTCCGGCTTCCATGGGACCACCTGAAACAAAAATAGTCGGTATGTTCAATCGCATGGATGCCATAAGCATACCCGGTGTAATTTTATCGCAGTTGCTTATGCAGATCATGGCATCTGCTTTATGAGCATTTACCATGTATTCAACGCTATCGGCAATTAAGTCTCTGGAAGGAAGAGAATATAGCATTCCATCATGTCCCATAGCTATACCATCATCTATGGCAATGGTATTGAATTCGGCAGCAAAACAGCCTAAAGCTTCTATTTCTGATTTTACATACTGTCCTATTTGGTGTAAATGCACATGTCCGGGTACAAATTGGGTAAATGAATTGACAATCGCAATTAAAGGCTTTCCCATTTGTTCTTCTTGCATACCGTTTGCTCTCCAAAGAGCACGGGCTCCAGCCATTCTTCGACCATGAGTACTGGTGTGACTTCTTAACTGGTATTTCATTTTTTTAGTTTATTTTATTTCTTTTATAAAATTTAAGCCCTTTCTTTCATAGGGAGAAAGGGCTTATGAATATTTTTAATAACTACAATTAATTTTACTTATCTCCCTTTCTCTGATTAATAAACATTGACCAGAATAAGAAGAAGTAATAATATGTAGTTTCGATGAGACATTGGTTATAAGTATGTATTTTATAATAATGGGACAAAATTAAGATAGTTTTTTGTAATGTCCAAATATTATTTATTAATAAAATAATATTTGATGAAACTAAATAATAATTTAATGATAAAAATATAAATTAAAGTTTACAATTTATATTGTATTGATTTATTAGCGGGTAATTTTTTTGTATATTAAACTTAGGCTAAAATTTAACGATATTTTTATGATAATTAATTAAAATACAGTATTTATTTTATTTAATAACTTTAAAATAGTAATTAACTTTTATGTTTATGAATTCCTTAAAGTGTTGATTGTATTTTTTCAAATTTTTAAAGTCAAATTAGAGGTAAAAGGGCTTCCTCACAATGAAGCCCTTTTTATTAATAAAAAATGGATTTTTAACCTATGAATTTTTAATATAATCTACGATCCAATTTCCAACTTCAAAGGTTGAATAAGCTTTCCCGTCGAATGCAATGTCTTCAGTTACAATTTTTTGTTCCATGGATGCATCTACAGCTTTTCTGATTAGTGCGCCTTCTTTTTTCAAATCAAAAGCATATTCAAACATTAATGCGGCAGACAATATAGTTGCTAGTGGATTTGCTATATTTTTTCCTGCAGCTTGTGGGTAAGAACCGTGTATAGGTTCAAAAACCGAAGTATGGATACCGATTGATGCAGAAGGTAACATTCCCAAAGATCCGGTTATAACGGAAGCCTCATCGGTAAGGATATCCCCAAAAAGGTTTTCAGTAACTAAAACGTCAAAACGCTTAGGCCATTGAATAATTTGCATGGCAGCATTATCTACAAACATATATTCCGTTTCAATATCCGGAAATTCTTTCTCAATTTCTTGAGATACTTGTCTCCATAAACGAGATGAACAAAGTACATTTGCTTTGTCAACTATAGTTAGTTTTTTATTTCTTTGTCCTGCTAGTTTATAAGCTAACCTAACAATTCTTTCAATTTCTTCTCTGGTATATACGCATGTATCGTAAGCGGTATTACCATCTTCACTTCTTCCTTGCGGGCGGCCAAAATATAATCCTCCGGTTAGCTCCCTTACACACATAAAATCTGCACCTTCCACAAGATCAGGTCTTAGTGGGGATTTATGTATTAATGAAGGAAATGTATTTATAGGACGAAGATTTGCATATAAACCAAGCTCTTTTCTCATTTTTAATAATCCTTGTTCCGGACGAACTTTAGCCGAAGGATTATTATCATATTTAGGATCTCCAATAGCACCAAATAAGACAGCGTCTGAATCCATACATAAATTATGTGTTTCCTGTGGATATGGATTACCGGTTTTGTCTATAGCTATGGCTCCTACTAAGGCTTCTTTATAGGTAAGCTCATGATTAAATTTTGTGCATATGGCTTTAGTAACTTCTAAAGCTTGAGTTATAATTTCAGGACCTATCCCGTCTCCGGGTAATATGGCTATATTTAATTTCATTTTATATATGTTCTTAATATTAATATTTCTATCTTTATAGGAATGCTTTTTATAACATTGATCACATCAACTAATGAATGAAAATGTTTCATAACACATTTATGTAATACTTTGTTTCGGTCATAGTTTGAAAATATCTTTTCATATCAGAATAAATTAAGCAATTGAAATTATTAATTTGGAATAAGTTGAAAAATGAATTTTATTGATGTAATAAAAATTTCAATGTAGATTTTCAATTATATTCAACATCTTTTCGGTCGCTTTTATGGCTGCTTCGGTTTGGTCTACATCCAACCCCCTGGTTTTAAATTCATACTCATTTAATTTCCAAGATATAACCGTTTGGACAAGAGCATCCGTTTGTCCGCCGGGCGGAATGATTACTTTATAGTTAGTAAGAATAGGTTTTGCCTTATTCAATTTTTTATATATGAGACTGATTGCTTGAGAAAAGGCATCGTATTGTCCATCTCCGGAAGCTGTTTGTTCGTATATTATTCCATCAATTTCCATTCGTAGGGATGCAGTAGGATGTAAACCTTTACTTAAAACTAAAGCATATGAAAGTATTTTTACTTTCTTTTCATTTTCATGGGTGTTTAATACATCCGAAATAATGAAAGGCAGGTCTTCCTGAGTAATTATTTCTTTTCTATCTCCTAATTCAATGACCCGATTGGTTACCTTAATCATATCTTTTTCATCCAATTCAATTCCTAAAGCTTCAATATTTTTTTTAATATTTGCTTTTCCGGATAATTTGCCTAGGGCATATTCTCGAACTCGACCAAATCTATCCGGATGCAGATCATTATAATAAAGATTGTTTTTATTGTCGCCATCGGCATGAATTCCTGCAGTTTGGGTAAAAACATGCTCACCGATTATCGGTTGATTGGAAGAAATATTTAGTCCTGAATAAGTCTCTACTACTCGGCTTACTTTATTTAGCATATATTCTTTAACGGATGTTTTTATTTTCATCTGGTCATGAAGAACTGCGATTACACTGGGCAATGGAGCATTTCCAGCCCTTTCTCCTAATCCATTCATGGTTACATGAATACCGTTTATACCTGATTCTGCTGCCGCCATTACATTGGCTACTGCCAAATCATAATCATTGTGTGCATGAAAGTCAAAATGTATATTTGGGTAACGTTTTACTATTTCCGTGCAAAAAAGTTTAGTATTATTAGGATTAAGTATGCCTAATGTATCAGGAAGCATAAAGCGTTTGATTGGGAGATCCTTAAGGTGATCGATCATGAAAAAAACATGTTCTTTGGAATGGATCATGCCATTAGACCAATCTTCCAAATATATATTAACCGATATATCCATCGATTGTGCAAGAGAAATATCGCGCTTAATATCTTCTACATGTTGTTCCGATGTTTTACGTAATTGCTCCGTTACGTGTTTTAGTGATCCTTTGGTTAATAAATTTATCGTTTTGCATCCGGATCTTTTTATCCAATTTAAGGAAATGCCTTGGTCAATAAATCCTAATATTTCCAATTTATCTAAATGTCCGGCATTATCGGCCCAAGAAGCTATTTTTTGGACTGTCAAAAATTCTCCTTCAGAAACTTTAGCAGAGGCAATTTCTAATCTATTTATTCCCATATCTATAAGTAGACGGGCAACGCTTAGTTTTTCCTGCATAGAGAATGACACCCCGGAAGTTTGCTCTCCATCACGGAGAGTGGTATCCATAATTTCTATCATACTATTGTTTTATTATTGATATGTGATATACCTAATAAGACCATTATTTAGAAATATGAGATGATGAGATCGTACTTAGTATTGAAAAATACGGTTTTTTTCATATTCTTCAATTTTATCTTTTTTAGATAATAAATAATTTATATCGTCAAGTCCTTGTAGAAGACACTCTTTTTTATAAGGGTTAATGTCAAAGATTTCCGTTTTTCCATTTTTATTATTTGTGATCGTTTGCTTTTCGAGATCAATAGTAATAGTATTTTTTGGATTTGAATGAATATTTTCAAAAAGATCCGATAAGAACTCAGGACTTACTATCACAGGCAATAGACCGTTGTTGAGGGAGTTGTTTTTAAAAATATCAGCAAAGTAGCTGGAAACAACAGCGCGGAAACCATAACCGGATACAGCCCAGGCAGCATGCTCTCTACTGGAACCACTTCCGAAATTCTTTCCCGCAACTAATATGGTTCCGCTATATGTTGGATTATTCAAAACAAAATCCGGTTTAGGATTACCATTTTTATCATATCTCCAATCAGCGAATAAATTATCTCCGAAACCTTCTTTATTAGTTGCTTTTAAGAAACGTGCCGGTATTATTTGGTCTGTATCCACATTCTCAATAGGTAGTGGAACATAAGTGGATGTTATTGTTTTAAATTTTTCCATTTTGTTTTTTTAAAGGATTAGTTTAGTTTTCTAGGATCAGTTATTTTTCCGGTTACTGCAGCGGCGGCGGCTACCAATGGACTTGCTAAAATTGTTCTGGCTCCGGGTCCTTGTCTTCCTTCAAAGTTTCTGTTGGTTGTGGAAACGGCATATTTACCTGCCGGAACTTTATCATCATTCATAGCAAGACAAGCAGAACAGCCGGGCTGACGAATTTCGAATCCTGCCTCTTCTAATATTTTATATAAACCTTCGTCTATAAGTTGTTGGGCTACACGATGACTTCCAGGAACCAACCAAGCAGTAACATTTTCTGCTTTTTTCTTACCTTTAACAAAATTTGCAAAAGTTCTAAAATCTTCAATTCTCCCATTGGTACAGCTTCCTATGAACACATAGTCAATCAGTTTTCCTTCCATTTTTTCTCCAGGATTAAAGCCCATGTAATCCAATGATTTTTTGAAAGAAATTTTTCCTGTTTCATCCAATCCGTCTAAAGTAGGTATAGATCCGGTTATGGATACTCCCATACCGGGATTAGTACCGTAGGTAACCATAGGTTCTATCTTAGTAGCATCAAAGGTATATTCTTTATCAAATAGAGCTCCCTCATCTGTTTTCAAAGTCTTCCAGTATTCAACTGCTTCATTCCATTTATTTCCTTTAGGTGCAAAGTCTTTATCTTTAAGATATTCAAACGTGGTTTCGTCAGGGGCAATTAACCCCCCTCGTGCACCCATTTCAATACTTAAATTACAAAGAGTCATTCTTTGTTCCATATTTAAATTTCGTATTGCTTCTCCTGCATATTCAACAAAATAGCCGGTAGCTCCTCCGGTTGTAAGGGTGGATATCATATATAGTGCTAAATCTTTAGCGGTTACTCCTTCGTTCAATGACCCGGTGAAGTTGATTCTCATTGTTTTAGGTCTGCTCTGAAGGATACATTGAGTAGCTAAAACCATTTCCACTTCACTGGTTCCAATTCCAAATGCAATGGCTCCAAATGCACCGTGTGTAGAGGTGTGGCTGTCTCCGCAAACTATGGTCATCCCCGGTTGTGTATAGCCGTTTTCTGGCCCTATGATGTGAACTACACCATTTCTTTCATTCCCAAGTGCATATAAGGTAAGTCCGAATTCTTCGGCATTTTTAGAAAGGGTGTCCAATTGTTTTTTGGATACAGGATCTTTTACCGGTTGATCTTGATTACAAGTGGGTGTATTATGATCGGCAGTTAATGTAGTTTGAGAGGGTCTAAAAACTTTTAATCCTCTTTCTCTTAATCCATTAAAGGCTTGAGGGCTCGTAACTTCATGGCAAAAATGCCTATCTATATATAATTGGGTAGGCCCATCTTGTATAGAAGTAACCGTATGAGCATCCCAAATTTTGTCAAAAAGTGTTTTCATGGTATATTCTCTTTTTAATTGGTTTGTATAAGTATTAAATGGTGAATTTATTAATAGCATCAATATAAGCTTCAACAGAAGCAGTTACAATATCGGTGTTTGCTGAAAATCCATAATAATTTTTACCCTTGTACTCTACCTGCATGTGAACTTTTCCTAAGTTATCACTACCTTTGTTAATGGCTTGAATTAAAAATTCATGAATAGTCATTTGTTTTTTTAGAATTTCCCTTACTGTATTAATAGCTGCATCTACAGGACCATTTCCAAAGGAGGTAGAAGTGAATTTTTCACCGGCCACGTCTAGGGTAACAATTGCTGTATTTTTAATTCCTTTTCCGGAGGTAACCTGCAAATAATCGAGCTTTATGCGGCTACTTTCATTAGGTTCTTTTCCTACTAAAATTAAAAGGTCATCATCATTGATATCTTTCTTTTTATCGGCAAGCTCTAAGAATCGTTCATAGATATTGGCTAACTCATTTGCTTCTACTTTAATTCCTAATGTGTTTAGTCGGCTTTTAAGAGCATGACGACCACTACGAGCGGTAAGCACTATGGCATTGTCGTCTATCCCAACTTCTTTAGGATCTATTATTTCATAGGTAGAAAGATTTTTTAATACACCGTCTTGATGAATTCCTGAAGAATGAGCAAAAGCATTTCTGCCCACTATAGCCTTATTGGGCTGTACAGGCATGTTCATTAAACTGGAAACCATTTTACTTACGGGGTATAATTTCTTAGTATTAATGTTTGTGTCAATTCCTAATTCTTTATGGCTTTTTATAGCCATAACAACCTCTTCCAATGAAGTATTCCCTGCTCGTTCTCCAATTCCGTTAATAGTAACTTCAACCTGTCTGGCTCCATTTATAACCCCCATAAGTGAGTTAGCGGTAGCCATTCCTAAATCCTGATGACAATGTGTAGATAAGATGGCATTTTTCATATCTACATGATCGATTAAGTATTTTATCTTTTCTCCGTACTCGGTAGGAAGGCAATAGCCGGTAGTATCAGGAATATTGATAACTGTTGCTCCCGCATTAACAACTGCTTGGACTACTTGGGCTAAGTATTCATTGTCTGTTCTTCCCGCATCTTCTGCGTAAAACTCAACGTCTTCAACAAATTTTTTTGCGTAAGTCGTTGCAGCAACTGCTCTTTTTATTATTTCTTCGCGAGTGGAATTAAATTTATATTTAATATGGAAATCGGAGGTTCCGATTCCTGTATGTATTCTTTTTTTCTTGGCGTATTTGAGTGCTTCGGCAGCTACTTCTATATCTTTTTCTACAGCACGGGTAAGAGCGCAGATGGTAGGTTTTGTTACGGTTTTGGAAATAGCTTCTACAGAAGTAAAGTCTCCCGGACTCGAAATGGGAAAACCGGCTTCTATGACATCTACCCCTAATTCTTCTAATACTTTAGCAATTTCAATTTTTTCAATTGTATTTAATTGACACCCCGGAACCTGTTCTCCATCCCTTAATGTAGTGTCGAAAATGAATAATTTATCCATCTTTGGTATCGTTTTTCTTTTTTGTGACTAAAAAACATTAAAAAGCCTTTCTCTTTAGAGTGAGAAAGGCTTTTCATATTTTGTATAATTTACAACACAAGCATTACTCACCCTGAGTTTGACCCAGAATTAAAATAATGCTAATTATGTTAGTAAACAATGACATTCGTTTTATTACTTATAATTGGGCGCTAAATTATGATAATTTTTCTAAATGCCAAAATATATTTAATAAAAAATATTTTTACTTTATATTGTTTTGCATAACTATCAAATAGGGTAATTTTAAATGAAATAATTATTTTAAATATAATTATATAATTAAAGATGGATGAACCTATTTATAATTCTTATTTTATTTTTACTTTTTTATTAATACTTATTTGGTTTATGATATATGTTTCTATATTTAAGTAAAAATTTTCAACTAAAATCAAGCTATTTTTTACATTTCTTTAATTGTGTCAATATTTAGCAATTATTTTACTTTGTTTAATTGATGTTGACTATTATTAGATGGTTTTAACTTTTTAATATGATAACCTTGCTTACATTACTACATGTAAATTCGTCTCACGGATTTTTAAGCTCTATAATTTTATCACTATCTGATAAGCTATGCTCTCTAAACAAATATATTATCCTAAAGATCGAATTGCCATTAGAGAGGAGATGTTCTCCAATACAGTTGATTACCTTATCTATAAATGAAACATTTTCTGATTTTTGGAAATAGAATTTTATTATTGTTTCGTTAGGATGAACTCTTGATTTATTAGAGTCGGTAATTCTTCTTTCTGATGGGTAACATATATCAAGGATTTGTTTGAGTCGCAAAATTCTTCTATAATTTGTATTACACGAAATTTATTACTCATATCCAGACCATGTAAGGGTTCATCCAAAATTATCAATGAAGGATTTTTCACAAATACGCGTGCTAATAAGACTAAACGTTGTTCTCCATTTGATATAGTAAGAAAAGAAGAGTTTTTAAGATTTTCTATTCCAAATGTTTTCATCCATTGTATGGAAGTTCTTACTTGTTCTTTATCACATTTTCTATATAATCCTATAGTATCAAAAAAACCCGATCCAACCACTTCCAAACAACTCACATTTTTTTGATAATACAAATGCATTTCTGGAGATATATAACCTAGGTGTTTTTTTATATCCCAAATACTTTCTCCTGTTCCCCTTTTTTTATCAAAAAGAATGATATTATTAGCATAAGCTTGAGGATTATCAGCGGCAATCACACTTAATAAAGTTGATTTTCCTGAGCCATTAGGTCCAGATAATGCCCATTTTTCACCCTTTTGAACTTTCCAAGATAAATTTTTTAAAATAGTTCGATTATTGTAACGAATATTTATGCTTTTCAACTGTAAAGCATACTTATAATTAATATCCTTAGGTTGATTTAATGAGGGTGGAATAAGTTTTTTGTCATATTTGATACAAGGGAACAACTCATTTTGTAGTTTTTTATCCAATAAAAAATCTTGAGTTGGTAAACTAGGAAATAGTGTTTTGTTTTTAATTGGTAAAACGTGAGTAATTATAGAAGAAATATCAGCAATTTCAGAAACAAGAAGTATAATTTGCAAGTTATGTAAATTTTTAAGATCAATTAATATTTGATCTAAAACTTGTCTGGCGTTGGTATCTAAACCAATGTAAGGATTATCTAATATTAAAATTTTGGGTTGATAGGATAAAGCCTGTATAATTAAAAATTTTCTGAGTTCTCCACTGGAAAGAAGATCTACATTCTTTTCAATTAAATCTTCAATTCCGAATATGGAAATGAGGTATTCCATCCATCTTAAATCAGTATTCTTAAATAAAAGGTCTTTAACTTTAGGGGTTTGATCATCTAAGCCCATGTTCCACCTTTGTTGGTAGTAGCTGTTTTGTATTTTAGAAAGGGAATGAATATTTCTAAAAGCAACCATTTTTACATAATTGAATAAATTGTTACATTTTTTTTTATACATAATTTTACCTTCTTTTATAGCGTATTTACCTAACAAAATTTCTATAAGTAAAGATTTACCCGCCCCATTAGGACCAATGAATGCCCAATGTTGTGATGATTTTATTTTTAGATTTATAGGTGTTGAAAATTTTGCAAATTCTTTTTGTGGAATTATATTTTCTAGTTCTAAAATAGTATTCATTTTAAAATTATCTTTTTATAATATTTATAAATGATAAAAAAACTTAATTATTTAATATTAAATGTAAAATATTGATAATAAATTTATTTACAAGGGTAGGAAGAATATTTTACAAAACCTTATCTTTGTAACAACATATTATAGGAAAATACGAAAAAATGCATTTTTTAGATAACTATAGGTCAATTATTAGAGATGCTATAAATAAACATAACTTAACTAATCCCCCTCACCAACTTTATGATCCCATCAATTATATTTTAACATTGGGTGGTAAACAACTTCGTCCTATAATTTTATTAATGTCTTGTGAATTGTTTGACGGAAATATTGAAAAAGCAATTAAACCAGCTTTGGGGATAGAATATTTTCATAATTTTTCTCTGATGCATGACGATATTATGGATAAAGCAACTTTACGAAGAGCTCAAGAGACAGTTCATGTAAAATATAATGAGAATACCGCAATTCTATCGGGAGATGCTTTAATGGTTATCTCATTTCAGATGTTAGAAGATTTAGAGCCCCATTTATTTAAAAAATGTTTTTGCTTGTTTTCACAAACTGCATTAGAGGTTTGTGAAGGACAGCAGTATGATATGAATTTTGAAAAGCAACAAATTGTCTCGTTTGAAGAATACATAAACATGATTACAGGAAAAACAGCTGTTTTGTGTGCTTGTGCCTTTAAAATGGGTGCATTAATAGCTGAAGCAGAACCTGACGATTTAAAAAATATGTATGAATTTGGTCGATCTCTGGGAATCGCATTTCAGTTGATGGATGATTATTTGGATGTATTTGGAAATCAGAAAACTGTAGGTAAAAAACATGCGGGAGATATTGTTGAAAATAAAAAAACGATTTTATATGTTTTAGCCCAACAGAAAGCGGATGAAGTACAAAAACATAAATTAAATTATTGGTATACTATTACTGGAGAAAATGAAAATAAAGTAAATGAAGTTTTAGCTGTTTTCAACGAATTAAATGTAGGAGATTCTTGTTTAGAATTAGTTAAAGCGTATTCCGATCAAGCTAAAAATTATTTAAATAAAATAAGAGTTGATACCAATAAGAAACATACGTTTTATGAACTGGTAGATTATTTATTAGTTCGGGAAAGTTAGCAATGATGATATTTAGAACAGAATTACCATATAATCCTAATTCCATTAAGCTCGATTACAAAAGTAAAATATTTACTATAGGTTCTTGTTTCGCCACAGAAATTTCCAATAAGTTATCACAATATAAATTTTCTGTATTACATAACCCTTTTGGAGTTATATTTCATCCTTTAGCTATTGAAAATGCACTTATGAGAATTTTTTCTCAAGAAGAATATCAAGTATCAGAACTTTTTAAATACGAAGAATTATACTTAAGTTGGGATCACCATTCCTCATTTAGTGATATTTCCAAAGAAAGGGTTTTAACTCGTATTAATCAGAATATAAATTTTGCGAATAAGTTTCTTCAAGAGACGGATATGGTTATAATTACCTTGGGTACTTCTTTTGTATATAAATTAAAACAATTTGATATAATAGTAGCTAATTGCCATAAAATACCTAATACACATTTTTCTAAATTATTATTAGCGGAACATCAAATTATAACTTCGCTAAAAAATATTATTGATATGTTGACGGATATAGGTAAGAAAGACATGAAAATTTTTTTTACTTTAAGCCCCGTCAGACATATTAAAGATGGAATGGTTGAAAACAATAAAAGTAAATCCAAGCTATTATGCGCCATTCATTCTGTAGTTGAATCGTATGATAATTGCGAATATTTCCCATCCTATGAATTTATGATAGATGATTTACGTGATTATCGTTTTTATAAAGAAGATTTAATTCATCCTAATGATATAGCCATAAAATACATATGGGAAAAATTTAAACAAGCTCACATTTCATCTGAAGAATTTATCACCATGCAGATGGTAAAAAAAGTAAATACTTCATTACAGCATAAAATTCAAAATACACAGACAATTGCCTATAAAAAATTTTTATATAATATTGTGAAAAATATTCAAGATTTAGAGCCTCTTTTACCACCGGGTGCTTTTAAAGAAGAATTACAAGAATTAAGAAAAAGAATGGATGAATCTTATTGAAATTTAATTATATAAATAAACAATGCTATTAGTAGATAGTCATACCCATATATATTCTGAACAGTTTGATCAAGACAGGAAAGAAGTAATCCAAAGAGCCATGGATAATGGAGTGAAGCGGTTTTACCTTCCTTCTATAAATTCCTCATACTATCCTAAGATGGAAGAATTAAAAAATAAATATCCTGAAAACATATTTTTAATGATGGGGCTTCATCCTTGCGATGTAAAACTAGATTCGTATGAAAAAGAGTTAGCGTTCGTTGAAAATAAACTTTCCGAAGAACCATATGCAGCAGTAGGGGAAATAGGATTGGATTTATTCTGGGATACTTCTACCTTAGAAATTCAAAAGTATGCTTTTATAAAACAAATACAATTGGCTAAACAATATAAGTTGCCGGTAGTAATACATGTTAGAGAAGCATTTGATCAGGTATTGGAAATTATAAGAAACGAAAAAGATGCGGATTTATATGGTATACTTCATTGCTTTACCGGAAATTTAGAACAAGCAAAAGAATTCATAAATTTAGGTTTTTATTTGGGAATAGGAGGAGTAGTTACCTTTAAAAATGGAAAAATTGATCAATTTTTAAAAGAAATACCTTTAGAAAATATTGTTTTAGAAACTGATGCTCCTTATCTGGCACCCTCTCCTTTTCGTGGAAAAAGGAATGAATCTTCATACTTAAAGATTATTGTAGATAAGCTTTCAGATATTTATGAGATGATGCCTGAAAAAATAGGTATTATTACTTCAGAAAATGCAAGAAAAATTTTTAAATTATAAGAATAAAATAGAACGGTGATTAATTATTGGTAAATTAAAATATAAAGTTTATGCAGAGAAATATGCTTTTTGATTCATTGAAATTTGGATTAATATGTTTAATGGTATATGGGCATTGCATACAATTTAATGTTGGTCATATGAAAGATACAATCTTTGGATTTATATATATATTTCATATGCCTTTATTTATCTTTATATCTGGATATTTCTCAAAAAATATTACTTGGAAGAAATATAAAAGATCATTTATATCATTAATTATTACATTTTCTATATTTCAATTTATTTATTCCGTTCCTCTACTTTTTGTGGGATTAAAGGAATGGTTCACTTTTTTTATTATACCCAAAGGGTGGTACATTTTGGGATTATTGATATGGCGTTTTTTATTTCTTATAACCAAAGACTGTATCTCTAAACCAGTACTTTTATCTGTTTCTTTTATATTTCCCCTTTGTGTCGGTTTTTTAGAATTTAATATATTAATGTTTAGAATATTTACTTTCTTTCCTTACTTTTTGTTAGGAGCCTATTGCCAGGAATTTATGATATTGAAAATTAGAGAAATAAAAAAATATTATACAATAAGTCTTCTAATCATTACTTTTGTCCTCATTTATTTCTTTATTAACCAGGAATTTACAGTTACTCTTTTTGGAGAAGGTTCATACATAACAAATAGTTCTACAAGAATTTATGGATTTATTTATAGGGTTTTAGCATATGTTTTAGCAATAGTAGTATCCATTGGAGTAATTAATTTAATGCCTGATACGATTGGGAAATATGGGTCACAGACATTAGAAATATATTTACTACATCATGTGATATTATGTGTTATTTATTTTGGAATATTTCCTTTGTTAAATTTTCATTCAAGTTTATTATTAGATTTAGGTATTTCAGCCGTAATAATTATTGTATGTATATATTTAAATAAGTTTAAGATAATAAAATACATTATGTCTCCTTTACCATTATTAGAGAAAATGAATATAAAAATTTAGTAATAACTTCTTTGTATTTAAAAGAATAGAAATTCTTTAAATGTTTTTCAATTAATATATTAATTTATATGATCTTGTTAATTAAATTTTAAAAATATTGGGATGTGTCATATAAAATAAATAAAAAATCCGGTATAACCGGATTTTCATATTTTAACATAATCGTTTAAATTCTATGCTTGAACTTCAGTTCCAGGTTGTATTGATACATAGGAACGATTATTTTGTTTTTTTCTAAAAACTACTACACCATCTGTAAGAGCGAACAAAGTATGATCTTTTCCCATTCCAACATTATCGCCTGGGTGATGAGTTGTTCCTCTTTGTCTAACCAAGATGTTACCTGCTTTGGCGTCTTGACCACCGAAAATCTTTACTCCTAATCTTTTGGAATGTGATTCTCTACCGTTTTTGGAGCTACCAACTCCTTTCTTATGTGCCATGCTTTAATTTCTTTATTAAATTAATCTTCTGCTTTTACTTCTTTAACTTCCACTTCTTTTTTAGGAGTTGCTTTCTTTGTAGTCTTTTTAGGAGCTTCTGCACCACCACCTATTGAAACAATTTGGATTTGAGTAAATTGTTGCCTGTGACCGTTTTTTACTTTGTAACCTTTTCTTCTTTTCTTTTTGAAAACAATTACCTTGTCTCCTTTTACATGCCCTAAAACTTTAGCGACTACTGTCACTCCATTAATAACCGGGGCGCCAACTGTTACAGAACCGTTATCGGTAAGCAATACTTTGTCAAAAGTAACTTCGTCATCAATATTAGCTTTTAAACGATTTACGAACAATTTTTGGTCTTGCTCAACTTTGTATTGAAGCCCTGCTATCTCTACAATTGCATACATAAAATTTCCGTTTTTTTGATTTGCAAATATAATAATTTTTTTAGAATTAAAATGTTAATTATATAAATATAAAAAAGTTAAAAAATGAGAAACATGTATAATAGAAAAAATACAATGTTTACATTTGTATTATACAAAATTTACACGCATATTTTACATGAATAAAAAAGCACTAAGAATTGTCTACATGGGCACTCCGGAATTTGCAGTAGCTCCTTTAGAAGAAATTATAAAATCAGGGTATGAGGTAGTCGGAGTAGTAACCACTCCGGATAAACCTGCAGGTAGGGGACAAAAAATGGCTGAATCTGCCGTTAAAAAATATGCTCTAAGTAAATGTCTGACATTGTTCCAACCTATAAAAATGAAAGATCCTGAATTTATAAGTCAGCTTCAAAAGTTGAATCCGGATGTAATAGTTATAGTTGCTTTTCGTTTGCTGCCTAAAGAGATTTGGTCTATACCTAAATTGGGGACTTTTAATTTGCATGCCTCCTTATTGCCTCAATACAGAGGTGCTTCACCTATTAATTTTGCAATAATGAATGGAGATAAAGAATCCGGTGTTACTACATTTTTTATTGATGATAAAATTGATACCGGTGAAATTTTGCTACAGGCTAAAACTGAAATAAAAGATTCCGATGATGCAGGAATTTTACATGATAAATTAAAAGCCATAGGAAAGCAGTTAGTAATAAAAACTTTAGAAGGGCTGTCGCAAGGTACCTTAAAACCTCAAAAACAAGTTTTGAAAAAGGGAGTAGAATATAAATATGCGCCTAAATTATTTAAAGAGGATTGCCAAATACGGTGGGATGCACCTTTAGAAAAGATACATAACTTAATACGTGGTTTAAGTCCTTATCCTACAGCTTTTACACATCTGTTGATTAATGGAGAATCTAAAATTTTGAAAATATATAAGGGACATTATAAGATTGAAAAACATATTTTAAATGTTGGAACTGTAATTATTGAAGGTAAAAAAACATTTAAAATTGCAGCAGCAGATGGATTTTATTTTTTAAGTGAAATACAATTAGAAGGAAAGAAAAGGATGGAAATTTCAGATTTTATAAATGGATTAACAATAAAACATAATTTACAAGCTAACTAAAATAATATATGGACTATAGCAAGATTAAACTGATTGTGACAGATATGGATGGAACGCTGCTTCATTCAGATTATACATTAAATAAAGAATTTTTTACAATATATGAAAAGCTGAAAAAGCTTGATATAAAGTTTGTCGTGGCAAGTGGAAGACAATATGAAAGTCTCTTAGGTGTTTTTGAAAGCATTAAAGATGAAATCTATTTTATCGCTGAAAATGGAGGTAATGTGGTATACCAAGGAAAGCATATATTTGTTCATGAATTAGATCAACATGTGATCAATGAGGTAGTACAATTGATACGTCCCCTACCCAATACACAGATGCTTTTATGCGGTATAAAAAGTGCATATATTGAAGAAGGATTTTCTGAATTCGAAAAACAAATCGCTCCCTACTATCCTAAGAGGAAAATTATTCCGAGCTTTCAAGAATCTATAAATGATCAGATTGTAAAGATAGCTATATACAACACGGTTGGTTCTGAAGAAAATATTTTGCCCTGTGTGGAACATCTAAGTGAAAATTTTCAAGTAGTAGTATCTGGTAAATTTTGGCTGGATATTTCTGTTAAAAATGCTGATAAAGGATTTGCATTAAAAGAAGTTCAAGAAATATTAAAGATATCTAAAGAAGAAACTATGGCTTTTGGAGATTTCTTAAATGATATAGGAATGATGAATGAATGTAATTTTAGTTATGCTATGAAAAATGCTCATCCTAAATTATATGAAATTTCTAAATTCAAAACCGATTCCAATGATGAAGATGGTGTATTAAAGATTTTAAAAGAAGTAATAGCACAAAGGGAGAGATAAATAAACGTAAAGGTTTACCACCCTAATGGATTTTAAATTAGATTTGACTTAGTTTATAAATTGAAAAAAAACTCTAAAATAGAACTTAAATAAAGAACAAGTTTAATACAATGTTAGAATTAGCAGATAAATACCTTATAAAATTATATAAATCGTAAATCATAGATTTTATAAACACTTATTAATTTTTTAAATAATTAAATAAAATGAAAAGAAAAATATTTATCTTGTTACTGATCGTTTCTTTTATTGCTAAAGCGGATATTTTAACTAGTAAATATTTTACTGTTTTATCCCATGTTGTTGAAAAAGAACCAACGCTGGAATCAGTTTTAAATCATTATTATGTCGCTGTAGCCGGTAGCAAGGAAAAATTACAACAAATTACTTCTCTAATTTCAGAAGGACAAATAACTTTTCCTCAATTATCGGAGAGCGCCGACATAGAAATTAAATATAAAGCACCTAATAAATATATATCTAAAATCTCAATTATGGGACAAACTATAATAAAAGGCTTTGATGGACAAAAGTTATTTTCTAATGTACCGGTAAACAATGAAGATGAATTAAAAGAAATGAAAATGAAAAAAGGCATATTTTCTGAATTATATGTTACCCAAGATAATGCTGTGCTGGAAGGAAAGAAAAACTTAGATGGTAAAGAAGTTTATAAAGTTACAGTTATAGAGGATAATATAAAAACTATTTTTTACTTTGATGTAAAAACAGGATTAAAGGTTAAAGAAGAAACTTTGAAGGGTACTGAAGTATTGATAAAGGAATATGCTGATTATAAAGATTTTGAAGGATATAAGCTATCTACTAAAATAAAAACTCAAGTAACCGGTCAGACAGCAGTTCAAACTATTACTAAATATGAAATAAATCCTAAATTGGACGATTCGCAGTTCAAACTTTAAAAACATTAATAAAAGGCCTGAACGTGGCCTTTTTATTTTATTCAATAATTTAAACATTTGGTTTATTCTTATATTGAGGAGGCATTACAATTTCATTACCTTCGCGTTCTGCATAGAAATGAGGCGATAAAATTTCAATTCCTTCTTCATGAAACTTATCCATAATATTTTTGTGAAGACATGAATACACTTTAGGCATGGTTAAATCGCGATCGGTATAAGCATTGATCTGATAGCAGCAATAAAAATCTTCCAATTCTTTAACTAATACAAACGGAGTAGGATTTTTTAATACGCCTTCAGTATTAGTAGCAGCTTCAATAAGTAAATCTTCAACTTGTTTTCGAGGAATATCGTAACCCACCGTAATATCTGAATATATAATAATCCCATATTTTCTTGCAGAAGCACTATAATTAACTGTCTGAGAAGAAAGAATAAAAGAATTAGGAATGGTAATCAATTCATTTTTTGAAGTTCGAATCCGTGTTACAAATGGTGTTTTTTCAATAACATTTCCAGTGGTCTCGTTGAGCTTAATCTGATCACCGATTTTAAATGCGCGCATATAAGTAATAACTAATCCGGACATTAAGTTTCCTATTACTGTAGTAGAACCTAAAGATATAATTAGACCGATGAACACTGAAATTCCTTGAAAAGCTGGAGAATTTGAATTAGGGAGCAAGGGCCAGATCATAATGAACATAAAAGAATAAAGTAAGAATCTTAGGATGTTGAAAGTTGAATGAGCCCAATCTGAATAAAAGCCTTTGATTTTAATTCTTTCTTCAGATATTTCTCCAGAAAAATATTTTAGAATTTTTATTAGGTATTTGAAAATTAAGTATATAAAAATTATTTTAACTAGATTGGGAATATAATGAATGATCGTATTTCCCATATCTTTAGCCAGATTTCCCATAAAAGTAAAAATGTGATACACATATCTTTCTGTTTCAGGGAAAATAGAAAATATAATAAAAATAGATATGATTAATTGGATAATGATAAACGAATATTTAAAAATTTTTATTATAGAAACTAATAAAACTTCCTGTCGTTCATTGGTAAGAAACTTATTTGCTTCGAACTTTTCATTAATTATTTTCTTTAAACGATTTTTGATTTTTTTAAATAATTTATGAGTAAAATAGATAGCAATTGTTTGAGTAATAATAACTAAAAATAATATTAAGAATGACTTAATTTTTTGTTGAAGCCCATATTTAGAGTGCAATTCAGATATTTTTTTAGATATAATTGATGTATATTTTTTGGCAAGTTCTTGTCGGGTAGAATTTTGCCATAAGCCATCTTGGTCTGATAAGGTAATTATAACCTTATCTCCGGACATAATATCTGTAACATATTCGGTTTCATACATGTATATGGAATCAGGTTTAAGCCTTAGTTTTTTTCCTTCTGCCAATATCATTTCCTTTACCTTACTTGCTCGGTCTGCGGGCATTACTCCGCCTCTTCGCGCATATAAATAAAATAAAGTATCTTTATCAATAATTATAGGATATCCTTTAGTGATAGCCCGTAAGGAATCTATTTGTTTTTTTTGGAAAACTTTTTTTAAAGAATCGGTTTTTCCTATATTTTTCTTTTCATTGAGAAGAGCAATTTGACTTAACTTTAATTCTTGAACTTGCATTTTTAGCTCCTGTATCTTTAGTGAATCTTTCTTTTCTTTGGATAAAAGAGTATCTTTATATATGCTATTCCATTCATTATTATTTTGTGCATATGCACTTATAGCTGTATATATATATATAATTATAACAATATATATTTTTCGGTTAGTTTTGCTCATTGAGTGGTTTTTATTGGATGTATGTGTACGTAATTAATTTTTAACTGATTTATGATAAATTTAAAGGATTTGATCAACTAAAGTTAATTTCTAAAGACTATAATTATATTACAATATAATACGTTGTTAAAACAGGTGGTTTTTGATATAAATAGTTATTATTAAAATAAATATTTTATTTTAAAGCAAATAAACTAATAAAATTTCAAAATAAAAAATAATTATTTAAGTAAGATAGTTGTATATCCAACTAGTTTATATACAAATTTTTAGCTATTATTTTATAAATAGGAGATGGGAATAAATTTATTTTATAAATTTTCGTTCAACAACTCAGCTAAATCTTTAACATATATTTGTGAGCTTTTATTTTTTGATTGAATACCATCTGTGAGCATAGTATTGCAGAAAGGACATCCTGTTGCTATTATATCGGGGTTAAGCTGTAAAGCTTCATCAGTGCGCTCAATATATATATCTTTATTACCGGGTTCGGCTTCCTTAAACATTTGTGATCCACCTGCACCACAACATAAACCATTTTGTTTACAGCGCTTCATTTCAAGTAAATTAGCTTCCAATTGGGCTAATAATTCTCGAGGTGCTTCGTATTCATCATTAGCTCTTCCTAAATAGCATGGATCATGGAAAGTTATTTTTTTACCTCTAAAAATACCACCATTTACTTTTATTTTTCCTTCTTTTAATAGAGACAACAAAAATTGCGTATGATGTAAAACTTCGTAAGTTCCTCCTAACTGGGGGTATTCATTTTTTAACGTATTAAAGCAATGGGGGCAGGCAGTAACAATTTTTTTAATTTTATAAGAATCTAGAACTTCTATATTCATCAGGGCTTGCATCTGAAAAAGAAATTCATTTCCGGCTCTTTTGGCAGGATCTCCTGTGCAACCTTCTTCCTGTCCTAATATAGCAAACTCTATGTTAGCTTTTTGAAGCAAAGAAGCAAAAGATTTTGTTATTTTTTTAGCTCGATCATCAAAACTTCCGGCACATCCCACCCAGAACAATATTTCAGGTGATATTCCTTCTGCCTTAAATTCTGCCATAGTTTTTATGGGTCGTTCCATGTCTCGGGTCTATTTTGAATCAATAAATTAAAAATTATTCTTTACTCCAGTTTGCTCTATCATTTTGGCTGAATTGCCATGGAGCTTTATTATTTTCTATATTACTCATCATGGTATTTAATTCATTAGGGGCAGCTGTTTTCTCCATTACTAAATATCTTCGCATATCGATAATTATGGAAAGAGGATTAATGAGGAGAGGACATGCTTCCACACATGCATTGCAGGTAGTGCAGGCCCAAAGTTCTTCCGTAGTAATATAGTCACCTAAAAGCTGTTTACCGTCATCCAAAAAAAATCCATTTTTATCCATGTTTCTGCCAATTTCCTCTATACGATCCCGTACATCCATCATAATTTTTCTAGGAGATAGTTTTTTTCCGGTTAAGTTTGCCGGACAACTCAAGGTGCATCTTCCGCACTCAGTACAGGTATAGGCATTCAATAATTGTATCCAAGATAAATCGGTTGCTTCACTGGCTCCTAATTTTTCAGGAACTGATTCTTCCGGAGATATTTGATAGGGATCAGCATTCGGGTCCAACAATAATTTTACTTCCTTAGTAATAAATTCCAAATTATTAATTTGACCTTTTTGGTGAAGATTGGCATAATAAGTATTGGGAAAAGCAAATATTATATGTAAGTGTTTTGAAAAATATAAATAGTTTAAGAAGAATAACACTCCCATATAATGAAACCACCAGGCAGATTTTTGCCATATATGTAAACTTTCTACAGAGAAAGAAGAAAATAAATTCTTAAAAAGAAAAGTGCTTATTGGAAAAAAACCACATGAATGTAATATACCCATTTTTTGAAGTGTAAAATCCGCGGCATTCATAATAAGCAAAGAGAGCATCATTAAAAATTCGATAATCAAAATAAGATTTCCGTCTTTGTGTGGCCAACCCAACAGGTCTTTGGAATTAAGTCTGGGAACTTTGATTATATTTCTTCGTATAAAGAATATAGCTACCGCAATTAAAACTGAAAAAGATAGTATATCTACTGTTTCTGTTGTTAAATTATAAATGGATGAGGGTAATACTTTTCCGAAATACCGGTGAGTGCCTAATATACCATCAACAAATATTTCAATTAATTCAATGTTTATTATCACAAACCCTATATACACAACCATGTGTAGAATACCTGAAATTGGACGGGATAACATTTTTCCTTGTCCAATGGCTATACGTAAAACTAATTGCCATCTTAATAATGAATTATCTGAACGGTTTTCAGCTTTACCTAATAAAATGTTTCTTCTTATTTTCAAGATATTACGAACAAACAATCCAATTCCGGCAAAAGTAAGAATTAAGAATATGATTCTCTGTAAGTAATACATAATTAGTCAATTAGTGGGTATTAACCCTAACAACCTATTAAATATTATTTGACCATCTCTTCTTGTTTACTCTTTTTTCCTCCCCCTCCGAAGATTGAAAAGTGAACATATCTTTTTGGATTGGTTTTTAAATCATCCAATAAAACGCTAAGATTTTTAGAAGCTTGAGTTAAGTTTGTATATAGACCCGGATCATTTATAAGTTTACCCATGGAACCCTCTCCCGAATTTATTTTACTAGATATAGTATTAAGGTTACTTAAAGTAGACTCTAATTTTTTAACGGCTATATCTAAGTCAGCCTTATTAATTTTATCAGCCATCATTCCATATTTTTCTACAGTAGTATTGGTAGTAACCATCATTTTATTAGCGTTATCTATGGCCATATTAATTTTTGATGAATTATTGGCAAGTAATTGATTGGCACCTTTACTTAACTTATTGAATTCTGCAATAGCTTGATTTAAATTTGCAAGTGAAGACTCTATAGTTTGTCTGTTTTTTTCATTAAGAAGTTTGTTGGTAGAGGCAAGAGTAGAATCCAATCTTAATAAAACTTTATTGGCGTTATCACTTATAGGCTTTATCTTTTCTTCTGCTAAATCCATTATACCCGGCAATAAACTCCCTTTTAAGGTATCACCGGATTTTGCAATTTCTGCTTGATCTTCTGCCAAAACCAAGTTGATTTCTGCACCGTTCATAAAACTGGTAACTATTTGAGCAACTGAATTCTTTGAAAATTTATAATCTTGATCAACATTTATTGCTACAATAAAGCTTATATTTTTTGTTTTAGTGGGTACAGGGATGATAGACTCTACCATTCCTACTTTTAAGCCGTTTATATTTACATTTTTAGACTTAGATAAGCCCTCAACCTTATCATATTTTACATAATAGGTGTTTTGGTTGGTAAAAACGTTTTGCGCTTTTAGAAATTTAAACAACCACCAAAAAGCTAATAAAGTTATAATTACTATTATACCTGCTATAAATTCCTTTCTTGCTTTCACTTTTAAATTTTGAATAACTTTTCGACAAATATAAACAATTAATAAAAATTCTATTGTTTTTTTTAAATAGAAGATGAATAATCAGGATAGAAATAAGGAGGATGGATCATTTTTAACTTTAGAATTAATATAATATTTGATTTTTAATAGATTGAAAATTAATTATATAATTTCAGATGGAGTTAAGGATAGTTGAAAAAATTAAAAAAAAGTTTGCAGATAAGAAAAATCGATTCTATATTTGCAAACCCAATTACAAGAAAGATATTAGAAGTGCGAAAATAGCTCAGCTGGTAGAGCACGACCTTGCCAAGGTCGGGGTCGCGGGTTCGAGTCCCGTTTTTCGCTCAGGTTTGATAATTAAAATATAAAAATACTAATGCCCCGGTGGTGGAATTGGTAGACACGCAGGACTTAAAATCCTGTGGCCATTAGGCTGTACGGGTTCAAGTCCCGTCTGGGGTACATTTTTAAAGGCTTAAACATTTGATTTTAAATGATTTAAGCCTTTTTGTTTTTGTAATTTGCTGTTCTTATGCAGAAAAAATGAATTAATGAATCTTTTTTTAGTAAAATTTATTGGATGTTTTCATTAAAAAATCTTTTTAAAAAAATATAGTATTTTATACGTTTTTTTAATGGAAATTAAATAATATAATATGACTTCTAAAGGTCAATCTAAAAATTTAAAGGTTGTATAATTGTAATAACCCTTTTTTGTATTTCCAATAAATAATAGGTTATATCTTCGTTTTTGCAGTGATTAGCATATTTTCTTTATTAAAATGAAAGATGTTCATGTAAATATTTTAAATGAAGTTATATAAGTTGTACTAATTACAAATAACCCAATACTTTAGACTTTGTACTCTTTTTACCTGTAGGAGAATTTGTTTTTAATCTTTTCTAAATAACAAAGGGGAATATTATTTTTTTGTTGTTCGATGATTCGAAGTTGCATGTATATAAAGAAAAGTATTAAAAAGTATAACTATAATAGGTATTTTTAATAAATTTATTAAAAACCTATTTTAATACACCCGTTTTAATAGCTTCTTGTAATTCTGCAATACTTAAGTCTTTTAATTCGGGAGCGTTAGTTGTCTTTTGTGAAAATATACCTTTTATTTTATTATATATATTTTTAAAAACATCGAATATTGTGTACGCTTCGGGGTAAAATCTTTCATCAAAGTTAAATTTATTACTAAAAGTAATATTAAATTCTTTTGTAAAATGAAGTAAAAAATCGTCAACATCATCCCCAACTAACCCAAAATCTTTATATAGTTTCATATCGGGAGTAAAAATTATTCTCTTACTCCATTTTGATAATAATTCTTTTTCTAAGAATAATTGCAATTTATGGTCTATCATAGTTTATCTGTTTAATTATATAGGTTACCAATATCCACTACTACCACCACCTCCGAAGCTCCCACCACCTCCCAAGCCTTTAAAAGTTACTTTATTATGTTTCTTGTCAAGCTCATATAGTTCAATTAATAATTCTACCACATCAACAACTATTATTGCAGCTCCAATATTGGGAATAAGACGCCCTAATCCTCTGCCTAATACTTTTGTGGAGACTAATTTAAAGTTAGCATTAATGCTATAAATTTTAAAAGACATTTGTTGAGGTAATGCATTAGATAAATATTTAGAAGCAATTGAAGTTCCTTTAGCGGAACCTTGTGTTACAAAACGCTTTTTTAATATGGGACTACCAACTAAAAACATTCCTGCACCTACAACAGATTTTCTATAATTATGAGTAGTAATAGTTTCTTTAATATTTATTTTTCCAATTTCGAAATGATAAGGATTTGAATTATTATTGTACCGTGAAAAATTGCTTGTAAGATTATCTTTTAAAGACCTTTGTATATCAAAATGACTTTTATGACTAATCCCCAATTCGCTGTTTCTCCTTGCTCGTTCAATACTATTTAATAATTCGTAGTCTGATAGATCGTTATATCTCATAAATTATACTAATTTCTAAGCAAATATAGATTCAAATATATATAAAATACAGCTAAATCCTATAAAATAGCATCATTAACTATCGCTTTTTCTTTTTAACGTATTCCACATATCTTTCCGGTTAGATGTCTGTTGTTATTAATTTTCAAAACGTTTTCCCGTTTTAATATATGGTAATCGTTTCATCGCTGATGCATTTAAAAAAACTTTATATTTTATTAATTTTATGTTTATATTTTTAATGATATAATTATAATTTGGTGTAGACTTTTCATAGATTTTTATAAAAGAATAATTTAATCAAAATATAAGTATTGAAATACCTTTTATAATCTCGCCGATCACATTAATTTTATAGATAAAAAGCCATACTCTACATTTAAGTTAAGAGTCATATAAAATATAAATTTTAAAAATTAAAGTTTATCTCTCATCTTTTTAAATATAATCTCTTTATTGGGATAAAATGTGAGTATAAGATTTTTTTAGGAAGAAAAAATCCATGTTTATTTTACTGATTTTTACTTTTTTTAAAAAAAATTAATTATTTATTGAATTTTTATTTAATATAAATTAATTTGATTTTATGTTTATTGATTAATTTTTTATTTTATTATTATTTTTTTAAGATATAAAAAATAATATTGGATATATTATATGAATAATTTATTAATATTGGAATAATTATTTTAATTACGGAATTACTCAAAAATTTAAAAGTTATATTTATTAAATTTGATGTAATAAATTCGTAATCAGGGTTTATTAACACTAAAAATTTATAATCATTTACTAAAAGTGATATGATTTCAAATGCCAAAATATAGTATAAATATTATTTTGGCATTTACTTTTATTTAAATAACCGGTATATATTTAAAACTTATCATTCATATATCGTATCATAAACTCAAGAATTTTTATGTATTATAATTTTATATGTTAAATTGATTTAATTACATTTTTCCTCATTACTAAAAATTAAATTACATAAATATAAAATACCAAGGGGTGAACTTACAAGTTCACCCCTTGGATTTAAGTTGTGATAGTTATTTAAGAGATTTAAATTTTAATAAATCTTCTTAAGGCAATCAGTTTATTGTTATGATCGTAGACAAAAATCAAATAAATTCCTTTATTCCAAGAATTATTAGTTTTAATAATAGTCTTATACGTATTTTCAGGGAAAATTTCATAAAATTCAGATTTACCGAAAAGAGAAACAATGTGATACCACTTTATAGGAATATTGGATTCTAGCGTTAGATTATATAAAACAGGATTTGGATATAATTTAATCTGAGCAGTCGGAGGGTAAATTACCCATTTTTCAGAATGAATATCCTTTCCGCTATTTTTGTTCATATCCGTAATTTTAGACAAATCAATAACCAAAGAGTAATTACCTTCCTTGCGATTATATTGGTTCAGTCCCTCTAGGGTAAAAAACATATTATCCTTTATATTAGAAATAGTGACATTATCCAAAATAATTTTATCGGATTTACCTTTAACCAGGTAAACAGCTTCCTTCGTAAAGTTTACCGGTATATTAAACTGAATCTCCATTTTATCCACGGGCTGTCCGTCATTAAGTATACCCGAAACATTAACAATTTTAATTTGAGGAATTTGGGTCCAGCTTGCCTCTTTTCCCATAGAACCTTTATTGCCGTTAGTGTCTTCAATATCAGTGGTTAAAACACGGAATCTGTAATATCCGAACTCTTTTGTTTTAGGTTTAAGAGAGACACGGAAAGTCCTGTTATTAAGAGCAGAAATAGAAATGCTGGAATCAGATAAATTTTTACCGCCTTGACAAGATAAATAGATATCCTTGTAGGTAAAAGTAGCAGGGTTAATAGGAGTGTTAAAAGTAACATCCACATACTCTAAACTTTCATAAATAGTCTTGTCAGGAACATGAGTAATAGTCTCCACTTGTACCGCCTGATTTTTGTTAAATTCAAGAAAAACGGTATAGGTAGCACTCTGTAGGGATTCAAATTTATCAATAACATGTAATTTATTTTCATAAATTGGATCTGCTCCATCGTGAAGGGTACAGTGAGTTAACCAAAAATTATCCACAGGAATTTCAACTCCGTCATTACGAACAATTTTAGTAATACTATAGTTACCATTCCAAGGGTCATTCACTAATCCATAGTTCCAACCTGCTTGGGATGGTGTTATCTCTATTTCTGTAATTAGAGAAGTTGAATTGTTTGTTTTAATAATAATATTTTTAGTAGGGAATACGGGTTCTGTTCCTCCATTTGATAAGAATAAGGAATCAGGGAATTCTCTAAGATCAGGAATATCGTTAACTAAGAAGTCATTAATTCCATCATCCTGATCACCATAAACCCGAATACTTTTAATCAACTCATGGATTTTGATACCACCGACCAAGCTTAAGTCAGGATTACCATAACTGTTGGTATGAGAAACCTTAGCCTCATAATCAATAAAGTGTCCTAATAGAGAGCTGGTTATCCACCATTGTGCCACAGCAGTTTTACCTCCCTCAATGTTACCAAAGTCAACATAAGTCAGACCCAATTGACGATTTTTACCATTAAAGCTGGAACCCATAATATCAAAATCAATAGCTAACCCTTTTTCATTGTCCACGATTTGGGGTTGAGCCGAATCAACACGAACATTTTTAGCCGTACCCACTCCTTTATTATGTATAATAATTCCTAATTCAGCAGGAACTATCGGTTCGATGTCTGCAGTTAACGGATCATCGCCTAAAATATTTCTCTGCATAAAATAATCCAAATAAATATTGGGACTAGGATTTACTTCTAACGTATTAGGTAATAATTTAATGGTAACTACTTCATCCGTAAAAGGATTGGTATAAGAAAGTGTTCCGCCAAAGGAATAATATTTCTTTACTTTAGGAGCTGCTTTTTGGGTAGGAATAAATAAAATAGTAGCCAACCCTTTTTTACCCGGTTCTAATGTGCCTGTTCCGTCAATATGGGTTAAATCAGTAAGAGAATTGATAGTAATCTGGAATAGATCGTTAGCTAAATTTCCTTGCTCGTCTTTAATTTCAAGATCAAGTTTTATGTTTTTAATAGCCTTTTCTTGATTTCCATTAGATAAAGAGAAATTACCTTCAAAAGCTTCACGAGTCATCACCATTTTTTGTTTAAAGTTTAAAGAAACCTTAGCACATACGGAATTTTGCTTGCGATTAACAAGGTCTTTGGCCTCATTAAGCCTATCTTCATACATTTTTTCTAAAGAATCGTATCCTCTTGAAATAATATATTTTTTAATGGAAACTAAGGTATTAAAATGCTTATTAAGCTTAGTTTTATCAACAATATCAGGATATTGATCATTAGGAGCAAAAATTTGTTTATTCCAAGCTTCAACAGTTAAGTTCCAACGAGTAAAGAATTGATCCATATCTGAAGAACTTAGGTCAGAATTAGCAAAAAGGCTTTTAATATGTTCTACTTCTTGAGAGGTGAAAGGTTTATTAGTAGCTAAATGAGACACGGTTTTTTTGGCAAATTCATCCAATGATTGGGAGTTAATTAGGGAATTTCCATAATACTCAGCATAAAAATCTCTAACCGTATTTAAAAAATTAAGGATTGATTCTATATCATTTAATTCATTAGTAACTGAAATTGCTCTGAAAGTCTGATTTGCATTCTTCATATTATCTAAACAGGAGTAAAGTTTATAAATAGACCAACAGCAGCTTAAATAGTCTCCATATCGTATATAGCCTATTAAACACGAAATAATTCCTTCGGCATCTAATTGTCCGGTCAGAAGAGTCCAGATACATCCAAAGGTATTAGGGACAAAAGAAACACATCCAACAAGGGCATTTGCTGCATCTAATATACACGAAGGTGTTGGATTACATCCATTGGATATGTGAATAGGAATAAATCCACCACTTCCACTACCATGACCATCCGGTAAATATAATGATCCTGAACCACTGCTTCCACAACCGGCTTTTTTATAAATAACAGTATAAGAAGTTTTTTGAATAGTATCACCACCGCAAACATATTTATAATTAACCGTAGCAAAGCTTATACAACCACCGTCGATGTTATTATTACCGTTGTTTTCGGTTCCTTCATTATCGCTGTTGCCACCGTTATCGTTGCTTGCGTTGCTATTGTTTCCACTTCCTTCATTATCGCTGTTGCCACCGTTATCGTTGCTTGCGTTGCTATTGTTTCCACTTCCTTCGTTATCGCTGTTGCCACCGTTACCGTTGCTTCCGTTGCCATTGTTTCCACTTTCTCCATTACCGCTGTTACTTCCGTTACCGTTGTTTCCACTTCCTCCATTACCGCTGTTGCCACCGTTACCGTTGCTTCCGTTGCCATTGTTTCCACTTCCTCCGTTATCGCTGTTGCTTCCGTTTCCTCCAGTATTTTCATGGTTATGATTTGAATCTCCACTGCTATTCGAATTTTTAACACTCATCACTACAGGGATTTGAACGGCAGATAAAGCAGGGATATCTATTTTATTAACTAAAGGAGTGAATACATAATTATTATATGAATCAAAATGGATTTTCGCATTTTGTGCAGTAATGAGTCCCTTATTGGTTAAAGTAACCATAAAATTATAAGTAGCTCCCGGTTCTAAAGTTGGTAAAGGCTTAGGAATATCCATAACCACAACCGGTTGCGGAACATTAGTTTCGTAGTCAACTTTTAATTCAATATCATATTCATCCTCAATTTCCGTAGGAGTCACTTCCCAAGTATAAGAAACTCCCTTATAAGAAATAAAGATTTTTTGCTTATTGACTTTACCGGCATTAATAAGAATATTGTTTTTATACGTTTCATGTTTATCAGCAGAAACGGTAATAGTATAATAACCTTCCGGAATAGTGTCCAGCTTATACAAACCATTTTCATCCGTGATTCCTTCGCCTAGTACCTTACCTGTAAAAGGATGAGAAATTATCACTTTAGCATTTTTAACGTGGGGTTTACTTGGCGTATTATAAGAATATTCATCCACCACATCTACCCATAAGCTGCCTGTCTCTTCAGATACCATCTCAATAGTAAAGGGAATCTGTACTGAATTAGCTTTTTCTGTATTCACAGCAATAGTTCCTTTAAAAGGTGTATGTATAGGCAATCCCGCTTTACCCGAAAGCTCAATGCTGAAGGTAGCGGTTTGCCCCGGTGCCAGATTATCAATCGAAGCAGAAGCTGGATTTAAAATTCTGAACCAATCCACTGAAAGTAATGAAAAAGATAATTTACCCGTATCGCCTTTACCCGTATTTACAAGGGTATATTCTACCATACGTTTTTTGCCTTTAGTGATGGTGAATTCTTTTGAATATTCTTTTACTTCCAAATTTCCTTTAGCTGTTGTAGCAGTATATTTAGCAGAAAAATCAGCTAAATTACCTTCATCAGAAATCACCTCGAATTCTAACGGTTCGTATTTATTAGCCTCGGTAACCTTTTTTGCGGTAAGTTTATATGTTAATAAAAAGACTTTTTGTGGTTCAACTGTAGTCCATGGTTCGAATGAAATAGAATACTTTTCAGAGCTAACTTTTGGAATGACTTTAAGGTTATGTAAAGTAAGATTGGTAGTATTTTTAACTTCAATAGCACCTTCGACAGTATGGCCTACTATACCTTGTAAGTTACTATCGTTGTCCCTAATATTCACGCCAAGGATATTAAATTCTGCCTGAGGCACACTAGAAGAAATATCAGGATGAGAGGCTCCAACTTGATAATAACCGGATTCTCCTGAAAGAGGATTAAATAAGTAAGTAAAAGAACCGTCGGAGTGGGTTTTGGTGATAATCTCCCTTTTAGTTCCTGCAGTCAGCAAGTAAATTCTAATATTTTTATCGGCAGCCGGACGTTGATCTGCCAACCAAGCTTTACCTTTAAAAATGATTTTTTCGCCTTTAGCATATACGGTTTTATCTAAAGAAGTAATACTGGCTTTATATTCCGGTGATAAATGAACTTTAACAGCAAGCCTGATGCAATCCTCAGAAGATTCATCTGTTGAATCTTTAGGAATAACAACAGCAATTAGGTAAAGATCACCTAACTTATTTGGAAAAGTAAGCGTAGTATTGAACGAGTACTTATCCTTAGCTGGGATAGCCTTGGAAGCAGAATGTTTGGTAAGCAGGGTGTCATTAGCATCCCAAAGATCATCTTCAGATAAAAAGTAAGCTACTTTCCAATTACTATCTGAATTAGAATTACCCTTATTTTCAAGAGTAGTGGTAACCAAAATAGGGGTATTCACGCTAATTTCAGATTCCGGTAATTGTAGGGAAATTTTAAAAACGGCATCTTTAAATTGAAAATCTTTCCATTGATCGGCCTTAGCATAGAGCTGACGAGAAGGATTAGGTACTTGTAACAGACAAGTATTTTTATCTACCCCATAAAATACATTTTTACCTAAAGCAGGAGGAGTAGTACTGTTACTGGTAATAGATACTAATTGTTTAGCCCCATAAAAAGCCTCTGTATCAATTTTTTTTAGAGAAGCAGGCAAGATTATTTCTTTAATTCCGGAATACGAAAAAGCTTCTTTACCGATAGTTTTTAAATTTTTAGGCAAAACAACGGTACCATTAAAA
>NZ_LIVM01000013.1 GCF_001418685.1 Apibacter mensalis
GATTTATTCCATCTAAACGAGAAAGAAGAAGAAGAAATGCAGCCCTATTTCCTTTCTCCCTTTAAAAAAAATCTGGAATATTTCCAATTCACACATTATACGAAAGACATAAATTTTAATATTTTATATTCTTTATGTAAAGATATTTTCGAAGATACCATCGATTTTGTTAGTTTTTCAGATAAAGTGTTGGATCATCTTTTTGAAAGATCCAATCATCCACAAATTAAAAATGGCGAAATTTTTATTGCCCTATTCAATGATATTGACATAGGACAAGAAACTAAAATATCCGGCATCGGAATATTTAAATTGGAAAATAAAAATAAATTTATCCGATTTCGTCATTCCGATATTGTAGAATGCGCCATACAGAAAGGTTTTAGGTTAGATTCGCCTATAGATAAGGGTTGTCTAATATTAAATACACATAAAGAAAGCGGTTATAGAGTATTGGTCCATGATGACGCCAAAGTGGAATCTGAATATTGGAAAAAATCTTTTCTGGAAGTAGATTATATTAATGATGATTCATATCAGACTAAAAATTATATTAATTTATTATCCGATTTTTCACAACAAGTAATTTTTGAAGAAAAAGGCAAAAAAATTCAAACCGAATTTATCAGTAATTGTCTACAACTATTTAACGAAAACGAAACTATTACCGAAGAAGTTTTGGAAAAGGAATTGTTAGAAAATTATAATGCAGTAAATGAATTTCAAACATATAAAAAAGATTACTCAGAAAATACAGGTATTCAATTCTCCGAAATATTTGATGTTTCCTCAAGCGCTCTGGCAAGAGAAAAACGAAAAATTAAAACAGACATAAAGTTAGATACTTATATTCAAATTAAATTAGATATTAATAGACCTGAAGCTTCTGAAGATTTTTTAGAGCAAGGATATGATGATGAAAAGAAAATGTTTTATTATAAAGTATTTTATAATTCAGAATTATAATTAACTTAATATAATTTTATATATTTATTTACTGATCTATTTAAATTATCTTAAATGCCTATTGTAGATTTTATTATACCAGATTATTTTACGAGAATAGTTACCTGGAAGGTTAGTGAAACCAATGAAGAATTATTACGGATATTAAAATTAGATAAGATAAGGCAAGGCAAATATGATTTATTAACTCCCAAAAGAAAACGTGAGTATTTAGGATTACGAGCATGTTTAATGGCATTAGGCTTAGATAACAAAGTGAAATACACTAAAGAAGGAAAACCATTTGTTGAGGGAACCTATAATATTTCAGTATCTCATTCACATGGGGTTGTATGTGTTGGCGCTTCTACTTTCAACATTGGGGTAGATATTGAGCTTGAGAGAGATCAAAAAATTAATACCATAAAATATAAATTTATCCGAAAAGATGAATTTGAATATATACCCGACGGCGAAGAGAAAGATTATTATCACATTTTATGGGGGTTAAAAGAGGCTTTATATAAAATACACCATGGTAATTTATGGTCATTTTTAAATCACTATAGGGTAGAACCATTTCATTTAAAAAGTGATAAACCGATAGTATGTTGGATTATTGATGAAAAAGCTAGCGTTAAATATTATGCATATTATAAGAAAATAAACAATTATTATATGACATATGTTCTCAATTATGAATAAAATTTTTTTCTACTTTTGCCGAACTATTTTATAATTAAATATTATATTTTTGAAAAAAGCATTAATTATACAAAATAAATTTATAGGAGATGTGTTAGTTTCCAGTGTACTCGCTAAAAACTTAAAAAAAATATTTCCTGACATCCAAGTTCATTTTTTTTGTTATAACAATGCCATAGATATTCTTCAAAATAATCCTTATATAGATAAAATAATTGGATTTGATGATATTGAGTTAAAAAAATTATCTGTTTTATGGGAGTATACGAAATATATAAAAAATGAAAAATATGATATTCTTTTTGATCCTTATGCAAAATTACAAAGTCGATTTATAACGTTATTTTCTAAAGCTAAAAGCAGAGTTAGTTTTGATAAGCCTTTTTTTAAATATTTTTATACAGATGTTTTTGTTGAAGAAAAATTTCCTAAATTCATTCATTGTACTTCAATTGAAAATAGATGCCTTTTACTTTCTCCCTTCGTAAAAGATTTTACAAAAATTGACTTTCAAACCGAAATATTTTTAACTGACCAAGAAATTGTAAATGCCAAAAATTTAATGATAGATTTCGGAATTAGTTTTACAAAACCTATCATTATTGTTGGAATATTAGGCAGTAGTTTAAAAAAATCTTGGCCTCTATCCTATATGGCTGAATTAATAAATTATCTGTTAGATCAATACGATATAGATATTTTATTCAATTATATACCTAATCAACATAAAGAAGCTGATGCTCTTTTAGAAGATATCAAGTGTAAAGAAAAAATATTTACTTCCATACTTGGTAACAATATAAGGGAGTTTGCAGCAATATTATCTAATTCCGACGCACTTATAGCTAATGAAGGAGGTGCAGTTAATATTGCTAAAGCTATACAAAAGCCATCGTTTTCAATCTTTTCCCCTCACAAATTTAGAAAAGATTGGGGTTGCTATGAAAATTTACTTATTCATAAGAGTTTTCATCTTATGGATGTCTTTCCTGAAATTTACACTGAATATTCACTTAAAGAAATCTTACGAAAGCCTGACCCATTTTATAAACTAATGGACCCGAAAATGTTAATTGGTAAAATTGAAGATTTTCTACAAAATATTCTTGGAATTACTAAATCGAATTCTAATTTATTACATGAAATTGAAAGCAAAAAACCAAAAATAACTGCTTTATGTATAACTTATAATGAAGAAGAAAATGTAGACCGTTTTATGAAGGATATTTCTTTTGCCGATGAGATCATTGTTATTGATTCTTTTAGCACAGATAAAACTAAAGATCGTTTCAAAAAATATCCTAATTTAATTTTCATTGAAAGAAAGTTTGATAATTTTACTAATCAAAAGAATTTTGCAATCGAACACGCTACCCATGATTGGATAGTCTTTTTTGATTTAGATGAACATATTCCAACTGCACTCGTCAATGAGATTTTAATTACTGTAAATTCTCCCAACCCTAAAGATGCTTATTGGATAAGAAGAAATTTTTATTTTAGAGACAAACTTATGCGGCATAGTGGTTGGAAAAATGATAAAGTTATACGATTATTTAAAAAAAACAAATCTATCTATAAAAAAAATAAATTAGTTCATGAAGAAATAGAATGTAAAACCGAACCAGGTTATTTAAAAAACAGATTGGATCATTATTCTTTTAATTCAGAAAAAAAATATTTAGAAAAATTAGATAAATATTCCAAGCTTAAAGCTAAAGAATTATTTGAAAAGGGAATAAAATCTAATTTTTTACATCATCACATTAAACCTATTTATCGTTTTATTCATCATTATATCATTCAATTTGGTTTTTTAGATGGTAAAGAAGGATATGCTATATCTAAAATGTATGCCAAATATGTATCTGATAGATATAAGTATTTAGACCAACTTTGGAAAACAAAAAATAAAAAAAATTGACTTTATAAGCCTATGATTGTACTTAAATAACACTGATGCTTATCCAAGTTATTAATCAAAAAAATATTCATATTATTTATTAAATTGGGAACAAGAACCAAAAATGAATTTGATTTCAATCAAAAAGTTCACTAAAAAACGGGTTATTTATCTTCTATATCTAAAAGGATTATACAAAATAAATTTGTAAAACTAATGAAGTTATAATAACTATAAGCACCAATAAAAATAACGACATTGGCAGATTTTAACGTAAAAAAAAGTTTCGATTGATGGTTCAATGGTATCAATGAAATTATACGAAATTGTAATAATTAATAAAAAAAAATATTTAATATCTAAGTCAGGAAATTTTCATAATAGTTAATGTTAATTTTAAGTACAGGTTTTATCTGTGGGATTTTTTAATTAAAAATCATTATCAACCTTAGTATTTCTATTAATTTATTTGGATTTATAACATATAAATATATTAAAATACTATGGCATGAATTTTGTTTTTATACAAATGTTCATAAGGCAGTGAATTTTCGTAGTAGTTAGTTTTAAGCCCTATTTTCAGTAATAGGGCTTTTTTCATCCCATTCAACAGTATTTATCATATTTAAAAATTATCAATTAAAAATATTTATATATTCATAATTAAACTCAATATATAAATTATAATTAATATTTGTTATGGCATGAATTTTGTTTTTATGTAATTGTTCATAAGGCAGTGAATTTTCATAGTAGTTAGTTTTAAGTCTCACTTTCAATAGTGGGACTTTTTTATTAGCACAATTATTTAATCATACTGTTTTATAGTTAAATTATTTCTATTGAATTATAACATTTAAATACAATTATATATTTACATTATTACATAAATTTTATTTTAACATAATTGCTTATCTGTCATTGAATTTTCATAGTAATTGGTATTAAGTCCTGCTTTGATCATTGATTTTTTATTTAAAAATATCAATATCAACCTTAGTAATTCTAACAATTTATTAAAATGTTATAATGTATAATTACTTTAAATACTATGGCATGAATTTTGTTTTTATATAATTGTTCATAAGGCAGTGAATTTTCATAGTAGTTAGTTTTAAGTCCCACTTTAATAGTGGGACTTTTTTATTTAACACTACATGTAAGTATATTATTCTAATTAACCAATCATTTTTATTAAATTATAATATTTAAATACATTATTTACCGGTGTTATGGCATGAATTTTGTTTTTATATAATTGTTCATAAGGCAGTGAATTTTCATAGTAGTTAGTTTTAAGTCCCACTTTGATAGTGGGACTTTTTTTATTTAACACTACATGTAATTATATTATTTTAATTAATTAATCATTTTTATTAAATTATAATATTTAAATACATTATTTACCGGTGTTATGGCATGAATTTTGTTTTTATGTAATTGTTCATAAGGCAGTGAATTTTCATAGTAGTTAGTTTTAAGTCCCACTTTGATAGTGGGACTTTTTTTTATTTAACACTACATGTAAGTATATTATTTTAATTAATTAATCATTTTTATTAAATTATAATATTTAAATACATTATTTACCGGTATTATGGCATGAATTTTGTTTTTATGTAATTGTTCATAAGGCAGTGAATTTTCATAGTAGTTAGTTTTAAGTCCCACTTTGATAGTGGGACTTTTTTTATTTAACACTACATGTAAGTATATTATTTTAATTAATCAATAATTTTTATTAAATTATAATATTTAAATACATTATTTACCGGTATTATGGCATGAATTTTGTTTTTATATAATTGTTCATAAGGCAATGAATTTTCATAGTAGTTAGTTTTAAGTCCCATTTTCAGGAGTGGGACTTTTTTTTACTATGAATAGGTTATTGAGCTAAAATTGAATTTAATTAGTTATTAATTATATACCTTAAAGGCCTATATATCATTAATAACATTACCTCCATTTTTAATAAATTTCTTTTTGCTATTTTCAAAATTTACTAAATTAATAGCTTTAGTTGCATTTTCAATAATATTTGATTTAAATCCTAACTCTAGTGCATCTTTAGCTGTAAAATATACACAATAATCTGCGGCCAACCCACACACAAAAACCTCATTCACACCTCGTCCTTTTAAAAAATCACCTAAACCTGTACATTTTAATTTTCCATTATCAAAAAATCCACTATAACTGTCAACATTACTATTCATTCCTTTTCTAAAGATCGCTTCAATTTTATTTTGGTTCAATTCCGAAGAAATTTCCGCTCCAAAGGTATTTTGAACGCAATGATCCGGCCATAGAGTCTGTTTAATATTATTTAATTCAATCTTTTCATATTCTTTTTTATTACTGTATTGAGAGGCAAAACTTTTATGACCTTCAGGATGCCAATCTTGAGTTGCAACAACAAGATCAAATTTTTCTTGGATTGAATTAATTATAGGAATTACCTCATTTCCACCTTTTACAGCTAATCTTCCTCCTTGAAGAAAATCATTTTGTATATCAACTATTATTAATGCTTTCATTTATAAAGTTTATGTTATGATCTGATAAAGATAAACTTTTTATTTTTATCTTATATTCAATAAAAATATAAGGTTTTATTAATTAAATAGTTTATAAATAATAGTTTTAATCATAAAAATTGTAACTTTGACAAATATCTTTTTAGAAAATATATTTTAATTATGATAATTAAGTATTTTACCGACAACGATTTATATAAATTTTCAGTAATGAATGCCATACAAAGATTGTATCCATGGGCATATGTTAGATATGATTTTATTAACCGTGGAAAAGATGATTTTCCAAAAGGTTTTGCGGCTAGGTTGAAAGAAGAAATAAATAAAATGATTAGTTTGAAATTAACTAATGATGAAAAAAATTTTATTTTACAAAGATGCTATTTTTTAGATCCATTTTTTGTAGATTTTCTAGAAGGATATAAATATAACCCAGATGAAGTACATGTTTCACAAGAAGGTGGTAAATTAAACCTATATGTTGAAGGATATTGGTATAGAACTGTTTTATGGGAAGTTCCGCTTATGGCCATGATTTCTGAATTATATTTTGAAATGATAGGCACTAAGCCAAAAGATATTGAAATAAAGGCTAAAGAAAAGGCCATTGGACTTAAAAATTTGAAAGCAGATTATTCTGAATTTGGCACTCGAAGAAGATATTCTTTTGACGTTCAAGATAAAGTAGTAGGAATATTAAAGGAAAATTCTGATAAATATTTTAAAGGGACCAGTAATGTGTATTTAGCTATGAAATATAATACTACTCCTATCGGAACTATGCCTCATGAATGGTTTATGTATCACGGAGCTTTATTTGGTTATCGCTCTGCTAACATAAAAGCATTAGAGGCTTGGGTAGATGTTTTTCAAGGAAGCCTCGGTATTACCTTAACTGATACTTATACTACACAGTCATTTTTTAAATCCTTTAATTTAAAATTAGCTAAATTGTTTGATGGAGTACGTTGTGATAGTGGCGACCCTTTGGAATTTACAGAAAAAATTATTGATTTTTATAATAAAAATAGAATTGATCCTTCTTCTAAAACTATAGTATTTAGCGATTCATTAAATTTAACTGAAATTAAAAAAATTAAAGAACACGTCAAAGATAGAATTCATGACACCTATGGTATCGGTACATACTTATCTAATGATGTTGGTGTTAAACCCCTTAACATGGTGATTAAATTAACTCATGTAAAAGAAAAACCAAGTGATGAATATTTAAATGCTGTAAAATTATCGGATGTGTTAGGAAAAAATACCGGCGACGAAAATGAAATAAATTTTAGTAAATTATCATTAGGCTTAAATGTAGATTTGTAAATTCAATGGAATAATAATTTTATTACTTTTGGTTGCTTTTAAATTTGAATTGTTTAAATATATTGTTTTTAACTATTTTCAGATGTTTTTTTGAACCTCTATAAGTTTTGATGATATAAACTTATTTATTTCTTTGGTTCCTTAAAATTATTTGTCAATCCAATGGATTGGCATATATTTGAGTATATTCTTATGTTAAAAATATTACAAAGATATACCTGCTTATCAAAAGTGATTCTTCAAGCTTTGTCATTGGAACGCAAACTTATTATGGAAGATTTAACCAAAGCCTTAAATTTAGAGCATATATATGCACCAACTACTCCTACACTAACATGCTCAGAAAATCTTCAATTATACCAGATAATAGTAATACCTGTATAGGTATTAACAGGTTTAACCTTATCAGACTAACAACTTATTATTGCTGTAAAATTAGGTGATGAAAATCGTGGAATAAAAGATTACAATCTTTATACTTAATTTTTAACAGGTTTCTCTAAATTTTATGATACATTAAGATATTAATTTATTTAAGAAGTTTTTTTGTATCAAATATTTTACATAGTTCCTTATCTAATTAATTAAACAACTGTTTCAAAATTAATTATACTTTTGCCATTCCTTTAAGTCATTCAATTAAATTTTTATATTATTTTCTATAATCGTTGTCAATTTCTAATTTTAAATATTATCAAAAAATCCGGATAAATAAATAAAAAACAATCCTAAAACGATGATAGCCATTCCCATTATGGATGATAGCCATTCTTTCTTGGTCTTCATCTCCTTATTAATATATACTCCGGCTATTACGGACACAATAATTGAAGCTTGACCTACCGGATAAGCTACTGACAGTCCTAATTTCATTTGAGAAACTAATATTGCTATATTACCTAATGCCCAAATAACTCCAACTATACTATTTTTGATAGCAATAATTTTATATGGATTGACTTTAAAAAATAAAAAGGCTATAATATTAATTCCAAGTATTTGTCCAACTGATTGTGGTAAAAGGCTAGACCATCCCTCTATATTATAATATTTTAAAATTCCTACATATAGAGTAAAACCTAAAGAAGAAAACAAATTAACAGTTATACCTTTACCCCAATATATTTTTTCCTCATTTTCACCTACTCCCAATTCCTTATATGATGTAAAAACGATACCTATAATTATTAATCCTAAGGCTGTAAAACCGCATATTTTAGAATTAAATGTTGACCAATCTCCTAAAAACATTCCCAATATAGAAGTGCCTATAATCTGTGTTCCATTTGAAATAGGCATAGATTTAGAAACCCCTAAATACTTCAATCCCATGTATTGCCCTACTGATCCAAAAGCCCAAAATAACCCGGATGCTATACCGATCCATATAATATGAGGATCTATTATAGGTTGTTTTATAGCATAAACTATACAAGCAAATATAAAGCTACCTATTGCAACACCCAATGATTGTTCAATAACTTTCCCTCCAATATAAGTGGAAATAACAGGAACAAAACCCCAAGATAAAATAGGAATACAGGCTATTAAAAAGTCCGTTATATTCATATTTTAAAAATTACTGTATAGATTCATCTAAGCATTTTGACCTAAAATAGATAATGCACCATCTACAGTATAGGTAGATCCTGTAACATAGGAACTTGCTTCAGAAGCTAAAAATAAAGCTACATTAGCAACTTCCTCAGGGGTACCTCCTCTTTTCATAGGGATGATATTTTCTTTTTCTTTCAATAAGTTAGCATCATCTGTAAATTTCTTATTTATAGGAGTAAGTATCATTCCGGGAGCAATATTATTAACCGTTAATTCCTTTGGTGCTAACTCTATTGCTAGAGTTCTTGCTAAATTTCTCATACCTGCTTTAGCGGTATTATAATCAGCATCACCCGGTCTACAGATGTATTCATGTATAGAAGTTACATTTATAATACGAGACCCTTTATAAGAATTATTTTTCTTCTTAAGATTTAAAAATTCCTTTATACAGTAGAAAGGACCATATAAATTGGTTTTTATGGTTTTATCCCAATCTTCAATATTCATATTTTCAACACACATATTTTTACCATTGATTCCGGCATTATTTACTAAAATATCTATATCTCTAAAATCTTGATTTATATGATCAAAAAAATTTTGCGTTTCTTTATAATCAGAGATATTTACCTGGTAAGCCTTAACTTTTATATTCAATCCGGATAATTCTTTTACTAAATTCTCTGCTCTATCTTTACCTGAGTGGTATGTAATAATAACGTTGGCTCCTTCTTGTGCAAATTTGGTGGCAATTGATTTACCTATACCTGAGCTTGAACCAGTCACCAATGCTGTTTTATTTTGTAAAATTCCCATATCTAAATTATTTTATTTATAAATTAATTCATATTTTTTTAGCTTTTAATGTAAAATATTATTATACTTCTATATAGTATTTAAAAAAATGATATATTTTACAGCATTAATTCATCAATAATTAACAACACTAACTGAAGTTTTAAATGCTATTTTTAAACCCTATTTTATTGACATTAAATTAAAATGAGCAATTAATCACAATTTATTGACTTTATTAACTCAATAACGCTATTAAATCTCTTTGTTAAATTCTAATTAGTAGTAAGTAATTCTAGTATAATAGTAAGTAGTTATGTAATAAAAACAAATATTTTATGTATCATTTTATTATCAAAACAAAAATATCAGTTTTTATTATAAATGTTTTCTAATATAAATAATACATGATTTAAATAAATGTTAAGCATTATAAATCCGTATAAAACCAAATATATTATTTAATTATATAGATACCTCATTTAGTATCACATTTATACTTCAAAGTTATAAAAATAATTTATAACTTTATATAAATATTTTAATATATAAAAAAGAAAAATGAAATTTTATTTAGTTATAGGTACTTATACTGACGGAGAAAGTAATGGTATCTATATTTATGATTTTGATTCAGAAACAGGTAATACCTCATTTATTGATAATGTTTCGATAAACAATCCTTCCTATTTAGTTATAAACCACAAAAAAAATCACATATATTCTGTTAGTGAAAATGAGGATAAGGAGAGTTCAACAGTTAATTCCTTCCTATTTAACAAAGTGTCAGGAAAAATATCTTTTCAGAATTCTCAATCTGCCTATGGTGCGGCGCCATGCTATATTAATATTGGATATCAAGATAAATATATAGTTACGGCTAATTATATCGGGGGTAGTATTTCAGTTTTTAAGACAAAGTCTGACGGAAGTCTAAGCCCTATGATTCAGCAAGTCAATTTTTCAGGAAGTAGTATACACGATGTAAGACAAAATCAATCACACCTTCATTGTGTAGTATTCTCTCCGGATTATAAATATCTTTTTGCAACAGATTTAGGTAGTGATAGAATTTATAGATTCAGTGTAAATTACTCCACAGAGAATAATTTTCTATCCTTTCTCGATCCTGCTTATATTAATGTTGCTCCCGGCTCCGGCCCGCGTCACCTAGTTTTTCATCAAAATAAAAAATTTGCTTACCTAATTAATGAATTGGGTGGAACGATAGTTGTTTTTAAATATAAAGATGGTAATTTAGAAGAAATTCAAACGACTGTTTCTGATGAATATAAAGCAGAAGGAAGTGCTGATATTCATATTCACCCCAATGGAAAATTTTTATATTCTTCAAACAGATTAAAAAAGGACGGTATCTCTATATTTGGTATTGATCAAATCACTGGTAAATTAACGCCTATTGATTATGAGAGAACAAATATTAATCCCAGAAATTTTGTAATATCACCGAATGGTAAATTTTTGTTAGTAGCTAATCAAGACAGCGATACCATTCAATTTTTTTCAATAGATCAAAACTCAGGATTTTTACAAGATACGAATCAAAATATTAAGATAGATATGCCGGTATGCTTAAAATTTATTTATCCATAAACAATTTTATGTTTTATATTAATTAAATTACATTAAAAAATAAACAATTCATAACCACTATATATTAATAAATGAGTATTTTTGTATAAAATTTTAACAAACAAATTTTATAATATTATGAGTCTAATAGCACAAATTCATGCAAGACAAATCTTGGATTCCAGAGGAAATCCAACAGTAGAAGTTGATGTAATCACTGAATATGGTACTTTGGGAAGAGCTGCTGTTCCATCTGGAGCATCAACTGGTGAATATGAAGCTGTTGAATTAAGAGATGGAGGAAAAGAGTATTTAGGGAAAGGAGTACAAAAGGCTGTTGAAAATGTAAATGATGTTATTGCACCTGAATTAGTTGGAGTTGATGTCTTTGAACAAGCTTTAATAGATAAAACAATGATTGACCTGGATGGTACTCCTAATAAAGGTAAATTAGGTGCTAATGCTATTTTAGGAGTATCTTTAGCTGTTGCTCAGGCTGCCGCAAAAGAATTAGGATTACCATTATATCGATATGTAGGAGGTGTAAACGGTAAAGTACTTCCTGTACCTATGATGAATATCATCAATGCAGGTGCGCATTCAGATGCTCCAATAGCATTTCAGGAATTTATGATTATGCCTGTTGCTGCAGATTGTTATTCTACTGCAATTCGTATGGGAACAGAAATTTTCCATTCTCTTAAGAAAGTTTTACATGACAGGGGGCTAAGCACTGCAGTAGGTGATGAAGGTGGTTTTGCTCCTAACTTTAAAAATATTGAAGATGCTTTAGATACTATTTTAGATGCTATTAAAAAAGCCGGATATACACCGGGTCAAGATGTTATGTTGGCTTTAGATTGTGCTTCTTCCGAATTTTTCAAAGACAATAAATATGATTATTCAATCTTTGAAGGTCAAGGAGGAAAAATAAGAACCAGTGAAGAACAGGCTTCTTATTTAGCTGAATTAACAGAAAAATATCCAATTATCTCTATTGAGGATGGTATGGATCAAAACGACTGGGCAGGTTGGAAAATCCTTACCGAAAAAATTGGTGAAAAAGTACAATTAGTTGGTGATGATTTATTTGTAACCAATGTTAAGAGACTTGAAGATGGTATTAAACAAAAAGTTGGTAACTCAATTTTAATTAAAGTTAATCAAATTGGAACTCTAACAGAAACGATTGATGCTGTACAAATGGCTCAAAACGCCGGATATACTGCCGTGATGTCCCATCGTTCCGGAGAAACAGAAGACAACACAATTGCAGATCTTGCTGTTGCATTAAACTGTGGTCAAATTAAAACAGGTTCTGCTTCAAGATCTGACCGCATGGCTAAATACAATCAATTATTAAGAATTGAAGAAAGTTTAGGTGAAGTTGCTGTTTATCCTCAATTCAAAGCATTCAAAGTCGAAAGATAATTTATTATATTAATAAAGACAAAACGGAAGGGTTAGTTAAATCTTTCCGTTTTTTATTATACTAATTAATCCAAACAATATCCAATATAAAAATTAATAATTAATTATATTGGAAGAATACGTTTTTTTCATATATTTGATAAGTACACTTATTTTTACTTTAAAAAACTATAAAGATGAAAAATTCTTATTTAAACTGGTAATTCTAAATTTACTGTTATTTTTACAGTTTTATTCAATAATTCTTGTATAATTTTTTTTCTAATAATTTTAATTTCATATATTTCACAAGCATAAAAAAACTAATAAAATTAGAAAGAACATAAAATATGTCAGAGACAGTAAAATTATTCCATGAAGGTAAAGAATATGAATATCCAATTGTTGAGAGTGTTATTGGAGACAGAGGTATAAATATTTCTAAATTACGAGATGAAACGGGACTAATTACTTTAGATGTAGGTTTCAAAAACACTGGCGCTACTAAGAGTACTATTACATATCTTGATGGAGACTTAGGGCAATTATATTATCGAGGATATCCTATTGAACAAATTGCTAAGAAATCAACCTTTACAGAGGTTATGTATTTATTATTAGAAGGAGAACTTCCTACTTTGGAGCAATTAAACAAATTTGAAGGAGATATAAAAAAGAATAGTTTAGTTAGTGAAGAGATGAAACAAATTCTAAAAGCATTCCCTCGATCTGCACACCCAATGGGCGTTTTATCAACTCTTACAAGTGCCTTAACTGCTTTCAATCCTCATGCTGTTAATGTCAAATCTGAAAAAGATCTATATAATGCTTATACCTTATTATTAGGTAAATTTCCTGTTTTATGCGCTTGGACTTATCGTTTAAAATTAGGTTTGCCATTAAATTATGCTAATAATAGGCTAGATTATCCTCATAATATTTATCAAATGATGTTCAGAATGCCAACTGAAGATTTAGAAATTGATGAAGTTTTTGTAGATGCAATCAATAAACTGCTTATACTACATGCAGATCATGAACAAAATTGCTCTGCTTCTACAGTGAGAATGGTTGGATCTGCACAAACCGGTTTATTTGCTTCAATTTCGGCAGGCGTTTCTGCTCTTTGGGGACCATTACACGGAGGGGCTAACCAAGCCGTAATAGAAATGTTGGAAATGATCAAAGACGATGGTGGTGACCTTCAAAAATGGATCGATAAGGCAAAATCTAAAGATGATAGTTTCCGTTTAATGGGATTTGGTCACCGTGTATATAGAAATTTTGATCCTAGAGCTAAGGTTATAAAAAAAGTTGCAGACGATGTATTTAGTAGACTAGGAGTTGAAGATGAAACACTTGAAATTGCTAAAAAGTTAGAAGAAGTAGCTTTAAATGATCCTTATTTTATCGAGAAAAAACTATATCCTAATGTTGATTTTTATTCCGGAATTATATATCGAGCCTTAGGTATTCCTACAGAAATGTTTACCATAATGTTTGCTTTAGGAAGATTACCCGGATGGATTGCTCAATGGAAAGAAATGAGAATGAATAATGAGCCTATTAACAGACCAAGACAAATCTATATCGGCAATCCAAAACGTGATTATATTGATATAGATAAAAGATAATATAATCTATCTTAAAAAAAGTTTTAGCTAAATTGCTAAAACTTTTTTATTTTTCATTAATTTTATCTTATTAATTACTTGAATAGGAATAAATTATGAAAGAAGAGTTACTACACCATATTTGGCAATTTAAAAAATTTAATACACAAAATTTATATACTATAGAAGGAAATAAAGTTGAAATTATTGATGTAGGTTCTTATAATACGAATGCCGGCCCGGATTTTATTTTTGCAAGAATAAAAATAGATAATATAGAATGTAATGGAAATGTTGAAATTCATGTAAAATCATCAGATTGGTCTAAACATAATCTTGACAACAACTATTCAAATTTAATTTTACATGTAGTCTATGAGGTCGACGATAATAACAATAAAATTCTTAATTCATATTTTCCAATTCTCGAGCTCAAATCTTATATATCCAATGAAATTCGGAATAACTACAATCTATTGGGAAATAGCACATTCCAATTTATTCCTTGTGAAAATTTGATTAACAATTCATTATTTTCAAATATTTTTTCTGTTTCTGAGAATTTATATTTGGATAAATTAGAAAATAAATGTGTCCATATTTATGATATTTTGAAAAGAAAAAAGAATGATTGGGAAGCTACTCTTACAACAGTTTTAGCGCATACGTTAGGTCTCAAAATAAATGCAGATGCATTTGAACACTTATTTTTATCTTTAGATTATAGAATCATTAGGAAAATTTCTAAGAGTCAATTTCAAATGGAATCTTTATTATTCGGAATAACTCATGATTTAAAAAATAAGAGGGATAGTTACCCTCAAGATTTATATAAAGAATTTAAATTTATACAAACAAAATTTAATATACCGAATAAGTTTATTGACGTAAAATATTTTAGGTTAAGGCCCTTAAATTTTCCCTCTATTAGATTATCTCAACTTGCAAACATTATTTCAAAATATCAAAATTTATTTTCATATATCATCGGAATAAAATCAGTAAATCAATATTATCGTCTTCTGGATGATGTAAAATCATCCGATTATTGGACTGATCATTATGTTTTTGATAAAAAAACAGTACGTGGTAATGAAAAAAAGTTATCTAAGTCTCAAAAAGACTTGATTATTCTTAATGCATTTCTACCGATAAAATTTGCATATTCTAAAAATATCGGTAAACCCTTGGAAGAGGAAATTTTTGAAATCCTTTATGAAATAAGATCTGAAAATAATTCGATTATACAAAAATATAATAATTTAGGAGTTAAATTCAATTCGGCTTTAGACTCACAAGCATATCTCTATTTATATAAAAACAAGTGCCTGAAAAAACAATGTTTAAGCTGTGTAATAGGATATAAAATTCTAAAATAAAAAAATTATTTACCTTTAATTTTTAAGGTTATTTAACTAAGAATTACAAATCTTATGAAAGTATTTATAAGGTTTAAATTTATGGTATAGTTATATAATACTTTCAAAAATATGACTCTATGATTAACTTACTAATTTAATCGTTATATTTATTAAAAGCTAAATATATCAAATAAATCAGTGGAATCAACATAAACAGTAAATATAATGGCCTAAAATTAATTAAAGGATAGTACGGATACATAATGACAAATCCTAAGCCACTGAGTATACCAAAAATTGCTCCACCTAAATGAGCATCATGCCCAATGTTTCCCAATTGAGTTTTCATACCATATAATGAATAGGTTAAATAAATAATACCGAATATCCAACCCGGTATTGAGAAAGGTAAGGGAAAAATCCCAATTGAAATTTGTGAATTTAGAATTATAGAAGCAAATAAAATTCCGGATACTCCACCCGAAGCTCCTATTGCACTGTAATATGGATTATTTTTATGCATCCATAATGCCAAAAAATTACCAATAATAATTGAACCGAAATAAGTTATAATGAAAAATGGTACACCATAGTTTAATATAAAGTTTGAAAAAAAATAAAAAGTATACATATTAAAAAACAGATGGGCAATATCTCCATGTAAAAATGCTGAGGTCACCATCCTATCCCATTGTTTTCCTTTTAGAATAGTATCAATATTAAATTTATATCTATTAAAAAAAATCTGATCATTAAAACCTTTAAAACTAATTAAACCGGTGATAATAATTATGCCTATAACAATAATATTTGAACTTTCCATTTATGCATTTATAAATTAAATCTTTTGATACTAACTTCCGAAAGTAATTCTTTAGAATTTTCCATAAAATGGTATAATTCTTCCGCCATAATAGGGGCTAACATTACTCCTCTACTACCTAAGCCGTTAAATATAAACATATTTTTAAATTCAGGATGCTCCCCTAATAAAGGTCGTCTGTCGACAACGGTTGGTCTTATTCCTGCAAATTTTTTGACAATTTTATAATCAATATTTAAAAATTTATTTAAACTATTAATTAATTCATTTTGACCTTCTTCAGATATTTCATCATTCACTTCACGATAATGGTAGGTAGCCCCTATATAATAATAATCCTTATCCATAGGCATAATAAAAACTTTTGATTTTACAATATCGGTAAGGCCTAATCCATTTGCATGTATAACCATAGTTTCTCCTTTAACACCTTCCATGGGCAGATAGTTAAAATAAGGATTATATTTCAAAGAATAACCATCACAAAAAACGATTTTTTTTGTTTTAATACCTTTATATTCATAATAATTTATTTCCTTGTTTAAATGATTAAAATCAAATATATCATCGATTAACCTATTATCCTTAAGTAAAAATTTTCTAAATTCTCTTAAAAGTTCTCTTACAAATATTTTACCTGATTTATAAACTTTCCCCATACCAAAATTTGCTATAATATTTGGATTAACTGAATCATAAATTTCCGGATCTAAAAATGGTTTTAAATTTTCATTCCTTTCAGACTTTTTTTTCCATGTTCTAACTTCATCCTCATTGGCAAAAATCCTGTATAAATCTGAATTATATATTAATTTTACTTTTAATAAAATTTCAAAATCTTTAAATTCTTTAAGTAATTTATTGATTTCTATTTCAGCATTCCAAACAGGTGTAAATCTTTTTAATACCACGGGATTATACATCCCCGATGAAACAAATGAGGCAGAATTAGAAACTATATCAATTATTTTATATGATTTATTTTCTTTTAATAATCTATGAGCCAAGCAAGAACCTGCCAATCCCTGGCCTATAATAAGATAATCTAGCATACATTTTTTATTATCAGGAAATAATATTATTTTTTAATAGTAAAGTTAAAAAAAAGTCCTGAATCAAAAGCTTGATTCAGGACAGTACAGGGTTAAAATTCGGTTATTAATAATTCCACATATTATTTTCTTTCTGTAGAATTTCATTTTTAATTCTATTACTTTCTTCAAGCTGAGATTTTGCATCTCCAGGTATATAATTAGAAATTAGCCCATCACCATATTCGGATTGTGATTTATAAATAATAGAACTAAATCTTCTAGCATTTAAAACGTCATCATATGTAATAGATGATGATCCATTTTTAGGATTATATATTGTACAATTTGATAAAACCTCTCTTGCTCCTGGATAAAAAATCCAAAATAAGTCAATCATTTCTTCATCTCCTTGATATCCTAACATTGTAGCTTCTGAAAGACCTAATACTTGAGGATCTGGTCCCATAGGTGCAATTCCCAACAAACGATACTTCATTTGTCCTAATCTTTTATCTATGTACCACATTCCTTTTATCTTAATTAATTTAACGCTACGCGTATCGGTTTTATAATGATCAACCCCCTCGATAAGATCTTGAGCAGTAATTTCTTCCCCTGAGGCTCTTTTATCTTGAAGCCATTCAGATTCTCTTATTGCTTGAATTTTACTTTGAAGATTTTCAGGAGAAATTCTTGATGTAAAGTTATCATCATCATATACTTCAGTTATATTACCTGAATCGATACCTTTAAATAGAGCATCGTATAAAGATATATAAGTTGCTGTAACATCTTCATAAGAATAGTAATAAGGTTGATTTAATTTTTCATTTAAATCTATAATCTCCCATACTACTTTAGACCACAAAATATCTTTATCTTCAATATACCCGTAAGGTAGAACAGTCGGAGCAGTTGAGATTGTGTCAGTTCCATTTACAATATCATACCCCTCTTCTCTCATTTCTCTTAATTCTACAGGGGATTTTGCATTTAAGATATTTTGTGCAAATGCTCCTGAACTTATTAAGACTGTTAAGCTAAGTAATAAAGATTTCATGTTAAAAATAGTATTATTAATTTCTTTTTTATTGAACATTTATAAGAATAGGTGAAATACTTTGTTGAGAAATTCCTGATGCTGTTGCAGCAATATCAAATATTAATACTTGATCACCTGATTTTAATCCTTTTAAATAATCTGCAGCTGATCTTAATGAATTACCTGAATAAGGTCTTGCAGCAGCACCCGGCCTCTTTAATTTGAATCCTGTAACGTTAAAGGTAACTGGGAATTCAAAATCCGGTATAGCCGCAGATACTGTTTGATTAGGCACAGAACTAGCCGGCATACTTACTACATTAGCACCTCGAATGGTACCTTGCGCTTTAGGTACATTCTTAATTCTAAATGCTACGGTAGTAGAAACAGTTTTACCTGAAGAAGTTTTACCTGATATCGTAAAGTTTGTTGTTGTTCCTGGTCCAGCTTTGTATATCCAACCTTTACCAGCTCGTGTTAGACTACCGTTAGATGTACTCATGCTTATGGTAGAAGCATCTACTCCAGTAACAGATCCACTCATTGGGTTTTCAACTCCTCTATAAACTACGTTCATTTTATCCGCTACTACAGTTCCTCCGGTTGGTAAATCTTTTACAACATCTTGAACAACTTCATAAGTTTCATTAAATGGTTCCGTTTTAATACCATTTGGTGTTTGGTAAGAAATATTTCCCGATAAACGTTGTTTGCCTATTCCAGATGCAACCATATTAACTACTGCTTTTCCTCCAGATAATGGTATATTTCTTCCATTTAAAGTTATTGAACCTTTTAATGAATTGTCATACGCCCCAAAACCAATAGTAACATTAAATTTCTCTCCTGCTCTAACAAATTTAGGAGCAGACACAATAGGTACAAAGGCTTTTAATTCAATTTCATCTTCAAGTTTATTAGCCAATAAATCTCTAACTCTATTACCTTCTTCAGTTCTAATGTTTGATTGTAATCTTGTCAAGTTGGTTAGTGCTGAGATCATAGGTTGATCGTAAAACTGATTTACAATCCATGGTTTATTTTGTTTATCTGAAAAATCAAACAATTGATCTATTCTCGCCTTTGCTTTTTCATTAGCTCCTTGCAATATAAATTTAGTAAAATCTTGTACTTTAGCTATCATTTCTTCTACAGCCTTAGTAGGTGTGTTATCATTTACAAAAAATATTTTATTAACTACATCTGTATTTTGAAGAGAATTATAATTGGTTTCTTCACCTGCTGATGGAGGAGTATAATCTGCAGCTGTTGCCAAATGATTTTTTACTTCTTCAATCGCTTCAATAGCTGTTTGTGCTTGTTTTTTAACCTCATCTGATTTTTTCGCTATCTCTACATATCCTTCATTTCCATCTGCCTTCTTAGCTTCTATTTGATCATAAAAGGTTTTATTATTTTCATCTGTTAATTTAGTGGATAATTGTAAAGATTCATTTATACCTTCAAAAGAACGTAAAACCTCTCTGTCCACATTCATTGCCAACATAGCAATAAACACTAAATACATTAGGTTTATCATCTTCTGGCGTGGTGTCTGTTTTCCTGCTGCCATTTTTACTTATTTAATTTTTAAAATTTAAAATTATTAAGCTTTCATGGCATTAAGCATACCACCATATACCTTATTTAAATTATTTAGATTTGCTGTTAATTCAGCCAATTGTTTTTGGAATGTATGAGAATACTCCCCTGCTTTTGATAAGTCATCTACAAATTTTTGGTTTGCTTCTGTATATCTCTTACCATTATCTAATTGTAATTGGTATAATGCATTTAAATTTTCTAAATGAGAGGAAGCTATACTTAATTGATTCTTATATTTCTCTGTAACAGTACTTGCCTCAACGGTTTTATTTATCCCTTCAACAGCATGACCAAAGTTTTCAATACCCCCTCGTAATCTTTCTAATAATCCTGCATCTAACTTGGCTTGAGAAAGCATTTGATCTAATTTCGTAGATAAAGAAATCTCAGCTTCTTGTATTGAAGAATCTTGAATTTTAGATTTTGATCTTTTCTGTGCTGATGATCCATCTATTAATTCCGGATATGCTTTTTCCCACTCATATTCTGCCGGAGGTGGATCAAAAGCAAATACAACAAATATGAACGCTTCCACAATTAAACCTATTGCTAATATAGCACTACCGGTTATAGGGCCTAATCCCCAGTGATTAATTTTAAATAAAGCACCAATGATAACTACTGCTGCACCTAAAGAGTACACCATATTTAACACCTTATCCTTTGAATTTGTTTTCATTGCCATTTTTTTAAATTTTTCTAAATTATTAATCTATATTATATATTATTTATTTATCAATGCTAATTATAATTTTATCTAACTGGAGCATGTTTTTTAACTATTGGAAATCTACCTTTTGAACCTTCCGGTATGGTTTGAACTCGTCTAAAGCCAATAAAACTTCTTGCAGAATCTTTGTGTTCCCAATCTCTTTCGCTCACCATAAGCATGTAACCTATATCTTTCCAAGATCCACCTTTTATAACTTTTCTTGGATCTTCAATTCTGTTGCCTAAATAAGGATTTAAAGTTGATGATATTGTATACGAACTACTATTATATGCCGATACAGTCCACTCTGAAACATTCCCAGCCATATCGTATAAACCAAATCCGTTTTTGTTGAAAGACTTTACAGGAGCAGTGTACAGGTATCCATTTTGGTTTTCCATATAATCACCTCTTTTAGGTTTAAAATTTGCTAAATAACAACCTCTATCATCAATTAAATACGGACCTCCCCATGGATAAGGGGCATTTTCTAAACCACCTCTTGCTGCATATTCCCATTCTACTTCTGAAGGTAACCTGTATGGAAAAATTTTATCTTTCTTTTTCTTCCTACTTTGGTTGTAATCATTCTTGGATTTAGTACTATATGCACAAAAAGCTCTTGCTTGATCCCAAGTTACTCCTACTACAGGATATTTCGAATAAGCTTTATGCCAAAAATATTGTTCAAATAAAGGTTCATTAAATGAATAATTAAAATCTCTTAACCAAACAGTAGTGTCAGGATAAATTGCAATTTCTTCTTTTTTAAGAAAATCCTTTCCCCTTCCCTTATTTTTAACTGCTTCTAATTGATCTATCCAAGTATACTGATATATTAATTTCCTGGAATCTATTATTCTTTCATTGTTAAATCTTTCTTCAGGTGGGTAATATAAAGATTCTAATACTTCAGCATAGGCAACATCAGGGTATCGAGAAGTATTCCATTCTAAAGGAACTGACCAATCCAATTTTTTAGATTCATCATAACCTTCTCTTCCTCCTTGTTCTTCTAACATTTGTTGATAGGCTGTCTGTTCATTTTCAGATTTTTTATTTAAATAGGAGTATCTACCTATTCCTTCGCCTTCTCCTCCTTCATTACCTACTCTTTCTGCCAAAAGTGAACGAACAATTGAATCTCTAACATAGTTTACAAATACTCTATATTCAGCATTAGTTACTTCGGTATCATCCATATAAAATGCTGATACAGTAACAGTAGTTAAAGGTGCTTTTGTATTTGTCCCGGTGAAATCTATGTCAGATTGTCCTAAAACAAATGCTCCACCTGGAATAGGTACCATACCATACGGTTTTTTATTATTCCATTGCTGACTCTTTTGCGCAACTACAATCTCTCCTTGTGATCCCGGCTTTCCTGCTCTTCCTTTTCTGGATGAGTTACAAGAAATTATTGTTGACGTTGCCAATAAGAGTAATAATACTTTTCTCATTATAACTAAAATGTTTCTTTTAAAAATTGTAAAACTACTATTTTTTTATTTTATTTAAAAATTTTTTTGCTCCTCAAATAAAATTAGAGTTAATTTATCTATTAGCTTTATAAAAATTTCTTGAAGGTTTTCCAATATCGTTCGGGAACATTTCCTTCTAATGCATCTCTGTAATCATTTATTGAACAAGGTACTAAGAAAACAGAACTTTCATTGTCCTCAAAATCTATAGCTAACCACCACCTGTCAACATATTGATCTTTTAGAAAGACCAGTTCTTTATCTTCATGTAAAACAGTGTATTTAATATATTCATCATTTTCATAATATTCTTGCTGATTTTTACCATCTAATAGATACCACAGTATTTGAGAAACTAATTTTTCATTCATTTTATTGTATGAATATCCTAAAAAATTATATATTCCTACTATTTTTACCTGCTTAGATAAGCCTATATACCTAGATAAACTACAAATTTCTCTGTTGGTAAATCCATTTACCGTACTTCCGGTAGAAAGAGTTCCATCATAAGACTCAACGGAATCCAAATTAATACCTACAAAATCAGAGCTTCTAAATATAGGCTCAGAATCTTTTATATTAGTTGTTATATTTCCTAAACGTATTCCTTCAAAATCTAAAGTGTCAAATTTTTTTAAGGTTGATTGTGGAACATAATAACTTTGATATCCAATATTAGTAAAATTGAACAATAGATTAAAATCTTCAACTATCATTTTAGAAAGATAGTTCTTATCTGTTAACTTTCCTTCTGTATTTCCTATTTCAATTTTAGTGTCAACTGCGGTATAATTTAAGGGCTTTTTTAGTATGGAAAGTGCTTTATAAGCTGTATAATTCAGCCCCATACTTCCTCCTAAAATGATGGGCTGTACTTTCATTTCCAATAATTCTTTTAAAACTTTTTTTAGAGCAAATTCAGTATCCTCCCATTCTCTCCCCGCTATAATATCACCCAAATCATATAATTTAAAATTCCAGTTATTCCAGATTAAACGATAAAATTCTTCCCTTATTAATCTTAAATTGGAATATTCTTTTATATGATCGGTACCTCTTAAATCGGGACAACCAATAATTACAATACTATTTTCTTCAAGTTTTTTTTCCCAATAAAATTGTATCTTGCTTCCTATGGATTCTGGTTGTCCATATAACATGGATTCATCAATTGGATGCAAAAAATCTCTCAGTGCTTCCACTTATTTCTTCTTTGTTTTAGTTTTGGATTTAGTCTTATTTAATGATTCCGAAATTAATTTTTTTACTTCTTCAAGGGTTAACTTATCTGCTTCCGTGTCTTTAGGTATTTTATAATTTTCTTTTCCTTGCTTTATATAAGGTCCCCATCTTCCATTTAAGATTTCTATAATTGGATCCTCTGTTTCAAACGATTTTATAAATTTATTTCTATCAGCCTCTCGTTTGTCTTCTATTAGTTCGATAGCTCTTTCTAAAGTTATGGTTGAAATTTCATCTCCTTCTTTGGGTTTCAGAGAAAAAAATTTGCTGTTATGCTTTACATAAGGACCGAATCTACCCGTATTGACTTCTACTTTTTTATCTTCATAATCTCCTAAATATTTGGGCAATTCAAACAGTTTAAGTGCTTCCTCTAAAGTTATTGAATTAATATGTTGTCCTTTCATCAACCCGGCAAATTTGGGCTTTTCCTCATCTTCTGTTTCACCCATTTGAATCATGGGACCGAATCTACCTATTCGTGCATAAATATTTTTACCGCTTTTAGGATCTTGTCCTAACAATCTTTCCCCTGTGGCTCTTTCAGCTGTTTCTTTTACTTCTTCTACATGTGGATGAAAATCGTCATAAAAACCGGTCAGCATTTCTTTCCAATTTTCATTTCCTCCTGCAATATTATCAAAATCTTCTTCTACTTTAGCTGTAAAACCATAATCTAATATGGTTGGAAAATGTTCGGTCAAAAATTCATTTACTACTAATCCAATATCAGTAGGCATGAGTTTTCTTCGATCCGCTCCATAATTTTCGACTTCAACAAATTCTTTTATAGTATTATCTTTTAAAAGAATCTTTTTAACCTCCCTTTGATTAGGATCCAAATCCCTAATTTCAACATATTGTCTTTTCTGAATTGTAGAAATGGTAGGAGCATAAGTGGAAGGACGTCCGATTCCTAATTCTTCTAATTTTTTCACTAATGATGCTTCATTGTATCTTGCTGCAGGCCTACTGAATTTTTCTTCTCCAATAATTTGTGATAATTGAACTTCTTCTCCTTTTTCCACTACAGGTAATAATCCTTCATTATTATCTTCATCTGCTGAGTCTTCCTCTTTTTGAATTTGATATACTTTTAAAAATCCGTCAAAAACGATCACTTCACCTTTAGTGACAAACTTCTCTTTTAAATGGGGATTTGATATATCAATAATAGTTCTTTCTAATTTGGCATCTGCCATTTGTGAGGCCAATGTCCTTCTCCAAATTAAATGATATAATTTTTTCTGAGAATCATCTGCTCCAGCTTCCTGAATAGATAAATTAGTAGGTCGAATTGCTTCGTGAGCTTCTTGTGCTGATTTATTTTTAGTGGTATATTGACGTGTATTTAAATATTCATTCCCAAACTGCTTAATAATAACATCTTTTGCAGAATGTAAAGCTTCTTCCGATAGATTTACACTATCGGTTCTCATGTAAGTTATATATCCCAACTCGTATAGCTGCTGAGCTAACATCATAGTTCGACTAACTGAAAATCCTAATTTAGAAGCTTCTTGTTGTAAGGTTGATGTGGTGAAGGGGGCTGAAGGGCTTCTTTTACTAGGACGTGTTTCAACATTGGATATGGTAAATGTTTTGCCTTTTGCTCTTTGTATAAAATCCAATGCTTGTGAATAGTCTTCAAAATCTGTATTTAACTTACTTTTTAATAAATTATTTGACTTATTATAAAAAACTGCTTCTACTTTATAAGTTGGAATCGGGATAAATTTTTCAATTTTCTCTTCTCTTTCACAGATTAAACGTACTGCTACAGATTGTACTCTTCCTGCAGATAAGCCAGCCTTTATTTTAGACCAAAGAATTGGCGACATTTCAAAGCCTACCAATCTATCCAAAACCCTACGAGCCTGTTGTGCATTTACTAAGTTAATATCTATATTTCTAGGGTTTTGAATGGCTTTTTGAATGGCATTTTTGGTTATTTCATGAAAAACAATTCTTTTAGTATTTTCTGATTTAAGATTTAGCTCATTAAATAAATGCCATGCAATGGCTTCTCCCTCACGGTCTTCATCGGAAGCCAACCAAACAGTATCTGCTTTTTTCGCTAATGATTTAAGTTTTTTAACGATCTCTTTTTTATCTGCAGAAACCTGATAAATGGGTTCTAAAGTTTTCATATTTATACCCATATCTTTTTTTGCTAGATCTGTTATGTGTCCATAACTTGATTCTACCTCAAAGTCATTTCCTAAAAATTTTTTTATTGTTTTGGCCTTTGCGGGCGATTCAACAATTACCAAATTCATGCTAAAATTTTTTTGCGAAATTAGAAATTTTTTACCAATATTATAGTTCAACTTTGATTTTTTATTTTCTAATAAACAATTTTATCCAGATATAAATAATTAATAATCATATTATTGTAATTCACCTACCTTCTTCTACCAACAACTTTATTTTATTTCATATTTTTTACTTCTCTGTATGTATTACTTAAGGATGTTCTTATACACTTTTAAATAATATTCAATTTTTATTTTAAACTAAAATTCATATTTCTAACTTAACTGTGTGAAAAAATTATCCTTTTTTTATTTAAATCAATTAGTAAATTTAAATTATTAAGATTTCAAAATTATATCGATAAAAAATGTCTTTAAGTGGTTACTTAAAGACATTTCGTTTAACAATATATTTGCTATTTAAAACTGAAAAATTCTATAATTTTAATATCCAAAAATATTAGTATTCAGAGCTTGCAAAGCCTCTTTTTTACTTTTGCTGTCTATTACCACTGAAATATTATGTTCACTTCCTCCATAGGATATCATATGTAAAGGTATATTTTTTAATGCTTCCAAAATTTTAACTGCATATCCCGATTCATTTTTTGCAATATTTCCTACTATGGCAATGATTGTTTGATCCTTTTCATATTCTACATTAGCTATTTCTCTTAATTCCTTTAAAATATTTTCCAAATTTGACGGATTGTCTATGGTAAGTGAAACAGCTACTTCTGAAGTCGTGATCATATCTATAGAGGTTTTATACTTATCAAATATCTCAAAAATAGTTTTAAGAAAACCATATGCCAATAGCATTCTACCACTTTTTATGGTTATTGCATAAATACCATCTTTTGCAGCAACAGCACGAATTCCTTCCGGTGTATTGATGTTACCAATTAACGTACCTTTAGCTTCAGGTTGCATAGTATTCTTTAAGGCGACAGGAATACCTCTCTTTTGTGCCGGAAGAATACAGGTCGGATGTAAAACCTTTGCTCCAAAATATGCTAATTCTGCGGCTTCTTCAAAACTTAATTCGTCTATTGGATGGGTTTGGTTAACAAATCTAGGATCGTTATTATGCATCCCATCAATATCCGTCCATATTTGTATTTCTTCAGCATCAACCACGGCTCCAATGATACAAGCCGTATAATCACTTCCACCCCTTTGTAAGTTATCAATATCCCCTTGAGCATTTTTGCAAATATATCCTTGGGTAATAAAAAAATCTATGTCGGGATACTTTTTAAGTTCTTCTTTTATATGTTTTTCTATATAAGGAAAATCCGGTTCTCCATCTTTGTTAATTCTCATAAACTCCAATGCCGGAAGCAGTATAGTCTTCTCTCCTATTTCGCTCATATAAAAATGAAACATATGTGTACTCAAAAGCTCTCCTTGTGCCAAAATTATTTTCTCTTCTTTTGATGTAAATATGGGAAAATTTAGGAATGAGGATAAATAACTAAAATATTCTTCCAAAAGTTCATTCCCTTTTTTTAAAATGGTTTCATTCTTGTATAAATTTTTTATTTCCTTCCTATATTTATCTTCAAGTACTTGTATAAGTTCTTTTGCCTTAGTTATATTTTTTTCGTACATGGCCTGGGATATTTCAACCAAGGCATTAGTTGTACCGCTCATAGCAGATAATACAACAATTTTCGATTTTTGCCCTTTAGTTAATTCAGCTAAGTTTTTTATACGTTCAGCACTTCCTACACTGGTGCCTCCAAATTTTAATATTAACATTTTTATCCTATTAGAGAAGAGATACAAAAATAAGTATTTTATGGGTTATTTACTATTTTTATATAAAAAACATTTCTATTTTTTACGATTATTTTATAACCAGTATTAAATATATTTACATTTTCAACATTGGTAATAAATTTAATTGCGGATTTATCTAAACCCATTAAAACTTAATGTTTAGTGATTCGATATTTTTCAGAAAGAGTTTTATCTTTATTTAAATAAGAGTTAGATAAATAAGTAGTATTTATAGTTTTTTTGAATAAAGAAAGATTTTATATTATTTTTAAATAAAAAAGAAGCTTAGTTTATAAGCTTCTTGTATTTAATCCATTTAATTTATATGCTTAATTGGTCTAATCTTTATTTTTAGATACATCTTTCATTTTTTGTTTCGCATCCGTTGTTAAATCTTCAACCTTATCTCCTATTCTATCACTCCAATCTTCAGCTTTATCAGATATTTTACTAAAAAATGTTGATACTGAATCTTTAAAATGCTCGTACTTTCCTTTAAAGAATTTTTCCCAATCAACCTGTAAATTTTCCTTATCCATATATTCCTTTATAACTTTCAAAGATTTTACCGCTTGATCTTCATTAAGACCTACTTCTTTTTGAAGCTTTTCAATAATATTTTCCATACTATATTTTTTAAATGTTTAAGCAAAATCAAAAATTAGACCTAATAAACGGTTTTCTTATAATTAGTTTATATTTTATAAATGTAAAACTGAAACCTATTTTTATTTTAAAAAATTTATTAAATTGTTTGAAAAACATGAAGCTTAAATGAATTAATTCTTCTTCTCTCTTGTATTTTTTTGTTATTTTTTAAACAATACCCCTCGTATATTATTTATTTACAATACTTTTTTAAGCACACAAATGAATTAATCAAACATTGTAGGATCTTTGAATTTAAAATTTAAATTCATTATAAAATTCCTAATTTTGCATAATGAAATTCCTAGTTTTCGATACTGAAACTACAGGTCTACCAGCAAATGCAAATGCACCTGTTTCCGATTCAGACAATTGGCCTAGAATGGTACAAATTGCCTGGCAGTTACATGATGAAAATGGTAATTTAATTGAAAACTACGATTACATTATTAAACCCGAAGGATACGACATTCCGTTTAATGCTCAAAAAATTCATGGTATAAGTACTGAAAAAGCTCTGGCTGAAGGTCATGATCTTAAAACAGTACTGAATCAATTTAATTCTGTATTAGCTGAAAATCCCATTTTGGTTGGTCAAAATATAGCATTTGATATACCTATCGTAGGTGCGGAATTTTATCGAAAATCGATACAAAATAATATTGCGGATCTTTCACTCATTGATACCGCCCGTGAGGGAACTAACTTTTGTGCTTTGCCCGGGGGTATGGGAGGTGGATTTAAATTCCCTAAACTTTCCGAATTATATGAAAAATTATTTGGTCATGGTTTTGATGAAGCTCACAATGCCGCAGCAGATGTTAACGCTACTGCTCAGGCATTTTGGGAATTAGTAAGACGTAACCAAATAAGTGCACAAAAACTGAATTTTACAGAAGAAGAGCTAAGTACTTTTATTGAAGAACATACCGAACCTTTTCAACCTTTTGATATTGTTATACGCGAACAGGTCAAAGATTTTAATAAGCAACTGAAAGGTAAATCAGAAAGTACTATAAAATCTATCAATGAAATAAATTATTCATCTTTTTTCCACTTTCATAATCATTCTGTTTATTCCATACTTTCTTCAACCAGTAAACATTCTGATTTGATAAAAAAAACTGTGGAATATAATATGCCCGCTTTAGGCGTAACTGATACAGGCAACTTGATGGGGGCTTTTGCTTTTCTTAATGAGATTAAAAAAGCTAACGAGTCTATCAAAGAACATAATGATAAAATTTTAGATGGTACCAGTTCGGAGCCTCTAAAAAAAGAAATTATACCCATTATCGGATGTGAATTATATATATCTGATCATTATTTACAAAACAAGTTTACTAAAGATAATCCGGATCGTAGATATACCCAGATATTAATTGCTAAAAATCATGAAGGATTTAAAAATCTTTCCAAATTATCAACTTTAGGGTATAAATTAGGATTATATGCAGGATTTCCAAGAATAGGAAAAGAACTTGTTGAACAATATAAAGAGAATTTAATTGCTACAACCGGAAACCTATCTTCTGAAATTCCCAGTTTAATATTAAATGTTGGTGAAAAACAGGCAGAAGAAGCATTTGTATATTGGTATGAATTATTTGGAGATGATTTTTATGTAGAGTTGTTTAGGCATCAGTTAGATGAAGAAGAACACCTTAACAAAGTTTTAATAAAATTCGCTAAAAAATACGGAGTTAAAGTTTTAGCTCAAAACGATACTTTTTATATAACCAAAAAAGAAGCAGAAACCCAAGATATCCTTTTATGTATTAAAGACGGAGAAAAACAATCTACCCCTAAAGGTAGAGGTTTCGGAAAAAGATATGGCCTTCCTAACGATGAATATAACTTTAAATCTCAAACCGAAATGGCTCAATTGTTTGCAGATATACCGGAAGCCATTGAGAATTTTGAAGAGTTTATCACAAAATTTGAACCCTATCAATTAACCAGAGATGTATTACTTCCTAAATTTGATATCCCGGATGAGTTTAAAGATCCACAAGATGAATTAGATGGAGGCAAAAGAGGAGAAAATGCTTATTTAGCCTATCTTACCTGGGAAGGAGCTAAAAAAAGATATGGAGAAAATTTATCCGATGATACTAAAGATCGTTTACAATTTGAATTGGAAACCATTGCCAAAACGGGATATCCGGGATATTTTCTCATCGTTCAAGATTTTACATCTCAAGCTCGTAAAATGGGAGTATCTGTTGGTCCCGGACGTGGTTCTGCTGCCGGATCTGCAGTTGCATATTGCATAGGTATTACCAATATAGACCCTATTAAATACGACTTACTTTTTGAACGATTCTTAAATCCGGACCGAGTATCATTACCCGATATAGATATTGATTTTGATGATAGAGGACGTGAAAAAATTATTCAATGGGTGGTAGATAAATATGGTGAAAACCAGGTTGCCCAAATTATTACCTATGGTACTTTAGCAGGACGATCAGCTATAAGAGATGCCGGGAGAGTTTTGGAATTGCCTTTAAGTGATACAGATCGTTTGTCTAAAAATCTTCCTTCCAGCTTAAACCTTACCAAGTTAAAAAATAAATCGGAAAACGAGCTGATTAAAGATTTCGGTAAAGAAGAATCCGTACCCGTGCTTCAACTAAAACAAAAATTTAACGACAATGACCTGGAAGGCCGGGTAATACAAAATGCTTTTCAATTGGAAGGAAGTTTACGGAATACGGGAGTTCATGCTTGTGGAGTGATTATCACTCCTGAAGATATAACTAATTTAATTCCGGTTGCCGTTGCCAAAGATTCTTCTTTATTAGTATCTCAATTTGACAACTCCGTAGTAGAAAGTGCTGGATTGTTAAAAATGGATTTTTTAGGATTACGCACATTGACTATAATTGCCGATACCGTTGAAATAATCAGAAAAAGGACCGGAAAAGTTTTAAATCCCGACGAATTTCCTCTAGATGATGATAAAACATATGAAATATTCAAAAATGGAAATACGGTAGGTATTTTCCAATATGAGTCGCCAGGAATGCAAAAGCACCTTAAAGCATTGCAACCCGATAAGTTTGAAGACCTTATAGCCATGAATGCCTTATATCGTCCCGGACCGTTACAATACATTCCTAACTTTATTAATCGTAAACATGGAAAAGAAGAAATTTCTTACGATTTAGAAGATATGGAAGAATATCTTGCGGATACTTATGGAATTACCGTTTATCAAGAACAAGTAATGCTTCTTTCTCAAAAGTTAGCCGGTTTTAGTAAAGGCGATGCAGATGTGCTTAGAAAAGCTATGGGTAAAAAGCAAATACAAGTCCTGAATAAAATGGAAGCTCGTTTTCTTGAGGGAGCTATTCAAAGAGGACATCCGGAAGATAAGTTAAAAAAAATATGGGAAGACTGGAAGGCTTTTGCTCAATATGCTTTTAACAAATCTCATTCTACTTGTTATGCATTTATTGCCTTTCAAACCGCTTATTTAAAAGCTCATTTTCCGGCAGAATTTATGGCCGCTTTACTCAGCAATAATCTAAACAACCTTACCACCTTAAGTTTCTTTATGGAAGAATGCAAAAATATGGGATTGGAAGTGCTTGGACCTGATGTTAATGAAAGTGATTATGAATTTACAGTAAATGAAAAAGGAGCTATTCGTTTTGGAATGGGAGCTATAAAGGGAATTGGTGAAAATGCCGTTGAGGCTGTGGTAAGTGAAAGATATAATAAGGGAAAATACAAAAATTTGTTTGAATTTTTTGAAAGGGTTGATTTAAAAAATATTAATAAAAAAGTACTTGAAAATTTAGTATTGGCAGGGGCTTTTGACGGATTGGCAAATAATAATCGTGCTCAATTTTTTAGTGAGGAAAATGGTTCCAGCACTATTGAAAAACTGGTAAGATACGGTATGGCTTATCAGGATAATAAAAATTCCGCTCAAAATTCTTTATTCGGTGATCTGGGAAATGAAGGGTTTGATGTTATGAAACCGGTAATTCCTGAAACTGAGGAATGGAGTACCATGTATAAATTGGGCAGAGAAAAAGAAGTAGTGGGAATATATATATCTTCTCATCCAATGGATAATTATAAATACGAAATTGCTTTAATTAAACCTGTTGACATTTCCGAAATTAATGAAAATAAAGAAAATTATATTAACAAGGAGGTTTATATTGCCGGGATGATCTCTCGTTTTGAACATAAAGAAATCAACGATGGCAGAGTAAGAATTGCTTATTTTGACTTGGAAGATAAAACGGGCACTATTTCTCTTAAGCTTAAAAAGAATTATCTGGATTTACAAAAATATTTAATTCCAAATTTATTTGTATTAGTAAAAATTACTGTAGGGATGATTAAAGATAACGGCTTTGTATATATAAATGTATTGAACATCGAGGAACTTAGCGAGGTAATAGGAAAACATGCTAAAAAATTAACCATTAAGATAAATTTAGAAAGTTTAGATGAAAATACAATTGTTACTTTAAACAAAGTATGCGATGAAAATGCCGGATCTAAAGATATACACTTTGAAATTATTGATAAAAAAAATAATATATATTTAGAATCTCAATCAATGAATCGGAGGGTAACTATTAATAAACAAATCTTAGATGTAATAAGCAATGACCTCTATTTGGATTTTAAATTAAATTAATAAATATTCCGACTTTTTTACAAAGTCGGAATTAGGTGGTACGTTTTATTGTAAATAGACCTTCAAATCTTTAAAATATCCTTCTGTTCCTACATCTACAAAAAGTCCGATTGCACCAGCTTCGTCACCCCCTAATTTTAAATCGTTTACGATAAGTGAGGGTTATTATTATTTATATATAATTTAGCTTTTTGTCCTTGAACTTCCAGCCTTAATTGTATCCATTCGTTAAGTGCCATATCTGCGTAAGATTCATATTTATTCTGAAATTCTTTTCGCAATCGTTGATATTTAAAATCCGGATATGAAAAATATTGTATACTTCTATTTCTACGAATTTGATCTTCCACTCTAGCATTTAAAGGATGTATATAAATACTTTCAAAGTTAGAATTTGAATCATTAATGTGAAATGCTATTCCAATGAATCCGCGAGCAAAATCTGGAGCATCGGCTAAAATTCGACTCAATACTTTTACTTCTATAATTCCATTGGTAAAATTTAAATGATCGATACGCACAAAAGTCGGTTCATCAAATTTTTTTACAATCGGATTTTTTACGAACCTTACTACTTTTTCACCATCCATTTTTTCCAAAGTCATAAATGTATTTACCGCTTTCAAATTGGTAGTAGTTAAGTCAATTATTTTTTGCGCTTTTAATTCAGAAATAATCATTACAATAAAAAAACCATAGTAAAAATCATGATTTTTTCATCATTTTTAAATTCAAATGTTTTCAATTTATATAGTTTAAAAACTCTCATTGGTTTTTTATATATAGTTTCCTCTATACTATATATTTAAAGGTTGTATTCCAATTTTTATAAAAAATTCCTTGCTCTTATATGCAACTGTCCCATATACTCCAACGCTCGAGAAGATTCGATTTTACCTGCATCATATGGATCCCACCCTAATGATTTAACAATTCTGGAAACTTTTTCTTGGGTCTGCTCATTGTTTCCGGCAATAAATGCGGTGCCGATTTCCTTCAACTCAGGTTAATACATAAGATGCACTTCAATGGTATTCATAGCTTTTACAACATGATATAAAGGTATAAGCTTTTGTACATTTTCAGAGAGGAATTCCTCTGAGGAAGAAATTAATTTTATTACTCCATTTACCGGAGCGTCCGACGAAAATGCATTGGTAATATCCCACACTGTTTTTCCTTCTAACTTTTTAATTCCAATATCTTTTATTGTTTCCAACAATGCAAATCCGGGAATTGAAAAAATTATAATCTCCCCCAACTCAACTACCTCTCTATAGGAAACAATTTTTATTGTATTATATACTTTTCTTAACTCTTTCGTATTCTCACTCTCATTTTCAAAATTTCTTGAGCCAATTACCCAGTTATATTTTTACTGATTAATCCTTTTATTAGAGCTTGTGCTACATTTCCTGTTCCTATTATTGATATTTTTATGTTTATGTATATTAAAATATTTATACTCCGAAATTAGCTTGTTCAGCTTATTTAAACAAGTAAGTTTGTTACGAACTATTAGGGTTATAATTACTAATTATCAATCAATTATATATAAATAATTAACATTTTTTAACAAAAATTATTGCTCTATAATTAATAGTTGTATTCTTTTGGAGAGTATTGTATATTCGATGGAAAAATAAAAACTCATAAACTCGATTTAAAATATCCCATCTGTCCCATAAGGAATATATTAAGCCGATTTAGTGATAAATGGTCTTTACTTATATTAGCCGTTTTATACACAGGCAAGACCATGAGGTATGGTGAAATAAAAAAAAGTCTTCCTGATATTTCTCAAAAAATATTAACCAGCTCACTTAAAAATTTGGAAAAGTATCATTTAATCAAGAGAAAGGCATATGCAGAGATCCCCCCAAGGGTTGAATATAGCCTTACTGAAACAGGAAACAGTTTAATACCGTCTATTCAAATGTTGATTACTTGGGCTGAAAACCATTTTGAAGAAATTTTAAGAAAATAAAAAATTACCCAATAAACTTAGTTATCTCCTTGTTAGTTTTTATTTTTTAAGAATTTAATAGGTAATAAGCTTAAACTCATAGTTAAAATCGCCGATATTCCTCCTACCGATGTGGCAATGAATCTATCAATAGCTATTTCATTGCCTGATGATCCATTAATGGCAAACATTAAAACTGTTGTAATGGTTAAAAAGATAGACAATATTGCATATCTATGATTGGCGAACACGTAGCAAACATATAACGAAACCAAAATTTCAAATGTCATGATATAGTTGGAGGGAAACCAAAATATTAATAAATCTGCTAAGATAATACCCAAAAATGTTCCCAGTAACCTAAGACTTGCCTTTTTAAGAGTATCGATAAAATCCGGCTTTAAAATAACTAAGGCGGTCATAACAGCCCAGTAATAATATTTGATATCAAAAATAGTAATAAAAAAAAAGCAAACAAGTATGGTTAATGCCGTATATATAATGGACATATGAAAGTGTATTTTTTTATCAATATCTTCATATATATTTTTAAAAATGATCAGCATTTTTCCGGGACTACTTATATTTCTTTTAAACGAGGATTTTTCAATTAGAAATATGATGCAAACTGATTGAAATAATCCTCCCGCAAGTATCAAAATTCCCCTATGCATAGCTGCATATATATCTCCAACATAATATCCACCTACAAAAAAAGCAATGGACCATTGTAAAACGATCCACCATGCATTTTGGTCGATGGCTCCGACACACGTTGCTAGGCATGCCAATAAAACACAACATAGTATGTACCAGAAGTAAAAATGTCCTAATAATGAACCTAAAGTGGCACATATGCTCATTCCTAATATAGCAATGATCATGGGGGCAAAAGGATATTTTAAAATTTTTTTATTTGCCCCATATCCCGCTGTAACAGCCCCTCCTGCAACTATACTGGCAAAAATGATATTATTAAATATAAATCCGATACTATAAATTATTAATATACCCGGTAAGGAATAAAGTGCCAGAATGAAGTCTTTTTTATTATCACTTAACATTAAAAATTAAAATTTTAACTATTTGGTATAAGTATTTTTCAGATTATTTATTTTAAATAAAATAATAATTTAAGTTTCAAAGAAATTTAATGCATTTAATGAATTCAAACGTTTTTTTTGATATTAATTTTCTTCCTCATTAAGTTAGCATAAATTAAACTTGTTCATCATGCATCCACTGGGTAATATAATATGTATGAGTAACTCATCAACATAGCAAATTTAATGCACAATCATAGTCAGATGTCAAAAGAATTCACTATGAATTAAAGCTTAAAATTGAAATAAAAGCCAAAAATAAAGTTATGATCCAAAATTTTAAAGAATAAGCATAAGTGCTTACTTCCTTTTCATAACGCAATGGGCTAATCAAAGAACATATTGTTTCCAAAATAATCACTCAGTATAAATTTATAATTTGCTTTAAATATAGCAGATCTTACTATCCATGTTGAAATTGCTGTAGATATCCAAAATATAATATCAATCACACTATCCATTCTTATTAAATTATAAATAATTACCTTGTATCTTATGGAAATGATTCCACCAAATATAGTAATTATCATACCTAGACATATTAGAAAAACAATCAAAGTACAACATGCATCCTTATAATGATAAAATAATATTCATGGGTACAAATATGAATTTGAATAACATCAGAATTTTAGGAATAGTACACATAATTCTAATAATTATCTTATACCAACTCAAAAATAGTGCAAATGCTACATTATTAATTTAGGATCTTTTATTTTTAGATTTTAAATAGCCATTGAAACAGATCGCAGCAATCATTACAGAGGTTGAAACATAAAATATTGGACTCATTTTTTCAGAATCTTTCCAAATTAAATAGGCTATTAGTATGGCATAAACCGGCTCCAAATTTATGGATAACATTAGTGTAAAAGGAGTGATATGCTTCATTAACTTCATGGTCATAACTAAAGGAAAACTTGTTAATAGTCCGCCTAAAACTAAAAGCCATACTATATCCCAACCTTTTATTGTCGTTATTGATCCCCAATCGTTGAACAAAAACATAAAAGCGGTTAAGGTTACAAAAGCTCCTGTCATTTCATAAAAGGTAATTATTTCAGGACTTTCATGGGAATGCATTATTCCATTTACTACTGAAAATAAAGCTGACAAAAATGCACATGCGATACCAAGAAGTATACCCTTCCAATAATTCATTTCTGTATTGAATATAAATAGTATACATATTATTATGACTAAACTTAAAATTATTTCGGAAATTTTTATTTTACGCTTGAAGAAAAAGGGTTCTAATAAAGCTACAAATAGAGTTCCTGTGGACAGTGTTGAAGTAGCTATTGATATATTAGATATTTTAATAGAGCTATAAAATAATGACCAATGAATACCCACAATTACTCCACAACCTAAAAGTTGAAACATTAGTTTTCTGGAAATTTTAATTTTTTTTCTTTTGGAAAAATATAAATAACCAAATAAAAAAAAGGCTGCAACTAATGTCCTACCCCATACCAAAGGTATAGCATTAAGAGATATAAGTTTACCAATTACCCCTGTAAATCCCCAAATAAATACAATACTGTGCAGTTGAACTATTGCCGGTAATTTCATAAATAATTAATGAGTTGAATATTAGGTGCAAATTTACATCCTTTATTTAAATACTAAAAAAAATAACCTTTTAATAAATTATTAATAATTTTTAAAAGTGAATATCTATAAAAATTACGTTATTCGTATTTTTTAACCATTATTGAACTTAATCATTTCTTCAAATTAAAAAATATTTCCTAAACTTAAATTTATGCATTGTACTAGAAGAAAATTATGTTTTTATCCACTTTTATATGGTGATATACAGAAGAGTGGTACTGTAAAATATAATATATTTATACCTAAAAAAGGATGAGCATTAAAAAAATAAACATCCTTTTTTTATACAATGATTTTTATTTTGAGCTATATTTCGTAATCGATAGCTACCCTTTGCTCAATTACTGTTTTTATAAAATTAACAACTTTAAGATGGTCAGGATGATTGGCATATTGGGTAAGATCATCAAAACTTTTAAACCTGGAATCTAATATCACATCAAAATTTGACTCGGGAGCCATTTCAATATTAGTATTTACTTGAATATGCTCCAGTTCCTTAATAATTCCTTTTAAAGCTTCTAAATCGTTTTTTATTTTTAAAGCATTATTTTTTTTATTGCTTTCTTTAAGTTTCCACATTACAATATGATGTACCATTTTTAATATTTTTTAAAATTATAACAAATCTCTTTAAATTTTTTCAATAAATTAATATTTAATTATTTACTCCAACTTTCCCTGTCAAGACTACGATATTGTATGGCTTCTCCAATATGATGTGATTGTATTATATCGGATTTTTCCAAATCGGCAATGGTTCTTCCAACTCTCAAAATACGATCATATGCCCTGGCAGATAATCCAAGTTTTTCAATTGCAGACTTAAGTAGTTTTTTAGAAATGTCATCCAATAAACAAAATTCATCTATTTGTTTGGGACCTATTTGAGCATTGTAATGAATACCTTCTGCTGTTTTATATCTTAGGGTTTGTATCTTTCTAGCTTCAACTACTCGGGTCCTTATCTCAGCACTTGATTCCCCTTTTCTTTTATTTGACAGATCATCAAAAGTAACGGGCGAAACCTCAACATGAATATCTATTCGATCAAGCAAAGGTCCGGATATTTTATTCATATACCTTTGCATCTCCTGCAATGTACTCGTGTTTTTAGGATCATTAGGAAAATATCCGGAGGGAGTAGGATTCATAGAAGCAATTAACATAAAACTGGCAGGATAAGTTATGGTAAATTTTGCCCTCGAAATAGTAACCACTCTATCTTCCAAAGGTTGTCTCATTACTTCCAGTACTTGCCTATTAAATTCAGGCAGTTCATCCAGAAAAAGTACTCCATTATGAGAAAGAGAAATTTCACCCGGTTGGGGATAGCTTCCACCGCCTACTAAAGCTACTCCCGATATGGTATGATGAGGATTACGGTAAGGTCTAACGGTCATTAAAGAGGATTCCGATCCTAGCTTTCCTGCAACGGAATGAATTTTCGTTGTCTCTAAAGCTTCAGATAAGGTTAAGGGAGGTAAGATAGATGGGATTCTTTTTGCTAACATAGTTTTTCCGCTTCCCGGAGGTCCAATTAACAGCACATTATGTCCTCCGGCAGCTGCAATTTCCAAGGCCCTTTTTACATTTTCTTGCCCTTTGACCTCAGAAAAATCAAATAAAAATTTATTATTATTTTCAAAAAACTCTTCTCTGGTATTTACTATGACTTGATTTAATTTAATGTTTTTTTCAAAAAAATCAATTACTTCTTTTATGTTATCCACTCCGTATACCTCCAGATCATTTACTATAGCAGCTTCTTTTGCGTTTTGTTTGGGAAGAAAAAAGCCTTTAAAACCATCTTCTCTTGCTTGAATTGCGATAGGTAACACACCTTTAATAGGTTGTAAAGAACCATCTAGGGATAATTCACCCATAATTAAATATTGATCTAAATCATCACCTTGTATTTGCTCAGAAGCTGCCAATATTCCCATGGCAATGGTTAAATCATAGGCGGAACCTTCTTTTCTTAAATCTGCAGGGGCCATATTAACAGTAATTTTTTTACCCGGCATTTTATATCCACAGTTTTTCAATGCTGCGGAAATACGATGGGCACTTTCTTTAATCGCCATATCCGGCATGCCTACCAATTGATATCCTACTCCTTTATCCACATTAACCTCTACAGTTATCAATTGTGCATGGACTCCATAGACAGCACTTCCAAAAGTTTTAATTAGCATAAAAAATAGTTTTATCCCTATAAAGATAAAAAATATTTTGGTTTATTTTATGTGTTGCATTGGAATAGATTAACAATCATAGATAAAAATTAAACTAATTATCTTTAAATAGCATTGATGAGCTATTAGTTATAATTCGGAAAGCCTCAGTTCTTACTTGGAAGCGGTGTCTACTAATTGCATGTACCATTCTGTAAGTTTTTTTTGTTGTTCTGTATTTAATTTCTTTAAAACCTTTTTATAGTTTTCATCTATATCATTGGCTTTAAGTTGCAATTCTATAATTTTATTGTCATTACCTATTTTATTGGCTTCTGCCATTTGCTCAAAATATATTTTGATTTCTTGAATAAAATTATTCACTTCTTTATTATCAAATTTTGGCACATTTTTTATGGGAGATAGACTTATCGTATTCAATGAGTCCGGCTTTATAACCATCGTACTATCCTTAGCTTGGAGTTTATTCGGATCTTTTTTAACAGTGTTATGTTCATTACAAGAGCTAACACTTAATACAACACCTAAAAAGAGTAGGGATAAGAATATTTTCATTATATTATTTTTAAATATTAACCAAAATTACAATTAAATTATTCATTTTGATAGTATTTTTAGCCTTCTACTGATAATATCATAAATATCGAATAAGACAATGCCTTAATTTAATAACACAAAACCATATATTTGGCAATAATATCTTACCTTTGCACCTGAATTTTAATATCATATATGCAATCAATTAGAAATATAGCAATAATAGCTCATGTCGATCATGGAAAAACAACATTGGTAGATAAAATTATTCAGTCATGTCATGTTGTTGAAAAAAATGACGGAGACTTAATTCTTGATAATAACGATCTGGAACGTGAAAGAGGAATCACCATTTTATCTAAAAATGTTTCTGTAAACTATAAAGGTGTCAAAATTAATATTATTGACACACCCGGACATGCTGATTTTGGAGGAGAAGTTGAACGTGTTCTTAAAATGGCTGATGGTGTTTTACTGCTTGTAGATGCTTTTGAAGGTCCTATGCCTCAAACACGTTTTGTGCTTAGTAAAGCAATTGAATTAGGATTAAAGCCCATCGTGGTAATCAATAAAGTTGATAAAGAAAACTGCCAACCGGAACATGTACACGATCAGGTATTTGAATTGATGTTTAATTTAGATGCAACGGAAGAACAATTGGATTTTGAAACAGTATATGGTTCATCTAAGCAAGGTTGGATGTCTGGGGATTATAAACACCCTACGGATAACATTACCTATTTATTAGATAAAATTATTGAGTTAATACCGGAAGCCCCTTATGTGGAAGGAACTCCTCAAATGCAAATTACCTCACTGGATTTTTCAAGTTTTGTAGGAAAAATTGCTATAGGTCGAGTATATCGTGGAGATTTATCTTCAGGAAAAGATTATACTCTTTGTCAAGAAGATGGTAAAAATAAAAAAATACGTATTAAAGAATTACAAGTCTTTGAAGGTTTAGGAAGAAAACCCGTTGAGTCTGTTAGAAGTGGTGATTTATGTGCAGTGATAGGAATTGATGATTTTGAAATTGGCGATACTATTGCCGATTTAAATGATCCGGAAGCATTACCTCGTATTGCGGTCGATGAACCAACTATGAGTATGTTATTTACTATTAACACTTCACCATTTTTCGGTAAAGAAGGTAAGTATGTTACCTCACGACATCTTAGGGATCGTCTGATGAAAGAAACTGAAATAAATCTTGCCCTACGAGTTGAAGAAACTGATTCTGAAGATAAATTCAATGTTTTTGGTAGAGGGATACTCCATCTGTCTGTTCTTATCGAAACGATGCGACGTGAAGGATATGAATTACAGGTAGGAAGACCTAAAGTTACCATTAAAGAAATAGACGGCGTGAAACATGAGCCGTATGAACATTTAGTAATTGATGTTCCGGATGCTGTTGCCGGTAAAGCTATAGAACTGGTTACCCAAAGAAAAGGAGAGCTCAAAGTGATGGAACCTAAAGGAGATTTACAACATTTAGAATTTGACATTTCATCTCGCGGACTTATCGGATTGCGTAATCTTCTTCTTACTGCAACTTCGGGAGAAGCTATCATTAATCATCGTTTTAAAGATTTTGAACCTGTAAAAGACATCATACCTCAAAGGCAAAATGGATCTATGACCTCATCAGAAACTGGACAAGCTTTGGCTTATGCAATAGACAGGCTTCAAGATAGAGGTAAATTTTTTGTTGAACCGGGGGATCAAATATATAAAGGTCAGGTAGTTGGGGAACATAGTCGTGATAACGATTTAGAAGTAAATCTTATTAAGGGAAAAAAGTTAACTAACGTAAGAGCCTCCGGATCTGATCAAGCAGCTAAAATTTTCCCTAAAGTTGAATTTTCATTAGAAGAAGCTATGGAATATATTAAAGATGATGAATATCTTGAAATAACCCCTAAGAACTTACGAATGAGAAAAATTTAATTTTTAATTTAAATAGTTAGCATTTATTATAAATAAAAATATCCTGAATAATTCAGGATATTTTTTTTCATGGATTAATTTGGTTTAACCCAATAATGCATTCATTTTTTCTGCAAGCTTTTCTTTGGGCTGAACCCCTATTACTTTATCAACAACTTGTCCGTTCTTAAAAAATAAAAGTGTAGGAATGTTCCTGATTCCATATTCCACTGAAACCTCTTGATTGGCATCAATATCAATTTTAGCAACTTTTACTTTTCCTTTAAATTCTTCAGACAATTCATCCACTATAGGTTTTAAACTCCTACATGGTCCACACCACTCAGCCCAAAAATCTACTAATACCGGTTCTTTGGAACTTAATACCTCTTCTTTGAATGTTTGATCACTAATTTCTAAACTCATTTTTGTACTATTTATATCTGTATCTTTACTAATGTTTAACAAAAATAATTTAAAAATTGTAATTTACACTATTTAAAAATCGTAATTTACAATTTTAAAAAAATTACATTTTTAATGATTTAAGTGAATAAAAAATTAATATATATTAATTTTTAAAAATAAAATGAAAGTAAATTATTTTTTTAACTTAAACTTTAACCTTAACATTATAGTAACAAGATTAAACATTTTATTAACAATTTTCCCATAAATCTATTAAATATTTTTGTATTTAAGAAAAATGATGTATATTTGCATCAATAATTAGTTGTTCTTTAATAAAGTTTTTTAGTGTTAATGAACCCTTTCATAGTTTCTATTGAAAGGGTTTTATTTTACAGTAAAGTTAATTAATATTAAAATTTACTTTCTTATCCCAATTACCATCTACAATTTAACCCGTTATTCCCCCCAATATCATCTTTTTTACAACCTATATAAATATTATCTTTTTTATATTTATAAAATTAATTTAACTAAATGAACAAAATTCAAAATAAAAAGGTAATATATAAAGATTTACATCAAGCTGATTATCTTAAAACTTGGAAGTTGCAAGAAAAATTACTCCAACATATTATTTCAATTAAATTAAAAAATAAAAAATCCGTGAATGATGAAATAAGTCTTACTCCTAATTATTTTTTATTTGTATCTCATCCACATATATTTACTTTAGGTAAAAATGGCAATTTAGACAATCTACTGATTAGTAATTTTAAACTCCAAGATATTAAAGCACAGTTTATAAAAACTAATCGTGGAGGAGATATTACTTATCATGGTCCCGGACAGATTGTGGGTTATCCTATATTTGATCTAGATAATTTTTTTAATGATATACATAAATACATGCGCATGTTGGAAGAGGTAATTATTAAAACAGTAAATTTTTATGGAATTAAGGGGGAAAGATCCAATGGTGAGACAGGTGTTTGGATTGACGTAAATAAACCCTTTGCGAGAAAAATATGCGCTATAGGGGTAAAGGCCAGTCAATGGGTTACCATCCATGGTTTTGCTCTAAATCTATCTCCTAACCTTTCGTATTTTGATTACATAGTACCCTGTGGAATAAAAAATAAATATGTTACTTCCCTAGAAAAAGAACTAGGAATATCTGTTAAGACAAATGAAGTAAAAAAAATCATTAAAAAATATTTTTCTGAAATATTTGATCTTGAATGGATTTAATGCTTAAATCCTTTAATTTTATCTCATATGACTTTTCAAATACAAAAATACAAAATCCACCTATTACTCCGATTTGTCAATTAATTGTATAAGTAATTTACTATCTAATTATTTAATAACTTTTTTATTATTATATTGGATTAACCGATTATACCTTACAACCTAATTTTTTGAACCTATTTTTGGTAATGATGCATTAAAAAAATATATAAATTCTAAATTTAAAAGATTTAAGATTTCTTCAAATTTACTTTAATAAACACTTTTTTGATTTATTATACTTCAAACCTTTTTTTTTGATTTATTTATTTAATAATATAAAAATTATGTTTTTTTGAATATTTAATCTATTTACAATTTATTATCACTTATATAGCACATATGCAATATTTTTTATATTTTTGTTTGGAAAAATATCAATAATATGGGCATTGAATCGGATAACCTGCAAAACGCAGAAGGAAATGAAAAAAAGGTAAAATCACTACAAAATTTAGAATCAACATATAATAAAGATTCTCATAAAGAAGATTCTATTGATGGATTAGATTCTGAAAAAAGTAAGGAAAACCTTTCCATTGAAGAAATAACCATCCCCGAAAAAGATTACGAATCACTTTCATTAGATAAACTTATTGATGAACTAAAGTATCTTATTGGCCAATATCCAGTTCATTTAATTGGAGAAAATATAAACTCCTTAAGGGATATATTTTCAAAAAAATTTGATGAATATGAAACAGAACGAAAACAAAAGTTTATTAATGATGGTGGTGAAGAGCTGAGCTATCAGCCCGACCTATTTTTGAAAAATAAATTCAATTCAGCCTACCACGATTATAAAACAAAGCTAAACTCATATTATAAAGAACAAGAACTGAGCGAACAAAATAATCTTAATAAAAGAGTTCAGATAATTGAGGAGCTAAAAGATTTGTATACGACTCCCATGGAATCGATCAGTACTTTTTTTAAAAAATTCAGAGATATTAAAGAAAGATGGCATAATGCCGGTAAAATTCCTAAATCAAAAGCTGGCGATATTTTCAAAACTTATTTTCATCATCTTGATAATGCTCATGAATTCATCAAATTAAATAAAGAGCTTGAAGAATTAGATTATGCCCATAATCTTGAGCAAAGAAAAGCAATCATAAGCAGAGCTGAAGAATTAACGACAGAGCCCAGTGTTCAAAAGGCATTAAATGAATTGCAATATTTACATAAGCTATGGAAAGAACAAGCTGAACCTGTTGCTGAAGAGTTTAGAGAAAGTACATGGCAAGAATTTAAAGCAATAACTCAAAAAATACACGAACGAAAATCTGAGTTATTTGAAAAAATTAATGAAGAGCAACAAGTTAATTTGGAGAAAAAGAAAGCTATTATTTCTCAGCTTAAATCCATAGTATCTGCAGAAAATCAAGATCATTCTTTCTGGCAAAATAATGTTAAGAAAATAGAAGAATTAAGAGAAGCTTTCTTTACTACAGGAAGAATACCTAAAGAAGTTAGCAGTGATACTTGGAGTATATTTAAAAATCTGCTTCATGAAATCAATAATAAGAAAAATACTTTTTATAAAGATTTAAAAAAAATACAACAAGAAAATCTTAAAAAGAAAAACGACCTATTGGAAATTTCTAAAGTCAATAAAGATAGTGAAGATTGGGATGTTGCCTTAAATCTATATAAAAAGATTCAGAATGAATGGAAAAATATTGGACACGTTCCAAGAAAATATTCTGATAAGCTTTGGGATGAATTTAGACAAAATTGTAATTATTTCTTTAACAGATATAAATTAAGAAATAATAAAATTAATGAGGAATGGACTGAAAATTTAAAAAGAAAACAAAAACTTTTGGATGAGATTTTATCCTTTTCTGCTGCTGATAAAGACGAGGCTCTTAATAAAATTAATGAATACAGCATACAATGGAACTCCATAGACAAAGTTCCTAGAGAAAATATGAACATTAATAAAGAGTTCAATTTAGCCATTAAAAATCTTATTAAAAAATTTGATATTGATAAAAACATTATTGATGAAATACAATTGAATATTAAAGTAGAAAATTACAAACAATCTAAAGATAATAAAAAGCTTGATGAGGATCTAAGAAAAATGAGAAAGCAAATTCAAGATCTTGGACATGAAATCGTTCAATTGGAGAATAATTTATCATTTTTTTCAAACGCAAATCAAGACAATCCTCTATTACAAAATACTTTAAACAATATCGAAACCAAAAAAACAAAATTGGAAGACTTAAAACAAACTTATTCAAAATTAATTAATCTAAATCTGTCAGAAAGTAATTCAAATTATGAAACCGATGAAAATATTTCTAAAGAAACAGAGACTGAGTAAGATATAATATTTTCCGGATAAAAATATATTAATGAGCAAAAATGTCGATGAAATCTACATGCTGCGCTGCATTGATCTAGCTAAAAATGGTTTAGGAACTACCTATCCTAACCCTTTAGTTGGTTCTGTAATAGTATATAACAATAAAATAATTGGTGAAGGTTGGCATAGAAAATCAGGTGAAGCTCATGCTGAAATTAATGCTATTTCTTCGGTAAAAGATCCAAGCATATTAAAGAACAGTACCCTATACGTTTCTTTAGAACCCTGTTCTCATTATGGTAAAACGCCTCCTTGTGCTTTAAAAATAGTTGATTTAAAGTTTAAAAAAGTTGTTGTTGGTATCACTGATCCAACCAGCAAAGTTAATGGAAAAGGAATTGAATTAATTCGTAATTCAGGAATCGAAGTTGTTACCGGAATTTTAGAAAATGAATGTAAAAAATTAAATAAAAGATTTATTACATACCATTTAAAAAAACGACCGTATATTATTTTAAAATGGGCAGAAACATTAAATAAGAAAATAGATAATGGTGAAGATAGGAATCAACCATTCTGGATTAGTAACCCCTTTTCAATTCAGAAATCACATGTAGTAAGGAATGAAGAGCAATCTATATTAGTTGGAAAAAATACTGCTTTAATAGACAACCCTAATTTAACAACCAGAACTATTTATGGTAAAAATCCGATAAGGTTACTCATTGATAAAAATTTAGAAATACCACTAAGTCATAATATTTTAAATGAACAAGCGGACACTTTTATTTTTAATAAAAAAATATCAAAATCAAATAATCATTTAAACTATTTCAAATTAAATTTTGACAAGGATATTATTCCACAAATAATAAAAATCTTATACGATAAAAATATTCAATCGGTAATTGTTGAAGGAGGTGAACGAACTTTACAGCATTTTATTGATTTAGGAATATGGGATGAAGCAATTATTATAACATCACAAACCCTCATAAAGAATGGAACGAATGCTCCCACACTTTATGGAGAAATTATTAATCAAGAACTATTGGGAAACAATCTGATATCATATTTAAAAAACTCATCAGCGTTATACTAATCACTAATTTATAAATCAATATCTTAAATATGCATGTTTGATAATTTTATTTATAAAACTATTGATTCTGAAATAACTGATGCCCTTTTGAAAATAAAAGGCAGTAAATTTTACGGTCTCATATTTAATGTCAATAATGAACAAGAAGTAAAAAATTATATAAAATTAAGTGTAACTCTTTATCCAAATGCGACTCATTACTGTTATGCTTTTCGAATTGGTATTTCGGGAGAATTATATAGAGTAAATGATGATGGAGAACCCTCCGGTACAGCAGGATTACCCATATATAACCAATTGCTTTCATCCGGACTTACTAATGTACTTTTAATAGTAGTACGATACTTTGGCGGAACTAAACTTGGAGTTGGAGGATTGATTAAAGCTTATAAAGAGAGTGCTCAGTATACTATTGAATCCGCTAAAATCATTACCAAAGAATTGAGCGAAAAATATGAGCTGGTTTTTGATTATACTTACCAATCTTCAATTATGACTCTTTTGAAAAAATTAACTATTGAAATATTATCAAGCTTGTTTTCCGATAAGTGTAATCTTACCATTGAACTTCCTATGAAAAAAAAAGATTTATTTTTTGAAAAATTTAACTCTTATTTCGCGCAAAATTTTGTTACTATAAAAAAGATTTAATAGCCCTAGTTGATAAAATAAGTGCTATTACGTATTTTTATTTTATAGTCATAAAATACGCATGCACCTTGTGAGAATTTTATTTATATATGAATAATTAATTCATCTCACACCTGACCGGTTTTATAAATTTATCAGATAAAACTACTACTGGAAGTATTAGACCTTTTTCTTTGATCTATTTATAAGGCATTTCCAGAACTCCCAACAATTCTACCCTCCCTGCTTCAAAAAACCATGGATAATAGCCATACTGGACATATCCCATTCAATTTTTTTATTATTTCTTACTCTTATTTTGTCATTATTTCAATCATAATAAAATATATATATTTACTTACTAATAAATTTCTAAAAATACAACAGGTAATCCTCTTTTTTTTTCTAAAATAAATTAACAATTTTGTGTTCCAATAGGTGATTAAAATTTCATCCTAATTTTTATACAAATTTAAAAAAATGTTAAATTCTGCGATTTCAATATGGGAAGCTTGTCTGCAATATATCAAAGATAATATCTCTGAGAAATCCTATTTTACATGGTTCCAACCAATCAAGGCCGTAAAGCTTCAAGATAAAATATTGACCATACAGGTACCCAGTAAATTTTACTACGAATATCTTGAAGAAAATTACATTAAGATAATTAAAAGTGCCTTAACAAAAAACCTTGGGAAAGATGCAAAGTTGGTTTATTCCATAATGATGGAAAAAAACCAACAGTCTGAAAATTCTTTTACCGTAAATATTCCAAGTTCCCAGAAAGCACAAATAAAGGTTCAGGAAGTAGAAGCACCCCTATTCATTGAAAGAGGCGTTAAAAATCCATTTATAATTCCCGGATTACAAAAATTAAAAATTGATAGTCAGCTCAATACTAATTATACATTCGATAATTTTATTGAAGGCGATTCCAATCGTCTTGCACGTTCAGCTGGTAAACAAATTGCAAAAAGACCCGGAGGTACTTCATTCAATCCTTTATTTATTTATAGTAGCGTTGGCTTAGGTAAAACACACTTGGCTCATGCTATTGGTTTAGAAGTTAAAAGGATACAAGCTGAAAAAACCGTCTTATATGTTTCCATGGAAAAGTTTTGTCAACAATTCCAAGAAGCTACTAAATCAAATAATAGAAATGATTTTATCCACTTTTATCAGATGATTGATGTGTTAATTGTAGATGACATTCATTTTATATCCGGTAAAAAAGGCACACAGGAAGTGTTTTTTCATATATTTAATCATTTACATCAAAACGGAAAACAAATTATTTTAACCTCGGATAAATCCCCAGTAGACATTCAAGATGTTGAGCAACGTTTGATATCTAGATTTAAATGGGGGCTTTCAACAGAAATACAATCTCCCGACTACACTACAAGACTAGCAATCCTTCAACAAAAAATGGAATTTGACGGTATTGCGCTTTCTGAAGAGGTTTTAGATTATATTGCTAAAAATATAAAAACAAATATTCGAGAACTGGAAGGATCTCTTAACTCAATAATTGCACAAGCAACTTTCAATAAAAAAGAAATTACGTTAGAGCTGGTTGAAAAAACGCTTTCTAATCTTATCACTAACTCGAAAAAAGATATAACGATAGAATATATTCAAAATCTAGTTTGTGATTATTTCAAAGTATCTATAGATGCTTTGCAATCTAAAACCAGAAAAAGAGATATTGTTCAGGCTAGACAACTAGCTATGTATTTCGCTAAAAAGTATACTAATGCTTCTCTTTCTTCAATTGGAATTCAGATTGGTAAAAGGGATCATGCAACCGTATTACATGCTTGTAAAACTGTTGATAATTTATTTGAGACTGATAAATTATTCAAATCCTATGTTGACGATTTAAATAAAAAATTGACTTCTGATATATGAAAATATTAATGGTTTGTTTAGGTAATGTTTGTCGCTCACCAATGGCAGAAGGAATTTTACGATCAAAACTTCCTGATAGTTTTACTGTTGATAGTGCCGGAATTACAGATTATCATGTGAATGAAAAACCTGATAAACGTGCAATAGAAGTTTGTAAAAAAAACAATATTGATATATCTAAGCTAAGAGGAAGAAAATTTATTACTTCTGATTTTGATGAGTTTGATATTATTTATGTAATGGATCATGCCAATTACAGTGATATTATTTTTAAAGCAAAAAAAGAAGCGGACAAAAAAAAAGTTAAGTTAATTATGTCCGAATCACCTACTGCAGTTAAACAAAGTGTTCCTGACCCTTTTTATGGTGATATCGAAAATTTTGAAAAAGTTTTCAATCAATTGAATGAAGCTTGTAATTATATTGCTGAAAAACTTATAAAGCATTAATAATGGGAATTTTACTTACCCATTAATCGCTTCTACTGCTTCAATTTCATTGGGCAACATTTGTTTTAAAAGTTCCTCAATACCATTTTTTAATGTAAAAGTTGATGATGGACAACCATTACAAGCTCCTTGTAAAAGCATTTTAGCAATTTTAGTTTTTTCATCAAAAGAAATAAGTTCGATATTCCCCCCATCTCCTGTTATGGCCGGTAATACATACTCATCTAATATATTCTTAATTTTAATTTCAATTTCTGAAAATTTTTTCTCAGAATTATCTATAGATTTATAAGTTGAAAAATTTTTTATGTTGCTGATTTCTTTTTCTTCTTTAATATATTCAGAAATATTATATCTTATTTCCATAGAGATATCCTCCCAATTAAATTCATCGATTTTTGTTATAGAAACAAAATTATCTGATATAAATACTTCTTTGACATAAGGAAAGCTAAATAAGAATTGTGCTAACGGTACTTCTTTAGCTTCATGGATATTTTTTAATTCAATAATTCCTTCTATTAATATTCTGTTAGTAACAAATTTCATTACAGAATTATTGGGTGTCCTTTCTACATACACAGAAATGGGATTGTAACGTGGTTGCAATATAACTGAAGGATTCGCTAACAATTCGTCTTCAATTAGCTCTTTTACTTCATCTAGAACCATATCCCATTCAACCATGTCATTTTTTTGAACAGCAATAAAATTTGCAGTAATAAAAATATTGGTAATAAATGGCAATTGAAGTAACTCTTGAGCTATAGGAATATAACCAGCCTGACTCATATCCGTTATTTCATAGCTTCCTTCTACTAATGTTGAGGGAGCGACAAATTTAACTATATTTTTATTAGGGGTAATTTCAATTTTTAATTTCATATCATTTAGTTTAATTCTTCAAAAATACATAACTTGCTAGTATATATAAACAGAATCTTATAATATTATTTAAAATATGGCTCTAATTAAAAAAATATTAGATAAATATCCATCTATTGAAAAAGATTGTTATATATCGGAAACAAGTGTAATTATTGGGGATGTGACGATTGGAAATCAAAGTTCTGTTTGGTTTAATGCGGTAATACGCGGTGATGTTAATTTTATAAAAATCGGTAACAGAGTCAATATTCAAGACAATGCAGTGATTCATTGTACCTATATGAAATATCCAACTTTTATTGGTAATAACGTATCGATAGGTCATAATGCAGTTATTCATGGTTGTACTATATACGATAATGTTTTAATTGGTATGGGCGCCATAATAATGGATAATGTAACCGTTGAAAGCGATGCAATTATTGCTGCCGGAGCTGTAGTTACACAAGGTAAACTTGTTGCTAAAGGTGAAATATGGGGCGGTGTTCCTGCAAAGAAAATAGGTATTACTTCAGAAGAAATAAAGAAGGATAAAATACATCAGACTGCTTCAAACTATATCAAATATAGTAAATGGTATACCAATGGTGAAGATGATGATGACAATGGAATTTAATGTATCATTTATAAAATAAAAATTAGTAAATTTTAATGGATATATGCAATTAAAATTATTAACCTCGATATTCTTATTTTTTAATTATTAAACACTTAAATTTTATTTTATGATTAATAACTTATTTTTAGTTGGATTTGGTGGATCTTTAGGTTCAATAATTCGTTATCTTATATCTATTAACATTCAAAAATATTATTGGGGAGGATTTCCTTTAGCAACATTTCTTATAAATTGTAGCGGTTGCATAATAATTGGATTATTTTTCGGCTTATCAGAACGATTTGATTTTGTAAATAATGATATAAAATTATTTTTAATAACCGGTTTTTGTGGAGGGTATACTACTTTTTCAACCTTTTCAGCCGAAAATTTACAATTATATCAAAATCATCATTTTATAACTTTAGCCTTTTATGTATTTATCAGCATTTTTACCGGAGTCTTAGGTGTTTGGTTAGGTTATTTTATTTCTAAAATATAAAAAAATCTAACTTAACATATCTATAAATTTTTATAAAAAATTATTATCTTGTAGGACCCCTTATGATTATATATACAGGTTGAAATATAATCCCAATTAAAATAATTTAAAAAAATTTTTATTTACTAATTGGAAATCCAGAATAATTAAAGCTAATAAAAGAATATTAAAAGGTTTAATTAGAAAATTTAAAAATTACCTCCTTATCTTCATTTTGAATTTGAAATTCAAGATATTTAAAACTATCCCTCGGTATTACTCTTATCCATCTTTTATAATTAAGAAACCATTCATTACGAATGCTTTTAATACCCTTAGTCAAATAAGCTGCTACAAAAGGATGAGTGTGCAAATACAGTTTTCCTTTATTATATACTATGGCATTTAAAATTTGTTGTTGAATTTTATCCACAAGTACAATAGGGGATTCTACTTTACCATTGATATTAGGATTTTCTTCAGTTGTATTCAACTGTTTTTGGGGGCGTACCCTTTGTCTTGTGATTTGAACTAAACCAAATTTACTAGGAGGTAAGATTTTATGTTTTGCTTTGTCGTCTTTCATCACTTTTTTTAAATATTCATAAAGATCTTTTTTGTGTTGAGAAGATGTCAAATCAATAAAATCAATAACTATAATTCCTCCAATATCTCGTAAACGCAATTGGCGAGCAATTTCTGCTGCGGCTAACTTATTAATATGTAGAGCTGCATCTTCTTGAGATTTTTGATTGGCTGTTACATTTCCTGAATTAACATCTATAACATGCAAAGCTTCAGTATGCTCAATTATCAAATATGCTCCTTTAGATTGATATATATTAACATGCTTACCAAATAATTGCTTGATCTGCTTATCGATATTATAATATTCAAAAATAGGGATGTGGGAATCGTAATATTTAACTAATTTAGATTTTTCGGGAGCTATAGTATTGAGATATTCCTTCATCTCTCCGGCTAATTCTTCATTATCACAAACAATGCTTATAAAATCTTCATTTAAATTATCCCTGAGAATCGATGATGCTTTATCCAGCTCTCCTAGAATTTTAGCAGGTGATTTGCTTTTTTTAATGTTCCTAAAACATACATTGTTCCACTTATTTAGCAAATTAACTAATTCCAATTGTAATTCTTGAGCAGATTTACCTTCAGCTACAGTTCTAATAATAAGACCGAAACCATTAGGACGAATTTGTTCTCCTATTTGTTTTAGTCTATCCTTCTCTTCAGCAGTAGATACATTTCTGGACACAGAAGTTTTAGAAGCAAAAGGTATTAATACAAGATACCTTCCGGCTAGAGAAATTTCTGATGATAAGCGAGGACCTTTAGTTGAAATAGGCTCTTTAGTTATTTGTACAAGTATATCCTGATTGGGAGCTAAAACATCTTGTATGACTCCATCCTTATTTATATCTTCTTCGAAAGAAAATGAAGTTAACTTGGGAGAATTTATTTTACCGGAAGAAACTCCTTTACAGTATTTTAATGAAGATTTAATTTGTGGTCCCAAATCTAGATAATGTAAAAAAGCATCTTTTTCGAACCCAATATTCACGAAACAAGCATTAAGACTTGGAGCAAGTTTTTTTACTTTGCCCATAATAATATCTCCAACAGTAAAATTATTTCCTATCTCTTCTTCATGAAGTTCTTGAATTCTCCCCTCTTCTAATATTATAATCCTTACTTTTGAATGTTCGTATGATACTATTAATTCTTTACTCATCTTTTACATTAATTATCCACCCATTTATATATTCATTTTGAACAAAAACATTCTTTACCTATTGTTTCAACATTAAACTTGGGTAAAGAATGTACAAATATCTTAAGTAAAAAAACTTAGTTTTATTGTTAGAAGAAAATTATTTATTTTTCTTTTTATGACGATTTAATCTTCTTCTTTTTTTACGTTTATGGGTCGCAACCTTATGACGTTTTCTTTTTTTTCCGCTTGGCATAGTATACTTTTATTTAATTAATTATTACTAATTTTTAACTTTAACATTTATTTTAACGTTTTCAACAAAAGATTTAGCTGGTTTAAAAGCAGGTACATTGTGAGCCGGAATCTTTATAGTTGTATTTTTAGAAATGTTTCTTCCTGTTTTAGCAGCTCTTTTTTTAATTAAAAAAGTTCCAAAACCTCTTAAATAAACATTATCACCCTTAGCCATAGCAGTTTTAATCTCATCCATAAAAACTTCCACGACTTTTTGAGTTTCAACTTTTTCAAGACCCAGTTTACTTGAAATCGAATTTACGATATCTGCTTTTGTCATACTTTAAATATTATATTATTATACTTCTAATTAAATTTTGAGTTTGCAAATATAATATTATTTTTGGAAAGTAAAACTTATAAACATTTAAAAGTGTGAATTTTATTAGTCTTTTACAGAAATGGTATAAAAACAATAAACGCTTATTGCCGTGGCGGGAAACCCGTTCTCCTTATAACATTTGGATTTCGGAAATCATTTTTCAACAAACTCGTATTAATCAAGGATATGAATATTATTTAAATTTTATAAAACGGTTTCCTAGTATAGAGATTTTGGCAAATGCCACAGAAGATGAAGTTTTAATTTCTTGGCAAGGATTAGGATATTATTCAAGGGCACATAACTTACACTTTACCGCAAAATACATTTCAAGTAAATTAAATGGTATTTTTCCCACTTCCTATGATGAGATAGTCAAACTTAAAGGTATTGGTAAATACACAGCTGCTGCCATCGCCTCCATATCCTTCAATCAAAAAATACCTGCCATTGATGGTAATGCTTTTAGAGTATATACCAGAATTTTTAGCTCTGAAAAAGATATAAGTAAAAGTAGTACGTTCAAATACTTTTTTGATTTGATTAAACCTTTAATGCCGGAAAATCCGGGCGATTTCAATCAAGCTGTTATGGATTTCGGTTCTTTGGTTTGTACTCCGTTAAATCCTAAATGCAATCAATGTATTATACAAGATGAATGTCTAGCTTATAAAAATAATTTACAAAATGTTCTTCCGATCAAATCATCCTTTATTAAAATTAAAGAAGAAAAAATTCATTACGTCTATCTTTTTTATAAAAACTTAACATTGATAAAAAAAAGAAATAATAATTCCATATGGAAAGGATTATATGAATTTCCTTTATATGATAATAATTTCAAAAATTTCAGCATTCTCTATAACCATCAAATTAAACATAAGCTAAGTCATAGGTTATTAACTATTACCATTTCAGAGATTGAAATTAATAAAGATGATTTTTATCAAGTCGCTAATAAGATAAACGCTATAATTTTGAATAAAAACAACTTAAAAAGGTATGCTTTTCCTAAACCTGTGGAAAATTTTTTATTTTATAATTAAATTTTTTATTACTTTTGTTCATTAATGCGATCAATTTATATATAAAAATGAGTACATCTATTAATAAAGTAATTTTAGTTGGAAATTTAGGTACCGACGTAAAATCTTATAGGTTTAGTGATGGAAATATTGTTGTTAACTTTCCTGTTGCTACATCTGAAAGTTATTTAAACAAAGAAACAGGAGAAAAAGTAGATGTAACTGATTGGCATAATATAACTGTAAGAAATAAACTGGCTGAACTTTGTGAAAAATTTCTTAAAAAAGGGAGTAAGGTTTATATTGAAGGTAAGCTAAAAACTCGAAAATTTGATGATAACGGTATCACCAAACATATTACTGAAGTTATAGCAGATAATATTTTATTCTTATCTAACTTATTGGGTAAGCAAGCTGATAATGATGATATAGTTCAGCATGATTTTTAAATCTCAAAAATACTTATAAAAAAATTTTAACTTATATGGATGAACCCGGGCCCACGAGTATTTCATTAATTTATCTCCCATTATTTAATATTTTTCTCTTTTCATATTATTTTAAGAGGATTGATATTTGTAAATTACTTATTGTAAGTTTACAGAATTATACATTGACTACTTTTGTTTATACTAAATCTTCTACAAAATATATTCATTATAACATAGAATATTTACATAAAAATCTTCTATTTATCTATAATAGATATAACAATATACGTATTATAGTTAAAAATCAGTTATATATTATTTAAATTAAATACCAAAACATATTTATTTAGATGAGTAAATTATTAAAAAAATTATATATTTTATATTCCATACCCCTATTTTCTTTTACATTAATAAGTTGTAAGAAAGAAGAGTATTTACCTAAGCCGACTGGTCAAGTAAGATTAGAATACCCTACTCCAAGTTACATACTTTTTAAAAGAGAAAATTGTCCCTTTGAATTTCAATATTCAGCCTTCACAAAAGTAATAGATAAACATAAAAATTGTTGGTACAATTTTAGTTATCCATCAATGAAAGCTACTTTATACTTAACTTATTCTGAGGTTGATGGAAATTTGAATTCATTATTAAAAGAAGCTCAAAGACTTGTTTATGAACATACAATAAAAGCTAATTCAATAAAGGCCAAGTCATTTTCTTACCCAGAGAAAAAAATATTTGGAAATCTTTATCGATTGGGGGGCGAATCTGCTTCAAACATTCAATTTTATGTAACAGACAGTACTAAACATTTCCTTTCTGGTAATTTGTATTTTAAAGTTCAGCCTAGACCTGATTCTTTACAACCTGCTGTTGACTATATTGAAAAAGATATTATTAAAATGATTGAAACAACTACCTGGGAATAAACTTAATTTTTTTTGTATTAAAATGTTAGAAATAGGAATTCTTTTATTATTAACTTTTTTAAATGCCTTTTTCGCTATATCAGAAATTGCCTTAGTATCTGTTAAAAGGCAAAAGATTGAAAATAAAGTAAAAAAAGGAAATAAAAAGGCTCAAACAGTTCTAAATCTTTTAGAAAAACCTGAAGATTTTTTATCTTCTATTCAAGTAGGTATCACATTTATCGGAATTATATCAGGTGCATATGGTGGAGCTACATTAGTAAAACATGTCATACCATTTTTTGAGCATTTCTCATTAACTCAAGCTCATGCTAACGAACTGTCTTACATGGTCATTATAGCATTAATTACCTATGTATCCATAGTTTTAGGAGAACTTATTCCCAAAACTTTCGGCATGAGAAATTCTGAAAAAATTGCTTTGTTCGTCGCTCCTATTATCAAAGTTTTTTCAATGACCCTTTATCCATTTGTTAAAATACTTTCATTTTCAACTCATTTATTTAATAAGATATTTAAAATTTCAAATGTAGAAGGAGAAAAAATATCTGAAGACGAATTAATTTATATGTTAAAAACAGCAAGTTTACAGGGAGTGTTAGAAAAGGAGGAAAGTGAGCTGCATCAGAATGTTTTTGCTTTTTCGGAGCAAAAAGCTAAGAGCTTGATGACTTATCGTAAAAGAGTAGAATGGATAAATTTAAAAGATAGTTTTGAAGAAATTGAAAGCCAAATCAAAGACAGTAATTTTACCAAGTTTCCCGTCTGTGATGGAAATTTAGACGAAGCGAATGCATATTTAGCTATTAAAGAATTTTATGAAAATATAAACTCTCCTGATTTTGATATAAAATCTATTCTAAAAACTCCAATTTTTATTCATGAAAATATGCATTCTGTTGATATTTTACAAGAATTTCGTAAGAATAAGCAACATATGGGCTTTGTTGTAGATGAATATGGTACTTTTCAAGGTATAATTACTTTGCAAGACCTTATTGAAGGCATTATAGGAGATATGCCAGAGAGCGATGAGGAAGAGACTGAGATTGTAGAACGTGAAAACGGTTCTTATTTGGTTAATGGTAATATTGGAATTAGAGATTTAAATTCGTTTTTTGATGATACCATTATTGAATTAGATGATGATGAATATGTTACATTAGCCGGATTTATAATTTATCATATGGAATATATTCCTGAAGTTGCAGAAAAATTTAATTATAATGGATTTTCTTTTGAAGTAGTAGATAAAGACGCCTATAGAATAGATAAGGTTCTGATGGAAAAACTCAAATCGATAGAGGAAAATGAAGAGGGTTCCAATGAAGATGAAATTACAGATTAATAATATTTATATATGGTTTATTTTATTTATAGCCTGTTCTTTACTGTATTTATCATTATTTCATTTAAACTTTATAAGTTTTTATTGAAAACAACCGATATAATGAAGTATATGTTTTACATTATTTTATATGTAGTTGGTATATTATTGTTTTTTCAGGCTGCAGAGATGATTATTAAATATTTATATAATCCCATACCTGCTGAGTACTTAAATTTTATGTTCTTAACCTACCTTTTTGCTACTATGATAGGGTTTATAAGCATCACTATTATTACAGTTAAAAAGTTAAAAAAGAAGTGATTTAGTGATTTAATTATTTAATTTGTGAACTTTGACGTAGTAATTTTCATCAACATAAAACCCTTCATTTAAATTTTTGATTTTAACGAATTTCCAATTTTCCGAAGGCCTTATTTTCCCTATTGATGTATTGATTTCCATAGAAAAACCTGGAACAACGTTGGACCATTTATAATATAAGGTATTATCTTTCAAATAATAATTTAATTCAGGTATTTCCACCGTTCTTAAATACTGGTCAAAAACCTTGGAAAAATTAATACCTGATTTTTCTGATATATATTCTTCAATTTGTTTCGAAGTAACAGTTTGATGATAAAAGTCTTGGTTCAAACCTCTTAAAATATCTCTGAATACTTTATCATTTCCTATAATTTGTCTTATTGTATGTATCATATTGGCTCCTTTATCATACATATCTGTACTTCCTTTTTTATGCATATGGTGTGGGCCTATAATAGGAATATCATTTCTAATATTCTTTCTTTGACCAATAATATATTTGTCAGCCTCGTTCTTTCCATAATAGTATTCCACGAACAAAGTTTCCGAATAGGTGGTGAAAGCTTCATGTATCCACATATCAGCTATATCTGCAGTAGAAATATTATTACCAAACCACTCGTGGCCAGATTCATGTATGATAATAAAATCCCAGGTTAATCCTATTCCCGTACCACTTCTATCCTGTCCTAAATAGCCATTTTTATATTGATTTCCGTAAGCAATTGCGCTTTGATGCTCCATACCTAAATAAGGCGATTCAACTAACTTATACCCATCTTCATAAAAAGGATAGGGTCCGAACCAATATTCAAATGCTTCAAGCATCTTTTTTACCTGTCCAAATTGAGACTTTGCTTGAATTAAATTATCAGGCATAACCCAGTAACTTAATTTTAAATCTCCTTTTTCTCCCTTATATATATCTTTAAAATTAACATAATCTCCTATATAAGGTATTATATTATATGTATTAATTGGATTAATTACCTGCCATTTAAAGTAATTTTTTTGAAATTCTTTCCAATAACTGACAAGCTTACCATTGCCAATACCTTTCAAATTTTTTCTGGTGACAATAGTCAATGTCATTCCTTCATCAGGCTCATCTCCCAGATAATCTTTGCATGGAAACCATACACTGGCTCCAATACCCTCACAAGCAACACTCATCCAATCATTACCTTTTCTGTCCTCTGTAAATACCCAACCTCCGTCCCATGGTGCATTTTCCGCTATTTTAGGTTTACCGCTAAAATAAATGGTTAGCTCATAGTTGATATTCTCTTTGTCCGTAATATGAGTTATGTCTAAAAAATAAAAATTTCCTTTTTTTATAAATGGGATGATGGTATTTTTTACAGTCAAAATACTATCGATTTTCATAGGATCTTGAAGATCAATTTGAATTATATCTGATCCTTTATTTTGAAATTTAATTTTGTTTGATCCTTTTATATATTTTGCATTAAAATCAGGTTCAATGACAAGGTCATAATGTTTAACATCCCACTTTTTTCTATACGCTGTATTTGTGCCATGTAAGGAATCTTGTATTATATAATTATCAGGCGAATTTAATATTATTTGTGCTTTTAGAATAAAAGATACTAATAAGAATAAAAAATTCGTAAATCTTATAACTCTCATTTAAAAATAAATTTTTAATTTCGTTAGAACAGTAAATTTATATAAAAATAAATTAATGATATAAAACAACCTTGTCAAAAGCCGCTAAAGAATATTCGCCGGGCACAGGAGTATATAGAAGCAGAAAAAAGAACGCTTTACGGTTAACAAGAACAGAGATAAACATAGCCTACAAAACTGCAGATATTGAAAGATGGGAATCTATGCCTTTTGTGGTTGGCTATGAAATCAAGAGAAGCAACAACCCTTATCCCTGCAAAACCTGTGAAGCATTAAAGGGAAAATACCCCAAGTATTTTAAGTTTGTAGGTTGGCACCCTCAATGCTTATGCAGTATGACCCTATACTGATGACACACCAAGAAATGTTGCTTCTAAATAAATACACCCTGCAAGGAAAAGAGATAGATTGGAAAAGTAAGAATGAGGTTGAAACATTACCTTCAAACCTGCTGCAATGGATCAGTGACAACGTTAATAGAATTAGCAAAGCCCAATCACTACCCTATTTTATCAGAGATAATAAAAACATTTTGTCAGATATTAACTTTGTCTAATAGACTATGATATTGTATTGATTTTCAACAACATTAAAGTCTTATATTATTCTTTATAATTGAGAAATCGGCCCCCTTTTATATTCTTCATTTTAAAAAAGTAAAGTAATTTTTAAAGTAACTTTTAGGTTAAAATCAATAACTACTACTTTCAGTAAGGTAATTTTGTTGAATTAATTGTTAAACAAAATATTTTGTATGAAAGAAAAAATAATGACCTCACTGAAAACTAAATATAAAAATTTAGGGTTTAGCGACAAAGCATTTAACGGGGTGGTAGACTATTTAGTCCATAACGTCACTAAAGAACAAGACATCGAAAACGCCACAAGCGGGGTCGAAGGTCTTTTAAAAACATTTCAAGGAGAAGTAGATACGGTTCGTCAGGAAAAGTCAATTCTACAAAAAAAACTTACTGAACTTGAAATAGAAAAAAATAAACCAAAAAGCGGTATTGAATCTGACACGCAACAAGTCCCGAATTGGTTTTTAGAGTATAAAGAGAAAAATGAAAAGCTTATTTCCAGCCTTTCCGAGCAAAATAAAAAATTAATAGAAGAGCAACATAAGGAAAAACGAGCGCAAATTATTTCTAAATACGTCAAAGACATGGACATTCCTGAATGGCGGATGATAGGGGTAAAAATTGACGACAACATGCAAGAGGAGCAGATCAAGCAATTACTTTCAACTATTAAGCAATCCACAATAAATGCGGGGGTGCCTGAAAAAAGAGAAGGCATTCAAGTATCTGATGCAAGTATACCCACACAATACGGGAAAGATTTTGCCGCAAGTATGCCAGATAAAACAAATTAAAAAATATGGGAATAACATTTAAAGAAACAAAATATACAGGCACCAAACAACCTTTTTGGAGAGGAGAAAGCAAGGTGCTGCCGGGTGGATTTAATTTAACCAATAAATTACCTGTAGGAACACTTATTCCTCGAGGCGCTTTTGTGAAAGTTGATTTCAACCAATTAGAGGCTACCCTGGTTAAATATGCCGTTGTGGTTGGCGGTGGGACGTCTTCTAAGCCAAGAGTATCCAAAAACTCATTCTTGACCAAAGATGAGACCATAAAGAAAAGCGGAACAGCAGAAGAGGTTAAAATTACCGATATAGATACTTCTGAAGACGGTTACGACACGCTTACTTTATCTAAATCGATACAAGAGCTGAAGGAAGGAGATATTTTATTTGAGCCGTCTGTTATGCCTGAATTCGTGGTAGAATCCAATAAGATTGTAGACGACATGAAAAACATAACGATAAGCGTATCATATGAAGCCGTCATTCTCAAAGACGTATTAGGAGATTTCCCTAGCGAATGGAAAGATAATCACTATTTAAAAAATAATCATAATATTTTATTTATAAATCAATAAAA
>NZ_LIVM01000014.1 GCF_001418685.1 Apibacter mensalis
CAAGGTAAAGATTTTAAGGATTTTTCTCTTTGTGTGTTTAATTCATCTTCACAATTGGATGTTAGCTTTTCTACTATAAACAAAATAGGAGATGTGATAGTAGATATCAATGAAAAAAAAGATAGGATGCGGGTTTATTTACCGCCTTTAGGAATAGGAATAGCTACTATAAAAGTATCCTCGGAAGCAAGAACTAAAAATTTAACATCCAAAGTAAACTTAATGAATAGAGAGGAAGGCTGGGCAAAATACTCTAAAACTATAAATGTGACGAATGGGTAATAGATAAAGAAATAAAAATTAAGTATGATTACTAAAAAAATATACCCTTTAGCAGGGCACTCAAACACTGATCCCGGAGCAATAGCTAACGGATACAGAGAAGCTGATTTAACGAAAGAGTTACGTAATATAATTGTTAATGAGCTTAAAAAAAGAAATTACTTAAAATTTCAAATTGATGATGATAAAGACGGACTTTCAACGGTTTTAAAAAAAATCAATCCAGGTAAAAAAGATATTTTACTGGATATTCATTTTAATTCTGCAAGTCCGACTGCAACAGGAACCGAAGTTTTTTTATCAAACTATGCCGGTGATACATCAAAAAACTTTGCTAAAGAACTGGTTGACGGTACATCAAAAATAATAGGAATTACTAACAGAGGCGTTAAGCCGGAGACTTTATCGGCACGTAAAAGATTAGCAGTTTTAAATAAAAATGGCGCTGCTGCACTTATAGAAGTTTGTTTTATAACCAATGCAAATGATATGGCTAAATATCAAGCTAATAAAATTAAACTAGCCGCTTTTATTGCTGAATTATTAATTAAATATGATACATTATGAGAAATATTTTATCATTATTTGTATGCTTTATATTCCTTTGTTGTGGTTCCAGGAAAGCAGATAATCAAAAAACAAAGGAAACTACTAAAATAGATACACAGGAAGTTAAAAAGGAAAATGTCCAAGAGGCTGAGTTTTCTGAAAAGGAAATTACAACTACTATGGTTGAACTTAATACTTCCAAATTAGCAGAGATAACCATTGATTATAAGGGTAAAGAAGGAGATCAAATAGAGATCACTAAAGAGCGTGGAAAGCTTATAATTAAAGGCTCCGGAGAAATAGGTATTAAGTCTAAGAAAGAAGATGCTCGCAAGGATAAAGTAAATACTAAAATTGAAGCTGAAAATGCTACTAAAAATAAAGAAACCACCCTGGATAGCAAAATAAATATCAAACAAAGCAATGAAAACAAAAACCAAACAAAACAAGTTAAACAAAGCAATTATAGTATCTTTTACTTTATTAGTGTTTTACTAGTTATTGCTGGCATAGTTTATCTATTGAAGCGTTTTAAGGTGTTTTAAAAACCATTTAAAGGGTATTTAAAAGCCCTCAGTATCCTTTTAAGTTTCTACGAAAAAATATAAAATTAAAATGAAAAAAACATCGAAAACATTATTAAAAATAGCCTTTAATATTTAGGCTTTTTTGTGTGTTTTTATGTACAATTCATTTTTAAAAATTGTACAATTCATTTTTCCGATTATATATAAAAAAATATATGATATTTTTATTTACATTAAATAAATTAAAGGGAATATATATACATATTATCTTTATAAGATAAACAAATTCGTATATAATGGTACACAATATGCTAAAAATGCAAAAATGTCAGCATATAGTAGACTTATTCCATGTCAAAATTATTTTTAGAAAATGTTAAAATTAAATTTTTAATTTTTTTTTTAAAATATGCTACAAGCCTTTATTTTAGCCTACCTTGTGCTAATATCACGTTTTTTATCTATTGTTAAAAAAATACTGAATATTTTTGTTTATAAAATAATGGCATGATTTTTTCCTAACTTATACCATATTAACACTAAATAGTATAACAATATGTTTGAAATTTTCAAAGACAAAGAAGGAGCTTTTTTCTTTAGATTAAAAGAAAAAAATGGTCAAATTATTCTTGAAAGTGATGGGTATACACAAAAAACAAATTGTCAAAAAGGAATCAGTTCTGTGAAAAGAAATTCCAAAAATGAAGATCGTTTTGAAGTGAAACAAGCATCTAATAAAAAATGGATGTTCAGTTTAAAATCTGGAAACGGACAATTAGTAGGTACAAGTTCTTATTTTGATTCTGAAACTGATGCTAAGAATGGAGTAAGAACAGTAATGAAAACTGCACCTGTATCCGAAACAGTTGACTTGTCAAAATAATAGATTCCATAAATTGTTATCAAAAAATAAAAACCATCCTAAGGGTGGTTTTTTATTTATAATTACAGGTTTATAATTTCATTTTAAGGATCTATTTATTTCCATACCTTTGTATTCTATACTATATTTTTAGAAAAATAGCATTACTTTTCAATTTAGCTAATTCAAATACATACTTTTGAAAACAAATAATAAAACAAAACCACATCAAGATAAAGAAGTGGTTTTTATCAAAAATGCACATCTTCATAATCTTAGAAATATAGATGTTTCTATTCCAAAAAATAAATTAACCATAATAACGGGAGTATCCGGAAGTGGAAAATCAACTTTGGCTTTTGATACTTTGTATGCAGAAGGACAAAGACGGTATATTGAGAGTCTGAGCTCCTATGCACGTCAATTCTTAGGAAAATTAGAGAAACCTCAAGTCGATGATATCAAAGGCCTTGCTCCCGCGATAGCAATTCAACAAAAAGTTATTTCAGGAAATCCTAGATCAACAGTAGGTACTTCTACTGAAATTTATGATTACTTAAGACTATTGTTTTCACGAGTAGGTAAAACTTATTCGCCCAAATCAGGACAAGAAGTAAAAAAAGATGAGGTATCAGATGTAATAGATTATGTACTGTCTTTACCGGAAGGCGGTAAATATATTTTATCAACTCCTATCACAATAGTGGATAAAGACTTTAAAACATTTTTAAATACCTTGAAAGGCCAAGGCTATGTAAGGCTTGAGGTTGGCGGAAATATTGCAACTATTGAGGATTTAGAAAGTTTCGGTTTTATTCCAGAGAGCCATACCAAGATAAATTTAATTATTGAACGATTTTCTGTTGAGCATAACGAAGAATTCCTACAAAGACTTGCTGATAGCGTACAAATTGCTTTTTATGAAGGCAAAGGTTCCTGCTTTATTAAAAATATAGATAATCAAGAAATTAAAACTTTTTCTAATGCTTTTGAGCTTGATGGGATTAAGTTTATGGAGCCTACCATTCATTTTTTTAGTTTTAATAATCCCTACGGAGCTTGCCCAACTTGTGAAGGATACGGAAAAATCTTAGGTATTGATGAAGATCTTGTTATTCCCAATAAAAATCTTTCTGTTTATGAAGATACCGTTGTTGCATGGAAAGGAGAAAAAATGAGTGAATGGAAAAACGAATTTATAAAAAAAGCATCTAAACTTAATTTTCCCATTCATAAGCCGTATTTTGAATTAACAGATAAACAAAAAGAAATTTTATGGCAGGGTACAGGAGAAAATCTGTTTCCGAGCCTTAATAATTTCTTTAAGATGGTAGAAGAAAACACGTATAAAATACAGTACAGGGTGATGCTTTCCAGATACAGAGGTAAAACCATTTGCCCAGAATGTAGAGGAAAACGGTTAAGACCTGAAACCAATTATGTAAAAATTAACGATTATTCTATTAACGATTGGATAGATTTACCCATAGATCAGTTACATAGTAAAATTAAAAATTTAAAGTTTAACGAATATCAGCAAAAAATTGCTAAAAGATTATTATTTGAAATAAATAGCAGAATCGAATTTCTTTTAGACGTCGGTTTGGGATATTTAACTTTAAACCGCGCCTCTAATACACTATCCGGCGGTGAATCTCAACGAATTAATTTAGCAACTTCTTTAGGCAGCAGCTTAGTGGGGTCAATTTATATTTTAGATGAGCCCAGTATTGGTTTACATGGAAGAGATACCGACCGCTTAATTACTGTATTAGAAAAATTAAGAGATTTAGGTAATACCGTAGTTGTCGTCGAACATGATGAAGATATAATGAAAGCAGCCGATTATTTGATTGATATAGGTCCTAAAGCCGGTAGTTTGGGAGGAGATGTAGTTTTTTCCGGTACCTATTCTGAAATGATGCAAACCCATACATTAACCGCCGAATATTTAAATGGAGAAAAAAAGATTGAAATACCTAAAACCAGAAGAAAAACAAAAGAATTTATTGAAATAACAGGTGCCAGGGAAAATAATTTAAAAAATATTACCGTAAAATTACCACTGCATTGCTTAACGGTGATAACCGGAGTAAGTGGTTCCGGGAAAAGTACTCTAATGAAAAACATATTAACACCGGCATTACAAAGAAAATTAGGAATAAAAGGAGATAAACCGGGTAATTTTTCAGAATTAAAGGGAAATTGGAATGAAATCAAACACCTTGAACTGATCGATCAAAATCCAATTGGAAAATCATCCAGATCCAATCCTGCCACCTATGTAAAAGCCTATGATGATATACGCGATTTGTTTTCTAAGCAAAATTTAAGTAAGCTTAACCATTTAAAACCGAAACATTTCTCATTCAATGTAGAAGGTGGTCGTTGTGAAACTTGTTTGGGAGAAGGTTTTATAACAGTGGAAATGCAATTTATGGCAGATATAGAGTTAGAGTGTGAAACATGTCATGGAAAGAGATTTAAACAAGATATTTTGGAAATAAAATATGAAGGTAAAAATATTGCTGATGTCTTAGAAATGACTATCGATGAGGCTATTAGTTTTTTCAAAGAACATAAGCAGGATAAAATAGCAAATAAATTGCAATCTTTACAAGATGTGGGCTTAGGTTATTTACAATTAGGACAATCATCCGATACATTATCAGGAGGAGAAGCCCAACGGATTAAATTAGCTTCCTTTTTGGTAAAAGGAAATTCTTCAGAGAATACTTTATTCATTTTTGATGAACCGAGTACCGGTTTACATTTTGATGACATTAATAAATTACTTAAATCATTTAATGCATTAATAGAGAAAGGCCACAGCGTGATGGTTATTGAACACCATCCTGATATTATTAAGTGCGCTGATTATTTAGTAGATATTGGTCCCGATGCTGGAATTAACGGAGGAAATGTAATTTTTCACGGAACTCCTGAAGAAATTATTAAATGTAAAGAATCTTTTACCGGTCAATTTTTAAAAGTTAAGTTTAATGAATAACAATAAATTAGCTTTGTTTATACGTTTAAATAACGATTCAAAAATGACAAAATTTTAGAAAAATAAATCTTTTTTAATAAAAAAACACCGATAAATACCGGTGTTTTTTTATTAATATTTTTAATTATTTAATCCTTATCCTCATTCATTTTAATTAAATTTAAAGCTGAACCCGCTTTAAACCACTCAATTTGTCCACTATTATAAGTATGATTTGCGATGATATTTTCTTTACTTGCATCTGCATGAACTAATTCTATAGTAATAGATTTACCGGGAGCAAATTGATCTAAGTCTAAAAAATTAAATATATCGCCTTCCTGAATCTTATTATAATCATCCGGGTTAGCAAAGGTTAACGCTAACATCCCTTGTTTTTTTAAATTCGTTTCATGTATTCTTGCAAAAGATTTAACCAAAACAGCTCTGACGCCTAAATGACGGGGCTGCATAGCTGCATGTTCTCTTGATGATCCTTCTCCATAATTATAATCTCCTATAACAATAGTGGGAACTCCGTCTGCTTTATATTTCCTTGCTGAATCAGGAACGGCCATATATTCGCCCGTATCTTCATTTTTCACCTTATTGGTTTCCATATTGAAAGCATTCACAGCGCCAATTAAAGTATTATTAGAAATATGATCTAAGTGACCTCTGAATTTTAACCAAGGCCCTGCCATTGAAATATGGTCTGTAGTACATTTTCCATATGCTTTAATCAGCAATCTCATTCCGGTAATATTTTTACCGTCCCATGCCGGAAAACTTTCTAATAATTGCAACCTTTCCGATGTGGGAGAAACTTTAATATTTATTTCGGAACCATCCTCGGCCGGCTTCTGATATCCCGGATCATCTACCTCGAAACCTCCAGGAGGAAGTTCATAACCTTGGGGCTCATCCAACATTATCTCTTCACCTTTATCATTCTTCAATTTATCTTTTCTAGGATCAAAACTAAGATCTCCTGCAATTGCCAATGCAGTAACTAATTCCGGCGAAGCTACAAAAGCATATGTGTTCGGGTTTCCATCGGCTCTTTTAGCGAAATTTCTATTGAAGGAATGGACAATAGTATTTTTCTGTTGCTTTTCTGCTCCTTCCCTCGCCCATTGTCCAATACATGGACCGCAAGCATTGGCAAAAACTTTACCTCCAATTTGTTCGAAAATAGTTAAAAATCCATCTCTTTCCACTGTGTAACGTACTAATTCAGAACCTGGAGTAATGGTATATTCTGCTTTGGGACTAATATTTTTATCAGCAGCTTGTTTAGCTATTGATGCTGCTCTTGAAATATCTTCGTAAGAAGAATTCGTACAAGAACCAATCAATCCAACATCTACCCTTAAAGGCCATCCATTTTTTTCAGCAACTTCTTTTATACTTGATATAGGAGTTGCAATATCAGGTGAAAACGGCCCATTTAAATGAGGCTCTAAAGTATTTAAATCAATTTCAATTAACTGATCGTAATAATTATTCGGGTTTTCATAAACCTCCGGGTCAGAACGAAGCTCCTCTTTAATTTTATCTGCCATAGTAGCAATTTCTTCACGGCCGGTAGCTTTCAGATATTTTGACATACTTTCGTCATATGCAAATATAGAAGTGGTAGCTCCTACTTCAGCTCCCATATTACAAATAGTTCCTTTTCCGGTAGCCGATAAAGATTCAGCTCCTTCACCGAAATATTCTATTATGTATCCGGTGCCGCCTTTCACGGTCAAAAGTCCTGTAACTTCCAATATAATGTCTTTAGGGGCTGCCCAACCATTTAACTTGCCTTTTAAATGTATTCCTATTAATTTGGGGAATTTTAATTCCCAAGACATGCCAGCCATAACATCTACCGCATCTGCACCGCCAACTCCAATAGCAATCATTCCTAAGCCACCTGCATTGGGTGTATGAGAGTCCGTTCCTATCATCATTCCTCCCGGAAATGCATAATTTTCAAGAATTACCTGATGTATAATTCCTGCTCCGGGTTTCCAAAATCCTATACCGTATTTATTGGAAACCGATGATAAAAAATTATATACTTCATTATTTTTATTGATCGCATCTTGTAAGTCTTTATCTGCTCCAACTCTAGCTTGTATTAAATGATCGGCATGAACGGTAGAAGGAACTGCTACCTTTTTCTTACCTGCTTGCATAAATTGTAATAAAGCCATTTGCGCAGTAGCATCTTGCATTGCCACTCTATCAGGTGCAAAATCCACATAAGATTCTCCCCTAATAAATGGTTCGGATAGATTATTATCAAACAAATGTGAATATAATATTTTTTCAGAATATGTTAGAGGCCTTCCCACTACTTTTCGCGCCATTCTAACCTTTAACTGATAACGGTCATATACCGCTTTTATCATATCTAAATCAAAAATCATATAGTAAATTTATTTTTTGCTTTATTGGTAACTTAACATTTAAATTTAACTTTTTCCCATGCTATTATATACAATTAAATATTAACGATACTAGCTATTTTATCTTAGGTATTTTTAAAAAAGAAAATTTATCTGCTTTGTTTTTAAATATACAATTTTAAAATTAATATGTACGACATTTTAATTTTTTGACAAATATTTATATAGATTCTAAATAATAGATAGTACATTTAAAATTTTATCTTAAAAAACTCTATGCTTTATATCAAATTATTTGATATAATAATTTATTTTTTTTATATAATAAAATTATATTTAATAATTATTAAATAAACATTTAGTACTGAACATTTATAATTAAAAAAAACTTATTATAATTGGCATTTATTCAAATTATTCTGAAATAATGAGCGAATATAGGCACATTTAGTTTAAAGCTTTAAACAGAAACGAAAATATATATTTAATCGATTAAATTTTATTCATAAAACAACAATCAAAAGCTCTCTTTTTAGAAAAAAAGAGAGCTTTAACTACACTAATTAGTTGTTTTACATATAACAATAGGTGCTTAATAATATTATAAAATTTGTACGCAGCAAAGATATTCTATTATTACAACATTAAATTGAGGAATCCCGTAATTATAATTTTTTTTGCAAATAAAATTTTTAGATTCAAAATCGATGTTTTTTATTAATTAGATAAAAAAATATTTTTTTATCCTAAAACACTTGATAATTTATGAAATAATTCATCAGAAATTTATTTTGTAATTATACATTTAAAAATAAAAAACACAAAATTATGAAATATATCATATCAAAAAACTTATTAAAAACACAAATAGTTATAAATTATAAGATCATCCACATTTCTATGAAAATATATGATTTTAATAAGTTTATTGTTAAAAATCAATTCTAAAATAATGATATTATAATTAGATCAATTTATTGTTTTAAAAAAAATAGGATTACTATAGAATTTACTTACAAGCACATACATTAATAAACCTATTGATTTTATTGAATATTCCAATAAATGCAACATTGGATCTATATTCCTATTTAAACGGTTAAACGGATATCATTTTTTTTCATTGTCAAATTTTCTGCTATACCTACATTTATTCCATATTAAGGTTTATTTCTTTTTTCGTTTATAAAGGTTTTTATATTTTATGACTTATAGTTTAGTTAATTATAAGCTAAATTTGATTTTACATTATTCTCAACCGTTCTATACAACTTTACAAAAAATAAAGTCTTAAATTTGTCATTTCTACCGTTTTCTACCAATACATCGTATGTTTGATTAATTTTTCATAACCATTTAAATATTGGTAAATAACTCTTCTCCTGCTAGTCTTTTATCTTTTCTTTGAATAAATTAAATTGCAGCAGTAAAACGTACAATCCTTAAATATTTCATTAAGTTTAAACCCTAGAAAGTCTTTCTATTATGCACTGGGGGGAAGGTATTCTTATTACACTAATTCCAAGTTTGACAGCAATGTGCACTAAAGTGTAGAATCTCTGCACTGTATATTTTTATATTTCTGATTTTTTAATATATTAAATAGTTGTAAATGAAGCCAAATATTCTTTAGCTCTTTCAGATTATTAACCTTTATTCGCCTGACGTTTTTTACCATGATCTCGCACATATCATCTTAAAATTGCATTATATAAAAATTACAATTTCTTAATTATTAGGAATTCGTATAAGAATCCTGATTCCTCTGTTATAGGTTTCTCTTATAAAACAATCCGACATTTTCATCTTTTAAGCTTTTTTAGATTCTATTTATCTAATAGAATTATCTTGTTCTTTCAGTATAAAATAATTTTTTTACTTATATCACAAGAAGCGGAGTATCTTTTGAAAGTTATAGAATATTTAGTCCTGCTTTGTTTTATTTATTACCTGATTCGAATTTGTGAAAATTTATGAAATAAAGTCTTTATAAGAAATCTTAGGTTTACTGTCTTTCTTCATGCCTCATGATTTTCTCTATGTCCTTTATCTACAACTTTGATACTACCTCCCTTTGCACAAGGACAAATTGAATTATCTAATAAAATTTTAAAGCCGTTTATTTCATCTTTTTTAGTCGTTTGGAGCCAGGAAAGAGGTGCCGGTGTGCAGGGACCATATCCTCCAAGTATAGGCTTTAATTTGCATAATCCAAATGGATTTATATTGACATTGGGTTGCTTATCTTGCTCTGTAGCAATGGCTTTATTTTCTATAAAGAAAAAATTTTGACTTGTTACTTTTAATGGGGTCTCTGACGTCCCTTGGCTGCATTGTAAGATAGACTTCTCTGTTATTTTTTGTGGCATTTTTTTTTAATTTTAGTCATTCGGTAAAAATCGTGAAGTAAATCCTTTGTTGTTTGTATGGTCATTTTTAGTTAAGGAAATGTTATGTTTTCCGGCATATTCTTCAAATAATTTTTGTTCAAATTCTTCCCACTCTTGTTGGGTATAGGATTTTCCTTTATAAGTTTTGTAAACTCCGGAAGTTTTTTTATCCTCTTCTCCCTCTATTGTTACTTCTCCGGTTTCTCCATCCATTACATAATGTAACGGTAAATAAGCCGGTGGTTCTCCGAATTCCGGAAAATTTCGAGGGTCCGTATTAGGAATTCCTTTTACTATGGTAATAATCCAATATTTCTCTTTATTCTGTTCTCCGAAACGTAGATTAAACACTGAATGTCCTTCTTTATCTATCAGTCCTTCTCCGGTTTTTAAATTAATATAACCTTTTTCTTGTAAAAATTCTAACACCTGTTGGGGTTTGATTTTTCCGAATTTTTGGTCTTCATCTGCTTCTTTTATAAGATTCCCTTGTTCATCATAATAGCGGGGAATTCCTACTTTCACATATCCCCCTATATAAGTTTCTTTCTTTTTCAAATAACCATTAGGATAAAATTCTTTGTATATGGTTAAAAAAGATGGGGCTGGAAGCCTTTCTCTTTGGAAACCTACTTTATCTTTAAAAAAAACCATAGAGAATATTGTATTACCATTAGGTAAAATATATTTATCAGATCCTTTATGGGTTTTTTCATAAATATCAAAATCAAATTTTTCTATCATGGTGGTGTCTTTTTTTGGGGTTACTGATTGGGTAAAAATCGTTTTCTTTTGTTCCTGTCCTTGGCAAGTGGTAAACATACCTAGAGCCAATAAAAATAATATTTTCTTCATTTTTTAGCGTATTTTAGGATTAAGGATTTTCCATTGCCATAAAAATAAACAATGTCTTTCAATACCTATGTGGTGACTGTAATCTAACAGATTGTTTGTTTTATAGACTTCATAAGTATAGAGGGCTGAAGAAGATTTACCATCAAAGGTATGTGGAAGGTTCATGGCATGCATAGTCTCATGGGCAACCGTGCCTTTATTATGCCCTTCAAAATAAACTCCGAATTTGGAATTAAAATACGAAAAACCGTTCCAGCTAGCTTCTTCACCTATAAAATACATACGATAGTAAGATGGATGATTCTTTTTTAATAGGTTATATCTTATGTGTTACTTAGATATATTCCTTAATTTTAATCCGTTACTTCTCTCTCTCCTAAGAAAAATCCCCCGCCTTTTTTATTTCTTTCTTTTTCTATATCTATAGCACTTCTCAAATTATTCTTTCCGGCATATTCTTCAAATAATTTTTGTTCAAATTCTTCCCACTCTTGTTGGGTATAGGATTTTCCTTTATAGGTTTTGTAAACTCCGGAAGTTTTTTTATCCTGCATCATTTCTTTTCCTTTATATAGATGACTTAATATATCTCCTGTTTGAGCATCTATATAATAAATATTTTCAAATGTAGGTGGAGAAATAAAATTCTTTATAATCCAAACATCTTTATTTTGTAGTTGTTTTATTTCTTGATTATTTTTTTCTTTTTTTATAAAAGTAGCAGACAACTCGCCTTTTATCTCTTTAGTGCTATCATTATATAAATTTTCTTTTATCAAAAATGAAATTATATCTCTATGTCTTATATTATTATACTTTTTATCTTCGTTTATTTCTCTAATCATTTTCCCATTTCTATCAAATTCTTGAGTAACACCTATAGAATTATTATCTAAAAAATATAGCGACTTTCTTTTTATTATACAATTTGGATAAAATTCTTTATATAATGAAAGTAAAGGATTCTCTCTTAAAATAGTTACTTGTATATATTCAGATTCATCTTCTCCAATTGATTTAAAATACTCCCCACTCGATTCTATTACTTTATTTCCCAAATTGTCTGTATAAATGTACTTTCCAAATTCTGCATCTTTATCAAACTGTTTTTTATTAAAAGTATCCGGTTTAAAATTTAATATCTTTATATATTCATAATATTGTGTAGTATCCATATATTGTATCTTATTTATAGAGGTCATTTTTACTGTTTTCTCGTTCCCCTGCCCTTGACATGAGTAGCATAAAAAATTAAAAAATAATAGTAAATAAATATAATTCATTTCAATGAGTATATTTTAAATTATAATTTAATTTAATCATTTGCCACCTAAATAGTGTTCTTCCTTCTACAGGAGTCCTAACGTTACCCTCAATATCTTGGCTCCAATGACAATAATCCATGAAGTTATCGGTTTGCTGCGCTTTATATGTAAATTCTCCTCTTAGTCCATCAAACGTATGTGGTAATCTCATTGCATGCATAGTCTCATGGGCAACCGTGCCTTTATTATGCCCTTCAAAATAAACTCCGAATTTGGAATTAAAATACGAAAAACCGTTCCAGCTAGCTTCTTCACCTATAAAATACATACGATAGTAAGATGGATGATTCTTTTTTAATAGGTTATATCTTATGTGTTACTTAGATATATTCCTTAATTTTAATCCGTTACTTCTCTCTCTCCTAAGAAAAATCCCCCGCCTTTTTTATATCTTTCTTTTTCTATATCTATAGCAGTTCTCAAATTATGCTTTCCGGCATATTCTTCAAATAATTTTTGTTCAAATTCTTCCCACTCTTGTTGGGTATAGGATTTTCCTTTATAGGTTTTGTAAACTTCGGAAGTTTCTTGATTATTTTTTTTTACTCTATCTGATTTATCTTTGTATTCTTCCGGTATATATTCTCCAAATGTATGGGTAGTTTCTTTAAGCACTTCTCCTGTTTTCCCATCTAATTCTACATCTTGAATAATCTGATTCCCATATTTATCATGTTCTTTTGTATCCCAACTCAGATACCAAATAGGACGATTATTAAAGTCATCTCTATCTATTTGAGTTAAAGGATCATGCAAATCAACCTTACGGGTTTCCAACCAAAATTTTACTTTCTCCCAGGGAAAATTCTTGTAGGGAGCATCATAATTCGTTTGTTTAATAATATTTCCTTTTTCATCGTAGTCTATCCATATACCTTTATTAAAACCATTTCCAGAAAAATATAATCCTTTTTTACTTATTTTACCACTTAAAAAATAATTATATCTTAAAATAAAAGGATTATCTTTTGTTGAAATTTCTAACCAATATTCATCTTTTACCTTTCTTAAAAAATATTCTTCATTATTTTTTTTATATATCCAACTACCATTTTTTTGGTGTTTATTAAATTCTTTTATATTAAATTTTTCCATGATGGTATCTTTAGATTCTGTAAATAATTGTTTATTTATTTTCTTTTCTTGTCTCTCTTGCTTCTTTTGTCCTTGGCAGGAAATAACAAGTAAGGAAATTGAAATTAATAATATTTTTTTCATGAGTTATTCTTTTTTCATTAATGAATTTTCTCTTATAATATCCCATTGCCATTTCCAAAGCGCGTAGCGGTTGGTAGTATAATCTTCTATATTTTCTGTAATTTTAGGAAATGTAAACATACTATTATTATCAAAAGTGTGGTATAATCCCATACCGTGTAAGAATTCATGTACCAAACAAGTAGGCTTTCTGGTATTATATCCAAAAACTAAAGCATTATTGGAAGGGATATTAAATGCCTCTCCTGCAATACCTGGACAGGCCAAATCAAAAATATAAATTACAAATGCTTCCGGGTATTTCCCATGTAAATTGTAATTGTTCATCATATATGTATGAAGTATTCCCTGATCTTTACTATCACGTCCGTAAATGATTTTTTTATTTTTTATAAAATTATTCATAAATATAGTATCTTTAGAAAGATCAATACTATTATCTATAATTATATTAGGCGTAATTAATGCTTGACTTAAGTATTTTTTTAATTTGTCTTCTTCACCTGTAATATTTCCTTCTTCCCCTTTTCCAGTTATATTAGTTTTAATTGGAGCCAGCACAATATCAACCTTCCTTCGGTAACCCTTTCCATTCTTATGTACCTTTAATCTTCCTGCAAGTTTATTATCTGCATATACATCAATAAACTGGTCATTATTAAAAGTTTTAATACATTTAATAGTTAAATAATCTGGCAAAGTATGTTTTCCTTTCATTGTAGTTGTTATTTCGGTTTTGTTTAGCTCAAATAAACTTTTATCATATTTAAATTCTAGCTTTTTGGGTGATTCTTCTATATGAAGTTTTAAACTCAATTTAGCTGTTTTATCTTTAAATAAAGAAAGCCAAGGAACAATATAAAAGTCTTTGGTAAATGGAACGGATAACACCTTATATTGCTTCAAAAGTTTAGTATATTCTTTTATATCTGGAACTATATTATTCCCATAATTTTCATTCGAAATATTTCCTAATGAATCTCTATTTTTCCCTATAATATCTTTATAGGCACGCGTGTCTCCAGGATCTCTTCCTGTATCTCCTGTTCTAACCCAGTCAAAACCAAATTCTCCGCTCCAGTTATTATGGGGACGGAATTGTACCATACATTTAGCTTCAATTTTGAATTGTTTCGGTTCATAAATGTCACTTTTATTACTCAATGAATTTTTGGTTTCTCCTTTCATTTCAGCGATTCCTTGTGAGTTTAAGGTTGCCAACTCATCGGAATGGAGCATTAATCGCTCTGCTCCTTGTACATAGGTTTTCGGGCTTTCTATTTTTATTTGATTTTCTGAATTTATGAGGGCTTTTCCTGCTTGGGTATGGAAATAGGTACTTATCAACTGTTGCATAAATGGTGCATTTATCAGCAATTTTTCCATAATATCCCAGGTTGCTTCATTTCCTACCGTAAAATTCAGGTTTTTTCCTACTTTTATATTCATATTTTCACCGGCGGTCATTTCCATATTTTTGGGGGCATGGGTTTTCATGTTCCCTTTTCCATCCATGAAGACTCTGTTTCCGCTGGGATCTTCTATTAACAGGGTGCCCTGTTCTTCTGCATCGTTAAATACGATTTTGATTCCGCTTCGCGTTTGCATTACTTTTATATCATTCCCTTCGGTGTAGTAGGCAGCAATTTCTCCTCCGTTATAGGCTGTGCCCAATACTATGGGCGCTTCGGCATTCCCTCCTTGAAAGGCACACAAAACGGTTTCGCCTATCTCCGGATTGAAATATGTTCCTTTGCCTGCTCCGCTATGCAGTTGTATGACCTGCACCCAAGGTGTTTGGCTGTTCGTAGCGCGTTGCCAGGTAAATTGTACTCGAACTCTTCCCATTTTCAATGGGTCTTTATTATCGGTTACCACGGCATGTTGTATGTGGGCCTTAGGCGATTCGGTTCTTTCATAGTAAGGCGGAACGGGTAAATCTTTAGGTAGACCAAGGAAGGTATTTCTATAGCCTTCTCCGTCTGCAAAGGTATGGACAATCTCTGTTATTTTATACGATTCTATGGGAACGCGTCCGTTTTTAAATATCTCATGTTTCGGCATCCACGCCATCATCTTGGCTACATCTCCTACTCGTAAGTGGGGATTGTTTCCGCTGGCTTTTATATATACTAAATTTTGCCGTTTTTTCTTTTCTTTTTCTATTGAGTGTTCTATTTCCAGGGGGCCTTGGTGCAGTAAACTTTGGTCGTAATGGGCTGTTGGAGATACGTTATATAAGTTTTCTGAAACATGGTGAGCATGTTGTTGAAAAGGGTTTTGAGAGGTCTGTACTTTCCGGATTTCTGAATCCAACAGATAGTCTGTTCCCTGCTTGGCATCATAGGCGGTATAGGAAAAAGCCTGTGGCTGCACTTCCATACTAAGCTCATACTCGTATATATCTTCTCCTTCCATTAATTCTATAATTTTGCCTCCCCAAGCTGAAAAGCAAAACTGTTCTCCGTTATAGTAAAAATATTCCCCAAAACGCCTGCTTATTTGCTGTAAAAACTGTAAATCGGAACTGTTATATTGTACAATATAGTCCAATCTTTCTTTATTATTGGGATTGACATGAAAATTTATCAGGTTGGGCGGGTAGTCTTTGCTTATTTCTTTAATAATCTCCTCAAAGGTTTTATTTTCAAAGCTGCGACATTGAGGCCCGTTTTCCATTAGAATGCTAGGAGAATTGCCTGTAAGAATGATTTGACGGATGCCACCTTTAGTGGAGGTAGAAATCCGGGTAATGATTCCGGTGAAGGTTGAAGTGATCTTTCCAAACTGTCGAAATTGAAAGGTAATTCTTTTGCCTAAATATTCTCCGGTGTTTTGAAGTAAATATGTTGTATTATTTTCTCCAAATTCTTCGGGTACACAAGTAAGGGTAAATTTGTGGAGGTCATTTATTTTTTGCCTGATTTCCAACTGTACGTTGGTCTGTGTAAAAAATTCGGCTCCGTCTATCTGTATTTTTACGGAAATTATATGTGTATTTCCGTATATTTTGTCTTTCGTTCCTCCGTATTTAGCATAATAATGAACTTCTTTTTGAGGCGGATTTAGCTGAAATGATGAATTATTACCTTCCTCATGATTTTCAAATGATTTCATATAAAAAAGTAATTTAATTATTTTTTTAAATAACGTTTAAAGATAATTATTATTTTATTTTTTCTTATTTTAACACAATAATGTTGTTATATTATTTTTTTTAATTTATTAACAGACAATATTTATAAGTTAAATTCTGTTATAGTCTATATGGAATTGATGGTGAATTGTAATTTTATGGTCTACTGATTACAATTTTGTATGTTGTGAATTGTCTTCAATTTTATTTAGTTTCGTGATGCGTCACAGCTTTGCGCAATTTTACTTAATTTCACTTACTTATTTAGCAGTTGTGATTTGCTTTCAGATATAGTAAAATCGGAATCATTTCTTTTATTCAAAACTTTTTTCAGTTGAGGTAATTAGCCTTTCGCTATGCCGGTTACCTTTTTTCCAATATAATTGATTTTATCCAATGGAGTAATTTTTATAAATATAGAGATACAGATAAATTTGTTTTCATAATATCATGGAAATCAACTTAAAAGAAATAGATTAAAATTATATTGGTTTTTTAGATAAATATATAAGTAAACAAAAATTTTATAAATGAGTAGGACAGAAAACAACTAATAGAAAATATTTTAACTTCTAAATAAGCAAAGATCTGACTATATTTTAAATTTTTATTATATACGGATAAGTCGAAATTAATTAAAAAAATAAAAGCACCGAATAGTTTTCGGTGCTGTATTCTAATCTAATTTCTTTAGATGTGGAGCTGATGGGGCTCGAACCCACGACCTTTAGACTGCCAGTCTAACACTCTAGCCAGCTGAGCTACAGCCCCATTTTTAGCTACAAAGATAACTTATTTTTCTTTTTTGCCAAACTTGCTAAGGTTGTTTTTCTATAAATTTCCAAAGTAGCATCTCTAACTTCTATAAATACATCGCGTATCGTACACGTTTCTTCGGCCTCACACGTATCACAAGGCTGGTGATACATAATTGACACACACGGCAACAAAGCTATGGGACCATCCATTAAACGAATCACTTCAATTAAAGTTACCTTTTCCGGATCTTTATTTAATCGATACCCTCCTTTAGCGCCTCTTCTACTGGTTAAAAATTGTGCATTTTTAAGGTCTCTCAAAATATTTTCCAAAAACTTTTTAGGTATATTTTCGTCCTTAGAGATTTCTGACGACAATATACTTTTATCCTTATCTTGTCTTGCTATATAGATTAAAGCTTTTAATGCGTACTTACACCGGTTCGATATCATAAATTTAAAAATAATTATTTTCCTTCAATTAGTACAACTATTTCCCCCTTCAAAGGCTTTTCTTTACCTATTTTTAATACCTCACCCACACTACCTCGCAACGTTTCTTCATGCATTTTAGTAAGTTCCCTGCTTATACTAATTCTTCGATCCTTTCCGAAAATTTCCGAAATTTGTTCTAAGGTGGTAATTATTTTATGAGGACTTTCATATAAAATAAGAGTTCTGCTCTCTTGTGACAACTCTTTGAGCTTAGTTTGTCTGCCTTTTTTGGATGGTAAAAAGCCGACAAAAACAAATTCATGTGAAGGAAGCCCTGAAATAGCCAATGCGGGAACAAAAGCAGTAGCCCCCGGAAGGCATTCTACCGAAATATTTTTTTCAATGCAAGATTTTACAAGCATATACCCCGGGTCTGATATTCCCGGAGTTCCGGCATCTGTGATTAGAGCAACAATACGCCCTTCAGAAATCTGATTTGTATATCCTTCGGTTTTTTGATGTTCATTAAACATGTGATACGATTGCATAGGCGTTTGTATATCATAATGCTTAAGAAGCTTTCCGGAAGTACGAGTATCTTCAGCCAAAATTAAATCTACTTCTTTTAAAAGGCGCAAAGCCCGTAAGGTAATATCCTCAAGATTTCCAATAGGAGTTGGAATTAAATATAGCTTTCCACTCATATTTTTATAAGCTGTTATGAATCAAACCTGTGTACTATTAAACCTGACAAACGCTCCACATATTCTTCTTTATTTTTCCAATTGTATTTTACAAACATTTCTTCCATCCATTTTTTTGCTTCCTCTATCGATTGAGTTTGGTTTAAATGAGTAAATTCAGCATCCATATCAGATTTACTTCCATTAAACAATTGGCTGATAAAAGCGATGGAATCATTAAAATCTAAATTAATGGGTCTTAAAATTCTATTCTTTTCATGAGGTTTTATTTCAGCAATCTGAATAGTTAAAGAATCCTTTTTTCTAAAATCTTCTTCTTCTGATTTTTCTATGTCTTCAGATGTTGCTTCTAATTCTTTTTTATGAGTATTCTCAACTGCTTTTTCTTCTCTGTTTACATTATTTTCAACATTTTCATTTTTAGTTGAGGCTATATTTTCAAATTCTTTACTTACCTGCTCTTTAGTCGTTTCATAAAAATCTCTAACCTCTACTTTTTTCTCCTGTACCCTCTCATTACTTTCTGCATTTTCAAGAATTTGCTGATATTTAGAGGTAGATAATTGTTTTAAAAAAATAAATTTTTCATATAAACTTTGAATTTTCTGCTGATGTGATAGAAGACCTGAAAAGCTCTGTACACGGCTAATTTCTCCGGCAATGGATTTTATTTCTTCCAAAACTTCTTTTTGAAATATTTCTTTGACATTCATAATTTGCTTTTTAATATGTTCGTTAATTTCTACTTTTGTAAAAATTTTTATTAAAGACCCGAAATTTACAAATGTTTCTTGAAAATACAACAAATAGCACTCAACAAACTGGCTGGATTGAAGTAATTTGCGGCTCCATGTTCTCTGGTAAAACGGAAGAACTTATCCGCAGACTTAAACGTGCAGAATTTGCAAAACAAAAGGTTGAAATTTTCAAACCTGCCATGGACGTAAGATATGATGAAACATTGGTGGTTTCCCATGATAAAACTTCTTATCTGAGCACTCCTATTGACAACCCTCTGGAAATCCCCCTTCTAGCAGTCGATTGCGACGTAATAGGAATCGATGAAGCCCAGTTTTTTAGCGATACTATAGTAGAAGTATGCAACCTACTTGCCAATCAGGGTAAAAGAGTAATTGTTGCAGGATTGGATATGGATTTTAAAGGCAGACCTTTTGGTCCGATGCCCTCTTTAATGGCTACTGCCGAATATGTAACTAAAGTACATGCTATTTGTGTAAAAACAGGAAATCTGGCTAATTATTCCCATCGTATTTCATCCGGTAAGAACCTGGTAGAATTAGGTGAAAAAGACAAATATGAGCCTTTAAGCAGACAAGCTTTTTGGGAAATTTTGAAAAAGGAAAAAGTACAGAAAAAAGATGAAATCTAACTATTGGCACTAAAATGATTTATTGTGTGACTCATCTGGCTCTGATTATAGATGCCCAGCTTATCGGAGATCCTGATAGAAAAATTCAACATATATTTTACGATAGTCGAAATATCGTGTCTCCGGCTGATGGGGCATTTATAGCATTTATTGGAATTCGCGATGGTCATAAATATATGGAAGATGCCTATAAAAAATCGGTGCGGATTTTTATCGGTTCTCATATTCCCGTTATACATTCTGATGCTACGTATCTAATTGTAGATGATCCGGTGTCAGCACTACAAAAATGGGCATGTTATCATATAAATTCTTATCCCAGCCTTACAACCATAGGTATTACCGGAAGTAATGGCAAAACCATTTTAAAAGAATGGCTTAATCAATGTTTGTGGGACGTATTTTCAATTATTAAAAGTCCAAAAAGCTTTAATTCTCAAATGGGACTTCCGTTATCCGTATTGCAGATTGAGTCTAAGCACGACTTAGGAATTTTTGAAGTAGGTATTTCTAAGCCCGGAGAAATGGATAAACAGGAAAGAGTTTTGCATCCTACTATAGGAGTTCTCACCAATGTACTGGGTGCACATTCAGAATATTTTAAAGATAAGGAAGAACAAATTGTTGAAAAAATAAAGCTTTTTAAAAACTCACAAGTTATTATTTATCCAACTGATCCGAATATATCAAAAATAATTCAATTAGAGTATCCCAACAAAAAATTAATTTCTTTCGGTAAAGAAAATTCAGATATTCAATTATTAGAAACTACTCTTAATGGTAATACAACAGTACTGAGTGTTTCCGTTTTTGGTGAACCTAGGGAATTTATTTTTCCTTTCACAGATGATGCTTCTATCCAAAATGTATTATGTTTACTAGCTGTATTGTCTGAATTAGGATATAATTACGATTTTATACAAGAAAAAATTCTTCATCTACAATTCGTATCTATGCGTTTAGAGTTAGTATCCGGAATTAATAATTGTACGATAATCAACGATACGTTCAACTCGGATTACCAATCATTGGAAATAGCCTTACATTTTCTTTTCCAACAAAACAAACCCAAAAAAGTTTTGGTGCTCTCAGATATCCTCCAATCTCGACTAGCTGAAGCTGAGTTGTATAAAAAAATAGCTGATTTGGTCAATTCTTTTCCCTTACATCACATCCTTTTAGTTGGAGAAAAAACATACAAATACAGACACTTATTTAACAATATACTTAAAAGTTTTTTATCTACCGTAGAGGTGATTAGGTTTTTAGAAAGTCGTTCCATAAAAGATGCTGCCCTATTAATAAAAGGAGCGCGTAAGTTTGAATTGGAAAAAGTTACCCAATTATTGGAAGTTCAATCTCATGACACTATATTGGAAGTTAATCTACATTCACTATTGATGAATGTAAATTATTTTAAAAGTCTATTAAAACCGGAAACTAAGATTATTGCCATGGTTAAAGCTTCATCGTACGGATTGGGGAATTTTGAGATAGCAGAAGTTTTACAATTTTATCATATAGATTACCTTGCCGTTGCTTATCCGGACGAAGGGTTTAAATTAAGAGATAAAGGCATTCACTTACCCATTATGGTTATGAATCCGGAAATCAGCAGTTATGATCGAGTCATCGAATATGAATTGGAGCCGGAAATATATAGTTTTAGAGAACTAAACTTATTTGTTCATAAATTAAAAGAAAAAAAACTAACTAAATATCCTATCCATATTAAAATTGATACCGGGATGCATCGTTTAGGTTTTCAACCTGAAGAAGCTCAAAAATTAGGCGATTTATTAAAAAATAATGTTTATGTAAAGGTTAAATCTATTTTCAGTCATTTTGCGGTATCCGATGTTTCGGAACAAGAGGAATTTACAAGATTACAAGCCAGCAAGCTAAAGTATTCATTTGATATTTTAGCAAAAATATTGGGTTACCAACCTCTTCTTCACATAGCGAATTCTGCCGGGATCATTAATTATCCGGAATATCATTTTGATGCCGTTCGTTTAGGAATAGGCATGTATGGATACATTGACAATGAAAAGACCTTAAAAAAGCTGAAAAATGTGATTACATTAAAGACTGTTATTTCTAATATTCATGATCTTGAACCCGGAGAAACAGTTGGGTATGGCAGACAATTTGTAGCTAAAAAAACTACCTCTGTTGCAACTTTGCCCATCGGCTATGCAGATGGCATTCGAAGAATAGTAGGAAATGGAAAAGGATATGTAACGATTCATGGAAAAAAAGCTCCTATCATTGGAAATATTTGTATGGATATGATGATGATTGATGTAACGAATATAGCTTGTAAGGAAGGAGATACCGTCATAATTATGGGTGAAAATCCAAGTTTGATTGAATATGCCGAATGGTATCAAACCATCCCGTATGAAGTTCTAACTTCAATTTCATCTAGGGTTAAACGCATATATTACAGGGAATAAAATGTATTGCACTCCGCTATATTTAAGAATTTGATTGATCCTTATAAAAATTACCTCGACATATAGGTTTATAATTACAGATGCATTACAAAACTAATTTTTTACGAGTAAATCTGCAATATCCCTCTATAAAAGGTAAATAAATTAAGATTATATGCTAAAGTTATACAATCGAACTTCACATATCTGTATGAAGCCCAATTCTATTAAAATTAATTATGTAATCGTATGCTTGCTCGTATTAAGGCAATAGCATTTATATGTTCCATTAACATATCCTTCGGTTGATGGTGTTGATTTTGGGAAACCAGCTTTATATATTCATCTCCTAAATCTGATTTTTGAACAAATTTAACCGTGATATATTCGCTCCAATCGTCAATTTTTATGGAAAGTAAATACATTTCACCCCAAAAAATTTTATCTAAATTAACTTTTTTATATAAAACAATATCTCCACTTTTCAGTAACGGATACATAGAATCACCTTTTACATACACTCCCCCATCACAATTTGCTATACCCGGTATACGGATACGATCTAAGACTGCTTCGCCGGAAGATCCTTTAAAAAGCTCAACTAAACCCGAAGTAGCTTCTAAATCATATAAAGGCACATCTTGTATATCTCTAATAGTATCTATTGTCTTGCGGTGCATACTTATTATAGGAGCAGGAAGTATTTCTTTACCTCCGGCAAACTCTGATACTCTTTTTAACATAGATTCTCTACCGGTAAGTAACCAATCCACATTTATATCATCAAACTTATTTGCAATGTCTTCTAATATATCATAAGAAGGTCTAGTTCCTTCTTTTTTTAATCGGTTTAATTTTTCAGAAGAACTATATCCTAACCCATTAATTGCAAAATCATGAACACTCCTAAATCTTTTATAATGAATAAGCTCTGTTATTCTTTCAAAGAAATTTGTGTTTTTTTTCATATATCAATTATTTATACAAATTTATTTGTATACTCGCTTTATATTTATAATCAATGTAAATATACATTAATTTTTTTATTCCACATAATCCTCAGAAAATTAATTTATTAGTTATCCAAGTTATTATTTCTATTTACAAACAAACAAGAAAATAGTTAATTAAAATTGGAAAATCCTGAATTATTGCATATGGATTAAAATAAAATATCCAATTATAAATTCATTAAACATAATTACAATTTTACTTGAAATAATTTTAGTGACTTTTTTATTATCGGATAAATAACAATCATTGATCAATTGATTTAATCAAATCATTTTTAAAATCAGAATGAAACCATACTAATACTAAAAACCTTACCATGATAAAACGAAAATTAAACGCCCACAACTTAAAATTTGCTTAAATGATAATTTTGAAGATAAAAAGTTCTTAAGCTTAAAGAAAAAGGCGCATTATTCATGAAAATCAAATAAAAATTCTGGAATAGACTTACCCATTATAAATCTCCCTGGAACTTATTGAGAAGATTGAAAACAAATAATATGTGAAATTCGAAGAAAAATATGGAACGGAATGAATTTCATTTTAATAAATAAAAATTACCTCTTAATACCTGTACCCATAAAAAGGAAAGTAAAAGCTCGTTAATTAACAGTTAGGATTTTGATTTTCACATTTTATATTCATTAAGAATTCTCATTGCATCGTCTTTTCAAATTTCTTTTACTTACTTATTTTATTTCTCTTCTTAACCCTATTTTTCTAATAAGACTTATTATAATAGAGGTCAAAAATTTAAAAATATAACAATACAAGGCTATAACTAAAAAGTATTTCACCCTCAAAACCTTAAATAATAACCTTAGAAAAACTAACATGGTAATTTATTTTAAAGAAATTAATGAGAAACTACTTGATTTTTTCAGTCAATTCGAGTGTTCGAGTGTATGATCTTCGCAACTGTGATAAGCACTATTGTTTGTTCTGTTTATAAAGGAATTTTTGTATGCAGGCTTTTTTATAAAAGCCCCCATTTCTACCGTAATAGGAATTTCAATAGGAATTCTTTCGCAAGAGTTTTCTGATACACCCAATAACACTATACAGGTTTTATGTATGTCAACCGGTGCTTACACTGGGGAAATCTTAGAAGATATCGAACAACTTTTAAAATGGATTCCATCGATTATAAAGAAAATGATAAGTAAAAAATTGGAAATTAATGATAAAAAAATTTAATGCAAAGATAATCAACAACTTAATTTAACACATAACCAATACAAATTATATAAATATATTTACAAAATTATACTCTTTTATGATAAAAATAACATATTTCACTTATAATTTATGGTTAAAAAAATTAATGATTTTTTTTTAATATACTATTAAAAAAATTGGAAATTAATTTTAAGTATCTGAAAAGTATTTATTTAAATAACGTTAATCAATTTTGAAATCAATAAAATTTATAACCTATTTTTTACAGCAGTTATAAAGGTAGTATATTTGTTTTTGAATAAGTTTAAGATAATATACGATAAAAATGCTATCAATAAAAAATTTGCACGCAAGAATTGGAAAAAAAGAAATACTTAAAGGAATAAATCTTGAAATTAGTAAGGGAGAAGTACATGCAATTATGGGGCCTAATGGTGGTGGAAAGAGTACGCTTTCTAATGTAATTACCGGAAAGGAGGATTATGAGGTCACTGAAGGCTCTATTCTATTAGATGGAAAAAATTTATTAGACCTTGCTCCTGAAGAAAGAGCCAATGCCGGAATATTTATGTCTTTTCAGTACCCAATAGAAATTCCCGGTGTAAGCGTCTCCAACTTTTTAAAAGCAGCCATTAATGCTAATCGTAAAGCTCGTGGGCAAGAAGATATTTCTGCACAAGAATTTTTACAAAAAGTTAAAGAAAAATCCGAGATGCTGGAAATAAAGAAAGATTTTCTTTCCCGATCTCTTAATGAAGGTTTTTCAGGTGGCGAAAAGAAAAAAAATGAAATTTTCCAAATGGCTATGTTAGAGCCAAAATTATCCATCTTGGACGAAACTGATTCTGGACTTGATATTGATGCACTGCGTATTGTTTCCAATGGTGTCAATAAATTAAAAAATAAAGATAATGCGGTTTTAGTTATTACTCACTATCAACGTTTACTGGATTATATTGTCCCGGATTTCGTACATGTATTAATGAACGGAAAAATTATAAAATCAGGAACTAAAGAATTGGCATTGGAATTAGAAGAAAAAGGATACGATTGGTTATAGTTTTCGATTACATCAATTAGTAATTCCTCCTAACTTAAATTAGCAAAATGAATATCCTACAACATACTGAATTAGAAAAAATTACCAAACAGGCACAATCAACATTAGAGAATAGTAGTTTTCCAACAAAAAAAAATGAAGATTGGAAATTTACTGAAATAGCTGATTTCAATCCAAAACTTTATCAAACTGCAAAAAACAATCCTATATCTAAAGAGATTATAGAAGATATTGTAGGTCATGAACCGGATTCTTTTAAAATTGTTATCATTGATGGTCTTATTTCATCAGAATATTCCAATTATCCACAAAATACATGGATTGTCCTGCCTTTCTCAGAAGCTTTAAAAAATGAAAAGTATCAAGCTATTATACTCTCTAAGCTGAATTCTATTTCCTGCCAAAAACATTACTTTAATGTATTAAATATGGCATCATACCACGAAGGAACTTTTATTTATGTACCTAAACATACTATAGAGCAACAGGTAATAGAATTAATTTATTTAAATTCAAAGCAAGACTATACGGCCCTTAAAAACCTACGTAATTTATTTGTTATAGAAGATCAATCAGAAATTCAAATTTCTGAAAGAATTCATACGCTATCAGAATTTAAATTCTTCAATAATATCGTAACTGAGATATTTGTGGGAAAAAACACTAATTTCAGCCTTTACAAAATTCAGGATGATGTGCACTCCTCTTGCCTAATGGATTCAACCTTTATAAGGCAAGAAAAAGACAGTAATGTCTTTATGCATACTTTTTCTTTTGGAGGCAAAACCATTCGTAATGAACTATCTTTTGATCATAATGGGGAAAATATTAATTCGACCTTAAAAGGAGTAACCATTATAGGAGAAGGACAAGAAGTTGGAAATCATACGCTTGTTAAACACAACCGGCCTAATTGTGAAAGTCATGAACTTTATAGAGGAATATACCAAAATTCTGCCCACGGAATATTTAATGGTAAAATAAAAGTAAATAAAATAGCTCAGAAAACTAATGCTTTTCAACAAAATAATAATATTTTGCTTTCTAAAAAATCGAGTATTGATACCAAGCCTCAATTAGAAATTTTTGCAGATGACGTAAAATGTTCGCATGGGTGTACAGTAGGACAGCTTGATAATGATGCCTTATTCTATTTGAAACAAAGGGGAATCCATGAAAAAAATGCTAAGGCTTTACTTATGTTTGCATTCTGCGCAGATGTAATGGAAACAGTTTCCATTACCCAATTGAAAAATAAAATAAACAAGATTATAGCAAAAAAATTAGATGTAAATTCTGATTTTGAAATATAAAGTATTCAACATATGATAACAAATGTTAAGATCAATTCCTAACATTTGTTATTTACTTTTATAAAAATTCATCTATTAAACTACATTGTTTTTTTTAATAACTTAGCTACACAGCTAATAAATTTTAAATGAAGATACTTCTATCGCCGGCAAAAATAATGAGCTTGGAAACCAATTCGAGCTGGAACGAACATAGTCAACCCATATTGATTGATTATAGTAAAAAATTACAATTCGTTTTAAAGAATTATTCCCCTTCTGAATTAGGAAATCTATTGAATATTTCATCAAAATTATCTGGAGAAAATTGGGAAAGAATTCAACAATGGAGCCCCAATCCTTCTAAAAAAGAATGCGTACAAGCAATTTTTGCATTTAAAGGTGAAGTTTACAGAGGACTAAACGCCGAATCCTTATCTAATTCCAGTTTAAATTATTTGCAAAAAAATCTTTTAATTATTTCCGGTCTTTATGGATTACTACATCCTTCAGATGATATTATGCTATACCGATTAGAAATGGGGAAAAAACTTAAAACAGAACAGGCTAATGATCTGTATGGATTTTGGAGAAATATATTAACTAATTATTTAAATAACCAACTTAAAAATGATGAACCCATACTTAATCTTGCCAGCAACGAATATTTTAAAGTATTTGACTCTAAAAAGTTAAAGGGTCAAATTATGAACATTGAATTCAAAGATTACAGAAATGGATCTTTAAAAAGCATTATGACATATTTTAAAAATGCCCGAGGAAAGATGACTCGTTGGTGCGCTGAAAATTCCATAACTCAATTGGATGATATTAAAACTTATAATGAGGACGGATACGAATTTTCTGATCAACTATCCACAAAAAGAAATTTAATATTTATACGATAGCAAGATTATTATTTATTTAAGATAAAAGTTTCCTAGCTCTCATCAAGCTTACTTTTACATTAGCTAAAGATAAGCCGGTTTCTTCAACTATATCTTTAAGCTTTTTTCCATCGATATATCGAGAATAAATTAGTTTTCGATAGTTTTCAGGAAGATTATTTAACCTTTTTTCAAAAGCTTCTAAATTTTGTTTGTCAATAAATAACTGCTCTGGCGATGGCTCACAATCCCTTAAATGATGATAGTCATCATCTAAAAATTTGTTCTTAACCTTATTTTTTTTTCTTAAAAAATCTATAGCTGAATTATGAGCAATAGAAGTAACCCAGGTTCTGAAATCAAAATCAGAATTATATAAATCCAACTTACTCAAAACTTTAGTAAAAGTTTCAATGGTTAACTCTTCAGAATAATTTTCATCTTTTACTAATGAAAAAATATAAGACTTTATATCACTCCAAAATAAATTTACAATTTTGCTTTGAGCTTGTTGCCTTGAATTTTTTGCTTCTTCGATTAGTTGTAATAGATCTAATTTATTTTTCAATTTGAAATTACCTTCTTTTTTATTTGACAATCTACAATAATAATACCTAATTAAAAAAATAAAAATTTATTATTTACACTTATTATATTAACACTTATTATTAGCTACCTCATTGATATAAAAACAATTTCATGGCATTATTTTTGAAAATACCTAATTCTAATAATTAGATAAATTTATATGAAATCATTTATAAAAAATTGGTGGATTATGCTCCTTTTAGGCATATTGTTCATTTTAGCAGGTATTATAGTTATAATGTCTCCCACTCCATCACTAATTTTCTTAACGACATTTTTTTCTGTCTCTTTTCTTGTTTTTGGTATTTTTGAAATTATTTTTTCGTTAAGCAATACTCATACCAGTAACTGGGGATGGTATTTAGCCGGTGGTATTTTAGATTTATTGGTAGGAGTCATATTAATTTCCTCCAATATCTTTACCCAAATGGGAATTTTATCTTTCTTTATAGGCTTTTGGTTATTATTTAAAGGAGTTAGTTTAATAGGCCACTCATTTGATATCAAGAATATGGGCATAAGTAATTGGGGGTGGTTATTAACATTAGGTATATTGGAAATTATCCTTTCCTTCATTATAGTAATGTTTCCACCGATCGGTTTGGCTGCTTTGCTAATATGGGTTAGTATATCTATGCTATTTTTAGGAATCTATTACATCAGTTTATCTTTTAGCGTTAAAAAAATAAAAAATAATATGGTTTAGTCATAAGTACCTGTATTTATATACTATAGACCTTTTGATATCTATACTGTTATCAAGGGTTTTTTATTTATATATGTTCATGTCTTTTTAATTGTATTTAAACTGCTATGATAAAATACTTATTAAAGAAACAATGATATTCAAAATGTGACGTATAAATCAACCATATGACACCTTGTCGCTTTTTACTTTCTTTTTGTCATAAAACCTTTATTTGGCATATTTTTAGAAAAAAGAAAAATAGTAATACCAATAAATTAAAAAAATAATATAAAAATTAAAAAATAATAAATATGTCAGAATTATCAATTAAACCATTAGCTGACCGCGTTGTAGTAGAGCCGGCAGCTGCTGAAACAAAGACTGCATCAGGAATCATTATACCTGATAGTGCTAAAGAAAAACCACAAGAAGGGGTTATAGTTGCAGTAGGAGCCGGAAAAAAAGACGAACCATTAACAGTTAAAGTTGGTGATAAAGTTTTATATGGTAAATATTCCGGAACTGAACTAAAACTTAATGGAAAAGATTATCTTATAATGAGAGAATCTGATATTTTAGCAATCGTTTAATTAAACAAAATATATAATTCATAAAAAATATAAAGATGGCAAAAGATATAAAATTTAATATTGAATCTAGAGATGCCCTAAAAAAAGGGGTAGATGCTTTAGCCGATGCTGTTAAAGTTACTTTAGGACCCAAAGGTAGAAACGTAGTAATACAAAAATCTTTTGGAGCCCCTCATGTAACTAAAGATGGTGTTACCGTTGCAAAAGAAATCGAATTGGAAGAACCTATTGAAAATTTAGGAGCCCAAATGGTTAAAGAAGTTGCCTCCAAAACCAACGATGTTGCCGGTGATGGGACAACTACTGCAACTGTATTAGCTCAAGCTATTGTAAGAGAAGGATTAAAAAATGTTGCTGCCGGTGCAAACCCTATGGATTTAAAAAGAGGAATTGATAAAGCTGTAGCTGCAGTCGTTGAAGAATTGAAAAAACAATCTCAGGAAGTAGGTTCAGATTCAGAAAAGATCAAACAAGTAGCTTCTATCTCTGCAAACAATGATGATACTATCGGTTCTCTAATTGCTGAAGCTTTTGGTAAAGTTGGAAAAGAAGGTGTTATTACTGTAGAAGAGGCTAAAGGTACTGATACCTATGTAGATGTTGTTGAAGGTATGCAATTTGACCGAGGATATCAATCCCCTTATTTTGTTACTAATACAGATAAAATGATTACTGAGCTGGAAAATCCATATATTTTATTATGTGATAAAAAAATATCCAGCATGAAAGATTTACTTCCTGTTTTAGAACCGGTTGCACAACATGGTAAATCTTTACTTATTATCTCTGAAGAAGTAGACGGCGAAGCATTGGCTACTCTTGTGGTAAATAAGTTAAGAGGATCTTTAAAAATTGCAGCTGTTAAAGCACCAGGTTTTGGAGACAGAAGAAAAGCAATGCTGGAGGATATTGCAATTTTAACCGGCGGTACTGTTATTTCTGAAGAAGCTGGATTAACTCTTGAAGGAGCTACATTAGAAATGCTAGGTACTGCGGAAAAAGTATCCATTGATAAAGATAACACCACTATTGTAAATGGTGCCGGAAGTGATGAAAATATTAAACAAAGAGTTGCTCAAATAAAAGCTCAAATTGAAAATACTACTTCTGACTACGATAAAGAAAAGCTACAAGAAAGACTTGCTAAATTAGCAGGGGGAGTAGCTGTTTTATATGTAGGTGCTGCTTCAGAAGTTGAAATGAAAGAGAAAAAAGACCGTGTAGATGATGCTTTACATGCAACTCGCGCTGCTGTTGAAGAAGGTTTTGTTGCCGGTGGAGGGGTCGCTTTAGTTCGTGCAATTAACGGAATAGAATCTTTGAAAGGCCTAAATCAAGATGAAGAAACCGGTATCAAGATTGTTAGAAGAGCTATTGAAGAACCTCTTCGTCAAATCGTTGCCAATGCTGGTGGTGAAGGTTCTGTAGTAGTTAACAAAGTAAAAGAAGGAAAAGATGACTTCGGTTACAACGCTAAATCTGAACAATACGAAAATATGTTTAGTGCCGGTATTATTGACCCTACTAAAGTAACTCGTGTTGCTTTAGAAAATGCAGCTTCTGTTGCTGGAATGTTATTAACAACAGAATGTGTAATTACTGATATTAAAAAAGATGAACCAGCAATGCCTCCAATGGGTGGAGGAATGCCAGGAATGATGTAAAAACATTATTCTCTTAACCTAAGATAAAAAAGCCCGGATAACCGGGCTTTTTATTTCATTATAATTTATACAATAAATATTTAGTTTGTCCCTTATTTTTAATTTTTGATTTTATTTATTAAAAACACTCTTTCATATATTCCGGAAATTAACCTTCTTTATTATTTTACCCCCATAGTACATAATAACTTATTAACCATGCGAATATGAATACTATAATTAACCATAGATAAATATTAATTCTTTTACTATATTCAAAATAATATATAGATGAGCTTTATATTTTCGGTAAATCAAACTCTTTCGTTTATTTCCCAACCAACTATAACATGTTAATTATAAATCAATTAATTATCTTTTTCATTAAAATTTGGAAATGTAAAAGATTCATCGAAATATTAGTTAAAATTTAATCATAAAATTAATAGAATATGTACCTTTGTAAGGTTTTTTGAGAAATATTAAAATATGAAGCATCCTTTATTTTATGCAAAAATTTTACTTTTCGGAGAATATGGAATTATTGAAAATTCAAGAGGATTAACCTTACCTTATAACGCCTATAAAGGGACTTTACAATTTTCATCAGAACTTAACGAGATTGAATTAAAATCAAATAAATCACTGCATAAATATGCAGGTTATTTGAAAACCTTATCATTACCTAAAAAATTTGCGATTAATATTTCTCAGCTTGAAAAGGACATTGAAAATGGAATGTTCTTTGATTCAAATATCCCCCAAGGCTATGGCGTTGGAAGCTCCGGAGCATTGGTAGCAGCTATATTCGATAAATATTCTGAAAAAAAAATTTCATCTGATAAGATTTTAAAAACTGATTTGAAAGACTTAAAAATCGTTTTTGGACAAATGGAATCTTTTTTTCATGGAAAAAGCTCCGGGATTGATCCTCTCATTTGTTATATGAATATTCCTTTATTAATTCAACCTAATGCCGATGTTGACAAGATTGGATTAGCAGAAAGCAAAGTCGGTAAAGGTGCAGTCTTTTTAATTAATTCTGGTATGCCCGGTGAAACGGAGCCTATGGTTCAGATTTTTTTTGAAAAACTTAAAAATGAAGGTTTTAGAAAAACTTTGAAAGAAGAATTCATAAAGTATAATAATAACTGTATAGATTCTTTTCTTAGCCGTGATATGGGGTCCTTCTTTCAAAATTTGAAACATCTGTCTCTTTGGGCCTTGAATCATTTTACCCCTATGATTCCTCGAAAGTTTTTAAAAATATGGAAAAAGGGAATTGAAACTAATACCTATTATTTAAAACTTTGCGGTTCTGGAGGTGGTGGATATATATTAGGTTTTACGCAAGATTATGAAGCTACTGAAAAATTGTTAAAAAACTACAAAAAGGAAGTCGTATATCGCTTTTAATTATAAAAACCCTTAATTTTTTTGTACTTTTACCTGATTAATATCCTCAACGGATGTACACTTCAGGAAAAAAAATATTTTTAATTAATCTATCCTTTTTGGTAAGAGTTAGAATTTTAAATGTCACTATGCTAATTCTTGCCATGTATATCTCCGCAATCTATTTATTTGATGATGAGAAAAATATCATTGAAAATTTAAAAAATATAAAGCTTCATGGAATTGTATTATCTTCTTCATTAAGTGCCATGGCAGGTTACATTATAAATTTTTTTTACGATCAGGAAAAAGATATGATTTATAGACCTATAACTTCCATATTGCAACGTTTTATTAGTAATGGAATAGCTTTAAGATTTTATATTTTTTTCAATCTTATATCTTTAACTATTGCCTCTTTGCTATCGTACCGTATTTTTATTTTCTTCCTAGTCTACCATTTTATTATTTGGTTCTACAGCCATAAGCTCAGTCGTATTGTTTTTATTAATAACTTAACTAATTCTGCCTTAATGCTTTTTCCTTTTTTGGCACTGTTTTTATTTTATGAAAATTTTTCATCTTACATTATATATCTTTCAGAATTTTTATATATCATCATACTTATTAAAGACATTTGTAAAGATCTCCTATCATATAAATATGATAATCTATTTAATTATCATACTTTACCTAATACTTTAGGTATTATACCTACTAAAATCATATTAAATATTCTTATCTGTTTATTATTATGCATTTCCATTCATTTAACTTATGAACCTCATCTTTATGAAATACATCTTTACTATTTATTAACTGCTCTATTATGCGCTTGTTCAATTATAGGAATTTGGTTTAGCAAACCTCAATATTTTCAGATATTAATATTTATGATTAAATATTGGATTTTTTTAGGTACTATTTCTCTAGTATTTATTAACGGGATCCCTTAACTTTGCACTGTTAAGAAAGTCTGTATTATAAAAACAGTTATCTATCTTACTTATTTTATATATTCACATATACCATAAAAAGTGTTTTTAACATAGATTTGCAATAAATGAAAAATAATAAATCATTTGACAGAAGGGGCTCTGGAAGAAATAAAAAAATTTATTTCAATGCTGATGACAAAAAGGAAAATAAATTTGGTAAAAAAAATAAATTCGATAATAAAAAAAGGTATGTATCCACGGCACCTTTTAGAAAAAAATCACCTAAAACTCCCAAAGAAAATGACGGCACTAGACTGAATAAATATATAGCAAATTCCGGCATTTGCAGCAGAAGAGAAGCTGATATATTTATACAAAATGGGGTTGTTGAAGTCAATGGGAAAATTATAACAGAATTTGGATATAAAGTACAACCGGGAGACGAAGTTTTTTTTGACGGAAGGTATATTCGCCCTGAAAAAAATGTATACGTGCTCTTGAATAAACCGAAAGGTTATATTTCAACTACTAAAGATGAAAAAGCCAGAAAGACCGTACTTGATTTAGTAGCAAATGCTTCTCCCTATCGTTTATATCCTGTTGGAAGGTTGGATAGACAAACTACCGGTGTACTTCTATTAACTAATGATGGAGATATTACTAAAAAATTAACACATCCTTCTCATGAAATTAAAAAGATTTATCATGTTACTTTAGACAAAAAAGTATCAGTTGAAGACTTCGGAAAATTATTAGAAGGATTACGTTTCGAAGAGGGAATTGCTAAAGTTGATAAGATATCATATATAGAAGGAGCTCCTAAAAACGAAGTTGGGGTAGAAATCCATATAGGATGGAATCGTATTATTCGAAGAATGTTTGAAAGATTAGGCTATAAGGTCGAAAAGCTCGATCGGGTAATGTTTGCGGGATTAACTAAAAAAGCATTAAAACGAGGTTACTGGAGAATTCTCACAGACCTCGAAGTTAATACTTTAAAAATGCTTTAATTTCTTATATTATAACTACTTTTTTATTGGAAAGTTTTCTTTTTAGTTATAGTTATTTTATTTATTATATTATCAACTAATTTTTGCCAAACGTAAGCTAAAATAAATGTTAATATAAATGCGCATACATTTTCAATGTTTGATGGTAAAATGATATGGCATAAAAAAAGTATTTTCTCGTGGAAAATAAATAAGGTAAGACTATGTATTCCCAAAAAAGTAAGTATAGGAAATTTGTAAGACTTAAATAATGAAAAGAAGTAACATAAAAAAATACATAAAGGCACGGTAATTAAAATAAAAGGACTTACATAATTTCCGTAAATTTCAAAATAAGGAGTATAAAAGTATAAATAGTAAAGAATGCTTACCCCTACTATCAGACTTATTGCAAACAAAATTATTGTAATTTTGTTAAACTCATATTCTTTATTCTTAATTAAGAAATCGGCTAACCAAAAACCTATAACATAATGCGGTATTCTAAAAGTTAGATTATAAAGATATTCGTAAGTTCCATAGGTTGAGTAGCTAAAGATATAAGCCGCAGAAATTGCGCACAGTGTAGTTGCTGTCTTATTAATTTTAAAAAATTTATAATATAAAGGGGTTAAAAGGTATAAGAACAAAAGTGCCGGAATGTACCAATCATATATTTTATCTAAACCCACATTTCTCCAATAGCCTAAAGTGGTTAAATTATAAAATAAAGAATCAGAATTCCAAATACCTAACTTAATAGCAATAATAGTAACAATAAGTACAATTGGATAATAATAGGGAAATATTCGTAAAACTCTTTTTTTGTAAAAATTTCTTATGCAATTATCTTTAGAGATAGAAAAATATACTCCAAATCCGGATACTAATATAAAAATATCTACTCCCCCATATCCAATTCTTTTAAAGAATTCTAAAAATTTTGAGGAACCAACATACACATGTGAATGATAAAACATAACCCATAAAATGGCAACTCCCATTAATAAGGTTCTGTATTTACTTAGTAAATTTAATTTCATAATATTTATTTTATTTTGTGCGAGTTTAACCAATCTATGTATGCTCTGGCATTTTTCATATGTTCAACCGGATTAGACGTGAAGGCATGTCTGCCGGTATTTTTTATAGCACACATATAAAGATAATCTGTTTTAGCCGGATTTAACACGGCATCAACAACAAAGTCATTAGGAATGCAAATGGGTAAGGGAGGCAATCCTTTATTCTTATAGGTATTATACGGAGAATCAATTGATACATTTTTTACCCTCTTTACCTGAATCTTAAACCCATATATTTTTCTTTCTGCATACTGTACTGTAGGATCAGATTGTAATTTCATATCTTTTTTTAAACGATTAAGGTATAAGCCAGCAATTATAGGCAGTTCGTCCTTAATAACATATTCTCTTTGAATTATGGAAGCTAATGTGTAAACTTCTAAAACAGATAAACCTAATTGATCAGCTTCTGCTCTTCTTTTTTCATTCCAAAAACGATTATGAATTCTTTCAAATCTGGAAAATAATTTTTCCGGAGAAGTATTCCAATCCATATAATAAGTTTCCGGGGTAAAATATATTTTTAATTCTTCAACGTCTTTATATCCTTTCAATGATGCTTGTTTTTTAAAATAATTTATAAATTTTAAAGAATCATCCTCCAAATTTTTACCTAAATCGGAAGCTAATTCATAGATATCATCATACGATTTAATTCTTAGATGAACTTCATCTTGTTTCCCCAACAATAAACGTCTAATTAAATCTCTATTATTTTCTCCTAAATTTAATTTATATCTTCCTGCTTTTATTTTTTCAGGGTATTTTTCGGAATAAGCTACTTTATCAAAAGATTGACTGTCTTTTAGATAGGGAGCTATCAGCTTTTTTACTTGGTAATAGTCAGCTTGTGTAGGAATACATATATGCGCTTCCTGTATAATGTTAGAACTGTAATTTTTTTTGTAATAAGGAACAACTAATAAAATTAATCCTAACGAAAATAGTAAAAACAAAATTATTATGACAATAATTATTTTTCTCATATTCGATTATTTAATTTGGATAATATATTTCATAAGGATTAAATGCTGCAAAAATACGTATCTTTAATTTAATTTAAATAATATAAGTCTTTGTTTTTATATATTTGTTAGTAACTTCAAGTTAATTAAATATGGTATTAGGTTTATTAGGAAAAAATATTTCTTACTCTTTTTCCAAAAATTATTTTAATGAAAAATTCGACTTATTAGGTTTAAAAGATTATTCCTATAAAATATTTGACATTACTTCTAAAAACGATATATCAGAGATTTTTAACATGCCCGATTTGCTAGGCTTTAACGTTACTATTCCTTTTAAAAAAGATATAATTGATTTTTTAGATGAATTAAGTCCGGAAGCTGAAAAAATAGGAGCTGTTAATACAGTTAAAATTGATGGTACAAAAAGAATTGGTTATAATACCGATGCCATCGGCTTCAAAAATTCCTTAGTTCCTTTGCTAAAGCCTCATCACCAATCTGCTTTGATACTTGGTAATGGTGGAGCATTTAGGGCTGTCGCCTATATTTTACAACAGCTTTCCATTCCTTATATGGTCATTTCCAGAAACGGAATGAATACATACAGCTCATTAAATCAAGAAATAATTTCATCCCATAATTTAATTATAAATACTACACCGGTTGGAACTTTTCCTAATATAAATGATTGTCCTCCTATACCTGTACATTTTTTCAAGCCTCAACATTTAATTTATGATTTAATTTATAATCCCGAAGAAACTAAATTGCTAAAGTTGGGAAAAAAAGCAGGGTCACAAACTAAAAATGGGTTAGAAATGCTCCATTTGCAAGCAGATTTTGCCTGGAATATTTGGTATGAAAATCAATAAGTAAATAACCTATTTTCTGTTAAATAATGTTCCCGAAGCTTGTGCTTTAGGGAATATGGTGATATCCGCAATTTGTACATGGTCCGGTCTTGAAACAGCGTAATAAATAGCATCAGCTATATCTTCTGCAACTAATGGCTCAAAACCCTGATACACAGAATCTGCTCTTTTCTTGTCTCCTTTAAATCTAACTAATGAAAATTCCGTTTCAACCGCACCCGGTGCAATATTAGTTACCTTGATCCCTTGAGTTAATAAATCCATTCTCATTCCTTTACTAATTGCTTCTACGGCATGTTTAGTAGCACAATAAACAGCGCCTTTAGGATAGGTTTCTTTCCCTGCAATAGAACTTACGTTTATAATATGCCCTCCTTTATTAGCAACTAAAATAGGAACAATGGCTTTGGATACATATAAAAGTCCTTTAACATTGGAATCAATCATCGAATCAAAATCATCTATAGAGGAATCGAAAAAAGTATCCAATCCATGGGCATTCCCTGCACAATTCACTAAGACATTTATATCTTTCTTTTTATTATCCGATAAACTTTCAATAGTAGAAAAAACCGCCTCTCTATTTCCTACATCAAAATGAAGGGTTGTTATGTCTACTTTATTTTCCAATTCTTTTTTAATATCATCCAATCTATTTTTTCTTCTTCCACAAAGTACAAGATTAATTCCATTTTCAGCGAAGATTTTCGCTGTGGCTTTACCTATACCTGATGTTGCTCCTGTAATTAAAGCTGTTTTTTGCATATGATTAATTTTAATTATTTCATTTATTAAATATACAAAATTCTAATTAAAAAATAGCATATTAAAGGATATGTTGTGCCTAGTTTATCTTTATTTATAACTTGGGAAATTTTCAACCAGTTCTATATCATCAATTCTAAATCCTCGATCATTATTTGCTGCTTCACTAATAAATTCTAAGGTGGAAATTTCTTTAACTATTTTATCAGGGATTCGAATCATTACTCCCCTGTATTTGTTTTTATTGTTGAAGGCATTTAATTCAATATCAGGCATGGAAAGCTCTATCTCATTAAATTTTATTTTTAGCTTGTTTATATTGGAAATATCATCCGAATTATAAATATTTGCATTGAAATTATATCTCAATACTATGTTTTTTCGATTTCCTAAATGAATATTACTTATGATTAACGACGACTTTTTGTTTGCAGGAAACCATATGAAAAGCTCTTTTTTAGCGATTTCACTGGAACCGTTTAGCTTTCTTATATCAGCCAGTTCATATGGATCTGAATAAAAAGCTCCTTCTGCTTCTCCATCAAAATTAGCAGCAGCAGATATTTTAGGCCATGGACTTGAAATAATCATTCCCCCCTTAATTTTACTTACTTTGTTAAAAGTTTCTTTAAAAAAACCGCTTGGTGGTACCGGTGGTATTGAATAATCATCATTATTTACGCAAGAAATAAGAGACAGTTCAACTACCACTATTGTAATTAGTTGGAAAAATATATATTTTAACTTCATCACTATATTCATTAATCTTCCAATTGTATGTTATCTATCCTAATTCCTTTTTTATTTTTACTTGCTGATCCAAAAAATTCAATTTTTTGGGTACCATCGGGAATTGCTATTCGCACGGTATAAAAAGTATTTTTATTATTACTTACATCTAAAGCAATATGAGGAAGCTCTATTTCGATATCATTGCATTTCAATATTAAATCATCCACATATCCAATATCGAATGAATTAAATATACCTACATTGAGTTTAAAAGATAAGGTCATTTGTTTATGTCCGGACGTATTTATATGATCTATAAGTAACGATGCATTAGTTTTTGCCGGAAGCCATACTAAAGGATTGGGAAATGATACTCCTGAAGTTCTTATATCGGCTTTTCCGTAACGATCATTATAAGTAACCGGTTGAGAATTATCAAAGCCTATTGCATTATTAATTTTAGGCTTGGATGGCACATCAGAAACTTTATTAAAGGTTTCAATAAAAAAAGGTTGGGTTGTTGGAAAATCTTTGACGTCATCTATTGTTCTTATTATTAATCTATAGGTCTTATACATTCCATCATATCGAGTCATTATACCTCTCAATTTACCTTCACCATAAGGAATTTTATATCCCGAAAAAGACGCATAATTACTTACAGGAACCGCAAAATAATTGAGGTTCATAGTATTTATCTGATTGTCTGTACTTGAATGGTTTCTTACAAATGTTTTACCCGGCTCGTTAAATTCTACTCCGCTAATTTCAACCAAAGTACACAAATATTTTTCATTATTATTGATCTCTTTCACGGTTAATAATTTGCCGGATGCATTTGTTTTAATAACCAATTCTTCTTCATTTTTTTTGTCTTTACCCAACACAATATTTGAATTCATAATAGAGGGTGTTATTGGATCGACCACATATTTTTTCGGTTGTGTGGGAAGCAGACCTATCTGCACCATGCCATTTTGCTTTCCATAACATAAATTGTCCAGTTTAATATATATTTTAGATCCTAAGGGATAATCCGTGTATAAACTGGATTTATTGATGCTTAACATGATACCTTGAGATCCATCTTCAGTAACTACAAATAAATTTTTATATACATTTCCTGCATGATCAGAAGAAATCACATATCCTTCTAAAACCTCCCCATTGGAAAAGGCACGTGCTTCTACTCCATTTTTTCCTGTAAAAACGGGAGCTGTTTTTAAAAGATAGGGTATATCAAGCGTCGCACCTATTACTTGTCCTTGATTTACCGGAGGATCTTTATAGTCATCATCATGTACACAGGACATGAGAAACCATGAGGTAATAATAAATAACATAGTATTTTTAATCATATTTATTTTTAAAATTTATCATTTATCCTATTAATAATTAAAATTTTAATGAAACATTGATGAAATATGATCTGCCCCTATCGTAAAACAACATATTATCAAAAAGTGGATATGCCAACGATTTGTCATTTTCTAATTGTTCATAATTAGAGTTTCTTCCTTGTTCAAATGAACCGGTAACATAACCTCTTTCATTTAAAATATTATTTATCGAAGCATTCAGACTCAGTATATACTTACCCACTTTTATCGATTTGCCTATATTTGCGTTTACCATAAAAACATCTTGAAACTGCTTTTGTTTTAATACTGATTTTACATTTTTAGGAGTAATATCCTCATAAGGAAAAGCATCATCTTTCATTATAAAGTTTTGGGTTCTTGACAGTGAAGATACATTTGAATAAATATCTTGTAGAAAATTGCTGCTGATACCTGCCCACCAATATTGGGGCGAATAATATCTTATTGCTACAGTATATGCTTTTTGAGGAGTTCCGGTTATCTTATAGTTCTTCATGTAAGAAGATCCATAATCATGTATTCCGGGTGAATTATCACTAAGTATATATAAATTGGGATTATTTTTATAAGAATATTGTCCCAGGGAAGCTATCCCGGATAAGGTTATAGAAGGTGTTAGCTTCCAATCTAAACCTAGTTCACCTCCTAAAAATTCCTTTTCAGTTCCTGTTAAAACTTCTGAAACAAACGCATCTTGGCTTTCTTCCAAACTTACACCTTTAGCATAATAACGACTGATTTCTACAGCATTTTTTATTTTTGTATAATATCCTGTTATTCTGGCTTTCATAACAGGGGATTTTACAACATAGGTTAAATCGTTTGTATTTATTCTTTGGTTAGATAAAGTAGGAATTATATCGTTGTTCAATCGAGAATTTACAAAAATTTCATCTAATGTGGGTGAAGATTCAAAATAGGCTGAATTAAGGATCATAAAGTTTCTTCCATTAATCTTATAGATAATCCCTGTTCGTAGTCCCAACTCAATAAAATTTGCCTTGTCGGACCTTCCATACGAATTATTCGGATATAATCCATGTTTAAATTTCCCATCTCTATAAGCCTCATTCCATCCGAATAAAAACGATACTGCCACCTCCCACCGGTTTACAGTTAATCTAGAAGTAGCATTTCCTGTGAATTCTTGTCTAAACAGTTGGTAATCATATTCCGTTTTGTCTCCTTTCCTAGCTACACTTCCTGGTTTTAGGTAATTATAATCATTGGCTGATGAAATTGACCCATCTCCCTTTATAAATGAACTTTTATTTACTGCAAAATCAGCACCCAATAAATCATTTACCTCTCTATAATTGTTTGAAACTAAATTTTGATAATTAATATTGAAAAATAATTTCCAATTATCGTTCAAAAAAGTTTGTAAATGAGTGGCAGCGTTAAAGGTTTTATCCTTAATAATATCATCAACCAAAAAGTATGAAGCTCTTCTACCTAATTGTCCGCTATATGGATCTTGGTAGGTAGGAGCATGATTGTTGGCTTTATATAATTGGTCCCAGTTGAGTTGAGTTATAGCAAGGTCATTATTTTCCCAAGCATGAAGACTATGTTCATATTCAGATAAATTTCCTTGACTAAGCCAATAACTTGGTAAATTTTTATAATAAGTAGGTGAAGGACTATCTGCTTCATATCTGTTTAAGCGAGAGCTTTTATTATATCCAAACTGATAAGAAGCAGTAGTGGTCACCTTGGATTGATCACTTAAATTCCAATAATGGGTAAACATAACTATCGGCTCAAAAATCCTTTTTACTCTTTCGTTTCTTTTCTCCCTATCTTGCCAACCCCAATATGAATTATAATTTTTTCCTCTCAAGTCGTATACTTCTTGTGTATTGGGGCTCATTCCGGTTCTTCTTGCAGGAGATCCGAATGTAGTTAAATTCAGTTTGTGCTTATCATTAATTTTTTTTTCTATTGATGTAAAATAGGCATATGAATCGTTATAGGTTCCATCAATTACTCCCTCTTCCATCCATCTTCTGGAACCCGAAAAAGTAAATGCCCAACCTGAAGGAAGCATTCCGGAGGAGTATGTGGTCATAACTCTGTGTTGGTACGTACGATTGGAAAAAGAATAGGTAAACTGGAACCCTTTCCTGTAAGAAGAAGAACGAGTATCATAATAAGTGGTTCCTCCCAGGTTGCTAAAAGAATAATTAGAAATGTTGTTATTTTCTGCTAATTCGTAAGGATAACGCACTACGTTGTTTAAGCCGCCCCAATTCCCAAAATCAGGTTTACCTGTACGATTTTTGGACATCGGGATTCCATTAAACATAATATTTGCATAACTGTTATCAATTCCCCTTACTTTGAACCAGTAAGAGCCTAATTCGAATGAAGCTGTTTTAGAAAACACATCTTGGGAAGATTGTAATAAACTAATTCCTGACTGTAGTAGAGAGCTCTCATCATCCGATGAAAAATCATCTTCTGTTAGAGTTATGATACCTTCGTCTTCTTGGGACGGATTGTATTCTAATTTAATGTTACCTAAATCTTTTTTCAACTCCCCAGGAGAGACTTTTATCGTAAGAGTCATCGGTACATAGCCTACTCTATTAATGATTATTAGATAGGTTCCGGCAGCCACATCTTTAAATTGAAAATATCCTACTCGATCGGATACAGACTGTATCGTGCCCTCTTCTCCTAAGCTTACGACAGTCTGGTCTAAGGGCTTATCCTGTTCTCCTTTGAGATAGCCGTAAATCATAGATTGCGCAAATAGTACCTGATTTACAAAAAGTGCCCAATATAATAACTTAAATTTCATCATCTTTCGGTAATTTCAAGAAGCTTTTTGAAACAAATGTAATTATTTCTTTTTAGTTTTGTTAATATAAAAAAACGAATATATGCGTATATTTTTAAAAAATAACTTGGTTTTTATTTTTTTATTGTTGATTATAACTCAAATTAAAGCACAAATACAATATAAATCAGCAACTATCATGTTTTATAATGTAGAAAACCTTTATGACACGATACAATCTGCAGATCTTATAAACGGCACCTTACTTCCTAATGACCCAAAGTATCAAATAAGTGTACCCGAAAATGAAGCTTTAAAATCTGGATATGAAGTATATCGGGGGGAATTATCCTTCACTAAACTAAAAGGAAAAAAGGTGATCAGAAAACATATCCTAACAGATGAATTCCATTATAAGGGAACGAAGCGTTGGGATTCAAAAAAATATACGGAAAAAATTAACCATATCAGTCGGGTTATATCAGAAACAGGAAAATCTGAAACCCAATCTATGCCGGTAATTATCGGTTTATGTGAAATAGAAAATGAGCAGGTATTGCTAGATCTGTGCGAAGCCATCAAAAAAAAAGGTGACAATTATGGATTTATTCATCTTAACTCATTTGATGCCAGAGGAATAGACGTAGGCTTATTATATAACAAGATGAGATTTATTCCCCTAAATCGACAGAGGCTTTTTATTGACTTGCCCAGAGAGGATGGTTATAAAAATTATACGCGCGATATACTATTGGTCGAAGGTCTGTTAGACGGTGAAAAAATGTTTTTTTTGGTTAATCATTGGCCTTCCCGACGAGGAGGTGAACAAAAGAGTCTTCCGAACAGATTGGCAGCGGCAAACGTATTAAAGCAAGCAATGGACAGCCTTATAAACATTAATCCTATGGCAAAAATAGTGGCTATGGGTGATTTTAATGATGACAGTAACAGTCCCAGCATTAAAAAGGGGTTAAATACTATATCTAAAAAAGAAAAGGTAACAGCAGGTACTTATTATAATCCCGCTGAAAATTTATTTAAGAAAGGGTTAGGAACTATTGCCTATCAAGATTCATTTAGCTTTTTTGATCAACAAATTATCTCTCCCGGACTAATTACTGACAAAGAAGGTTATCACTTTTATAAAATGAACGTGTTTGCTCCGCCTTATTTAGTTACTCAAGAGGGATTGTGGAAAGGCTACCCCTTTCGATCTTTTTCTAATGACAATTATACCGGCGGATATAGCGATCATTTTCCGGTTTATACTATACTTATTAAAAAAATTAATAAGTAATTATACTCTAATAATAAAATATCGTGATTAATTGCGCTTCATTAATATTGAAATACTACCAAATATATTAGTATAAAATTATTAAAATAAAAAAGCGAGAAAATTCCCGCCTTTAATGTTGTTCACAACGGAATAATCCTTATTGTGAATTGCCTTCAAATTTTATTTGTTACAAATTTAAAGAAAAGAAAACAATAATTCATCATAAATATTCATTTTTTTTATTTCTAATTAATTTATACATTTATTCTTTTATATAATTACTAAAACCAAATAGATCATATGTCTTTTAAGAAAATTCTAGGCCTGGACGTAGGAGTTGCTTCGATTGGCTGGGCTGTTGTCCGCGAAAATGAAGAAAACCCTAATTTCAATACTATTACCAAATTAGGCGTGAGAGTAGTTCCTATAACGAGCGATGAAAAATTAAATTTTGAAAAAGGAAAGTCTATAACCTCTAATGCAGAAAGAACCCTAGCAAGAAGTTCTAGAAGAAATCTTCAACGGTTTAGGTTGAGAAGAAAAAACTTGATCGCTATATTACTACAAAACCAAATTATTACTCCTACCACTCCTCTGACAGAAAAAGGCAAATTTACCACCTTCGAAACCTTAAAAATCCGAGCAAAAGCGACTAAAGAAAAAATAGAGCTAGAAGAATTGGCTAGGGTTTTACTTCATATTAATAAAAAGAGAGGATATAAAAGCAGCCGTAAAGTAAAAAATTCAGAAGATGGCAAGGCGATAGATGGAATGGAGGCCGCTAAGATATTATACGAAAACAAGTTAACTCCCGGGCAATATACTTACCAACTTTTAGAAAAGGGTAGTAATAAAATTCCTGATTTTTACTGTTCTGATTTGCAAATAGAATGGGAAGTAATATGGAATTTCCAAAAACAATTTTATCCCAATTTATTGACTGAAGATTTCAAGAAAGAACTGAAAGGAATAGGACAAAGGGCAACCGCAGCTTTATTTTTAAAAAAATATGGTATTTATACAGCCTTAAATAAAGGAAAAAGAGAAGAAAAAAAGCTCCAAGCCTATAAGTGGAGAAGTAAATCCGTTTCGGAAAAAATTCCCGTAGAAGAATTGGCCTATGTTATAGCTGAAATAAACAGCCATATTACTAACTCGAGCGGATATTTGGGAACAATCAGTGATCGTAGTAAAGAACTGTATTTTAACCAACAAACTATAGGTGAAAATCTTTATGCTCAAGTAGCTAAAAATACTCATGCGAAGTTAAAAAACCAGGTATTTCTACGTCAAGATTATTCCGCAGAATTTGAACAAATATGGGAAACTCAGGCGAAATTTCACCCTCAATTAACCCCTGAGCTAAAAAAAAAGATTCGTGATTCCATCATTTTCTACCAACGTAAACTTCGCTCTCAGAAAAGATTGATTAGTATTTGTGAATTTGAAAACCGGGAAATTGAAATTATTAAAAACGGAAAAAAGAAAAAGAAAAAAATTGGTTTAAAGGCTGCTCCTAAGTCTTCTCCCCTATTTCAAGAATTTAAGATATGGCAGGTACTTAACAATATTGTTATCAAACAAGAAGGAAAAGATCGACTGCTTACTTGGGAAGAAAAAGAATTGTTATTTACAGAACTGAATATAAAAGGCAATATATCCGGACAAAAAGCATTAGCCTTATTAAAATTATCCCCTAAAGATACCAAAATAAATGTTACCATATTGGAGGGAAATCACACCCAGGAACAGCTTTACCGAGTTTACTTGAGAATTTTGGGAATGGAAGGATATGATGTTTTTGATCTTTTAAAAATACCGGAAAATCAAGATGAAATAAAACCGGCAGATAGTAAAATCTCTGCTGCAGAAATAAAAGAAACGGTAAAATCTGTCTTTAAAACTTGCTCCATTTCCCCTTCTATTTTAGATTTTGACCCACTTCTTCCAAACCCGGAATTTGAAAATCAAAGCTCATATCAACTCTGGCATTTATTGTATTCCTACGAAGGAGACAGTTCGCCCTCCGGTAATGAAAAGCTCTTGGAACTGTTAAAAAATAAATTTGGATTTAAAAAGGAACACGCGTTACTATTAGCTTCAATCTCATATACTTATATATACGGAAACCTGAGCAGTAAGGCTATGCGAAAAATATATCCGTACAGTAAAGAAAATACCTATAGTGAGGCTTGTATGTTGGCAGGGTACAGACATTCTAAAAATGCCTTACCCCGTGAGGAATTGGTTAAGTACCAATTAAAAGATCGACTGGAAATCTTACCTAAAAATTCCTTGCGAAATCCTGTTGTGGAGAAAGTACTAAACCAACTGATTAATCTTGTAAATTCATTAATGGATGAATATGGAGCCTTTGATGAAATACGCCTTGAGATGGCAAGAGAACTCAAAAAAAATGCGAAAGAACGGGAAAAATGGTCAAAAAATATTGCAGACGCTACATCCCGGAACCAAAAACATGCAGAAATACTGAAAAAAGATTTTAAAATCTCTAATCCATCTAAGAACGATTTGATTCGCTACCGATTGTATTTAGAATTGAAAGCAAATGGCTATAATGATTTATATACCAATACATATATAGATATAAATTATCTCTTTACCCATAGATACGACATAGACCATATCATTCCGCAATCCAAAGTTTTGGATGACAGCTTTTCCAATAAAGTTTTAGTTCCCCGACAGGCAAACCTTGAAAAAAGTAATTTAACTGCCTTTGATTATATATCCCACCAAGGAAAAGAAAAAGAAGAACACTATCTGAATGTGATTACAGAATTATATAAGAGAGGTTCTATCTCCGAAACAAAATATAAAAATTTACAAAAAAAAGGAAATGAGATAGGAGAAGGATTTATAAACAGAGATTTAAAGAATACTCAATATATTGTCAGAAAAGCTCGGGAAATACTTTCTTTAATTACTCCCAATGTGGTTACCACTACCGGGGAAATTACCGCCAAATTGCGTAAAGATTGGAATTTAATCAATAGTATGAAAGAATTGAATATGGATAAGTTCCGTAACGCCAGACTCACGGAATTGGTTGAAAATTCCAGAGGAGAGAAAAAAGAGATTATTATCGACTGGAACAAACGGAATGATCAGCGTCATCATGCCATAGATGCCTTAGTCGTTGCTTTCACAACCCGTAATCATGTTCAATATTTAAACTATATGAACGCACGGGAAGATGAATCACATAAACAACATTCACATATTCTTTCCATTGAAAAGAAAATTAAATACGATAAATTCCATGAAAATGGTTCCCGACAATCCCGGTTTATCTATCCGACCTCTAATTTTCGAGAGGAAGCCAAAAAGAAATTAAAAGAAATTTTGGTTTCTTATAAAACTAAAAATAAGGTGGTAACTGTTAATATAAATAAACCTAAAAAGAAAGGAGGATATTCACCCAAGCATGAACTCACTCCAAGGGGACCCTTGCATAAAGAAACCATATATGGTATGATAAGAATTTTACACACCAAAGAAATAAAAGTTTCTTCTAAACTCAATTTTGAAACTGTTGTAAGGATACAAAACCCAAGGTACAGAAATGCTTTATTAGAGCGATTGAAGGATAATTTCAATGACCCTAAAAAAGCTTTTTCGGGTACAAATTCGTTAACCAAAAATCCTGTTTTTTTGACTGCTAATTCTACTGAGACAGTACCTGAAAAAGTAACCATACAATGGTTTGAAAAGGTTTATACGATAAGAAAACCTATAAATCCCACTAATTTTAAAAATGAAAAAAATATAGAAAAAGTGCTGGACCCCACCATCCGGACTCTTTTAAAAAAACGATTACAAGAATACAATGGAAATGCTAAAGAAGCCTTTTCAGATTTGGAGAAGAACCCAATCTGGTTAAATCAAGAAAAAGGCATTTGCATCAAAACGGTAACTATAACCGGGATTAGCAATGTAGAATCTCTTCATACTAAGAAAGACCATTTCGGAAAGGAGCTTTTAGATATAAACGGCAATCCTATTCCGGTAGATTTTGTAAGTACAGGAAATAATCATCATGTGGCTATATATGAGGATTCAGAAGGAAATTTACAGGAAAAGGTGGTCAGTTTTTACGAAGCTGTCGAAAGAGTTAATCAAGGACTTCCCGTAATTGACACGTTATATAATTTGGATTTAGGTTGGAAGTTTCTTTTTACCATGAAGCAAAACGAAATGTTTTTATTTCCTGCAGATGATTTTGACCCGAATGATATAGATATATATGATGAGAAAAATTTAATCTTGATTTCCAAACATCTATTTCGAGTCCAAAAATTATCTTCTAAAGATTACTGTTTTAGGCATCATTTGGAAACCAGTATTAATTTCAACGATCCTGCCTTGAAAGGGATAACCTGGAGAAGAGAAAGCCCTAACGGACTTAGAAATCTAGTTAAGGTTCGTCTAAACCATTTAGGGAAAATCGTTCATATAGGAGAATAGCAAAAATTATGATAACCCGCTCTGTTTACATTGGAACCCCGTCTTATCTCAAACTTAAGGACGAACAAGTATACATTACAGAACCTTCAACCGGTAAGACCAAAGGAAAAATCCCGATTGAAGATTTAGGCTTATTAATGCTGGACCATTTTCAAATTACCATTTTCCATCAACTCATACAAAAGATGATGGGAAATCATGTGGTAATAATCAGTTGCGATGCACTTCATCTTCCTCACGGAATCATGCTTCCTCTGTATGGTCATACAGAATACTCCGAACGCATTAAAAATCAGATAAACATCAGTGTACGACTAAAAATCAGCTTTGGAAGCAAACGGTGGAAAATAAAATAAAAAATCAAAAAGAAGTACTTAAAATGTTGGGAAAATATTTTGAACCCATGCAAGAATATCTTGAAAATGTTTAAAGTGGTGATCCATCTAATAGAGAAGGAATTGCTGCTCAACATTATTGGAAACACCTAATGGGTTCCGATTTTATGAGAAAACGTATGGGGAATTTTCCCAATCCATTTTTTAATTTTGGATATGCCGTTTTACGAAGCATTATTGCCCGTTCATTGGTGGAAACCGGTTTACTTCCAGTGTTGGGCATATTTCATAAAAACAAATATAATCCGTATTGTTTGGCAGATGATATCATGGAGCCCTATCGCCCTTTTGTCGATTTAATGGTGGTAAGATGGCTGGAAAAAAATCATAATGCTGATGAATTAACCAGAGAATTTAAAGCCTATATGCTTACTATTGCAACGATCGATTTAAATATTAATGAAAAAATAAGACCTTTACTTGTAGCAGTAAAAATAACTACAAGCTCACTTTATAAGTGTTTCACGGGAGAAAAACGTTTGATAAGCTATCCTAAATTAGTATGATATCCGAACGGTATAATGCTTATAGAGTTATGTGGATCTTGGTTTTATATGATTTACCGACTGAAACTAAAGAAAATATTCGAGAGGCAGCTATTTTTAGAAAACGTTTATTGGATAATGGGTTTTCATTACTTCAATTTTCAATGTATATAAGACAATGTCCTAGCCGAGAAAATGCAGATGTACATATAAAAAGAGTTAAATCTATCCTTCCTCAAGCAGGTAAAGTAGCTATTATGTGTATAACCGATAAACAATTTGGAGATATTGAAATATTTTTTTCCAGAAATAAAGAAAATCCTCCTTCTCCCTACCAACAACTTGAGTTATTCTAATTTATACATCTCTAAACAAACAAAAAACCCATTGATAATCAACGGGTTAAATATTGAGGCTGTGATGTATCACTACAACTAAAAAAATTTGAAAGCAATTCACAACGATATTACTTCTGTGTTAGCAGAAGGTAACGCTGTGATGTATCACAAAAATAAAAAAATTTGAAAGCAATTCACAACAATATGAACAAAGAAAGTATTATAATGTTCGCTGAAATATATTGCAAAAATAATAAAATTCGAAAATAATTCATAATGCATCAGGAAAAATTTTTAATAAAGCATGTTGTTATGTATCATTACAACTAATAAAACTTGAAAGCAATTCACAACACTAAGTATACTTCTTGGTAATAAATTAAAGTTGTGAATTATCACTAAAATAATATATTTAAAAAGCATTCAATCTTAATATTATACCGAATACTAAAGATAAAAATGATTTCAATTTTGCAAATATATAAAAATTATTTTTTTTATCTAATAACATAATAAGTACACTCTTTTTATACATCAAAACAAAAGAAAAAAAACAGAAAAACAACTAAAAATTAGCGCTTTATATATATAAGTGTTAAAATCATCTTATTTTGGAATAATATTTTAAATCAGTTTATATATTTGCATTTATGTTTTTTAGTAGTAACATTAAGGATAAAAATTCTAAAGCAAGGGCCGGTATTTTGCAAACTGATCATGGTAAAATAGAAACTCCTATTTTTATGCCGGTTGGAACGGTAGGGTCTGTAAAATCAGTTCATCAGAGAGAATTAAAAGAGGATATTAATGCTCAGATAATTTTAGGAAATACCTATCATCTATATCTTAGACCTGGAACAGATATTTTATATAAAGCTGGCGGATTACATAAATTTATCAATTGGAATCGTCCTGTTCTTACAGATAGTGGCGGTTATCAGGTTTTTTCTCTTTCACAAACTAGAAAAATTCAAGAAGAAGGGGTAAAGTTTAAATCTCACATTGACGGGTCATACCATTTTTTTACGCCAGAAAAATCTATGGAAATTCAACGTTTTATTGGGGGAGATATCTTTATGGCTTTTGATGAATGTACTCCTTATCCTTGTGATTATTCGTATGCTAAAAATTCGTTAACGATTACACATCAATGGCTGAAACGTTGTGTGAAATGGTGTGATGAAAATCCGGAGTTTTATAACTACAAACAGCACTTATTCCCTATTGTACAAGGAAGCACATTTGACGACTTACGTAAATTTTCTGCAGAATTTATTTCTTCTGTCCATGCTGATGGTAATGCGATCGGTGGACTAAGTGTTGGTGAACCGGAAGAAGAAATGTACCGAATTACCGATTTGGTAACCGATATTTTACCTCTTGATAAACCACGGTATTTAATGGGTGTAGGTACCCCCTGGAATATTCTGGAATCTATTTCTTTGGGTATTGATATGATGGATTGTGTAATGCCTACTCGGAATGCGAGAAACGGAATGCTATTTACTTGGGATGGCGTCATTAATATAAAAAATAAAAAATGGGCCGATGATTTTTCTGAATTGGATACTAAGGGAACTGCTTTTGTTGATCATGATTACTCCAAAGCGTATTTAAGGCATTTGTTTTCTGCTAATGAATTTTTAGGAAAACAAATTGCTTCTGTTCATAATCTTGCTTTTTATTTGGACTTGGTTAAAACTGCCCGAAAACATATTATAGAGGGTGATTTTACAAGTTGGAAAAAATCTGTAATTCCGCAGCTAAGAAATAGATTATGATCACTATTTTGGATCGATATATTATTCGAAACTTTCTGGGGACCCTGTTTTTCATGCTGCTGCTGTTAATTGCTGTATTTGTCATCATCGACATACAAAGTCATTATCAGGAATTCAGCGAAAACGGATTTTCCGTGTTGGATACGCTGAAATTGTACTATCCGTTTTATGTCATATGGGCGGTGAATGTCTTTGCTTCCATACTGGTTTTTATTTCAGTAATTTATTTTACTTCTCGAATGGCAAACAATACGGAAATTGTTGCCATTACCAGCGCAGGAACAAGCTTCTTCAGATTTTCACGACCTTATTTTATAGTCGGATTCATGATTGCTTTAGGTTCTTTTATGACCAATCATTTCCTACTTCCTTGGGCAAATATCAAAAAGAATGAATTTAATGTAAAAATTCTTACCGGAAACAAAAAAGATGCTTATATGGCCAATCAAAATATATCTGCACAAATTTCTCCTTCAGAATATATTTTTGTAAACAGCTATAACCGGCAAATGAAAAGAGGTACCGGATTTTTATATCAGAAATTTAATGAAAACAGGATATTACTTCATGAATTACGTTCTGCTGAAATATATTGGTCAGAAGAAGACAATACCTATGTCTTAGGCAATTATTATGAAAAGAAAATGTCTTCCAACGGGAACATATCATCATTAAATAACGGACGTATTTTAAAAAAACATTTTAACTTTACACCTGATGAATTATTACCTGAAGCCTTCGTAGCAGAAACTATGAATACTCCCGAATTAAAAAAATTTATAAATAAAGAAAAGTTAAGAGGAGCTAATAATGTAAACATTTACCTCAATGAGCTTCATCAAAGAACCAGTTCTTCAATAGCTGTAATCATCCTTACTTTTCTTGCCTTATCTCTTTCATCAATCAAAAAAAGAGGAGGATTAGGAATTAACTTAGCTATAGGAATATCCTGTGCTTTTTTATACATATTTTCTTTTCAAGCCTTACAAGTATTTTCTTCCAAAGGAATTTTACCTCCTTGGTTTGCCGTATGGCTTCCTAATATAATTTTCGGTATAATAACTTTAATTCTTTATGTAAAACGTGCGTATGCATAAAAATAATATTTAATTCTATTATGGAGAAAAAAAAAATTGTTAATTTTATAGCATGTATAATTGGTGTCTATTTAATAATCCGTTCATTTTTCTGGTATACCCGTTCTCAAGGTGATCCTTCTCAAAATAAATTTTTTGCTATAATTTATTTTTGTATTGGAATATTAGCAATAATCATTCAGTTAATCGTAAATTATATTAAGAAAAAGAAATAAATTGCAATGGCAATCAACATTCTTCATATAGAAACTTCTTCAAAAAACTGTTCGGTAGCGATTGGAACAGAGGGTAAAATAAATTCTTATTGTGAAGAAATATACCAAGATTATAAACATAGCGAAAATCTTCATTTATTTATACAATGGGCTCTTGAAGGTGCAAAGCTTACGCTTTCGGATATTCATGCCGTATCTGTAGGAAAGGGGCCTGGATCTTATACGGGTTTACGAATAGGAGTAGCTGCAGCCAAAGGATTTTGTTTTGGAAATGATATCCCGCTAATCTCCGTAAATTCTTTGTATATCTTAGCCTTTCCCTATTTCAATTCAGAATATGATTATATTATTCCGGTAATGGATGCAAGAAGGATGGAAATTTACACCTCAGTTTTAGATAAAAAAGGGGAATATCTTGTAGAAACTCACGCACATATTTTAAATGAAAAATCTTTTGAACAACTAAATAATAAAAAAATATTATTTGTAGGGGATGCCGTTGAAAAAACAGAAAATTTCTTGAAAGGAATTTCTTTTCATATGGAAAAAGCTACCTTTGTTAATGCTTATCCACAATCAAAAAATATGATTGACATCTCCTATAAAAAATTTCAAAACACTATTTTTGAAGATGTCGCTTATTTCGATCCTTTTTATTTAAAAAATTGGAAATAAATTTCTTAAGTTTAATATTTTTATCTTACACGTAACTTACCTTATAATTTTTACAAGTAAATATTATTGAAAAGATTTACATTATACTAAAACTGTTTAATATCTGTTGGTAAAAGACTTTAATTGGTTTTACTTATTTTTATAATACTATTAAAATTATTTTTTTTATAAAATTATTTCTATAAAATGCCAACTATTATTTTAATTCACACATATTCTACCAGAATCTAATAGTAATTATTTATATAATTATAATTAAATTAATGATTAAATAGATTATTTTATATGAAATTTTCAATTAACATCTTAATAATAATATAAAAATATTTGTATTTTTACAAAATTGTGAGTGTGTAATCAGCTTTAGTTTATGTCATTTAAATAGTTTTTTATTGTGCTCTATGATATTTGTTCATCCATTGCTATTTAAATATTCTTTATTAACTATAAACCTAATTATATTACCTCATTCACATGGATAATTTAATTGATTATATAATTTTTTGATCAATAGTTGATATATGAAACATTTATACTTTGTTCTTATTTTATTGCAAACTATAGGCATTGGATCCCTTTGCTCACAAGAGAAAAATCCAATACTTACAGAACCTTATGAAACACTTAATGACAGAACCTATCAGCACCTAATTATGTATGGACAAAGTTTGTCCACCGGTGCCCAGTCTTATCCCGCTTTATCCACTGAAAGCATAGAGGGTAATTATATGATAGGAGATCAGGTCTGGATTAAGCAGGGAAATACCAATTTCACAGAATTTAATCCGCTCAAAGCTTCTACTGCCATTATGTACCAAAATTACCCAAAAAACAGGGCGTCCATCACTTTGGCGGAAACTCCTTTGGTTGGGTTAGTGAATCATTTACAATTAAAACAGCCCAAAGCAAGGATTAAATACCTGGCTTCTTCCGACGGAGAAAATGGAAAAAGTATTGAAGCTTTATCTAAAGAAGGATATTTTAGCACCAACTACTATAAAGAACATTTTTTAAAATCTATTGAATCTGCTGCCGGAATTGCAAGATCAAACGGTTATAAAATGGTTACTCCGGCTATTTTCTGGCTGCAGGGAGAATATAATTACTTTACCATTCATGATGATAATACTAAGGGGGCAACACTTGACAAATTTGGATACAAAAAGCTGTTAGTTGATTTAAAAAATGATATGCAGAAAGATATCATGAATACTTACGGCCAAACTAAGAAACCTGTTTTTATTACCTACCAAGTAGGATCACTGCGTAAAGATGACAATCTCAACATTGGACTTGCACAATTAGAGTTATCTAATACCTATGATGATATTATTAATGCCGGTCCCATCTATCACTTGCCCCATAGAGGAATCCATATGGATGCCAATGGATACAGATGGTACGGTGAAATGTTGGCGAAAGTATATTATAAAACCCAAGTGTTAGGTGAAGACTTTAAACCCTTACAACCTAAACAAATTTATCGTATTTCATCTAAGTCTATAGGTGTCGTATTTCATGTACCCCAACCGCCTCTTGTATTTGATACAAATTTAGTACAAGCTCTTCCCAATTATGGGTTTAAATTAAAGAATAATGGAGTATTACAAAATATTTCTGATGTAAAAATCGATTCAAATAATAATACGGTTATAATAAGTTGCGATAACGATATTATCGGAAATGTAGAGGTAATATACGGACAGCAAGATATATATCTTAATGGTAAATTATTGATAAAAGCCGGAAATCTAAGGGATAGTGATAATTATCCTGCCTTTTTTACTTATGTTGATTTAGATGCTAAAAAGGATGGAGAATATATTTATCCAAGAGAAAAATCAGAAACTACCTTAAGACCCGACAATGAACCTAAAGATAAAGACGGAAGCTTTTTACATGGTAAGCCTTATCCATTATATAATTTTAGTGTAGCTTTCAGTTATACACTTGATGCAAATAGAACCTCTGTTTTTATGCCTAGTTTTAGTCCTAAACAAGATATTTTATACGTTAAAAAAGGCAGTAACGGAGACGGGAGTTCTTGGGCAAATGCATTAGGTGAATTAGCAGATGCATTAAAGATTGCCGGAGAACAAAATTTAGGAAATAATATATTTGTTAAGCAAATTTGGGTTTCCCAAGGAACTTATTCTCCTTTATATGTTGCGGGAGATGGAGGAAATCAGGTAAATGATCGTTCTTTTGTATTACCGAAAAATGTTGAAATTTATGGCGGTTTTTCAGGAACTGAAACTTCTGTAAATCAAAGAGATTGGAAAAATAATGTTACTACGTTGCTGGGGGATAATGTTTATCACGTTGTTATTTCATCCGGAGATGTTGGAAAAACTATTCTAGACGGCTTTACTATTAAAGGGGGGAACGCAAGTCTTCGTAGCGATAATTGCTTAAGAGCTTTTAAAGCTCCGTGTCACATAATTGTAAATAATAGTTGGATCTATACCGGATACGGTGGAGGAATATATCTTTCCAATTCATCGCCAAAATTAAAAAATTTGATTGTTTCGGAAAATAATGCCGTGGATGCCGGAGGGGGTATACTAATTGATGTATCCAACTCTTTTTTAAGCAATATTACTATTACCGATAATAAATTGATCAGTGATAAAGCCATAGGGGGGGGCGGTATTTATACCTATAAATCATCTCCTGTTTTACTTGATGTTTCTATAGTTAACAACAAAATAGAAACATTCAATAATAATGCTGTTGGTGCCGGAATATTTAATAAAGAATCAAAACAACCTACACTGACTAACGTGATCATTTCAGACAACAGTATCATTAATTTTAAATATAGATATTTGGTAGGCAAAGGTGGGGGTATTTACAATAAAAACTCGAGTCTGCTTTTAACTAATTCGTTAATCACTAGAAACAAGTCCGGCGAAGGAGGGGGGATTTATATTGATGAATCAGAAAAATCTGTATTTACTAACCTAACTATTTCCGATAACGAAGTTTCAAATAATAAAGGTAGTGGTCTTTATTGTAACAACGCTAACCCTACTATTAACAATAGTATTATTTGGGGCAATAAGCCCAATACATCCAATAATGATTTAAATAATGCTCCTATTTTTAACTACAGTTTAGTTGAGTATAATACTTCCACCAATAACAATAATATAAACGGCCAAACTGATCCTTTATTCGAGGAAGGTTATAAACTAAACCCCAATAGTCCTGTAATAAACAAAGGTAACAATGATTATATAACCAGAATCAATAAAGATTTAGCCAACAACCCTCGAGTAGTTAAAAATACCATTGATTTAGGTGCTTATGAATATCAAAATGAAGTCTCTTGCGTTAGTTTAAGTAATATATTAATCAATGATACGGAAGTAACGTATGATGGAACACCTAAAGAAATTATTTTAAACAATCTACCCGATCATATAACCAAAGAAATTAAATATAGAGGTATTGAAAATACCTCCTTTGAAGAGAGCTCTCAAGCTCCTACTGATGCAGGAACTTATTTGGCGATCGTTAATTTAAAAGATAATTCTATATCTTCTGATTGCGAAATAACTCTTACGGCAAATTTGATTATTAATAAAGCTAATACCGAAATAGTTTCAGACGACTTATTTATTTATACATATGATGGAAAAGGCAAAAAAGTAAGTGCTTCCATTAATCATACCGCTTCTTCAATTACATATGAACCTCAACAAGAATATGTAAATGCCGGGGGATACACCATTACAGCAAAATCTGCTGAAACACAAAATTATCTTTCTGCAAAAAAAGATATTATATTGGTTATAAACAAAACTAATTATACCGGAATATCTCTACCTGAAAAAACAACCACTTATGATGGATCTGAAAAAAATATTGAGGTTATGGGTTCACTTCCTGAAGGAACTGAAGTAGTTTATGAATACGAAGGAATTAATACAACTTCCTATCCTAAACAGAAAAACAAGCCTGTAAATGCAGGAACCTATCTTGTTACGGCAACACTAAATAATCCAAACTATAATACTTTATCCTTACGTAATAATTTAATTATTAAAAAGGCAGAATTTACCGGTATTGAACTTAAGGAAAAAATAACTACTTACAATACTGAAAAACATGGCAATGCTATAACTGTACTAGATAAACTCCCAGATAATACTGAGGTAAAATATGAATACGAAGGAATTAATAACACTTCTTATCCGAAAAATACTGAAGAACCGATTAATTCTGGCATATATCAAGTTACAGCTACAGTTACCAATAGTAATTACAACACACTGATTCTGACTAATAACCTTATCATTAACAAAGCAGAAGCAATTATCTCCGCTGAAGATACACAAACATTCACTTATGATGGTTCTGTAAAAAATATATCCGCAACACTTAATCATTCGGAAAAACAACTTCAATATTTCCCTCAAGAAGGATATATAAATGCAGGAGATTATGAAATAACAATAAAAGCACCTGAATCGGATAATTACAAGGAAGCAATTAAGAAGGTTTTGCTAAAAATAAAAAGAGCAAAAACTGTAATTACTGCCGAAACTATACAAAAATATATCTATGATGGATCTGAAAAATATATTATTGCCTCTATTAATCATAAGGAAGCTTCCCTTAATTTTGAACCTCAAAAAGGCTACACTAATGCCGGAGAATATTCAATAAAATTAAAAACGGAAGAAACCAATAATTATGAAGCAGCCTCGAAAGATGTAAAATTAGTTATTGAAAAAGCCCAATCTATTATTTCTGCTGAAGATATTCAAACCTTTATCTACGATGGAACAGTAAAAAATATATCAGCAACTTTAAATCACAAAGAAACAGAACTTACCTTTAGTCCACAAAGAGGATATACGGATGTTGGTTCCTATGACATTACTATACATGTTCCTTCGTCGCATAATTATGAATCTGACTCAAAAACAGTTAAGCTAATTATCAATAAAGCTAAGGCCATGATAACTGCTGATAACATACAAACCTTTACTTACGACGGCTCAGTAAAAAATATAGTAGCAAAATTAAATCATAACGAAGCTGTTCTTACCTTTAGTCCACAAAGAGGATATACGGATGCCGGTTCTTATGAAATTACCGTAAGCGCACCTTCTACTCCTAATTATGAAGCGGTTTCTAAAACTATTAATTTAAAAATTAATAAAGCGGTTTCTTACCCCTCTACAATTAAGTTTGAAAGCAAAAGCTTTACTTATGACGGTAAAATTCACGGTATATATGTAGAAGGTTACCCGGAAGGAACACAAATTAATTATGAAAATAATGATAAAATTAATAGTGGCACGTATACTGTAACCGCAACATTAATACATAACAATTATAAAGATATCCAATTAAAATCCCAATTAATAATTAATAAAGCACCGGCTATTATTTCAGCTGAAGATATACAAACATTTACTTATGACGGTTCTGTAAAAAATGTGACAGCAGCCCTAAATCATAATGAGGTTTCCCTATCCTATTTCCCTCAACAGGGATATAGTAATGCGGGTGAATATATAGTTACCATTCATGCTGATGAATCCAATAATTACAAGCAGTCTTCCAAACAAATTGTTTTAAAAATTGAAAAAGCAAACGCTGAAATTGCTGCTGAGGATGTACAAATTGTTACTTACGATGGAACTTTAAAAAATGTATTGGCAGCACTTAATCATAATGAAACTGAATTAACCTATACCCCTCAAAAAGGGTATAAGGATGCTGGAGAATATACTATTACTATAGCTGCTAAAACTACTGATAACTATAATTCAACATCTAAATCTGTAATTTTAAAAATTGAAAAAGCAGAGGCCTACATTTTTGCGGATGATACCCAAATATTTACTTATGATGGTTCGGTGAAAAATGTGAAGGCTACTTTAAATCATAATGAAACCAATTTAACTTATAGCCCTCAACAGGGATATACTGAAGTTGGATCCTATTTAATCACAGCCAGTGCTCCTGAAACTAACAATTATAAGAAAGCATCCAAAGAGATCAAATTGAAAATTGATGTACCTAATTCATTCCCTGCCTCTGTACTAATGGAAAATAAATCCTTCATTTATGATGGCAATCCTCATAGTTTGATGGTTACAGGTTTACCGGAATCTACCCAAGTTACTTATGAGAACAATGGCCATATTAACGCTGGTTCTTATTTAGTTACAGCTAAATTAAAGCACCCTAATTATGGCTATGCAGAACTTACGGCTACCCTTACCATCAATAAAGCTAAGGCAATTATCTCCGCTGAAGATATACAAACTTTTACTTATGATGGTTCGGTGAAAAATGTGAAAGCTACCTTAAATCATAATGAA
>NZ_LIVM01000015.1 GCF_001418685.1 Apibacter mensalis
TGAAAGGGGAGGGAGTAGATCCGAATAATCCGACCGAAATACCGGAGATAGTAGTAACAGGCCAACGAATCCCAAGACAAGATGTAGCTACGTTACAACAAATAGAAAAAGAAAGAAGATCAAGAGCAGCCTATAAACATTATACAGATGCCTTTGGAGGAAAACCGTTAATGCATACTCAAGATGTAAAGAACTGGACGTTAGGAGCAATGGGAGTTATTTTCGGACCAATTGCGGCTTATGAAAGCATAGCAGCAGGCTTCTTTAGTTTATCCGGAGTAGGTTCAACTACAGCCGTTTTGGGTAGAGTGGGAACAGATGTAGCCGTACAAACAGCGGCAAACTTAACTACCAATGGCGGAGATTTAGCCAAAGCTATAGGAGACGTCAACTTAACCCAAAGTGGATTAGCAGGCTTTGGAATGAATTATGTAGGCAATGCACTGCTATCTGCAACAACACAAATAACTGTTGGAAACCCTATTAAAACAATATTCAATGGAACAATGAGTGAAGGAGATTTTGTGACTCAGGCAACCTTAGGCGTAATAGGGGGAGCGGCAGCTACAGGAATCAGTGGTTCACGATTTTTTAAAGGAACCGTAATCGGCACTTATATGCAAACCAGCGTCCGCTTTGGCCAAACAACAGGAAGCAAAGCCGCAACAGTACTTATGAATGCCCCAGATTATGGAGTAAATGTAATACAAAATAAATTGGATTAAGAAAGATACACTAATGAATAAGTTTTTAAAAACTTTACGCTATTATTTAGTTGAAAAGGAATCAAAATGGAATTATTTATTTATTATAATACCTTTTATTGGAGTTTTAATATATAATCATATTAAAGTTAGCCCACTTAAATATGGCAATTACACGATCGGATATATAGATCGGATCTACTGGCCTATAGTAAACCATAAAAAAGTAAGCTATGAATATACCGTAAATGGTAAAGAATACTCTAAAAGTAGTATTTATAATAGTGACAAAAGACCTAAAAAAGGACATCGGTATTTAGTTCAATTTTCATTGGAGGATAATAATGTATCAGATATATTTCAAGATATCCCTGTACCGGATAGCATAAAGCAAGCCCCCCCGGGCGGTTGGAAAGAACGCCCCGAATGGGCAAAACCTAAATAAAACAAAACCCCGCAACTAGCGGGGTTTTTACTAGAAATTAATTTCCTAAAAAAAAGAAAAAATCTTTAAACAAAAAGATAAAAAAATATTTTATATCAAAAAAAAGTACTTTTATCATTATGACCAATTGGATTTCGGAGCGAGAGAAAAAGCATGCGAAGTTTATTATCGAACAAGGCGGGCTGTCTCGCGAGAGGAATTATATTACTAGTATTTAAATTAAATAAATAACATTAAATTATTAAAGGTATTAATAATTTATGAGTTAATTTTTTTCTAATCAATATAAATTTTATCTAGGAAAATTGTATATTTGTACTTTAACTTAAAAAATTTGCTGTATGAACTATAATTCTCCATGTAATAAAATAATGTATAAATTTAAATATACTTCTACTTTCATTTACTCCCGAAACAATTTAAATTTTTTCTAAACAATTTTACAAATTAAAGAGTATAGATAAATCTGAAATAATTAAAAAGGATAAATTTAAAAAAAAGTGATTTAATTTTTTTTAAGGTAGCTTATCTTATTCTATGCTAACTTATATATTATCAAGACACAACAAAATACATTAATAGTTTCACGATAAGTAAAATATAAATTCATTTAAATTCATATCCTTGTAAGGTGATTTCAATATAAAATTTATAAATAAAAAACAAAACATTATGAAAAAGATTTTATTAGTATTAACAGTAACGTTAAGTATACTTTCTTATGGACAATATAATAAAGTTTACAGTCCGGCAAAAGTGTATTTAAAAAATGGTGAAGTTAAGGAAGGTAAAGCTACAATCAATGATGATAGGGCTAGACTAGGCTTAAATGGGGTAGGATTTGGTATTAAAAATAAAAATTATATGAAGGAGATTTTGTTTGTGCCTAATAATTCTAAAAGAAAAAAAAGTGAAAAAATAAGTATAGATGAGATAGAAAAAATAGAATTTGAAATTAGAAAAAAAATGTTTTCAAAAAAAATTCAAACGGTAGTTTATAGACCTGTTCTAATAGAAAATGATGTTCAGATATGTAAGGAAATTGTACCTGAAAAATTATACGCATCAGCTAAAATTCAAGCTATAGATATGTCACCAAAATTCCCTGGAGATAGTCATCCACAAAGACTAGTGTACTATATTAAAAATGGAAATATATACGAGAAAACAACTTTGGCATCAATTAAGAATAAATATAATTGCTCAATGGATGATGAAGGAAATCGTGAGGAGAAGATAGCTAAGTGTTTACAGGGGAAATAATAAATTACAATAAAGTTTAATTATAGATATTAAACCCCGCTACTTGCGGGGTTTGGGCTTTTATTTATTGTAAGTACATTAGTAATTTACAAGTATTTCAATTTATAAAAGATAGGAATGTAAGTATATAATCTATTGTTGATGAGTTTCTTTACTAATTAAATTTTTGTGATTTATATAGTAAAATAATTATTTGGATATTTTCATTTGATCCTTTAAGGCTTGTATGTCGTCACGAATCTTAGCAGCCGTTAGAAAATCTAAGTTTTTAGCAGCTTTTTCCATTTCTTTTTGCTTTTTAGAAATGATTTTTTCTAAATCTTTAGATTTATACTGTGGATCATCTTCAGCAACCTTTTTAATTTCATGTTGGGGAACATAAGATTTAGCTTCAGTTTCCAAATTATTGATAGAAATATTAGTAATTTTTTTCTTTAATGGTTGAGGAGAAATATGATGTTCTAAATTATATTGATTCTGAATTTCCCTTCTTCTGGCAGTTTCATCAATAGTTTTTTTCATACTATCCGTCATTTTATCCGCATACATAATAACTTTACCATGAATATTTCGGGCTGCTCTACCTGCTGTCTGGGTCAATGAGCGGTGCGAACGTAAAAAGCCTTCTTTATCGGCATCTAAAACTGCCACTAAAGAAACTTCAGGTAGGTCTAATCCTTCACGCAATAAATTAACCCCCACCAAAACATCAAATTTGCCAATTCGCAAATCCTGCATAATTTCTACACGTTCCAGCGTATCAATATCCGAATGGATAAATCGGGTTCTTATTCCGAATTTGGTAAGATATTTGGTTAACTCTTCGGCCATGCGTTTGGTTAATGTAGTTACCAGCACTCTTTCATCATCTTCAATTCTTTTTTGTATTTCAGCCATCAGGTCATCTATCTGATTCAAGGAAGGTCTTACTTCAATTGTAGGATCCAGCAATCCGGTCGGCCGAATAATTTGTTCTATGTATACCCCCTCACTTTTTTGTAATTCATAATCAGCAGGTGTTGCACTTACATAAATTACCTGGTTTTGCATCTTTTCAAATTCCTCAAATTTAAGCGGACGATTGTCTAATGCGGCAGGAAGTCTGAATCCGTGCTCCACTAGCGTTTCCTTTCTGCTTCGATCTCCTCCGTACATGGCATGAACCTGAGGTAATGTAACGTGACTTTCATCGATTACCATTAAGTAATCTTCCGGAAAATAGTCCAATAAACAGAAAGGTCTGGTTCCGGGAAGACGACCGTCGAGATATCGAGAATAATTCTCTATTCCGGAGCAATACCCCAATTCTTTAATCATTTCAAGATCAAATTCGGTTCGTTCTTTTAAACGGTGGGCTTCCAGATTTTTACCTATTTCATTGTAATAATCGACTTGCTTACCCAAATCTATCTGAATGTTGCGTATAGCATTATTCAACGTATCCGGAGAAGTCACAAATAAGTTGGCCGGATATATATTTATACTTTCAATGGAATCGATAACATTATTGGAAACGTAATCTACATTTTCAATACGTTCAATCTCATTACCGAAAAATTGAATCCGTATTCCTGTATCCGAATAAGCAGGAAAAATATCAACCACATCACCTTTTACTCTAAAATTTCCTCGACCAAAATTGATTTCAGAGCGTGAATATAAGGCATTTACCAAAGATTGCAATAATTTGGTTTTAGAAATAGTCTGTCCCACTTTTAACGATATCATGTTACTTTTAAATTCTACCGGATTTCCAATACCATATAAACAAGAAACAGATGAAACCACCAACACGTCTCTTCTTCCGGAAAGCAGAGCAGAAGTTGCGCTTAAACGTAATTTTTCAAGATTTTCATTAATTGACAAATCTTTCTCTATATATGTATTGGTTGTAGGCATAAATGCCTCGGGCTGATAGTAATCATAATAAGAAACAAAATATTCCACCGCATTATTAGGGAAAAATTCTTTAAACTCCATATATAGTTGAGCAGCCAATGTTTTATTGTGTGCCAGGATAATAGTTGGACGTTGAATTTTTTCTACAACATTGGCAATAGTAAAAGTTTTACCGGAACCGGTTACACCTAATAAGGTTTGATACTTTTCATTTTTTAAAATTCCTTCGGAAAGTGATTCTATAGCTTGGGGCTGATCGCCCGTAGGCTTAAATTGAGAAACTACTTGAAATTTCATATATTAAAAATATAGTTGTACTATAATAAATGTATATTGACGGCAAGCTTTCTTTATTCAAAAAGTTACATTATAGTATATAATAAAAATAAGTTTAGGCATTAGCTATCATTGGAAACTTGCGTTCCAAAATTCATTACATTAAAAAATTAATGTTTCTTTACATGTTAAAGAGGATTATAAATTTAGTTTAAAAAGTCTAAATTTATAAATGATAATCAATTAAATGATTGTAAATTATATAAAATGTTAAAAATAACTTTAAAAGTAGTAAGATAGTTTATTTTCGTTTTACTAATTCATCTCTTAATTTCGCTGCAGTTTCATAATCTTCATTTTCTAATGCTTTTGAAATTAAATCATTAATCTCTGAATCGGTTAGATGGGAAAAGGAATCTTCAATATCATTAATATTCAATTGATTTTCAATGGTATCCAACGCTCTTTCGAATATTGATTCATTGGGTAATTCATCTTCTTTCATTTCCATATAAATTCCGGCTTTCTCCATAATTTCTCTAGTAGCATATACAGGAGCTTCAAAACGCACAGCTAAAGCAATGGCGTCTGAAGTACGAGAATCTATCTCTATTTCTTCATCAGTATCCTTATTCTGAAACAAAATATTGGAATAAAAAACTCCGTCTTTTAATTTATATATAAAAACAGCTTTAACTGTAATATGAAAACTTTTTGCAAAGGTAGTAAATAAATCATGAGTAATAGGTCTCGGAGGAGTAATATCTTTTTCTAAAGCTAAAGCAATGGATTGAGCTTCAAAACTCCCTATAATTACAGGAATTTTCCTTTTACCAAAGTCCTCTTCTAAGATAAGAGCATAAGCACTGGTTTGAGTTTGGCTATAAGAAATACCCCTAATATGCAGTCGTATTAAATCCATAAATTAAATATTACTCAATGAAAACATAGTATGTTTAAAAATTATAATGCAATTTACGAATTTTTTTTAGATTTTTCTGTTATGTATTTATTTTTAGAGTAAAAGAAGCTATTTTATATATGGATTATAATGATTCATTTTTAAAATGCATCAATTTCAAATTGTGTTAAAAATATCTACCACTTTTAGATATATACAAGTTCCAAAAAATTTTTTTGCCATTTTGGAAAAAGTAGGGGTTAAATCGGATACGTAAAATTCATAAAATGGACTTTCAGACGATGAATTCAATTTTTTATTCTCAAAGTCTTGTTTTATATAATTGGCAACTATAAGAGGAGAATCAATAACCTGTATTTTATTTAAATAGAAATTTTTTACTTCGTTGATGATTAAGGGATAATGAGTACATCCTAAGATTAAAGAATCAATATTTTGAAGTTTTTTGTTCGTTAAGTAAGTTTTAAGAACAAGGGATGAAATTTCATGATTATTAAAACCTTCCTCAATAACGGGAACAAGTAGGGGCGTCGCTAATTCGTGAACATTTATATGTGGGTTTAGCTTTTGAATTCTTTTTTTGTAAATATGTGAAGATATGGTAGACTTAGTAGCTAAAACTCCAACATTTTGATTGAAAGTAAAAGCCACTTTTTCTGCCACCGGTGAAATGACATCATATACAGGAACATTATATTTATTGGCTAAAGCGATCACTTCTTTTAAAGAATTGGCTGTAGCAGTGTTGCATGCAATTACAATAGCTTTGCAGTTATTTTCAAGTAAGAAATTGGTAATTTTTACCGAATATTCGGTTATCACTTCTTTAGATTTATCTCCATAAGGCAAATGTTTTGAGTCTCCAAAATAAATTATACTTTCATAAGGTAATAATCGTTTTATTTCCTTAGCTATAGTAAGCCCTCCCATTCCGGAGTCAAAAATACCAATTGGACGATCTTCTTTTTTCATTGATGCAAAAATAAGTGTTTATTAATAATTAATCAATGAAAAAAAATTGAGCAATTATTCCGTCTGTAAAAAATAAAGAATCTGGATGAATCGTTACCATTTGATGAGATACCCGTACCTTATTGGTTTCCTCTAACAATTTTAATTCATTATAAAAATGTTTCATTAAAGAGTATGAAAATTCATTCCTTAATTCTTCTATGTTGATACCCCAAATGGTGCGAAGTCCCAGCATGATTTTTTCATTGAAACGATCTTTTTCACTAATTACTTCTTCTTCGTAATTTCTCATATTCTTCTCTAATGCTTTTAAATATTTTATATTATGGGAAATATTCCAACTTCTTTTATCTTTTCCATTATAGGAATGGGCGGAAGGGCCAATGCCCAAATAAGGTTTATTTTTCCAGTAAGAAGTATTGTGTTGTGAAAAAAAGTTTACTTTACCAAAATTAGAAAACTCATATTGGATATAGTCATGCTCGATTAATTTTTTTCTAAGCATTTCAAATTGATTCGCTTGCTTTTCCTCATCGATGGGAGATATTATTTTTTTTCTTATCTGAGCTTCGAAAACTGTTTTAGGTTCAACGGTTAGAGCATACGATGAGATATGCGGTATATCTAAAGATATAGCCTTTTCAAGAGTGTATAACCATCTTTCATAAGTCGTAGTTTGTGCTCCATAAATCAAATCAATCGTAATGTTATCAAAACCGATATCTTTAGCTGATTTAATGCATTGTATTGCTTCATCAGCATTGTGTTTTCGGTTCATAAATTTTATATCGTCGTCTATAAATGATTGAACGCCTATGCTAAGTCGGTTAACAGGTGTTTGATTTTTAAGGAATTGAAGATACTCTATTGATAAATCGTCTGGATTTGCCTCAAAGGTAACTTCTGAAGTTTCAGAAGTATCATAATGTTCATTAATAATATGAAATAAGTATTCTAATTCTTTAAAGTTTAGTATTGAGGGTGTACCCCCTCCAAAATATATAGTCTTAATTGGAGTAAGTAATTCATTTTTTCTCAAAATTAATTCTTTACCTATAGCATGTACTAACTGTGGTTTATAGTTGAATTGAGTTGAAAAATGAAAATTACAATAATTGCATTTTTTTACGCAAAAAGGAATATGGATATAAAGTCCTGACATATTGAAATCATTGCAAAGATATTATAACCCGAATAAATGTTGAACTATTTTACTTAATTTAACGAGGATTTATAAATACTAGCTTTTGTTCACGGGTGATGATAATAATAATAAATTATAAGTTAGGATAGAATCAACTTAAAAAATCAAATGGTAAAAAGGTAGGAGAATAAGCAATGTTGAAAATCAATTTTATTAGGTAAATCACGGTAGAAAATCTGTATTAGAAATATTTTAATTTGAGGGCAAAATAAAAGTAACGTTTAAATATAAAGAAGAACTCAAATGTTTAATAAATTTTTTATAAAAAGAAGCTCAAATTTAATTTCAAATTTGAGCTTAACATATTTTTAAAAAATTTATTGTAAAAAATCATCTAAAGCTTTTGCCATAGATGGGCTTTCTTTAGTCGGTGCAAAAAAGTTAACGGTTAATCCGGCTTCTTCAGCAGCTTGTTTGGTAGAATGACCAAATATTCCGATACTAATGGAATCTTGCTTAAAATCTTTATAATTATCAAATAAGGATTTGATACCTGAAGGGCTGAAAAATACTAAAACATCGTATTCTTTAATGTCTTTAATTTGAGAAGCCACGTCACTACTAACAGTGCGGAAAAGTATAGCTCTGGTATAGTCTACACCTGACTTATCTAATGCATCAGGAATGTCTTGGTTAAGAACATCAGAACTAGGTAAAAGGTACTTTTCATTCTGGTTCTTCTTTAAAAGAGGAATCATGTCTTCCGCTCCTTTCTCTCCAAAATAGATTTTTCTCTTTCTATAAACAATATATCTTTGAAGATATAATGCAATAGCTTCTGATTGACAAACATATTTCATTGAATCGGGAACGGTAAAACGCATTTCATCTGCTAATCTAAAAAAATGATCGATAGCATTACGACTTGTAAATATGATTGCGGTAAAATTAGAAAAATCAATTTTTTGTAATCTTACATCTTTTGCATCAGCGCCTTGTACATGAATAAAAGGACAAAAGTCAATTTTTATTTTATGTTTCTTTTCAATGTCAAAATATGGTGAACTATCGCCAGCAGGCCTAGATAGAGAGATTAAAACGGATTTTATTTTCATAATAAATTAAAATTTATCTCCTAAAAACACTAATTTTAATACATATAGTGCCGGTAAGATTTCGAAAGCGCAAAGGTACAAAAATTCATAATAACCAGGAAGCTTTATTTGATTTTTAATGAAGAACATCAGCCAAATCCACTCTGCAATGAGCAAAAGTGATAGAGTTCCCACAACGATATAAGGTGCATATTGAGTCGATATATTGGTATAATATATGGTAAAACAAAGTGCTATTGTTGTAAATAATTTAATAAACAAAAAGATAAATCGATTATTATAATTAATCTGATATTCTTTGTTTTTTCCCAATATCAAAAGAAAGCCATTTCCTAAGGTATATGAAGATACTTGATATATGGTTAAGATAATAAATAGCGAGATCAATTTAAATATTTCCGTATTGTAAAAGGGAATTATTACCGTAAAAAATGGAAGAAGCGTTAATGACAAGATAATAGTGTAAACAAAACTGCATATGGCTACATACAGAGTAAAATTTTCATTTTCTGTAGGTACGGAATTAAAACGGAAAATGGGTTCATCTTTAGGAATTAATAAAAATCTTGAAATAATCAATAATAATAAAGCTCCTAAGAGTATAAAATTTACCAGATCGTCTCCTAAAGGTATTTTTGTTATTTCCAAAATTCAGACTATTTATTCTATAAATTAATCTTCATCAATAAAACGTTTAGTAATGGGAGAGTAGGAATCTATGCGGCGATCTCTTAAAAAAGGCCAATGTACTCGGTAACTGTCTGATTTATCGGTTTCAATTTCCACTACCAGCACTTCCTCATTTTCATGAGAGGCTTGTTGTAATACAGTGCCAAACGGATTAGATACAAAAGAACCTCCCCAAAATTTCATCTTACCGTCCTGTTCGTACCCCACTCGATTTACACTTACTGTATGAACTCCATTGGCAATGGCATGGCTTCTTTGTATGGTTTGCCAAGCATTGTATTGCTCACTATTAGTGTCTTCATCCTGAGTTGAAGCCCAACCGATAGCTGTTGGATAAAATAATATTTCAGCACCCAATAAAGCCGTAATACGAGAAGCTTCCGGATACCATTGATCCCAACAAATCAAAACTCCAATTTTAGCATACTTGGTTTGAAAAACCTTATAACCTAAATCGCCCGGAGTAAAATAAAATTTTTCATAGTATGCCGGATCATCAGGAATATGCATTTTACGGTATTTTCCAAGATATTGACCATCTGCATCAATAATAGCGGTAGTATTATGATATAATCCTTTTGCTCTTTTCTCAAAAAGAGAAGCGACAATAACTACATTAAGTTCAGCAGCTATTTTCCCTAATCTGTCAGTTGTTGGTCCAGGTATGGTTTCTGCTATTTTAAAATTATCGTAATTTTCTACATCACAAAAATATAAGGATGTAAACAATTCTTGTAGACAAACTATTTGAGCACCATTAGAAGCTGCTTTTTTAATCCCCTCAATTGCTTTTTCTATATTATGCTCAATATGGTGGGAACAGCTGGATTGTACCAATCCGATTTTTACTTTTGCCATTATTTAAAATTGTATTTTCAAGGTTTTTCACTTACAAAAATAAGTTATATTTTATAAATTATGATCTTCCCCTACTATCAATTTGTGAATTGAACTCAGCAGCAAAAGTTTTAACCTGTTTCCAGTCTGTATATTCAATTATAGTTTTAGTGTTTGTAGGTCCTTTGGTAATCGTCATAATTAGCTTAATCATGAGCTTATCAAAAATGGAATAGGCAGGATAATTTAATAAGCCCCCAAAAAGACCTATATTTTTGGGTTCCCATTGAATTTTATCTAAAAATTTTTTAGCATAGGGGTTATTATCTACATATCTTCTTTCCTCATTTCTGGCTATTAAGCTTATTGAAAAAAAAGCATTAGGGATTGAATTCAATTCTTTATAATGAGTATTAATATATTTTTTTACTTTATTTCTATGGAATCCATAACGAATACTGGCCCCGATAATTACACCATCATAGTTAGAAAGAGATGGAATCGGATCATTAATTGATACTATATCTACCGAAGCTTTTAAAATATTTGCTATGTATTTAGAAATTTTAATGGTATGCCCATCGGTAGAAGAATAAATAATTAAAACTCTTTTCTCTTTTGATGACATGTTATAATATAGTTTTTTAGTGATTGCAAAAATACTTATAAAAAATCTAATAATCTTATTTATAAATGAAGCTTTTAGATATAAAAAAATTTCAAAAATGAAAAAAATAAATTTCAGATAAATATAATTAGTAAATTTGCTAAAAGGAATAGGGAATGGCTAAAACAGTAAGAGACAAACAGGAATTACTAAATACTATATCCCATGGAATGGGAATCGTGTTTGGGGTCGTCGGACTTATACTTTTATTAATCAAAAATAGGAATAGTAGTATATACAGCACCATAAGTATTTGGACTTTTGGAATTTCACTTATTATATTATATACCTCTTCAACCGTTTATCATTTTTTTGTAGATGAAAACTTGAAGAAAAAGGCGCGTGTTTTAGATCACATGAGTATTTTTTTGCTGATTGCAGGTACGTATACGCCGATTTGCCTGATTGTCTTGGAAAAAAGTTCGGGGTGGACTCTTTTCACTATTGTTTGGATTATAGCGGCCTTAGGTATTTTTATGAAAATTTTTTTGACCGGTAAGGTTGATAAATTATCTTTACTCCTATATTTGGTTATGGGTTGGCTTTTGGTGTTCGACCTAAAGAATATAGCTAATACAATGACTTCTGAATCTTTATTGTTTTTAGTTCTGGGAGGAATATTTTATACTTTAGGAACTATATTTTATGCAAAGAATAAAATACCTTATGCTCATTTTATATGGCATTTATTTGTATTAGGTGGAAGCATTTCTCATTATGTCATGGTGTATTATATTATTTGAAAACGTAATGAAAATAGTTGGATTAACAGGAGGGATGGGTGTAGGAAAATCAACGGTAGCGAAGTTATTTGAAAACTTCGGGTTTCCGGTATATAATTCCGATACTAGAGCTAAGGAGTTAATGGTTGAAAATAATGACCTCAAAATGAAGATAATTTCACTATTAGGAAAGGAAGCCTATGAGGGAGAAACTTTAAATAGAAAATTTGTAGCAAAAAAGATCTTTTCTAATAAAGATCTTTTAAAAAAGCAAAATTTTTTAGTGCATACAGCTTTACGAAAAGACTTTGAATTATGGAAAAGTAAACAAAATACTGTTTTGGGTATCAAAGAAGCTGCCATTTTATTTGAAAGTGGGGCTTACCAAGATTGCGATTATACTATAGCAGTTACTTCTCCTGATTCCGTACGAATGCAAAGAATCATATCCAGAGATCATTTATCCGAATCTGAAATTAAAGAACGACTTCAACATCAATGGCCTCAGAAAAAAATTGTTGAACTATCCACATTTCTTATTAATAATGATTCTGATTATGAAAATTTAAAGATTCAAGTCATTCATATCATAAACATCTTAAAAACTAAAATTTAATATTTTAGTTCGTTCGTAAAAGTTTAGCCATATAAAATCCATCAAAACCACATACTGAAGGCATTAATTTTTTCTCCTCAATCAGTTGATAATTGGAGTTTTCATTCAAAAATTTTTCAACTTGTAAAGTATTTTCAGAAGGTAAAATAGAACAGGTAGCATAAACTAAGATTCCATCTTTCCTTACAAGCTTAGAGTGATTTTGCAATATTTGTCTTTGTTCTTCCTTAACGCGGTTAATAAATTCTTCATTTAATTTCCATTTAGCATCGGGATTACGTCTTAGCACACCTAAACCGGAACAGGGTGCATCTATTAATACTCTATCTGCGCTGTTTTCCAGCCTTTTTAAAGTTTTAGAATCTTCAATCACTTTAGTCTGTATATTATAAGCCCCATTTCTTCGAGCTCTTTGCTTAAGTGTCTGCAGTTTCCATTCATGAATGTCCATAGCAATGATTAGTCCCTTGTTTTCCATTAAAGCAGCAAGATGTAAAGTTTTTCCACCGGCTCCGGCACAAGAATCAATAACTCTCATTCCCGGCTTTACATCTGCAAATTCTCCCACTCTTTGCGAAGAAGCATCTTGTATTTCAAATAAACCGTCTTTAAAAGCTTGAGTTTTGAAAATATTTTTCTTCTCTTCCATAATAAGAGCATTTTTATAGCCTTTAATAAAATTAACGATTATATTTTCTACCATTAAAACTTCTTTAAGTTCTTCAGCAGTTATCTTAAGAGAATTAGCCCGAATAATGGTCTGCGCCGGGGTATTTAAAGCTTTCATTTCATGACTCCACTCGTCGCCCAGTTCAGATTCCAATACCATTTGCATCCATTCAGGAATAGAATATTTAATGGCAAGGGTAGGAAAAGGAAGTTTAAAACGATCCTTAATTTTTTTTATATATACTTTTTCAAATTCGGGAAAAGGTTGAAGCTCAATTTTATTACGAAGTAAATAAGTTGCAATTAATACATTAATTGATTCGGGAGAAAGCTTCCGATTCGCAAAAAATTCCAACTGGTTTTTCCAGCGAATAATTTCATAAAATGATTCAGAAACAAAGCCTCGGTCTTTACTGCCCCATTTTTTATTGAATTTTAAAGTTCTTTCCAGAACTTTATCTGCATATTTATTTGGTTCAAAAAAACTTTCTTCTAAAGCTTTATGTAAGCCTATAATTAAATTTCTATGTAACTTTATCTTTGAATTCATTCGTATGAAAATATTTACAAATATATAGGTAAATTATAACATGTAAGTATATTTAAGCAAATGTTAAAAATAATAAAGTTTACATTTATAATTACTTAACAACAAAATAAATAGAACAATGAAAGTATATTTTATTCCGGGATTAGGAGCAAAATGTAATTGCTTCAAATTTATTGTGCTCCCTAAAGGATTTGAAAAAGTTTATATAGAATGGCATCTTCCTGAAAAAAATGATTCCTTATGTACTTATGTACAAAAGATGGCCGAAAACATAGATCAATCTGAACCTTTTATATTAGTTGGCTATTCATTTGGAGGTGTGATAGCTCAAGAAATGAATAAATTTATGAAACCTGAAAAAACCATACTTATCGCTAGTATGAAAGATAGTATTCAAATACCCGGATTGTTTAAAATTTTAAAGAAAATGAAATTTGCAACATGGTTTCCCATGAAATTTTTTACCGGTAAAAAAATGCTGTCTTATGCATTTATAAGGTCTGTTTATTTCAATATAAAACCTTCCAATAATCAAAAAAGGAATCAAATCAAATTAGATGAGTTTATGGTTGATTTAGATTCAGATTACTTTAAATGGTCTATTGAGCAAATCATAAATTGGTTGCCTGAAAAGGAATGTGAGAAAATTTACCAAGTACATGGTACTAAAGATATTGTTTTTCCATTTAAAAAGATTCATAATAGCTATTTGAATACTAAAAATCAAGGTCTTGAAATAGTAGAAAAAGGATCTCATCTTTTAGTTTTAGAATTACCTAAAAAAGTAAATAAAGCATTAGAAAAAATATTATTAGATAAGTAAATGATAAAAATTGATAAAAATTGATAATAAAAAATTAAAAACATTAGTAATACTTAAAATATTTCTTTTTATTAAGTTTGTACCATATATATTAATGTATTTAGATTCTAATTTAATAAATCCTAATGAGATCATCTCGACTTTTTTCATTTTTAATACTAATTTTTTTTCTGACCCATGCAAAATTATACGGGCAACAAAGTATTCCATTTGATCAGCAATACCTATTATCGGATAAAGTATTGATTAATCCGTCCTATACAGGATCTACCGATGATATTGTTTTAAAAGCAACGTATCATCATCAATTTAGTAATTTTAATGAAAGTCCAAATACGCAAACTATAAGCACTCATTTTAATGCTTTTGACAGGGTAGGATTAGGAGCTTACTTTTTCAGGGATGAAAATGGACCTATAACCCTTACGGGGGTAAATATATCGGGAGCTTATCATATTCCCTTAACAGATGAAGAAAATAGATCGGAAAGTCAGTTTTCATTCGGTACGTCATTCAGTTTTTTTTCTCAATCTTTTGAATATTCCAAATTGAGACCGGAGGATGCTAATGATCCTATTTTATATGGAGATAAATCCGTATTTTTGCCCTATTTGAATTTAGGAATGTCAGTTGCTTATGAAGGCTTTTTTGCAGGTGTGTCTGTGCAAGATATACCTCTGGGGGAAAACAAACCGGTTGTAAATTCAATAGAGCCATCGCCCTCTTGGTATTACCTGAATTTAGGCTACAATTGGGAATTAGCTGATTCTTTTTTTTTAGATCCCTCACTTATGATGAGTTTAAATACAAATTCGGAAAGGATGATAGATTTAAATTTGAAAGCAACATATAAGGATGATCTTAATGCTTTTGCATTAGGTGTGAGCTATAGGACCGCAAAAGATTCGCATGTTAGCGGAGGTCTTTCTGTTACTCCTTTTTTGCAAGCAGATTTGGGTAGACTAAATTTTACTTTCGGATATAATTTTGGAATAACAGATGTTTTCAAGAAAGGAGGAGATGGATTGTTAGTAGGTTTAGGATATAATTTAGAAAACTTTATAAATCCACAAGGATTTCGTTATAGATAGAAGAATTTTTTAAAAAGATGACAGAATATGTAATTTTAGTAAATGAGAATGATGAGGTATTAGGAGAAATGGAAAAGCAAGAAGCTCATGAAAAAGGTTTATTGCATCGAGCATTTTCAATTTTTATTTTTAACAAAAAAAAGGAACTTTTAATACAACAAAGGGCTAAAATAAAATATCATTCATCATTGAAATGGACTAATGCCTGTTGCAGCCATCCAAGAGTTGGTGAGAGTTATTTAGAAGGAGCCCATCGAAGACTTAATGAGGAATTAGGTTTTGATTGTGAATTGTATAAAAAGTTCGATTTTATTTATAAAGCAGAGGTTGGGGACGGACTGGTTGAACACGAATATGATCATGTTTTCATAGGGCAATACGATGGGGAAATAGTTATAAATCCATTAGAAGTGGAATCTATAAAATGGATAAATCTTATTGATTTAAAAAAAGATATGGACCTATATCCTAATCATTATACAGAATGGTTTAAGATTATATTTGATAAATATGAAAAATATATTGAACATTAAATAGGTTAATTTATAAATACATTAAAAAAATGGTATCTCAGATAGAATTTGTTCTTAAAGAACGAAATAGAGGTTTTCATTTAATTACTGATGAAATTATCAGTAAGTTACCCTCTTTACCTTCAACCGGAATACTGCATCTTTTCATTAAGCATACCTCGGCAGGATTAACTATTAATGAAAATACCGATCCGGAGGTTAGATTCGATTTAGAAAACATTTTTAATCATGTAGTTCAAGAAGGAGAACCCTATTATACTCATATTTATGAAGGTGAAGACGATATGCCGTCTCATGCTAAATCCATAATTGCAGGAATGAATTTATCCATACCTATAACTAATGGAAAGCTTAATTTAGGAATATGGCAGGGCATATATCTATGTGAATTTAGAAATAGGGGAGGAAATAGAAAAATGGTAGCTACCATTTTAAGCTAAACATACTTTTTGTATTTTCTCCATTCTTTTTTATCCCTTTGTGAGATTTAAAATTAACTTAAGGCTCTTTTTATTTTTTACATAGTAAGCGTTGGTATAGATAAAGCAAATACATGGAAGAACTCAGAGGAAACAACAGACTACTCCAAGATAAAATACAGAAATAATTAGGGATTAATTCTTTTCCTAAATAAATGAAAAAGCCTTGTAAAAATAATAAAGTTTCTGAAATAAAATAGAAAATTAAAAAAAGAAGAGTTCCTATCTCTATTAGTTTATTTTTGCTATCGATCCATTGATTTTGTAACATAAGCAAAGCAAATGATAAAGTAGTATACATGCCTAAAACTTCTAAATGAATAAATCCTAAACGTAAGTTTTTTATCTCGTGAGATAATTGAGCTATTTTCGGATCGAAAAGAAATAATTGAAAAAAATTTTTTAATATAAAGGATAGAATAAAACAAATGTATAAAATATATAAGATAAAATAATTTGATTTTATACTTTTTAGTAAATAGGGTTGAATAAATTTTAAAAATACAATTAATGCTGTTATATTACAGAGAATTCCTATACAATAAGAAAAATAGATATAAAAGGAATGAATAAACCAGCTAAGAGGTAAACCGAATAGTAATAGTATCCCTGCTAACACCGAAACATAAAAACAGTTAGCAATTTTGGGCGGAATAAGGTATGAATTTAAATAAATTAATCGTAGTAATAAAGCCAAAGATCCCAATAAAAACCAACCGTTGATTTGGAAGTGAAGATAGAATTGTATGCATATTGAATATAATACAGAACTTTTACCTAATGTTCCCATAATTATGCCTAATCCCCAAATCCCCAAGGAAGATATAAGCATACAAATTAAAGCGGATTTAAGAAAAATGTTGCTTATATCTTTAAGATTAACTAAATTTTTGAAAGTTATATAACAAAAGTAATAGGAACAAAGAATATGTAAGCTTGAAAATAAAATTGAAAATAAACCATAACCCTGAACTGGAAAACTTAAAAACATGCCTACAATAGTCAATTGAGTAATCCAAAATAAGATAGAATAAGAGGATTTATTTTTTTTATTTTTAGGAATAAAATACAGATAAATTAAGATATAAAATATTTGATATAACCATCCTAGTATGGCAATATGAGAATGAGTATGCAAAAAATTGCCATACGGAAAACTTATAGAATAATATTGAAATATCCTAAGTATAAATCCCAGAGTTCCTGCAATAAATAAATTTAAAAAGCTTACAGCTGTCCACTTTTTAATCATTCTATTGCCTTATTTCATGGAGGATTCCATTTTTATAGCTCTCGGAAATAAAATATTATTTTCCAAATGAATATGTTTATGTAAATTTTGCTCAAATTCATCCAACATAGCAAATGATACACGATAAGTATTACAAGCTTCCATCGGAGGAGTATAGTTTTGTGTTAATTCGGATATTCTTTTAAATCTTTCTCCTTCAATATCATGATCGTGTTTCATCATCTCAATGGGATTTTCGACGGTGCCAAAATGTGAGGTTTCAAAGGGTAAATTATTATTTTTTGCTGCGTTCATTTGACGAATAAATGGAAATAAAATCCTTTCTTCCTTTAGTAGATGAGCTTCCAACATGGTAACAGACTCAGAAAATAAATTATAAACCTCTACTAATTCGGGATGTCTAAATCCATGTACTTTTTGCACTTTATTTAAAAATTTTAAAAGAGAAGGACTTTTTTCACGGATATAGCTGTGATGAATTTTTTCAATATAATCAGCCAATAAATCAAGCGGCCAAGATTTAAAATTTATGTTTTCATCTTGAACAGTAACAGCTTCATTTAATTTATTGGTCAATTCCTGTATATTAATTGATTTTTTATCACAAGCTTGTTCTAGAGTTCTATCCCCCTTACAACAAAAATCGATACCATATTTAGAAAAAACTGAAGCAGTTCTATAATTATCAGCTACAATCTCGCCGATAGTTACATTCCAATTATTATTCATATCTATATTAATTTATATTTTTAAAAAAGTTAATCCGGAAATCACATCCTTAATCATATCTTCAATACTAATAGATCTAAGCGTATCCTGAAATTGATTTCGAATAGCCCTAAATTTATAATGTGCAGGGCAAGGATGATTTTCCGAGCATTCAGGTAATCCCAATGCACATCCCTTAAAAATAGAATCACCATCAATAGCCAACACTATATCGTATAATTTTATCTTTGAAAAAGTGTCAGTATGTATACTGAAACCTCCAGTAGGTCCTTTATGCGAATTAATTATACGGTGTTTAACCAGTAATTGTAATATTTTAGCGGTAAATGCCTCCGGAGAATTAATTTCTCCGGATATATCTTTTAATCCCGGCTTATTACCCTTGAAAGATTGAGAACCAATAAATATGGTAGCTCTAATAGCATATTCGCAGCTTTTTGAAAACAATTTTTTGATTTTTACTTATTGTCAAAAGTATGAAATTTTTAATAAAGGACAAAATTATCTTTTATTACAATATAGAAAATTGTCAATATATTAATGGGATAAAAATAAGTTATTTATTGAATTATAAATTAAATTAAAGTAAATATTTTGTTTTAAATTAAAAATAAATATAAATAAATTAATATACATATTAAAAAAAATATAATAAAATCAAAAAAATCAATTAAGTTAAAAAATTGTAAATGAGTTACTTATTTATACTCTTTTTAAATATTGAAGATAATAAGATACAAAAGTCTTTTAATAATTTTAAAATTGTATATTTGTAGAAATAAAACTATGTTTAATTTCTGCTGTTTATAAATAATGTTTTCAAAAACAAGTGAATACGCTATTAAAATTATGATTTATCTGAGTGCAAACAGTACTGTGGATAATTTACGTCAAGTTAAAGAGGTTAGTGAAGCATTAAATACTCCCGGCCCATTTACAGCCAAAATTTTACAGCAATTAGTAAAAGCAGGTTTATTATTATCAATGAAAGGGAAATATGGTGGATTTACTTTAAGTAGGGAGTTGAGAGATATAAAGATTTCAGACATAGTAATAGCAGTTGATGGAGAAAAATCAATAAATCGTTGCTTATTAGGTTTAAAAGATTGTTCTTCAGAAAACCCTTGTCCATTACATCATAAATTTTATAGGATTAAAGACGATTTTAAAAAATATGTTTTGGATTCAACTTTAGAAGTCTAACAATTAACTATTTTATATAACAATTAACTATTATTAAACTACTTAATTAGATGAGCGCTAAATTACTTCAATCTCACAAAATACTTTTTTTAAATACGTTAGCATTTACTGTTTGCTTTGCCTGTTGGACACTCAACGGTGTGTTGGTTACTTACTTAGTCGATAAAGGTATATTTAATTTTTCTGTGGTAGAAAGCGGTTGGCTATTAGGAATTCCAGTTTTAACGGGTTCACTATTACGGCTTCCTATTGGAATTTTGACCGATAAATTTGGAGGTAAATATGTTTTTGCTGGTTTACTCTTATTTTGTTCCATACCATTATTCTTGTTGCCTATGGCAAAATCATTCTGGGTGTTTGCCTTACTAAGCTTCCTATTTGGATTTGTGGGAACAAGCTTTTCTATAGGGGTTGGGTATACATCAGTTTGGTACCCAAAAGAATGGCAAGGCAGAGCTTTGGGGATTTTTGGAATGGGAAATGCCGGTGCTGCTTTAACTACATTTTTTGCACCGACTCTTTTAAATTATTTTTCTAAAAATGATCCGGATAACGGATGGAAAATGCTTCCAATAACCTACGCTACTGTTTTGGTGGTTATAGGAATATTATTTTTATTATTTGCGAAAAATAAAAAACCGCAAGGAAGTGCCAAGAATATGAAGCAAATGTTATCTCCTTTAAAAAAAGGAAGAGTTTGGCGATTTGGTTTATATTATTTGCTGGTTTTTGGTTTTTTTGTAGCCTACTCACAATGGTTAGTTCCCAATTTCATGAATGTATATGGTACTACTTTAGTAGTGGCAGGAATGTTTGCTTCTTATTTTAGTCTTCCTTCAGGTGTAATTCGAGCATTTGGAGGATACCTTTCGGATAAATTTGGAGCAAGAAAAGTTATGTATTGGGTGTTAGGTTCCTCTGTAGCCTTAAGCTTCTTATTAATGTTTCCCAAAATGGATATTTATACCGACGGACAAGGAATTTCATCAAACAAAAAAGGGATTGTTTCTAAAGTAACATCTAATAGCGTAACCGTAGACAATAAAGACTATGTAATTAAAGAAAAAGAAAATAGAGTAGATAAGAAAAAAGGAATATTTCCAACTAAAGAAACTTGGCAGGAAATTGTAGTGAAGGAAAATCAGCATGTTAATAAAAAGGATTTGTTAGCAAAAGGAATTACTAAGATCAGTTTTGATGCAAATATGTCGGTTTATTTAGTATTAGTAATTTGCATAGGAATTTCTTGGGGGATAGGAAAAGCTGCCGTTTATAAACATATACCCGAATATTTTCCTAATGAAGTTGGAGTTGTAGGCGGTATGGTTGGTCTAATAGGAGGATTAGGAGGTTTCATTGGTCCAATCATTTTTGGATATTTTCTTAATTATACAGGATTATGGACCAGTTCTTGGATATTAATATTTATCATTTCAGTAACATGTCTAATTTGTATGCATAGAGTCATTTTAAAGATGAACCGTGAAAAAATGCCTGAAATTTATAATGATATAGAAAAAAAATAAAAAATTAAAATTATAACTTAAAATAAATAAAACATGAATACATGGCTAAAAGAATGGAAGCCTGAAGATAATAATTTTTGGGAATCTACAGGTAAGAAAGTTGCTTGGAGAACACTAATAATAACTACAATATCCTTAACACTATCATTTATTGTATGGTATTTAATGAGCGGTATAGTAACAAAACTTACGGGTATAGGTTTTAACTTTACAGAAAAAGAACTATTCTGGCTAGCTTCTTTACCAGGATTGGCTGCAGGAACTTTACGTATAGTCCACACTTTCTTAATTCCAATTTACGGGACAAGACATACAATTACATTCTCTACCTTAATAAAATTAATACCTGTAATAGGCATTGCTTTAGCAGTAATGAATCCGCAGACTCCATTTTGGGTATTTGCGGTATTAGCATTTACCATGGGATTCGGAGGTGGAGACTTTTCATCTTTTATGCCTTCAACTAATATGTTTTTTCCGGCTCGCTTGAAAGGTACAGCTTTAGGAATTCAAGCTGGAATCGGTAATTTTGGAGTAAGTATCGTACAATTTTTAACTCCGGCTTTATTAGGAGTAGCAATTATTGGTGCTCCGGAAATTTTAAAAACTACTGATTCGATAACTCATGAAGTAACTACAAAACCAATTTATTTACAAAGCCCGGCTTTAATTTATGCACCTATACTTGTTATAATGACTTTAGTTTGCTGGTTCGGTTTACGAAGCATACCTCTGAAAACATCGTTTAAAGAACAATTAGAAATTTTCAAAATTAAACATACTTGGTTTTGTACTATTACTTATTTTATGACATTCGGTACATTTTCAGGACTTGCTGCAGCATTTCCATTAATGATTAAATCATTATACGGAGACTTTCCTGGAGCTCCGGATCCGCTAAAATATGCCTTTTATGGGCCGCTGATCGGTTCTGCAAGCAGGGTTGCCTTTGGATTTGTAGCTGATAAAGTAGGAGGAGCAGTTTTAACAACGATAACTGGATTAGGATTTGCAGGTTGTATTGCGGTTATGATTACTATGGGACTAGTTTCACCTACATCTATAGATCAATTTCCTTTCTTTTTGGCAATGATGTTAACTATATTCTTTTTCTCAGGAATGGGAAATGCAGGTACATTCAGACAATTTCCTATAATTTTTAAAGATAACTCAGTACATTCTGCCGGAGTAATAGGTTGGACAGCAGCTATTGCGGCATATGGACCATTTATTTTTTCAATGATTATAGGAGCGGAGCTAGAATCAACTAAGGCTTCAGGAATGAAAAGTGTAAACACTTTTTTCTGGGGAATATTATTATTTTCACTTTTAGCAACTGTTATCAATTGGTATTATTATCAAAGGAAAGGAGCTGAAAGACCAAGCTAAATAAATCATAAAAATTATGTTTAAATTATTTAATACTCTTAATAAACCAGCATTATTAAAAGCAATTATTACCACACTTTTAATTATTGCATTGGTTTTTGTAGGCTCGCGCAATCTTCAGAATTTTGATGCAGCATTAATCGCCTATTTATTTGGAGCGGTATTTTGTGTATTTGGAGTCACTTATCGTTATTCCATTTGGCTACAACGTCCACCCACAAAAATGTATTGGAAACGATCTTGGCAGTTTTTTTTCAGTAAGCATTTTATTGCTTATGCGATAAGAGGACTAAAATTATTTTGTCAAAATATACTTTTTCAAAAATTTATATACCCGAGAGGCCGAACTAGATGGATAGGACACTTTATGTTGGCTACCGGTTGTATGATAGCATTTTGTATAACCTTTCCTCTTACCTTCGGTTGGATACATTTTACCTTAGAATCAGGCTCAATGACTACTTATGAAGCCCATATGTTTGGTTTTAAAATAATGGATTTTCAATTAGGTTCCTTCCTGGCATTTATTATTTTTCATGCATTGGTTTGGTGTTCTATTTTAGTAATTATTGGTTCAATCATGATGATGAAAAGAAGACTTACCAATGGAGGATTAATTGCTACACAAACCTTTAATGGAGATTGGTTGCCTTTACTTTTATTGATAGCGATATCTTTAACAGGAATCGGTATAGTTTTCGACTATACCTATTTGGATGGAAAGACCAATCAATTTATGTCGGTTTCTCATGCTGTTACAGTTATATTGTTTTTAGTATGGATGCCGTTCGGAAAATTTTTTCACATATTTCAACGTCCTGCACAATTAGGAGCCAATATATATAAAACAGAAGGAATAAGACGAGGTATGGCGGTTTGTCCTCATACCAAAGAAGAATTTGCTACCCAAATGCATGTTAATGATCTTAAGACCATTACCCATGAATTGGGATTTGACTTTACCTTAGAAGACGGTAGCAGTCATTTAGACTATAGTCCAGAAGGAAAGCGATCTGCACTTGCAATCGCCCACTTTAAAGCTAGAGAACAATCCGGAAGTTTCTTCGGATAAAAAATAAATACAAACTTTATTAATTATAAAGATAAAATAAAATTAATTATATGGCTAAATTACCGGTAGATGGAGATAAAATTATAGAGCAATTTGGACCTCATAAAAATTATACACCTAAAGAAGGTTTCAAAGGAAATTCAGATCCAGATAAACTTGTAAAAACACATTGTTGTTTTTGCGGAATGCAATGTGGTATTCAGCTAAAAGTTAAAGATAATAAAGTAATCGGATTCGAACCATGGAAAGAATTTCCTTTTAATGAAGGAAGACTTTGTCCCAAGGGGGTTCAGCGTTATTTACAAGATAACCATCCGGATAGGTTACTTCATCCAATGCAAAGAATTGAAAATGAAGGTTTTAAGCCTATAGATTGGGAGGGTGCGTTTGATAAAATAATTTCAGAGATTCATAGAATACAAGGGCAATATGGAAATAATGCTTTTGCAATGCTTTCAGGAGTTTCCCTTACCAATGAAAAAAGTTACATGATCGGTAAATTTGCTCGTGTAGCTTTAAAAACTGCTAATTTGGATTACAATGGAAGGCTTTGTATGGTTAGTGCGGGTGCAGGTAATAAAAAAGCATTCGGCATGGACAGATCTTCCAATAGTTGGGCAGATTTAAAACATGCAGAAGTTATCATGGTAGCGGGTGCTAATGTTAGTGAAACATTCCCGACACTAACCTATCGACTTTGGGAAGCCAGAGACCATGGAGCTAAATTAGTTGTAATTGATCCAAGAGTGACTCCATTTGCCAGAACTGCAGACTTACATTTAGATTTACGACCGGGTACGGATTCTGCTTTATATGGAGCAATTCTTAAAATTTTGTTTGATAATGATTGGGTAGACCATGAGTTTATTGAAAAATACACCTCAGGAATAGAAGAAACCTTAAGTGCTATTCAAGATCATACATTAGAATGGGCTGAGGAGGTAACCGGTGTTTCTGCAGAAAAAATTCGTATGGCAGCTGAAATATGGGGTAGAGCAAAGACCAGCTTCTTATTACATGCCAGAGGAATAGAACAGCATTCCAAAGGAGTTGATAATGTAGTCGGTTGCATCAATTTGGTTTTAGCAACAGGAAGAATTGGCAAGCCTTATTGTGGTTATGGTACTATAACAGGACAAGGTAATGGACAAGGAGGAAGGGAACACGGGCATAAATGCGATCAACTTCCGGGAAACAGAGATATAGAAAATCCGGAAGATAGAAAAGCAGTTTCAGAAATATGGGGAATAGACGAAAAAGATTTACCTCGTAAAGGTTATAGCGCTTGGGAAATTATAGAGGCTATACACAGAGGAGAAATTAAAGGTCTTATTTCCATTTGTTTTAATCCCTTAGTTTCTTTACCTAATAATAATTATGTACGTTCAGCATTGGAAAAATTGGAATTCTATGTAGCTATAGACTTCTTTTTAAGTGAAACAGCACGTTATGCTGATTTAGTTTTAGCAGGATCATTACAAGAAGAAGAAGAAGGTACGGTTACCACGGCTGAAGGAAGAGTAGTACGAGTGCGTCAATGTGTAACGCCTCCGGGAAATGCCAGAACCGATACGAGTATTATCTTGGAATTGGCAAGAAGATTAGGTGTAGAATCTTATTTTCCTTATAAAAACAGTGAAGAAATTTTTAATGAATTAAGAAAGGCATCGAGAAACAGTAGGGCAGATTACTATGGAATAACTTACGATCGGATTGAAAAAGAAATGGGAGTTTTTTGGCCTTGTCCTGAAATTGGTCACCCGGGTACTCCTAGACTTTGGGAAGATTATAAATTTATGACTCCTGATAAGAAAGCACACTTTAATCCAGCTCCATATCGCTTATCATCAGAAATGACTGATGAAGAATATCCGATTATTTTGACTACAGGTCGTGTAGTTTCTCAATATTTAAGCGGTACGCAAACAAGGAGGATTGGTAAATTGGTTGACCAATATCCTGAACCTTTATTAGAAATACACCCTAAACTCGCGCAAAAATACGGTATACAAGAGGGAGATTTAATTCGTGTGGTGACCCGTCGTGGAGAAATGGTAGTACCTGCCAATGTTGTTGAAACCATCAGAGAAGATACTGTATTTATACCGTATCACTGGGGGGGAAAACATTCGGTAAATCAATTAACCATATCAACGTTAGACGCTGTTTCTAAAATGCCCGAATTTAAAGTGTGTGCATGTAAATTAATTAATACAGGTAAAAAATTATCAAAAGAGGAAGAATCCAGAGCATACCAAAGCTCAATTGGTTAAATTAGAAAATATGGTAAGTATAGAATATAATAAAAATGTAGGCTTTTTTGTAGACATGCAAAGATGTATAGGATGTCATGCATGTGAAATGGCTTGTGCTGAATGTGAAACTAACGGGCAAGATAGTATGATCAATATCCATTATGTAGACCGTAAGCACACAGTACAGACCACAGTACAGGTTTGTATGCATTGCGATGATCCGGTTTGCGCAAATGTTTGTCCGGCTGATGCCATAACTAAAGATAGTTTTGGTGTGGTGCATTCAGCGAATACTTCCCGATGTATCGGTTGTTCCAACTGTGTTATGGCTTGTCCGTTCGGAGTTCCTAAAAAAATGGAAGATGCAGAGCTCATGATGAAATGTAATATGTGTTACGACCGAACAAGTGCAGGGCTTAAACCTATGTGTGCAACCGTTTGTCCTAGTGGAGCACTATTCTATGGAACATTAGAAGAAATAGAAGCGAAACGTCCGAATAGTACACCGGTAAATAAATTTATTTTTGGAAAGCAAGAAGTGGTTACTAAAGTCAATATTATGATGCCAAAAGGAAGTACCGAATTAAAAGTTCACTAATAATATACAAGAAAAATGTCAAAAAAAGATAAAGATAAACCCATTTGGAAATCAGATTTTCCTATAAAGCAGGATGAGGCAACGTATGTTTCTAGAAGAGACTTTGCAAAGTTTTTGTGCCTATTATCCGGAGGATTAGCTGTAGGAAACGGTGCTATAGCTGCTAAATCTTTATTATTTCCTAAAAAAAGGCTAAATGAAGAATATTTTGTTTGTGATTCTACAGAGGTTCCCATAGGGAAAATGAAAGCCTTCGTGATCAATGATAATCATAAAGTGCCCTATATACTTATTCATTTAGGCGAAGATAAATGGAGATGTTTTGAGCAAAAATGTACTCATTTATCTTGTGCGGTGTTATATGATCATGAACAAAATAAGATCATTTGTCCATGTCATAAAGGTTTTTTTAATCCCGAAACCGGAGATGTGTTACAAGGTCCGCCACCCAGGCCCTTACCACAACTGTCTGTGGTAATAAGAGATGGAAAAGTTTACGTAACAGATAAAGATAAAGCTTAAGTGTATGAATAATTTCAGAGAAGTTCAAAATTCAGTTAATTCTAATAAAATTAATACATTAATGTCTGCAATAATTGTTATATTAATATTGATTTTAACTTTGCAGGTATGGATGATGTATGGAGCATTGAACAACGCATTAGAAGATAACCAGGCGTTTGCATGGGCAACATTTGGAGGTTCGGTTTTTCTTTTCTTTTCAGCAGTATTTTTATTAAAATATTTACCGGAACGCCCAAAAAATCTAAAAAAAGATCCGAATAATCAATATGAATAATCTCATTGATAGTTATAATAGAGTTCATAATTATTTGAGAATTTCTCTTACAGACAGTTGTAATTTTCGTTGCATTTACTGCATGCCCAATGAAAAAATGCAGTGTTTGCCATACGGTGAATTAATGAATCCGGAAGAAATTTTCAGCATATCTGAAATTTTTACAAAATATCAAATAGATAAAATACGTCTTACCGGAGGAGAACCTCTGGTAAGACGCGATTTTGCTGAAATAGTTAAGAAGTTGTCTAATTTACCGGTAGAACTGAATTTAACAACCAACGGAGTACTTTTACATAAGTATGTGGATTTATTAAAAGATACAGGATTACATACGATCAATATCAGCATTGACAGTTTACAAGAAGAAAAATTTAAATTTCTTACTAAACGTAATGTATTGGCTCAAGTTTGGGATAATATTTTACTTTATATTAACCGAGGTTTTCATGTAAAAATTAATACGGTAATCATGAAAAATATAAATGATGATGAAATTAACGATTTCATCTCATTAACTGAGAATTATCCAATACAAGTTCGTTTTATAGAATTTATGCCCTTTAGTGGAAACCAATGGGAAAAAAATAAGGTTATAACTATGAGCGAAATGTTGAATATTATAGATTCTCATTTTATTTATGAGAAAATCCAAGATAATAACCACGATACTACTAAAAAGTTTAAAGTTAAAGGGTATGAAGGAACATTTGCTTTCATAACAACTATGAGTCAACCTTTTTGTCAGGGATGTAATAGAATGAGAATTACCGCTGATGGGAAAATGAAAAACTGTCTCTTTGGAAAAGATGAGTTTGATATTTTAACAACCTTACGAAAAGGAGAAGACATTGAGCCCATCATACAATCCTTTTTAAAAAACAAACATAAAAAGATGGGAGGTCAGTTTGAAAATTTTATAAAATTAAATCCCGAATATCTTAAAAATAGGAGTATGATTAAAATTGGCGGTTAACTTTTTCTTTGCGATATGCTAAAAAAAACCTATTGAGTCATGAATGAATTTATAACAGTTAATGAATCAAGAACTATTATTTCTAAAGAAATAAATAAGAAGTGTCCTATCCATGAAATTTATTTGAGTGATTCTCTTCATTCTTATTTAGCAAAGCCAGTTTATGCCCCTATAGATGTACCGAATTTTACTAATTCAGCTATGGATGGATATGCATTTAGTTATCAAGATATGGTTGACAAAAATGAGCTTACTGTTAAGTATGTCATTCAAGCCGGGCAAACAGAATTGCCAACATTAAATAGAGGTGAAGCAGCTCGGATATTTACCGGAGCTATGATACCAACCGGAGCAGATATGGTGGTTGTACAGGAAAAAGTAAAAGTCGAAAAAAACATTTTAAGTTTTCAAGAAGAAAAGTATAATAAAGGTGATAATATACGTCAACAAGGTTCGCAATCAAAAATAGGAGATTTATTGGCTGCTGAAAATACTTTGATTACACCGAGCATAATTGGTATGTTAGCAGGGTATGGAATTGAAAAGGTTAACGTTTTTTCCTCCCCTAAAATTGGTATTATCGTTACAGGAAATGAATTGGTTACGGCCGGTATTCCTTTAAAAAAAGGACAAATATATGAGAGTAATTCAATTACACTACAATCAGCTTTGAAAGAAATGGATATACAAGTTGAATTTATGTTGAAAGTTTCTGATGATAAAGAAAAAACTTTTCAAGAAATCCAAACAAGAATACCGGAAGTAGATATATTATTACTAACGGGGGGCATTTCTGTGGGAGATTATGACTATGTTAAAGAAAGTTTAGAAAAAGCTGAAGTAAATCAACTTTTTTATAAAATACAGCAAAAACCCGGTAAACCTTTATATTTTGGTAAAAAAAAACAACATTATGTATTTGCCTTACCCGGTAACCCGGCATCTGCCTTAACATGTTTTTATCAATATGTACACCCTTTTATAAGAGGGTTGAAAGGAGAAAACAATATTTTTGATTTCTATGAAGAAGCTAGGTTGTTAACCAACTTTAATAAAAAAAACAAACTCACCCATTTTTTAAAAGGTTATTTAAAAAATGGTGAGGTTATCCTATTATCGTCTCAAGAATCCTATAAGATGAATTCTTTCAGTACAGCTAACTGTATAGTGGAAATATCGGGAGAGGAAAGAATGATCCATCAAGGTGAAAAAGTTACGGTATGGAGAATTTAAAAATTGAAGGGTACATTTGGTTGGAAACAACTAACGGCTTAAAAATAGGCAGAGGACGGGCCAAACTTTTAAATTGTATTGATAAAACCGGTTCTATAGCTGCTGCAGCCAGAGAAATTGGTATACCTTATAGAAAAGCATGGGGAATGGTAAAAGAAATGAACGAATTTTCCAATACTGCTCTGGTTTTTAAAAATTTAGGAGGTAAAAATGGAGGAGGTGCTTTCTTGACTAAAGAAGGAAAAAAAATCGTCGAAAAATATAAAAAAATTAACGGACAGTTTATTTTGTTCAAAAGCAATACTTTATGATAATGGAAGCTTATATCCTTGCCGGAGGAAAAAGTATACGCATGGGAGAGGATAAAGGGTTAAAAAAACTAAACGACATTCCTATAATTCAATACAGTATTGACACTTTATCTTATTGTTTTCCAATTATTAAAATAAATACGGATAAAGAGGAATATAAACAGTTTGGTTGGGAATTAGTTCCGGATAAGATCAAAAACAAAGGTCCATTAGGAGGAATTCACGCCGCATTAGATCACTCTAAAAAAGATGTATTTATAGTAAGTTGTGATATGCCCTTTATTACAGTAGAAGCAGTTAATTATTTGCTTGATAAACATGATAATAGTTTGGCAACGGTGGCAAGTTGTAAAGGAAGGATTCAACCCTTATTTGGGATTTATACCTATGATGCGCTACAACTTATAGAAGAAAAAATGGCAGGTAATCAATTAAAAATGATGGATTTTATTCTCAAGACCCCATCAAAAATTATTGAAATGTCGGAAATTATAGACACAGAAATATTTTCTAATATAAATACTCAAGAAGAATTTAAGAAAATCGAAAAAATCTAAAAACCATATGAATATTAAAATTTTTGGAAAGTTAACTGATATTTTTCTAAATGAAAAATATCAGTTAAATAAAAAAGTAAGTACTGTTTTGGATTTAAAGGAAACCTTGGAAAATTATTTTCCGGATTTAAAATCCTTAAATTATTTGATCATCATTAATAACCAAAACGCAAAAGAATCAGATCCTATACCGGAAGAAGCAGAAATAGCCTTATTACCGCCCTACTCGGGAGGATAAAAAATAAAATTTAGTTAATCGATGGATGTTAAAAGATATAGTAGACAAATAATTTTATCCGGATTTGGCGTTGAAGCCCAGGATAAGCTTTTTAATTCTCGCGTTTTAGTGGTAGGAGCAGGGGGATTGGGCTGTCCTGTACTTCAATATTTAACTTCTGCCGGGATTGGACAAGTGGGAATTGTAGATTTTGACCAAGTTGAAGTGACCAATTTGCATAGACAAATTTTATTCAAAGAAGGAGATGTGGGTAAGTTTAAGTCCATAGCTGCAAAAGAAAGGCTTGAAGAAATGAACTCAGAAGTTAAAATAGTCTCCTTTACGGAAAAGATTACTGCAGATAATGTATCTAAAATTATAGATTCGTATGAAATTATAGTTGATTGTACAGATAATTTTCAAATAAGGTATCTTCTCAATGATATATGTACTATAAAAAATTTACCCTTGATCTATGGAGCCATTTATCAATACGAAGGACAGATTTCTGTATTTAATGTTGAGAAAGAGGAAATGAGGACCAATTACAGAGATTTGTTTCCTAATCCCCCTTCACCTTCAGAAGTTCCCACCTGCAATCAAACAGGGGTTCTAGGTACGCTAACCGGTATTATCGGTACCATTCAAGCCCAAGAAGTTATAAAAATAATTACAGGTATTGGGGAACCATTGGTACATAAATTAATGATATTTAACATCTTGGATTATACTACACGAATTATTAATTTTACCAAGTCGGAAAAAAACTTCACTCCGAAGAATGAAGATGAAATTAAAGCTATCGATTATGAACACATTTGCGGAGTCTTTACATCCGTAAATGAAATTGAAAATCTTTCCCGGTTGAAAGAAGTTCTATCTCAAAAAAAATCGATACTGGTAGATGTAAGAAATGAAAATGAGCTACCCAAAATTTCAGGTTTCGATTATAAACAGATTCCGTTGTCTGTGTTTAAAGAAAATATACATATTCTTGAGGAGTATGACTCAATTGTATTTGTTTGTAAAACAGGATTACGCAGTAGCCGCGCTGTCGAGATAGCCGAAGGAAAATTTCCAGAAAAAGAAATATGGCATATTCGAAACGGAATTGAAACGATTTTTTAATAGAATTATATGAAAAAAAAATATCCATTTTTAGAGGGAGCTATTCCCATTGAATTTATTTCCGAAATTATTCAAAGCCATACCCATGACAATAATATTGGAGGACATAGCATTTTTTTAGGTCAGGTTAGAGCAGATATAATAGAAGAAAAGGAAGTAGAAGGGATTGAATTTACCTCCTATCAAGAAATGGCTATTGAAAAACTAATTCAGATAAGGAAAGAAATATTTACTAAATACGATTTATTATGTATGCATGTACACCATAGCTTAGGCTTGGTAAAAAAAGGTGGAGTTTGTTTATTTGTTTTTACTTCTTCAAAACATAGAAAACCTGCCATACTTGCTTGTGATGAGCTGGTTGAGAGAATAAAAAAAGAACTTCCTATATGGGGTAAGGAAATATTTAGTGATAGCAGCTATCAATGGAAAGAAAATAAACAGTAAAATCATGAAAAGACCTTTAATCAGCTCTTTACATGTTGGTAAAATTCAACGGTTGGCCAATACAGAGTATTTAAGCGCTATTAATAAGCAAAGAGTTACCGATCCGCAAAAGGTGTCCAAACTAGGACTGATAAATGATGAGCAGAGTGATAAGATAAACCACGGAGGAGAAGAAAAAGCTATACATCAATATGCCTTTGAGAATTATGAATATTGGAAAACGTCTTTACCCGGTATTTCTAAATTATGTTATTCAGGAGCCTTTGGTGAAAATATTTGCTCACTCGGAATGAAGGAGGATACAGTTATGATCGGAGATATTTACCAAGTTGGTAGTTGCATTTTAGAAGTCAGCCAAGCCAGACAACCGTGTTGGAAATTAAATTATTATTTTCAATGCAGTAACATGTCGCTTCGGGTCCAAGAAAGTTTACGAACAGGATGGTATTATCGAGTTTTGGAGGAAGGAAGTATACAACAAGGAGATACCATTGAATTAATCGATCGACCGCATCCCGAGTACAGTTTAACATATTTATTAAAAATTTTATATGAAAAAGAAAATTGTTTAGATAATGAAATTTTAAGCAATTTAATAAAGATAAAATCATTAGCACTAAGTTGGAAAAAAATATTTAGTAATCGTTTGGAAAATGGAAAAATTGAAAATTGGGATAAACGATTATTTAAATAGAGAAAATTAATTATTAATTTAAAATTAAATTTATGAAACACAAAAAAATTTGGTATTTGTTGTTTTTTAGTTTAGGGAGTTTAAGTCTCTTAACTGCACAGAAAATTAAAATTGACGGAGAACTGAGAACCAGAGGAGAATTAAGAAGTGGTTTTCGTAAACCTTTGGCAGATTCTTTAGATGCTGCTTATGTGAATAATTTAAGAGTACGTTTAGGTGCTACTTATTCTGAAAAAGATTATAAGGTTAAAATTACTTTACAAGATACGGAAACGTATGGATCAAACGGAATTAATAAAACCGGAAATAATTTGGGAGTATACGAAGCTTGGGCGGAGTATTTTTTTACACCTGAATTTTCAGGAGTTTTAGGACGTCAGATATTGGAATATGACGACAAGCGTTTATTTTCTTCCGGTAATTGGAGCAATACCCCTAATGCGCATGATCTTTTAAAATTAAAATACGAAACAGCTAAATTTAAAGCACATGTAGGAGGAGGATGGAATAATGCAGCAGATGTCCTTTATGAGTCTGTATATGACAAAAGTTATAAGTCATTATTTTATACCTGGATATATAAACCTATAGGAAAATTTACAGCTTCTGCCATATGGGTAAATGAAGGTTTCCAAAAAGGTGAAGCTCCTGAAGAAGTAAAAACATCCATCTTTAGAAATACTGTAGGAGCAAACTTCGGTTTAGATGATCGTAGCATCCCTTTTTCATTTTATGCAACCGGGTACTACCAGTTTGGATATGATAGATCAGACAGTAAATTAGATGCTTGCTTATTAGCGTTAAAAACTAACTATAGATTTTCAGATTTTATTTCTGCAAATGTAGGCGTTGATTATTTCTCAGGATCCAAATCAACGTTATCAAAAACTAAAGATCACACTTTTAATAAACTTTATGGAGCTAACCATTTTTTTAATGGTTCTATGGAGTATTGGGCTACCTTACCTAAGCAAGGGTTACTTGACTTATACGGCGGTGTATCCGTCAAAGCTAATTCTAAATTAAGCTTTGATGGTGGGTTTCATACTTTTTCAACTGCTGAAAAAATGGAAAACAGAAATAACAAGGGTATAGGATCCGAAATAGATTTATTGGCAGATTATAAATTTTCTCAATCGTTATCTTTACAAGCAGGTTGGAGTACTTATATGAAAAACAAAGGAACAAGAATATTAAAAGATCAAATTGGTATAGATACCAAATTCCCGCAATGGGCATATATAATGATTACTTTTAAACCGGTATTCTTTTCAACCAAAGCAGAAAATTAATTTATAAAAATAAAAAAGTGGTAAATATAACGCATAAAAGTAATTCTTTACGAAAAGCCATTGCCCAAGCGGTGGTTCAGGTTGGATCTCAACAAACTATACAAATAATCAAGGACAACAAAGTTCCCAAAGGAAATATTTTTGAAATGGCAAAGGTTGCCGGTTTATTTGCTGTAAAAAAAACTAGCGATATGATTCCGGATTGTCATCCGCTTCCCATAGAATATACTTCCATAACCTATGAAATTAGAGAGTTACAGATTTATATTTATGCTGAAATACATACCATTTATAAGACAGGAGTTGAAGTGGAAGCTATGCATGCTGCATCGGTAGTTGCCTTAACGATGTATGATATGCTTAAACCTATCGATAAGAATATCGAAATTCAAAATATTAAATTATTAGAAAAAAGAGGAGGTAAATCAGACAAAAAAGATTCATTTGATTTACCATTGACTGCATCCGTGTTGGTTTGTTCTGACAGCATTTCTAAGGGGGAAAAAAAGGACCGAGCAGGTAAAGTAATTATGGAAAAAATTCAAAATGAAGGGATCAAGGTTTCTGATTATGAAATTATTCCGGATGAGAAAGAGGATATACAAGCTAAAGTTAAAGAATACCTGCAAAAGGGAGTAAATTTAATTTTGGTAACCGGGGGAACCGGATTATCTAAGAGGGATATTACCCCTGAGGCGATCCACCCCTTACTGGAAAGAGAAATTCCGGGAATAGCGGAAGCTATAAGAAGCTATGGGCAAAATAGAACACCTTTAGCTATGTTATCCAGAAGTATAGCCGGTTTAATCGGAAATACTTTAGTAATTACTATGCCGGGTTCAACCCAAGGAGCAGAAGAATCTATGGATGCAGTTTTCCCTTCGATTCTGCATATTTTTAAAATAATTGAAGGAGCACAACACTAAAAATTTTATATAATCATGAAACGTAAGCTAGTTTTTATACCGATATTATTATTTTTATTCGTCATAATATCCTGTACAAAAGAACGAAAAGCTACCATCGCCGCTGCCGCTAATTTAAGATATGTGTTGGAAGAGATAAAAGAACAATATCTTAAAGATTATCCGGGCGCTGATCTTCAAATAATTTACGGATCTTCGGGAACTCTGACGCAACAAATCATCAATGGAGCTCCTTTTGATCTGTTTATGTCTGCAGATACCAAATTTCCCAGCAAACTAGAAGATAGGGGAATGACTTCCGCATCAGCAATTAACTATTGTTATGGAAGAGTGGCCATGTGGAGCTCAACACTCGATCTATCGCAAGGTTTATCAGCCATACTTTTACCGGAGGTTAAAAAAATAGCTATTGCTAATCCGGATAATGCTCCCTATGGTTTAAATTCAATTAATACACTTAAAAGACTGAATTTATACGATAAAGTAAGTAAACGTATAGTTTGGGGGGAAAATATCAATCAGACGGCACAATATACATTTTCAGGTAATGCAGAAATAGGATTTATTGCTTTATCACTGGCATTGGCTCCGGAAATGAAAAATAAAGGTCACTATTATGTCTTACCGGAAAATATATGTCCGCCCATAGCACAGGCAGCTGTTCTTATTAACGGATGGGAAAAAAACGGAGAAGCCTCTCGTTTCTTAGATTATATCATCAGCTCCCAATGTGACCATATTTGGAAAAAGTACGGATACGGTCTAGCAAAAAAAGATTAAATAATTGAGCGAAGATTTTATAAACACCCTTTGGCTTACAGGTAAGCTGGCAACTTTATCAACTTGCATCTTATTGGTTATAGGGTTGCCGGTATCCTACCTGTTGGCTTATACACATTTTAAAATTAAACCTCTGGTTGAAGCTTTGATATGTATGCCTTTAGTCCTTCCTCCTACGGTATTAGGATACTATTTGTTAATAGCTTTTAGTCCGCAAAATATATGGGGTTCTTTTTTAGAAAAACATTTTAATATTAGATTGGCATTTACTTTTGAAGGAATTATTATAGCAAGTATTATTGCAGGTTTACCCTTTATGATACAATCTCTTCAAACTGGATTTTCGTCTCTTCCGGCAAGCTACAGAGAAGTTTCCTATACTTTAGGAAAATCCAAAACCACTACCTTTTTCAAAGTTTTATTACCCAATATAAAGCCTTCTCTTATAACCGGTATAGCATTAACATTTGCTCATTGTATAGGAGAATTCGGAATTGTGTTGATGGTTGGAGGAAATATCCCGGGAGAAACTCGTATTGCTTCTATTGCAATTTACGATCAGGTACAGGCATTAGACTATAAAACCGCGAATCAATATTCATTTATTTTATTTTTAACTTCATTTATATTGCTAACTCTTATTTATAGCATTAATAAAAGTTTTAAAATTAAAACTATATAATTTTTTTAATGATATATATTGATATTGAACATAAAATTTTGACTTCTGAAGGAAGTCGTATTTTATCTGTCAAAACAGAACTGCCGGACAACAAATTTATATGCATTTCTGGGCCATCAGGTATAGGAAAAACAACACTCCTTAAAATGATCGCCGGTTTAATAAAACCCGATTGGGGAATAATTCAAATGGGAGATTGTATTTTTTTCGATTCCTTGAATAACATCAATATAAGTCCGCAAAAAAGAAATATAGGTTTTATGTTTCAGGATTATGCTTTATTTCCCCATATGACTGTGGAAGAAAATATATCTTTTGCACAGAATAAAGTTAAAGATAAAGCATGGGTTGATACTCTTATTAAATCTTATGGTTTAGAAGCTTTACGAAAACAGAAACCTAATAAACTTTCAGGAGGACAAAAACAAAGGACTGCTCTTGCGAGGACCTTAGCCAAGAAAGCAGACATATTACTCTTAGATGAACCTTTGTCTTCTGTAGATTCGACTATGAGGATAAAACTTCAAAACGAAATTCTAAAGACACATGCTGATTTTGGTTCTACTACATTATTAGTTTCTCATGATCAAGATGAAGTTAACAAAATGGGACAATGTGTTTTACAATTGGGATATGATCAAATTCGATCAATTAAGAATTATTAAAATTATATTTTATTTTTTTTAATATTTTAATACAATTAGGGTTTTTTTTTAGAAATTAGTACCTTTGTGGTACACTAAATTAATTTTTTCACAATATAAATGGAAAAGATGAACTAACAAACAAACAAACAAACTAACTTCTACATAAATGAAATTACTGATTTTTATTTCCTCTATACCAGGATTACTCACTATTACTTTTATTATTTTGAAAGTTTTAAAAATTATAAAGTGGGCTTGGGTTATAATTTTTTCTCCTTTATGGATTGTTTTTTTATCTAGTATGAGTTTAATTTTTTTATTAATTTTTTATGTGAAAATTTATAAAAAATTTATAAAAAATTCATACAAAAATTTTTACATAAAATTGATATTAGATAAAATGATGCAAAAAAATAAGTATTAAATAATTACTTATATAAGTTAAAAATATAGTACATTAAATATTATATAAGTAAGAATAAATTCAAAATAAAATTATTGAATTTTTAAGGAAACTATTTTATTGTTTTTTAAATAACTTCTTAAAATTCGTCTTGCATCTTTATTATCTGATTTAGGCGTAATAAACGTCAGAGGATCTTTTCGGGATCTTTTTGGACAGAATCCAAAACCTTTATAAATTCCATTTTCTATTAAAACTAATCCTTTTTCATCCTTAGTTCGTCCCGGAAGTTTTAATAATAAGGTTTCTTGTGGAAAAGAATTTTTCTTTAAATATTGTTGTACACGTTTGTTATAATCTTGTATGGGCTCCTTATTGATACAAGCACCTAAACATTCGTGTATAGTATACTGGAAACATTGAGCCTTCGTTTTATACAATCCGTTTATTTTCTGACAAAGTTTATAAGTTTCCGTAATTCGGAATAAATCTTCTTTTCCTTGCTTTAAACTTAAATAAGAATTAATTTCCTGTGATCGATTATCTATTTTTTTCAATTGTAAAGATATATATCCCTCTTCAGTAATTTCGGGATATAAACCATAATAAAAAATACTATGTCTTTGCGCTCTGTTATAAATGGGTTTATGGTATTTTATTTCCTCAGATTCCATAAGAAGCGCAATTAATTCACTTCCTGTAGGCTCATACCTCACTTTAGAAGCAAAGTTTTGAATTTTTACTGATTTACGGTCAGTACAGGTAAAGTGTTGGCTCAGTCTTTTTTTGATATTATTGCTTTTTCCTATATAAATCAACCGTTCCTCATCAGTATAAATATAATATACTCCCGGGATGGTAGGTAAATCGGTAACAATATTTTTTAAATCCTCACGCATATTCATTCTATTTTTATAAAATTATTATAGGATTATACTTGGCTAAATCCTTCTTATACTTTTACTTGTATAATTTCCCGTATATCGGTAGAAAAACGTTTTGAAAGTCGGGTCTGCTTCATCTTCCACGTACTTTTTATATCTTGACATCCCAGTTTAAGTTTATCTTCGTGGTATTTATGATTCAACTTATCTATAATCTTCATAATAGGCTGATGCTTCAGGTAATAATCCTCGTCAAACAAAGAAATTTGTCTTTCCGATTCAGGGATTAAGCCTGAGACAATAACTCCTGCTTTTTTATATTGATAGCCTTTTTTATATATTGCTTCCAGTGCTTTTTGAGCACATTTACTTAACTCAATAGCTGAGTTGTGGGGATTGGAAAGCGTTAAAGTAACAGTGGGATGATATTGAATTAAATCGCCCCTAAAGAAGTTTGTATGCAGGAAAACGGTCACGTAGTTACAGCAACTTTGTTGTGCGCGTAATTTTTCCGAGCATTTGATCGCAAAGGTAGCCACTCTTTCTTTTAGATCTTCTATTTTGTCAGTCATGTAATCGAAGGTGCGGGTAGTAGCAATGGACTTTTTACGAGCAGGTAAATCTATATCGAACTGGGGAATTCCTTTTAATTCATTGATTATGCGGATTCCTACAATTCCCATTTCCTGACGTATAAATGTTTCCGGAAGGTTTACCAATTCATAAGCTTTACGAATACCTTTTGTCCGTAATCGTTTGTTTAATCTTTTTCCGATTCCCCAAATATCTTCAATATGCAACCAATTAAGTGCTTTTTCAATTTTTTCGGGAGAATCTATTACATATACATTATCAGTTTTCTCAGGATATTTTTTAGCTATCCTATTAGCTGCTTTGGCAAGTGTTTTGGTAGGGGCAATTCCTATGCTGGTAGGAATGCCTACTCCCTTGAGTATATATTTTCTTAGGTCTAGACAATATTCCCGCAAATTCAAATTCATATAGCCGTTAAAGTTCATAAATGCTTCATCAATAGAATATATTTCAACTTCCTTGCAATAACGCCCAATAATATTCATCACTCTGTTGCTTAAATCTCCATATAGAGGAAAATTGGCGGAATAGAGGAATATTTTATTTTCTTCAAATATTTTTTCATATTTAAATGCAGGAGCCCCCATAGGGATTCCAAGGGATTTTGCCTCATTGGAACGAGCAATTACACATCCGTCATTATTCGAAAGTACACAAACAGGCTTACCCGTTAAAGAGGGATTACTGACTCTTTCACAAGAAGCATAAAAATTATTACAATCTAATAAAGCGTACATGCTATGAAAATTTTATAATAGTATGGGTAAGTATTCCCCAAATAATAAAATCTTGGTCAGGAGTAACCCGTATAGATTCGTATTCCTTATTTTCAGGAAGGAGAATAATTTCTTTTACTATGCCTTTTTCCTTTACTACCTTTAGTCTTTTTAATGTAAATTCCCCATCTATATAGCACACGGCAATATGGCCGTTTTTAGGCTCCAATGCTTTATCAACGATAATAAGGTCTCCGTTATATATTCTCATATCTTTCATAGAATCTCCATTTACCCGTGCTAGAAAAGTGGTTTCGGGATCCCTTATTAATTCATCGTTTAAGTTAATTCGTTCCAAATAGAAATCATCTGCTGCCGAAGGAAATCCGGCTTTGATGTCTCCTGCAAACCATAAAGATAAATTATCTTTTCGCTTCATAAATGCAAATTTATTATGAATTATGTTTAAAAAGAAGCGATAAAATAGTAATTTGATTGATATTTAGATAATATAAATGATATTTCCATAATAAAATAGAGGAATATTTATGAGGTGTTCACTATTTAAGTAATCATTTATATACCGAAAGAATATAGGGATCGGATGTTTACTGTTTAATTGATGGATTTCGTAATAAATGCATGATGCTTTTATATTTTATTTTAAATCAGTCAATTATAGTTTAAAATATTTTTAATGAATTTTATTTATAAAATTTATATTAAATTCCAGTCTGAAAATAAAGTAAGTAAATGTAAAGTAGTTGCTGCTCCGGCATGTTGCCGAATAGATACTAATCTTTTATTTAAATAACTTTCACTGTTTGGGTATACTTTATCGGTCTTAAATTTGACTGATATTTCCGGGACATTCATACCTACAGATAATAGGCGCACTAATTCCAGGTCGTTATTTGTGAACTCAAATAATCCGCCTTTTTGAGATTTATTTGTATATAGGTATATTTTATTTTCATAGACATTTTCTATTGCTTTCTTTAATTCTTGTGAACAGTCCGCACCTCTCGTTATAAAAGCATCTATATTATATTTTTCAAAGAAAGAATTAATAACAGGTTGTCTATTCTCAATGGAAAAAACAATAATTTTAAGATCAGGAAATTCTTCTTTAACAACTTTAATAAGTTCTTCCCCGGATGTAATAATATGTTCTTGAATACTGTCAAATGATAAATCTGTAATTAATAGTTCATAAGGTAAGTTATCGGAAAAGGACTTTCGAATTTTAGAAATGGCATCATCGCAATAATTTGCTTGGTCAATATGAGATACATTTAATTCTTCAACTATTTTTTTAACAGCAAAATTATCGTTAGAGAAATTCTCTGCAATAAGAATCTTTTCAAACATAATAAAACTTTTTAGTGTTGTGTTATTGTTTTTGTATTACCTACAAAAATAATATTAATATTTTAAATAATATATAAAAATTTAGGGATAAAATTTTAGTTTATTAGATAAAAATAAACACAATGACTAATTAGTGAAATTTAATATTAATTAAACATTAACACTCGTAATTTTTCTATCTATAAAATTTAAAGAAACTAAATATTTGATCCTCTCATTTTAATTTATGAATATTCTTTTTTTTAGGTTATAAGCATTCATATCAATCATTTTACCTAATAATACATATAATTTTTTTAAAATTATTTAAAAAAAACAATAAAAATAATAAATGTTACTGATAATACTTATCATTTGTGTCTTTTTTTTTCTATTATTGGTACTGTATTTTTGATTGGTTAGAGGCATTATTATACCCAAAACAGCAAAATGATTTTTGTTAATACCATAATAAACCCGAAGTAAACAGGATAAAAATTTTATAAAAAAAGTATTATATTGTATGAATGAGAATGGTAATTTTTATAAAGTTTTTTAGTTAGAATATTAAATAATATTTTAATTTGTAATTGTTTTTTTTAGCTAAAATTTGAATTCCATTTGATTACAAGATTTATTGATATAGATTTGTAATTCAATAATGAATTGTTAAAGATTTCACCCAAGTGAGCGAAAAAGATAACGCAATAATTTATTTGCATTAAAAAAAGAATTAAGTTCCCAAAAGAAACAGTTTTTCATAAAGCCTTTCGAAGATGCTAAAAAGCAAAAAAAGATAAAAAATATTTTTATGATAATAAATAATTAAAACCATAACTATTATGATAAAAATTCCCTTATATCCGGAATACAGTCGAACTATTGAATTATTAAAAATAATTGAAGGAATCAATACGCAAGATTTTAAAAATATGTGGAATACAGTTTGGGGGTTGAGAGGAACGCCACAAAATACGGTGGATTGGAAAGATCCTGATAGCTGGATTTACGAACGGTTAGATGGTAAAGATAAAGAAATTGCCCTTAAAATATGGTTGGAAAGCAATAAAAAGGTAAATCCGCGTTGGACAAGGGGGGATCAGTTTTTAATGTCAGGATATAAATTAATAGAAGAAGTTAAAGGAGTATATTTGCTCACAGAAATCGGAAAAATTTTTGTTAGTAGTATTCAAAATGAGGTAATAAAACAAATTGATTTAGAAGAAGGACTTATACAAATATTGGTTCAATTGTCTTTATTAAATAAAGGAAAACGATCAGATTTATTAGAAGATTGGGAGGAATATACCCGAAATAATTCCAACTTAAAACAAGATTCCGTAATTAAAGATTACTTACGACGAAGATTAGTTAATTTAATAGACCGAAAATATGTAAAAAGAGAAGGAAATATATATTCTATTACTGATAAGGGGATCTCATATTTAGAAAAAGTAAATAAAAATAACCCTAAACCTATATTAAATAAGGAAACTGAGCTTAACAAATTAATTGATCAATTTACTGTTGAGCAAAGGCAAATCCTTAAAAATTATTTAAAAGAAACTACTCCGTATCAGTTTGAACACATTATTAGAGATTTATTGACTTCTATGGGATATGATGAAGTGGAAGTTACTTCTTCTACTAATGATAAAGGAGTAGATGTGACAGGTATCAGTCAAAATGGGATAACAACAGTAAAAGAAGTTATTCAAGTTAAAAGGATGCTTACTTCCAATGTTAATCGTACGGTGTTAGATAGTTTACGAGGTTCTTTACATCGGTTTGACGCTTTTCAGGGAACTATAATTACTCTTTCTGATTTTGCAAAGGGGGCAAAAGAAGCAGCTTTTGAAAAAGGAGCAGCTCCCATAACACTCATAAATGGAGAAAAATTAATAGATTTACTTCTACAGTACGAAATAGGAATTAAAAGGAAGACTTTTCGATATTATATCGTAGATGAAAATTACTTTAATAACGAAGACGAAAACGTAGATTAATTTTTTGTTTAAATAAATCGTTAAGTGACTTATCCGATTTTTGCATTTATTTTACTAAATGGGAATAAACAGCAGAACAGAATTAATGGTACAACAATACACAAATAGGATTATAGAATAAGTATAATAATACATAAAACTAGAAGAGTAAGGTATAACTTTTAAAAGTGTAATGAATGAGTGGTATAACAGTAGTTGTTGCCAAAAATTGAAATTAAAACGTTGTTGAAGAATAAGTAATTCATTGGAAAAACACATCGTACCATATGTTGGTAATGTACCTATTTCAGAAACTACACCTCGCATACTCATTGAGTTATTAAAACTCCTTGAGACTGTTAATAAACTTGAAACCCTATCGAGCATTATACACGTCTAAATGAGATTATGGATTAAATTTGGGATATATAAATACAAATATCTTAACTAAATTTCATTAAGTTTTTGAAAAACCAACTGTGGAACATACGCTAATTATTCGTCCAGAAGAATTACCATAATTTATGGAAGCTCTTTCTAAGGCTAAAATTCGTACTGAAATTAATTTATTAATTGAATTTCAATTATTAATGTTAACTCGCCCAATATAGGTGCTTCAAATTGAATGGGTCTGACATCGATATTATTAAAAGAATTTGGAAGGTTCCGGCGGAAAAGATAAAAAAAATCATGAATACCTTGTACCATTAACTCAAAGAGCAATTGATATACTTTTGGAAATGAAAAAATTAACGGTACAGGAAAATACGTTTTTGTATCAAGAGCCAAAAATCATTTGGAAAAACATATGAATTCTCAAACTGCTAATGTAGTCATAAAACGAATGGGATTTAAGGGAAAATTAGTTCCACACGAATTAAGACCAATCGTTTCAACCTTTTTTTAATGAAGATAATTTTGACAGAGATGTTATTGAAATGTCTCTTTCACACGTTGATAAAAATTCTGTTCATAAGACGTATAATAGAGCGTTGTACTTAGAATAGCGAACAGAAATGTTAAATTTTTGGTCGGAATTTATACGTTATGCTAAAGAGTAAAATTCTACAATTTCATAAAGAAAAAGCAATAAAAATTACACCTTCAATGTTCAATTCGCCGTTTAATAACATTAGTAATTTTTCTTATTCACTAAATTTTTGAACTTATTTATACATTTTCTTTCACATAATACATAGCAAATTAAAAAACTATAATTATGGTAAAAAATATGAACAGAAGATTAATTAGATTAGCAGAAGTAATTCATAAAACAGGAATCTGCCGAGCATCAATTTACAAAGAAATGGCTGAAAAAAGATTTTCTAAAGATATTAAGTTAACATCTTAGGCAGTTGGTTGGGTAGAAAGTGAAATTGACGAATGAATTGATAAACAAATTGCTAAGCGTGATAGTTAACATTTGAATAAACCTTTTACCTTTGATATAGAATTTTTATAACTTTCTAGATAAAACTACCAAGGATAAAGGTTTTTAACTTTCTATTGAATTATACATAAATATATCAAATGATTTTTTAGTTTTTAGTAATTAAAAAATTTTAACTCTTTTAAGTTAAATATAATTTTTAACCTTTTATAGCTTCTCATTATTTGATTTAAAAGGAATGATTTTAATCATCTTATAACTTAAGAAATATAATTTCGTACTAAAAAAATAAATTAACAATTTTTTTATATAAAACGCAAAAAAAAAAGCTAAATGATATAAAATAAATTAGATAAAATAAAATATGCGAATTATATGAATATATTTATAAACGTTTTATTAATTTTTTTGTCATAAAATAAGTAGTTTATATACTTTTATTTCATAAAAAATTTCCTTATATATTTCGTATATATAAATATTTTACCTAAGTTAGCAGTGGCTTAATGAAATTATTCGGCACTATGTTTTATAAATTAAAAGGAATAATTGATCATTTTTTTAGCAAGGTAGATATAAGAATATTTTTGGTATTCATACTGTTTATTTTGTTTGGATTATTTATTTTACTCTATAAATATTCAAGATATATAGACTGTGGGCAAATAGATTTTGCTATAGAAGCTGAAAAAAAGCAGGTTGGCGAAATAATCGGATTTAAAGACTTAACACCCGGTGCCAAAAATTGGGCATGGGATTTTGGAGATAATTCTGAAAAAAAATTTGATCGCTCACCTTTCCATAAATATACCAAATCGGGAATGTATGTAGTGACTTTACAAGTTAACGGTTCGTGTACATTAAAAAAAACGTTGGAAATAAGGAATATGGGTAAAATAATAGATTCCATGAAAATTCCAAAAATAATTGCCCCTATGGTAGTAACTGTTGGTCAACCCGTGGAAGTCTATTATAAATATCTTGGTGTGCCTTTTTCATGGGAATGGAGCTTTGGAGAATCGGGACAAATGGACAATACTTCCGAATATCCGGTTTATAGTTACAGTACACCGGGAAAGAGGAGAATAACCTTAGTGATCAATGGGGATGTCACTCATATAGCCAGTAAAGATATTTATGTAAAACCCAGAAAACTGACCACATCTGTTTTAGATTCCATGAAAGCCTACATTATGGCTAAAGATCCGGTGGAATACCTTTTACCGCCCGGTAATCCTCAGAAAGACCCTATGGAAGAATTTTTACGACATATTCCGGCTGTACCCATAGAAACCCCCGTAGAAGAAAAAATAAACAAAGTTGTAGAAAATCTGGCACCCTCTATATCTGAAAACCAATTCAAATTATTATTACTAGAAGTAGCGAAACAGAATAAAGCAAAAGAAGATTTTGGTAAATATACTTGTAATAAGTATGATTTCCCGGTAGTTAAAAATGACAACGTTATTATACCATTTTCTGAATTCTGTGAAACCATTCAAAATAAAAGTATTAAAATCAAATCATTACGAATTACCAAAAATAATAAAAATTGTATAGAAAGTATAATCATTAAATACAAAATTAAAAAAGGTCCTTTTATATGGGTTTATGATTAACTAAAATAAAATACCTATTTATATAATCAATAGAATGGAAGCAATATTTACCGAGGAAATATATTCGGCATTAGAAATAGCTAAAAAATACGCCATAGAAAAGAAGAATGTACAATATGGAGCCCCTCATTTTTTAAAAGCAATCCTTCATAGAGATCTATCTCTACTGAAAGAATTGGAAGCTATGAAAAAAGATGTATTTTTTATTGAGGAATGGGCTGAAGTAAGGATTGATGATTTTCCACGAGCCAGTAAAAATATACAGCCCGAAGCCGACGACAGTATTGATAGAATAATAAAAGAAGCCGATGAAATAAGAGATATATTAGGCAGAGAAGAAATTGACCTTTATTGTATAATGGCGGCATTGGCAACACCGGGAGTAGGTTTCAGTTTTGATCAAATGAAAAGTTTTCCCATCATTAGAGAAGAATTATTAGTTAACATTGACCATGAAAGGGAGATAGGAATTTCGGAAAAAAATAATACCATAAAAACTCCCATCAAGTATTTATACAAGTATACTAAAGACCTGTTAGCTAAATCCCAAAAAAATCCCAAGTGTATAGTATCCAGAGAAAAAGAAATTAAGGAAATAGTAGAAATTATATGTCGTTTTTCAAAACCCAATGTGCTGTTACAAGGTTATCCGGGAGTAGGTAAATCTGTATTGATAGAAGGGTTTGTCAATTTAGTTGTTCAAAAACAAGTACCGGATAAGATTCAGAAGACAAAGATTTATGAATTGGATTTAGGAACCTTAATAGCAGGGGCTTCCTATAAAGGGGAAATAGAAGATCGCTTAAAGAAGATATTACAAGAATTAAAATCATATTCCCAATCAATACTAATTATAGATGGAATCCATGTTCTCTTAGATAAAAATAGTGATAATTCAGGAATTTCCAGCATATTAAAAAGTGAATTATCCAATAATAACGGTCTGACCCTTATTGTAACCACGACAGTTGATGAGTATACAAAAAAAATTGAAAAAGATGAAGGACTATCTGGAATGTTTGAAATTATAAAAGTGGAGGAGCCTAATGAAGAACAAGCATTTAGAATAATAAAATCGGCATTACCTTCTTATTTATCACACCACCATATTCAAGTAACTGATGAAGCGGTTACCGAATCAATAAGGTTGTCTCAACGATATTTAAAGGAAAAAAGTTTGCCTGAATCGGCGCTGAATTTATTGGATAGAACTATGTCTGTTATTAAAACTGCGGGTATCTGCTTTCTAAAAGAGAAAGATACCCTACAGGAAAAATTAAAAGAAATAAAAGAAGGTAACGGTAATAGAAAATTAGAATTAAAGTGGTTTTATGAAGATTTAAAAAAGAAAGCTCAATATTTGTTAGTACAAGAAAATATAATTAAGGATGATATAGAATTATTATCAGAAGAATCTTTATATGAATATTTAGAATCTTTGTTGGATAAGCTCATGCAAGTAGCGCAATCCAAAAAAGGGCATATTAGTCCTATAGATTTAGCAGTAGTTGTAGCTCAAAAAACAGGTATTCCATTAGGAAAACTACATTCCGATGAAAAAGACCGATTACAGAATATGGAAGAAATACTGAAAAAGAGGGTGGTTGGTCAAAATCATGCAATAGAAATAATAACTGAGGCGGTTTTAGAATCACGCTCAGGATTAAGTAAAGCAGGTCAGCCGATCGGATCATTCTTTTTTTTAGGTCCTACTGGTACAGGGAAAACGGAATTAGCTAAATCATTAGCAGATTTTCTTTTCCAAAATGAACAAGCGATTATTCGTTTTGACATGTCGGAATTTAAAGAAGAACATTCAGCAGCTCTGTTATACGGGGCACCTCCGGGATATGTAGGTTATGAAGAAGGAGGATTGTTGGTTAATAAGATCAGACAAAAGCCCTATTCCATAGTTCTTTTTGATGAGATTGAAAAAGCGCATTCTTCCGTATTTGACGTTTTCCTCCAAATAATGGATGAAGGTAAACTTCATGACCGTCTGGGTAAAGAGGGAGATTTTTCCAACGCCTTGATTTTATTTACTTCCAATATAGGTTCTCATTTTATAGTAGATTCTGTTAATAATGGAAAAGGATTACCCTCTTCCAACCAACTAATGGAAATCATGTCCGGCAATTTTAGGCCGGAATTTTTAGGACGTCTTACGGAAATTATTCCTTTCAGTCCAATCAGCAAAGATAATGCGGAGGGAATATTTGAAATTCATTTGAAAAAAGAATTAGTAGACTTGGTAAAAAACTTAAATATTCATTTAATCTTGACGCAAAATGCAAAATCCTTTTTAGTAGATAGCGGGTTTAATGCAACGTACGGGGCAAGACCTTTAAAAGGAATTATTCGCTCTACCTTACGAAGGCCCATGGCAAAAAAAATAATTTCAGGAGAAATCAAAGAAGGAGATAATGTTACTGTGGATGTATTGAATAATAACTTACAATGGATTATAAATTAAAATAAAGTATTAATTAAAATTGAAATAATATGTTATCAAATTTCGGTATCGGAGGAAACGAAGTTCCTTTGGATGCAAATGAAGCAATATTGGAAATTGCACAGAATCGCACCTTAATAGCTCAAAAACTAACAGGCGAAACCCCAATAAGACCTGAAATAGTAGAAGGGTTGTCTACCGTTGAGCAAGTTTTCGAACACTTTAACCCGGAAGTAAAAGTAAATTTTAAAGATGCAGATGGAAATACAAAGTTCGAAGAGCTGAAATTTAAAAATCTTGGAGATTTTGGAATTAAAGGTATTACAGCTCAAAGTAAGTTTTTAACAGATTTACAAGTTGAAAAAGACCAATATCAGAAAATTATAAAACAGCTGAAAACCAATAAAATTTTAAAAGCAGCACTCGAGGATCCAGAAGCTAAAGCTGCCTTAATGGAAAGTATCGAAGGGCTTATTACTGAATTAAATCAAAAATAATCATGGCTAAAGAAAACATAAAACCACAAATCCAACCTATAGAAAATGCAGTAAAAGAACAAGCTAATAATCAATATGATGTTCAAAGTTCTTTGGATAAATTAGCTAAGTTTGGTGGATTTGATTTATTGGAATCATCTATAGAAAATGTTCAAAATATGAACCCTGAGCGTAAGGCAAGACGTCAAATTTTCCTAGGAGATTCCAGCAAAAAGAACGAGCGTAATGCTCTCAAGAAAACCCTTGAGCTTTGGCTTAATGTATTGAAAAACAACACCAGCCTGACCGATATGGTGGCACAAAGTGAAGATAAAAGTAAACTTGCCGATAAAACTTTACAAAAAAATTTAGCTTCTGCAGTTAGAGAAACCGAAGAACTGGAAAAAGCCTATAGAACCATTTCCTTATTTTATAAAAATACCGAACAAGATAAGATAAAAAATGTATCCATAGTTAATGCGGAATTAGAACAATTAACCGATTTGGATAATACCCGTTTTATAGATGCGATCCATTCGGAATTAGTGGATAATTACGATCGATTGGATTTAAAAAATAACTACGGATTATTAGTTATTCCGGGGTATTTGGGAAGCAACAAAGTTGTTGAAAAATGGGCAAAAATAGCACATGAAAATAAAGTCATGTTGGTAACGGATTTTGCACACTTAGATGAACCGGATGATGTTATGGAAATGTTTGACGAAGCGTACCTTACCGGTGGAGAAATTTATCGTTCTAATGTATTAATGACTTGTAATTGGTTAGTTGGGAGAGGTAAGTTTAATGAAATTGATGAAGAAAATGATTTATATGTTCCTCCATCCGCAGCCTTAGCCGGTAAAATTTATGGTACATTAATGTCACAAGTTACCGCAGGTAAAAAATTCGGGAGTATTAATGAGATAGACGGTGTTAAATTCGATCTTAAAAAAAGTGAAATAGCTAATCTTGAGAATATGGGATTAATACCTATGGTTAATGAATATGGAAAAGTTATGGCTTTTTCAGGAAAAACTCTATTTAACGGAGATAATTTAGGACTTCAAACTTATTCGGTGGTTAGAGTATTCGATTATGTAACCAAAGTATTAATGGATTTTTTAAATCGAAGAGCTTTCGAGAATTTTACAGCAAAAACACGAAAAGAAATTATGAATCAAATTGTACGCTTTTTAGATAGTATTACCGGACCGGATAAATTAATTGAAAACTTTGAAGTAAGAAGATTTGAACAAGATGCGGTTCAGAAAGATCGTATATATTTGGATATTCATTTAAAACCGTATTTTCCGGCTAAAAATTTTCTAATTAAAATGGATGGACATAAAGGGGATGATGGTAATGAATGGGATACCGAATACGAACAAAAATAATTGTTAAGTAACAAGAGAGGAAAATTTATTCTCCTCTCTTTTATAAAAAATCTCATATGAAAAATATAAGCAAAATCTTAAAGTTATTTTTTATAAGTGGGTATATACTCTTAGTAAATACTAATGTATATGGACAGCCGGGTTTACCCATGAAAAAAATAACAGAAGACACTTTGCTGACAAGAATAGTCGATTGCAATGCTTTGTTTACCCTAAACAACAGGAAAGTGGATTATTTAGATAAAAAACCGTATATCTATGCTGAGCCTTACTATGAAAAAGTTTATAATAGTAAAAAAGATTTTGCAGTATTTCAACTAATAAAGAGAAAAGGCGTTTCTCCTTTACTTTTTGTAAAGATTTTCAGATTTAATACCTGTATTAAAAAGGATGAGGTTATGGAGTTTATTACAGCTGAGGGATATAGATATAGATTAAAAAATAATTATAAACCAAACTGTGATGGATATTTAATGGGAAAAATTAGAAGGAGGGAAAATAAAAATCTAACGCAAGGAGATATTAGCAGTATAAAAATATTAACTTTCGATAAAGACTACGAATTCCATTTGAAAACAAGCGAAGCAGAACGAATAAAAGATGAGCTTCAATGTCTAAAAAATAAACGTTTTAAATTCAAATAAATGCCATTACCCCAACTAGGTTTATCATTATCTATAACAGATAATCCGGGATCTCCCATATATTCAGGAAAGGGAGAAAGAGAGAAAATTTCCGATTATGATTCTGCGACACAACAGCACACTATTACAATTATTATTTCAGATGAAAAAGTAAATGAAATTGAACTGAATATAAATGACAAAAACTTACATAAAGTGATGTTACCAACATATAAAATGATGGTAACCGATGATAAAACAAAAGAAAGGACTTATTACGAAGTAACACGTGATTCGTTGTTACTAAATGAATTAAAAATTAATAAAACAGGAAGATTTGATTTTTTAGGTATGAAATTATTTAAAAAAACTGTATATATGTTACCTGTAATTACTTTTGAGCCCTTAAAATCAGTAAAAGAGATATTTGAAGTAACTAAATATCGTATAAAAAAAGAAAATTATTTATCTTATACCCTTCATAGGAACGCAGAAAAGGCATTTTTAGTATCAGGATTACTACCAGAAAATTTTATAAAAACAACAAATTGTGAAAAATTTTTTTATGTAGAAGATCGCTATCAAGGACAAAAATTTTTGGGGGATATTTCTTATAGAGAAAAATTTATAAAAACTATTCCCAAAGTTGAAATACACCTTATCAAACGTCAAAATACGATTAAAGAATACGAATTAAACAAATTAGGAAAAGTAAATAAGATAATTTATTTATAAAATAATAGATTAGAGTATGTACGGAATTTATTATAATACTCCAATAAATTTTAAACAACTTATAGAAAAAAAAGATGTTGAAAAAACCAATTTGGATCAATCTATAGCGAAATATATTAATATACTGGTAACCTCTTCTTTCGGAGAATGTAAATTCAATGATATGCTTGGTTGTAACATATGGGAAATGGATTTTGATTTATTATCCGATACTAATAGCCTTAGAGATAAATTCAAAAATGATATAAAAGAAACTATTATGATGAATGAAAGTAGATTAAATCTATTAGAGGTAGAAGTTAGCATTGGTGTAAGCCAAATCCCTTCTTATAGGAATTCAATAAGGTTTAAGAAAAAAGTGATGATGAAAATCAATGGACTTATAAAAAAAACGAATCGACCGTTTAATTTTTATGGGTATTTTTTTATAGGTCCTCTTTCACAAATTTAAAATGGATACTCAAGAAAAAATAAAAGATAGAATTCTAAGAAGAGCAGCTCAAACTTGGGGGTACACAGACAGCGAGTTGGAGACATCATTTGACCCTATAGTCTCGCTCTTGTTAGAGGCATGTGCATCGGAACTGGAAAAGATATCGGCGGAACTAAACAATTCAAGATCTCGAATTATTGAAAGGTTATTAGAAATTATGTCTCCTGAAGTTAATGCGGGGGTCATACCCGCCAGGTCTATCATCCATGTAGAACCGGTGGAGAATAATTTTACCATATCACTGGAACACCAATTCAGATGTAAAAAAATAATACAAAATATTTATGATCCTTTGCAGCCCATAGTTAAAGATATTTATTTTGGAACTACTTTACCCTTTATTTTAACAAAAGCAAAATTAGAATATATAGCATTCGGGAATACTTTGTATTCCTTAAAAAGAACCATACATAAAGATCCTATAGCAAAAGAAACTCGATATATGAAGCCGGGATCCTTGTGGCTGGGAATTACCTGTCCGGAAGGGATTGATAAAATTGAAAAGCTCATGTTTTTTACAGATGTAAGAAACTTATCTCAAAGAGATATTTTTTATAATTATCTTAAACAAGCAAAGTTTTATATTAACAATCAGGAGATTTCTTATAAGGAAGGATTCAATGTTGAAAATTATACGATTGATATAGATGCGGTTATTAATAAGAACTATAACAAAATAAATCACTTGTATACAGATGTTAATAATTTTTATGCTGATAAATTTTTGCATTTTACTCAAGACATTATTATTAAGGATGAAGTTTTTCAAGTCTCGGATGAGTTAACGGGTATATTTGGAGATAAGATAACCAAAATCAAAGAAACTGAAAATGTTATTTGGATTCAAGTTCAGTTTCCGGAAGTCATTATCAATGATACCTTAGAAAATGTAATGTTTTACGTAAATGCCATACCGGTTATCAATAAAAGGCTTTTATCACAGACTCAGACCATAGGTTCATTCATCAATTACATTCCATTATCTTCAGAAGATATTTTTTTAGATCTTGATAGTATAAATGATTCCCGAGGGTATCAATATCATATTAAAGAATTTTCAGAGGGAAATTTAGATATTGGAGATGCTACCCTAAGGCATACAGGAGTAACACGTTTTGATGAAAGAAATGCTTCCGAATTAATACAATATTTGATAGAGCTGTTAAAAGATGAAAGTGCCTCTTTTACGGTGATAGGTGGCGATTTTATTAACGGAACGATTAAAGAAATCAATAAATCGATAGCAACGTTAGAGCAACATATTAAAGAAAAAAAATTTACCAAGTCCAATTTTCCTTATGCCATTATACGTCCGAAATCAGCAGCTGTGAAAAACGACAATGATTTCTTTACCATCAGCTATTGGGTAACCAACGGAGAAGAAGCAAATGATGTGAAAGTAGGAACCCATTTGGATGGGATAGGTACCAGCGATTTTAAGCAAGATTCCATTATGCTTATTACTACTTCGGTAGGAGGAAAATCAAGAATGGATACCAAGGGTAAAATTGATTCCTACCGAGAAGCTTTGTTAACCCGTGGGCGGATAGTAACGTTTGCTGATATAAAAACCTTTTGTCAGAATCATTTTAAGTTTACCATTTCAGGAGTAGAAATAAGGAAAGGTACTAAAATAGATTCTTCTACTAATAAAGGTTTTGTACGTACGATAGATATAATATTAGAAAGAAATTCAAGTCCGGAATACCAAATTTCAGACTTTGAATGGCAATATTTATGTGACAATATGCTATATAAATTAGATAAAGCTTCCTCTAATATTTATCCCTATAGACTAGTAATAAAATGAAAAAAAATATTCTTGCATTATCCGTGTTAACCCTTTTTTTGCTGTTTGCATGTCAAAATAAGTATTACAATGAGATTCCTTATAAATTTAAATTTAATGAGGATGAAATTAAAACGAAATTGGGAATGATCAATTATATTCCCATATTAGATACCTTAAATCAAGAATACGAGAAAAACTTAACAGACAGACAACTTTATCTTAAAGAAAAATATGCAATAACCTTAGGTATTAAACCTGAAGATTTAACTAATTATAAATTTTACGATTTCATTGATAGATGGATTGGAACTCCATATGCCTCTAAAGGATTTACTATGGATAGTTTAAATATAGGTCCTTTTACCAGCGCTTTATATCAATTTGCATACAAAAAAAAATTACCCGCCACACCACTAGGAATTTTTAACTCACCACAAATAAATCTCTTTACGGGACGCACTTTTCTTAAAGAAGGAGATATACTTTTTTTTAGATATCATAAAGATATGCCTGTCGGAGATATAGGTATATATTTAAGAAATAATAGGATTTTAGTTAGCACCAAAAGTAAAGGGTTAATGATAAGTGATTTTAATCTGGATTACTTCCAACTCAGGTATGTCAGTGCCGGAAGGCTAATTATAGATCAAGAAACAGAATAAGCGATGGATACATTTGAAGAAATAAATATCGTATCGGAAGAAATAAAGAAACGAATTAATACTATAAAATATGATTTAAGAGCTGAAGTTATTATTTCGGAAATACTAAATCAAGTAGATGTAAAAGATCAAAATATTTTAGTTGATCATCAAGGACAATTTAGAAGACCTTTTAGAAAAGATGTTTTAGGAGCAGAGATTGTAAGTTTTAACTATGATGCAACAGAATATGTAAAAGTTAATTTATCTAGAGATGGAATTTATGACACCCTCCCGGAAGGTTTGATTCACGAATTCAAAACGGATAAATCTAAAAAATTGGTCTTTGATATGACTGAAGAATATAAAATTCATAAAAAAGAAGAAGAACACGCAAGAAAATTTTTCTTTCCCTTTGAAAATGAATTTTTCCTTAAAGCTGTAGAAAGAGAAAATATAGAAAAAGAAATTTTATTGAAACTTAATGGTTCTAAACCATTGGATTTCTTTTACGATTTTTGGCATATTGACCGAAGCTTACCCACCATACTGGTTTCGAAATTAATCAGAATCTTACCCTACCTGCATAAAATTGTTGGAAACTTAGAAATGACGGTATATTGCTTAAGCTATTTATTAGAAGAAGAAGTAGAAATTGCAGAGCAAGGGTATAAAGAACAATCCAATACTGAGGATGAAATAAGTCTTGGAAATTGCAGACTGGGATTGGATATGATTTCAGGAAGCGCCTATATGGATTATTCACTGTATCTGGAATTTAAAATTGGTCCGTTAAAAAAAACATCATTTTTAGATTATATTCATCAAGGGAAGTTGAAAAAATTTGTAGAACTTTTCTACGAATATTTTCTCCCAATGGAAGTGGATGTAAAAACAACCATATTATTAGAAAAAGAAACAGAAGTTTTTAATTTAATTCAGAATACAATTTTAGGAATAACAACACGAATATGAAATTCAAAACGTATTTTAAGGATTTATTAGATCCTTCAATTATTGCCGGAGTATTAATTATTCTGGCAATATCTATAATTGCCTTTATTTTTTTTAGCTCTAAAATAGAAAGTTTTAAATCAACGTATAAAAATAAATTTATTGCTTACACTATAATATTAGTGTTGGTAACCGCACTAGTGATTTTTATAGGATCCTCAGAAGTTTTTAATAATCAACTATTTGTTATATTTATTTTTTACCAAATAGTTTTTTTTATACTGGGTACAATACATTGCTACATATACAGAAGCTATTTTGATAAATTTGATAATCATTCCCCTTGGATAGAAGTCCTTTTTAGTCTCATAATGATTATATACATTCTTATGCCTTTTATATGTATTTATACTCTTATAAAAGGTAATACATATGTGTATAACATGATGTTATCCTCATTGGTATTCATAATACCGACACTAATATATATAACCTATAATGCGTCCATATCTATACCGCCGAAAATATATAAAACTTGGCAATTTCCTGAAGAGCATGCTTACCCCGATCCACCGGAAAGTGAATATAGAGATATGGTTGTAATTACTTTTATTTTTCATAGAGAGCCCAATTCCGATATACGAACTGAATTTAGAGCAAAAGCTCCTATACGTATGGATTTTGGAAGATTATTCTATCACTTCGTAAATGATTATAACTTAAGGAATCCCGATTCAACCATTAACTTGTTCGATGAAAATGGAGAAAAACAACATTGGGTATTTTACTTAAAATCTAAGTATTTAGGATTACCCAAATTTATAAAACCGGATTATCCGCTGTATGTAAATTCAATAGAAGAAAATAGTGTCATTATATGTCAACGAACCCCGTCCTTACTAAATTCAGAAGAAGAATTAAAATACGAGTTAGAAAAATCACCAAATAATGAATTTGAAAATATAAAAGAATAAATAATGATAATTTTTAAAATAAACCCTTTACTATGTTAGAAAAGTTAACTTATTTTCCGGTCAATTGGGTTGATGGGATGAAGGTAAATAAATCCCATTTCATAGCCATGCAAGACCATTTTGTTGATACGATGCGCGATGCTATAGGAAGTCATGTTACCCCTGTAAGTTACGGTCTTCTGCCTGTCTATAACACCATGGAATCAATAAAAATATCACTTGTTATTGATAATCATAAGTTATTACGGGTAAAAATTGACGAATGTCATGCCGTAACACCTAACGGTGCGCGAATAGAAATTACACCGTTAAATAATTCAATGGACATACAGATGCCTTATCCTGAAGCTGTTTATGATTTAAAAGAGAACCAGGAAATCGTTTTACTGGCTAATATAATAGTTAATCCCTTTAAAAAATCACCTTTTGGCATATTAGATCCGGAGGAAAATCCGCCCCGATATCCGTTTTTAACACCCACCTACAAATTACATTTAGTACCAGAAGGGCAAATTTCAGAACAAACATCCAATATAGGCTACCAACTTACGGTCGGAAAAATAGTTGTCAGTAAAGAAGAGACTTACTTACAGCCCGGTTATATTCCGCCATGTACCTCACCAAACAGTCATAAAGATCTGGTAGATATACATACTAAGATCGATAAATTTATGGGTCAATTAGAATTGTATGCTGTACAAATAGCCCAAAAAATAAATCGAAAAAATCAAACTAATGAATTGGCTATGATGGTATTAAAACTTTCAGAGCTTGTTATTACTTATTTGGGTAATGAAATTAATTCCTTGAGATGGATTGGGTTGTATACTACACCGGCCTACATGTTGGATAAAATCGTAAGACTTGCTAGAATTATGAAAAACTTCGTAGATGCTAAATCAGGTGCAGGAAAAGAAGAACTATTGAATTACCTAGCCGAATGGTGTGGTTTATCGCAAGGCGATTTTGAGGTGCTTTTTACAGATTTGGTAAATGTGGGATACAATCACTCCCAAGTGGATAAGACGATTAAAAAGGTTAGTATATTTATGCAAACCATTGACCAATTGTTTGCTGCATTGAATAAACTCGACTATATAGGAAAACGAAATGATACGGGAATATTTATCAAAGAAAGATTAGAAAATACCCCTATTGAAAAAATAAAAAAAAGCAGATTTTTTGACGATTAAAAAAATATATGGACTGCTTATCTGGTATTTATATCGTTATCAACTTTAACAGTTGTTATTAATATTACATCAATATTTTTTTATTAACAGTTACCGTTGGAAAATAAATTAAATTTTAGAACAATTATAAAATTATTATATGGAAATATTAAATAAAAAAGATAGATGGATTGCTTTTCTAATTTTTATATTATTATTTACAATAACAGTTGTTATTATAATTACATCTATATTCTTTAATTATCAACTGCCATGGAAAGAAAATTATCATCTCAGAAAAGAAAACGCTGCGATTATTAATGAATTCAGATATCAGGAAAAGTTTGAAAATCAAATGGAACAATTGAAAAAATATATTGATTCTATTGATATGCCCAATCATGATACCTATTATTATCAACAAAAAGCTATCGATATGGTTATTAAAATGGAACAAAATATTCCGGGTAAAGATAGTGTGCGTAGAGGAATGCTATATAAGAATTTTTTGTTAACAAGTCGTTCTCTTATTGATTCTAAAAAAACTATTAAGACGTATGGAAAAAGCAAGGCAGAAATTGATACTTTGCTAGCTAAAGTTGAAACTTATAAAAGGCAAATACAAATTATCACCAGAGATTTAGAGGTCTGTAGAAAATTATATAATAAAAAATATTAACAAATATTTAACATATAATAAAAGAATAAGATAAAATTAGATATGTAACTTAGTGGTATAAAATATAATTAATTATATATCATTTTTAATTTTTAATTTTTAATTATGTCATTTAAAGCAAAATTAGAAGTAGCAGGGAAAAAGTACAACATTTTAAATGTTAATTATTCTCTAGCTCAAGAAACAGATCCCACCGGACGTCCCTCTTCACAAACAAGAGGAGGAAGAATTGAAGTAACTGTTGAATCAACAGGAGAAAGTGACATCTTCGAATGGATGACAAACAGTTTTGAAAGAAAAGATGGTAAGGTAATCTTTATAAAAAGAGATTCCGATGCCACTTTGAAAGAATTAACATTTTCTGATGGTTATGTGGTTAAGTATAAGGAAAACTTTGATGCTTCCGGAACTAATCCACTAACTGAAACGTTCACTATCTCAGCAAAAGCAATTAAAATGGGAACAGGAGAACATGTTAATGAATGGGTGTAAATCCATAATTAATTACTTTTATTCAAAAAAAGGGAATTTTTAATTCCCTTTTTTCGTATCATTATAATAATATTATACTACTCAATAGAAACAATACTAAATCACTTTTGAGTTGATTTTCTTTCTCATTTTTTTTAAATTTACGGAGTCACCCCAACCTAGTATGTTATATGGAATTTCCACGTCAATTTCTAAAATATGAATAATTTTTAAGAGAAATATAGCATTTCCCGTCTTTGTGAATTCTATTGCATATCGATAGTAAATATAGGATATTGATGATCCCAATCGTTAGATTTTTGAAATACGCCTTCCATCATTAGATAGGAGTAAGAATCTAAAGCAGCTTTTCAGCAAAGCAACGTGGATAAATTCGATCTGAAATTTTGTATTATTAATTCTTCCATTTGTTTTTCTTGGTTTTCTTGTCCGCAAGAAAACAGAAAACAACTAAGTAAAAACACGCTGATTAATTTTTTCATCATGAATTTATCTTATTACCTCTAACTCGTCAGAGCCTTCAGGTATATGGAAACGGAATAAATAACTTCCATTAATCTCCTTTTTATCTTCTTTATCAATTGCTATAAATTTAATTCCGTCTATAAAATTATTATTTTTATTTTTCTGTCTTAATTTTACAATCCTATTATTGGGTTCAATTATTATCTGATAGTCTTCAATCGGTAAAATTTGTATATTATCGAATAATTTTGAAATCTCCCCGTTGGTTAAAGAGTCTTCTTGAAAAGAATTTTCAATTTCTTGTTGAGTGGCATATAGACAGATAAATTGTTCTTTC
>NZ_LIVM01000016.1 GCF_001418685.1 Apibacter mensalis
ATGTAGTAAATGAATTTAAAACATATAAAAAAGATTATTCAGAAAATGCAGGTATTCAATTTTCAGAAATATTTGATGTTTCCTCAAGCGCTCTGGCAAGAGAAAAACGAAAAATTAAAACAGACATAAAGTTAGATACACATATTCAGATTAAATTAGATATTAATAGACCTGAGGCTTCTGAGGATTATCTAGAACAAGGATATGATCAAGAAAAGAAAATGTTTTATTACAAAGTATATTATAATTCAGAGATTTAAAAAAATATGGGAACAAATACAAAAAAGGTATACATAGCTGGAAAAGTTACCGGATTAAATTATCGTGAAGCTTTTACCGAATTTAAAAAAATAGAAAAAGACCTCATCGGTCAAGGATATGAGGTAATAAACCCTTTAGAAATAGTGCCCTCTAATAACAGCTGGGAGGATGCTATGAAAATATGTATTAGAGAATTAACCTCTTGCTATGCAATTTATTTACTACCTAACTGGCACCAGAGCAGAGGAGCTAAACTGGAGGCTCATATAGCCTCAGAGTTAGGCCTGGAGTTTACAGGTGAAGAAAGTTGTAAAAACACGATCTTAAAAATTAATTAAACTATAATTAAATAATATTTAAAACCTATTAAATCAAATGTTAGCTACAAAAAAACAAGTTATTAGAATTCAAGCAGCTGCTTCAAAAAGGTTTCAATGCCGTGAGGAGCGGCTTGCTTTTTTATCTGATTTTTTCAACAGGGAAATTAAAAGCACCAAGGAACTGGCAGAATGGGAAGCTTACGAACTTATTGTATACCTCAATACGGGTAAAGTACGGGATAATACTTCTTATGCTCGGTTTGACACGCAAAACAGCCGGCATCGTACCATACTTTCCTTATGCCACCAGTTGGGTTGGACACAGGATAACGGATATGTCGATTTAAACAAATTAGGAGGCTGGATAAATAGCAACCGGTGTCCTGTAAGAAAAAGGCTTAAGGATATGACAGAAAAAGAACTAAGTTGTAAAATAATTCCTGCATTGCAGAATATGTTAATAAAGAAATACAAGTAAATGGAAATGGTGAGTATAGAAATCACACACAGCGAATTAAAAGCGCTGGTATTTGTTTTTGAGCAGGCAGATTTCAAATGCTTTAATAAAGAGTTTAAGGCTGTAATGGCTATCAGTAAAGAAATTTATATAAAACTATATAAAAAGGAAATTGATAAAAGGGGGAAAACAGAAAAATTTAAACTCAATTTTAAATATTATGAGGCTTATGCTTTAGAAAGATTTTTAAGGGGTGCAGAATTGTTTTTATCTTATTATCAATACGAGAGTAATGTTTGTTTAAAAGTGGCTAACGAATTAGATAAAAAAATATGAAAATGGTATTTACTGACGAACAATTATTAAATATTTTAGCTTTTGATACCCAACACAGGATAATTACCATTGAAGAAAGAATTTTAATTCACAAAGAAAGAGCACGACAGGCACATGGGTTGCCTGCGCGAGAATTTGATTCTCCGAAGTTACAGGAATTACTAACAAAAACCTGTGTAGAGATAAGACTATCCGGATGGCTAAGGCCTGAATATAGGTATTTTGAAGAAAATGGACAAATAAAAATAGATAAAATCAATTAAATATAATATTATAACTAATAACTAAAAAATGATAAAATGACCTCTAAATATTTAATAACAAGTGAAAAATTTACCGGGTCTTTATTTATGGAATATAAGGATGGTATTATCTGGAAGTTTGAATTTTCAAAAGATTGCAATATTAATTCAGATACTCGAGCCCAGTTGGCAAAGAAAATAAGGATACAGGAAGATTCTGTCGAGCTTTGGAATAATAATCCCAGTCTTATCCTCACTCGACTATTAAATGACACTACCTTTGAAGTTTTTTATAAAGCCTACCCACGTAAAGATGGAAAAAAGCTGATGGCTCAACGAGTATGGGAAAAGATGAAAGATGTTGAACGGATACAAGCAATAACGTACATTGATACACTAATTGAACAAAAAACCTCTGATGGGACCGCCTATCCCTACGCTTCAACATATTTAAATCAACGGTATTGGTTATAAACCTTTAGATAACATAAATATTAAACGCTCTAATTGAGCGTTTTTTTTATCCAAATGTTTATATTTGTTGAAATATTATTAATATGAAAAAATTACTATTTATTATTTGTTGCTGTTTATCTACTTTTTTGTATTCACAATCCGCTGAATTAAATCAATCTCAAATTAACTACATAAATTCTTTAAGGGAATTAGATAAAGACGCGGCTAAAAAGTTTTCCGATAGCATAGCTAATACTTCCAAAACTAAATATAAATTTCTACAAGTTAGGAATACATTGTTAAAATCTCATTACATATTAAGATATATTCCTGCAGAAACAGAAGGTAAAGAAAAATATATAGATAGGAGTTGTGAACAATGTATAGATGTGATTTTTGTTAAATATGTTAAAGGAGCAAACCCATCATTAGAGATTAAAGGTGAAGAGTTTTATTTTTTTGATAAGATAGAGGCTAAATTCTTAGATTTATTTCCAATTTGGAAGTTAGTATTTAAACCAGCTGCAGATGCAATAAAATTAACAGAGGGACATAACTATGACTCAGACAGAATAATTAAAATTAATGATACAGAATATACATTTAAAAATTATAATTCAGATTCTCCTATTTGGGAATTAAAATCATGGTAATATAAATTTTTGTATAATTACTTCAATTTGAGTAATTTTGTTATATGCCTTCTATTTCTCAAAGAAATACAAAACTTCGTTACAAAGCAATAAAAGAAGAATATCATTTACAGATAAAGCGTAATAATGGTATGCCTTTAGCTCAAATACACCGTGAATTTATTTATCCTAAATTTTTTATTAGTCGTAGAACCTTATATAATGTAATTTATACCCCTGATTCTTCATTATCCGTTTAAATATTATTTAAAACAAGGGTATAAATGATATGAATTTCTTGTATTGCGTCATTCCTCCTAATAGATTTACATGAAGCTCTGATTAAACTGCCTGAAGCTTTATGATCTGGTTTCCAACCGTGGAGTTTTTCGTGAATTTTTTCAATCAAATTCCAAATATCCCAGCCCTGATCTTTTTGAAAAGAGGATGATTTAAAGCTAGTATTTGTAAGTTTCAAATTTGCAACAGTTATATCCAAAGTTATTATCCCCTGTTGTCTGTTTGATGGCGTTTTGTTTTTATCTCTACCTATATTACTGAAAGATCCATCATTGAGAGTAATTAAAGCGCATGGCCATTGTACCGGAGGGCGAGTATCATAATAATCCAGTTGGCCCCAGTCTTCATCCACATAAGCAATTTCTTTTATTTCGTTAATTCTTTTCTGAATAGATTTTAAAATAGTAATCATGATTTTTTAAGTTTAGTTAATATATAATTTTTCATATCTTCCATATTACGATCTATACTTTTTTTAATAATTGTATGTATTTGAGGATGATCTCCTATAAACTTACGTTCAGGAATAGTAATTATCTTACCTATTTTCATTAAAGCCAAAGCTTTCCACTGTTCGGCTTCTATTGATAATCTTAAATTTGTTTTGCTTTGACTTAAAGACTTTCTATCTTTTTTGTATTTAAGTTGATTAACTGATTGATAATACATTTTCCAAAAGAATTTTTTCATTTTAGCTGTAACCTTAACTTTACCTCCGTTATTCTGAATGTAAGCATAAGGTAGAGAATTACTGAAATGAATTGAATTGTTTATTATTTGAGAACGATTCCCACGTCTTAAATTATTGGTTCTGGACATCATAGAGCCTTTAAAATTCTGCAATTTATTAGCGGTCCATTTCTTATCAAAAAAAGCCTTTCTTTCAAAATTTCGGTCAAATTCCTCTGTTACTTCTACTTTTACATCGTTTATAATATTGGTAATTATTTGATTTAGTGTTTTCATGATAAATTTTAGTACATTTGTATATTATGGATATTTTAGATAAATATTATTTATTGAGAGATTACTCAGGTAGTCCGGATGACGAGTATGCTCAATTTATTATAACTTTGTTCATGCAATTAGGTGAACAACTTTTACCGTTGTTGAAAGAATCTGAAAAATTAAAAAAGAGAATACGTATTAAAGACAGCATACCTGTTGAATTTTTAGACGAATTTTCGTTAGATTCACTTACTTTAGCTTAAAAATCTTATCTAAAATATTGATAGTTTCTTCATATAGCTCAGGCATTACCTTTTTAAATACTTCATTTCCGGCATATTTATTTTCAAAAATATGAGCTATAAATTCGGCTTCTTTTTTTCCCTCTAAAACAAAATATTCTTTTGTATGTCCTGCTCCAAAATTGCTATTTAATGCCATTAAAGTATCTAAACAAGCTCCTATTTTCTCTAACATATCATAATTCTTTCTTCTTAAATAATAGTGTAAAAAATTTTTAAGCCTTTGGTCTATCGTCTTAAATTCTTGATTTTTATTTTTTGAAAACGAGGTAATATATTTATCCATTAAATTTCTTATCAAAATGTTACTTGTTAAATCATGATGATTATCAATTGCATGTCCGTACTCATGGTAAATAACAGCTGTTGAATACCATTTACTTTTTTTTCTTCTTTCATCTATTGGGATTTTAACAAAATTATAAGATGGACTATAATAAGCTCCAGATCCAGCATTCGCATGTTCTTTTGGATTTTTGAAATATAACGGGGTTTCCCTATTTAATTTATTAAATATCGTTTTATCAATAGTTATATTAAGCGTTTTTTCATATTCATTTAAACTGTCGGGAATATATTTAATGTTCTCTTCTAAAATTTTTTTTACTTCATTTGCTCCTTCTACTTTTGTATAGGGGTGATTTGGCGGAAAAACTTTAAATTGTATTCCGGGGTTAAAACGAAATAATTTAAGCTTGTTTTTACCATCCTTATTTATTTGTGTGGTTGCCTTTTTTCCTAAATTTAAAGCTTTTTCAGAATCGGAAACAGAATATTTGTCTACCAGAACTTCTACGGCAACGCATCGACAGTTCCAAGCATTAGGAGGATAATACTCAACCCAGAAAGGATCGGATTTTGGTAAAGTAATTTTGTTTAATTCCTTATGCTCTTTTCTTACCTTATTATCACCAGCAGTACGATATTGAAGGTTATAACGCTCTGTGTCATCTAATTCAGCCCATTTAGCTGCCATTTGTGAACTAGTAATAGCAAATTGATATTCAGCATATAAGTAGTTATTATTATAATTATCCATAATCTTTTCTATGTCTTTAGCGAAAGCATGAAAAGACTTAATATGTCCGTTAACATCTAACAACATCTTTGATGCCTCTAATAATTCAGCATGTGTTTTAAGTCCTGAAAAAATAAAAATATCTTTTTTCAGTTTAGATAACATCACCGGTGGTATATCATTTTCCTTAATAGCTAAATCCAGAACTTTATAGATTTCATTAGTTAGGTTTTGATAAGGAATTGTTTTTATATCTTCCGGTTGATAACTTCCCTTAGTATATAAGTGTTTAAACGCTTTTTTAAAAGCATTTAAAACCCCTTTAAATTCCGGCATATTGGTTGTACCGGATAATCGAATAAGTTCTCTTTCTTTTTTACAATCAGTACAATTGCAATTATATAAATCACTAATTCTTTTATGTAATCCATTAAAGTATTGAATAGGGCTGACAAGGTTCAGTCTGTCAGCCCTTAAACGAAAAAACTGTCAGTAGAATTAAAATTTGCCCCTAGAGATAATCCTGTTTGTCTTTTGCCGATTATTTTTAATCCGAAGTTTTCATTTATCCATTTTTCATCAAATTCATAATACTGCATAGACTCTCTTACCTTTGTCCATAAACTTTCTAAGTCTGAATTTTTCTCATATTCAAAACTTACACCTTCCGGCAACCAACCTATCGATATTAAAGCAGGAATAACAACACTTTTCATCTGCTGTTCAACATACGACTGATCCGCTATAATTAATTCTTGAGATATATCTGCTCCGATTTTTTCCTTACCATAACTTCCGTTTTTTGTGTCAGCTCCTGTAATAGCACCGTTGATTAATAAAGCTGCTGCATTGTCGCAATTGGCTATAAGGTTATTATATACATCACCGTTAGTATCTGCCCCTTTTGCAAATTCAAATTCCTCAGTACTATCAATAATAAACCAGGCTGCCGCTCCAAATTCTTTCATCATCTTTTTAGCCTTTGCCAATGCTGTTGGATCTTGCGTATCTGTTTTCATTACACGTGGAGGGATTCCGTATATTTCGCAAAGTTCTGACCAACACGACCTTGCGAATTGTTTAAACAGAATAATAGGTACGGCAGAGTTATACAATCCAAAATTATTTGGTTTTCCAAATTCAATTATATAGGTGCCATATTCCCTTAAATCTTTATATTTTATAACTTTAGTGTTATCAGTGTAATCAGGATATATAATTCCCTTGTTGGGTATTACATTTTGTGAGGGTATAAGTTCAACAACTCTTTTACCATCTTTTTCATTAAGTTGTATCAAGCGATGTCCATAAAAACGAGAATCTATAATATTTTCAATAATATCATTTAACCATTGTACATTTTGTAAATAGGCGGTTAATTCTAAATTAATTTCTCCATTTGAATTTTTAAATAGAAAATTTGCCGAAAGGCTCGGGAGTTTTCTTTTTTGACTTTCCGCGATTATTTTTTCATCTTCTGCTATTTTGTCCAGCAAATTATATAACCTCCAACGGCTAGGAAATTCAACTGATTTAGCTAAATCTTTTGCTTTTGACCAATCTCTAATGTCTGAACGTACAGAAAATGTGGATTTTTCTATTATTTGTGCTGCTATATCCTGACGATTATTTAAAGAAAGTTTACGAGTTGCCAATTTTATTAATTCTTCGTTTGTTGGCAGATTTAACGCTTTATGTACAATTTTTTTAATGAAATTCATATCTTTATTTATTCATGGTTAAATTTTTTACGAGAGCCATATATCCATGGCCACGTGTCTTTAAGCTCTTCGTCAGGGGTATCATCAATCGCTTGATTTTCATCTTTTATTAATGGTAGAGTATTTAAATTAGCATTGCCTTTAGCTATATCTTTTAACCATGCTACCGCTCTATCATAGCGATCTTTTGCCTGTTCATAAATAATATCTACATTGCATAAATCAACAATCCACCATTTTGCGATAGTTAGTGTTATAGAAACAATTAAAGGATTTCGCTCTTTACCTTTAGCCGAAAATATTTTATCTACATCATATTTTAAACGGCCATCAGCTGCCTCTTTTTTATTATTTAGTGTTAAATAAGATTTTGCCTCTTGTTCTGCTGTATCTAATGCCTGTAATACAATAGCATCATCACCTTCAGTTATTTGCTCAACCTGATAGGTGTAAATATTATTTTTTAAATCTTCTTTTTGTAAAAACATAGTTTAATATTTTCTATTATTTGTGCTACCTACAGCATATGAGGTTTCAGCTTTTACTATTCTATTTTGAAGTAGCCAAACCCCGCCTTCCAATAAATCCGGACCGTCCATTTCTTTACATGTTGGTGAAACATTTATCATTTGTTCCTTCATCCTTATCATGTTAGGATTTTCTTTTTCATTTTCATTAAATATTAGACATCCTAAACGATTTAAAGGCTCTAAAGTTCCTTCTATACGGTAAAATTTATCAGGTTTACGTCGTTTATCGGGAATAATTGGGAGTCTAAAACTGTAATCTTTTGAAAGTTTGTTAATTAAAGGAATTATAACCTGCTCGTAAAATGGATCTTGTAAACTGTTATTTTCTATATATACACGGAAAGTATCTACATTTTCAGCCTTACAATATCTGTAAGCCTCATATAACCACTCTACAAAAGTGGCGTTAGTGCTATTATCTAAAAATATTTTATATAGGAAAAATTGAAATTTTTTATATCCAATGACACCCACTCCTTTAGTGCTTGATTTTCCTTTGTCCTTGTTGGATGTAGCAGGGTCTGCATAAATTATAATTTTTTCACAACTTTTTAAAGGAGGACATTTACCATAAGTAATAGATTTAAAAGTAGTACCTTCATCTACTGGATTGTTAAAATACTCTTTTTGGCCTGAATTATAAGAAATTAGGGTTAGCGCTCTGTCAATATCTTTTTCAGTGTTTTTCTCCGGCCAGGTAGATTTACCTTTTTTATTTCTAATATTTACTATATCCCATTTATCAGCCTTTTCACCCATTCCAACTACACAGCAGTATTTGGCTATAATGTTACCACAAACAATGAGTAATAAAGGATTAGAAATAGAACGGGTTGGTATTAAAGCCTCTTCAATCCATTTTATTTTTTGAGTAATGCGTTCCTTATTTCTGCATTCTTCGTCAGTATCTATATCATCTATAAGAATAACATCTGGTCTAAAACTATCGTTTCTTGTACCTCTGGGGCTTTGTCCGGCTCCTAGTGCCCGAAAACTAACCCCTTTTTTGGTTGTAAATTCTCCGGCTTCCCATTTTCCTATACTTTCTTGTTTACCATAATCAAAAATTATACGGTTATTATTTTCTAATATAGATTTATAAGGTAAAAGTAATCTACAAGCATTATCAAAGGTATTGGATACAAGTATAACATTTTTCTTTTTACCTATTAGTGTCAAATAAAGTATTTCCATCATGGTACGGGAGGACTTTGCTAATTCACGCGCCCAGCTCCTAACTTCATACCATTCAGCATTAGCTAAAACCCTTTCTGTAGCTAACATTTGAAATTTTGCAGGTTCGGAAGTATAAAAATTTGGGAAATAATATTTAAACCATTTTTCGGAATTTGCTTCAAGTTCTTTGATTCTTTTTTCTTTTTCTATAACGGACTCCTGCCAATCAACGGGGGTAGAACGGGATATATTGAGCCTAAAAGTTTCCCATTGCGTTAAGTATTGCCTGTCAGTTATCTTCTTAGCCATTATATCTTGGATTTAATGAATAAATCAAACCAATGGGTTACCTGTTTGGCTAGTTCCAAATTATGGAGTTGCAGGAAACTAATAAACTTCATTCCGGTATCTACCGTTTCACTGATTCCGGTTTCTGTTTCTAATGATTTTATAGAAGCCGCCAGTTTCACCAGTATATCCACTTCTTTAGAAGTGGCCAGATTATCACCTATTTGTAACTGCCAAAGTTCCATTTGTCTTTGCAGGTTCTTAACAATATTAGAGCGGGTGGTAGTAAGTACGGTTTTTAATTGTTCCCAATTTTCTTCTGTTTTCCATTTTCCGATGGTTTTTTCTGTTACCCCGACTTTCGCAGCAATCTCTTTTTGGGAAAAGCCCATTTGTGTAAAAAGCATCCTTGCATACTCCCGTTCCTGTGATTTATTTAATCCCATTCAATTGAATTTTATCAACAAAAATGGTTGTTAAAAGCTAAAGAACCGGTAAAAGTGTGCAAGAGCTGCACAGATGTGTGCAGGAGCTGCACAATAGTGTGCAACTCTTGCACAACTTCCTTTATTTTTAAACTATTATAATACAACTTTGCTCATACAAAATGTAGAATATGGATGTATATAATGAAGATACTAAGGTAAATCAGAACATGAAGTTTAGCCTCAATGATGAAACTAAAATAAATCAATTAGGATTTCGAGTTCTGAACTCAGGAATAGATCTTAATAGATTGAAAGCTAACCCGGTAATATTGGATATGCATACTAATAATACAAGTACGGTTATAGGTCGTTGGAAAAATATACAGATAGAGGGGCATTTATTAACAGCGGAGGCAGAATTTGACTTAGCGGATGAGTATGCTGCAAAAATTGCCGGAAAAGTTGAGCGAGGTTTTTTAAAAGGGGTATCTTTAGGATTAAACCCTCTCAGTCCTGATAATTTCCAAATTCAACCGGATTCTACGTATGCACTTGTAAAATGTGAAGCTATGGAGGCCTCAATTGTAGCCTTACCCAACAATGCCAATGCTCTTAAATTATATGCTGTTTCTGAAGGAGTTGAAAAAATAATGGAAACTTCAGAAATACAACTTATGCTATCAAACAAACCTACACAAATTAAATTAAAAAATAAAAATATGATAAAATTAACCACATCGGCCATGATTGCATTAGGATTAAATGTGGATCAGGGCGATATATCAGCAGATAAACTAAGTGAAGCAATATTGCAATTAAAGGCAAATTATGAAGCGGAGAAAGCTAAAGTAAATGCAATAGAACAAAAAGAAAAAGAAGAACAAATAAAATTGTCTGCTGAAATGGTAGATAAAGCTATAAAAGAAGGTAAGATTGAGGCAACAAAGCGGCAATCCTTTATAGATTTGGCAGCGCAAAACTTTGAATTGGCTAAATCCACATTAGCTTCTATACCTCGTAAAGTTGATCTAGCCGGACAAATAGTTTCGCAAGGAAGTGGAGCTGTTGAAGTGAAAACATTAGATGATTTTCAAAAATTGGATTTAGCCGCTCAATTGGATTTTAAAAATAATAATCCACAAGAGTATCAAAAACTATTTAAATAATCTAAAAAATATATACGATGGCTTATATGAATTTCCCCGAAGTTTGGGAAAAAAGAGTGAGAGAACAGATCACAAGTGCCGATAAAGCACCTTTTTTTGAGGGAATAGAAGAGTTTGACTCCCCCATAACAATAATGGGTGCGGGGACTGCCGGAGAGAAAAATCTTATCCATATTCCTTTGGCAAATATAGATCCCCAAGTCTTAATAAATAACACTACCTATCCTTTGGCTGTAGTAGAATATACCGATGATGGAGTTGTAGTAGCATTAGATAAATATCAAACAGAAGTAACCTCAGTACCTGATGATGCCGTAGTGGGAGCTTCTTATGATAGAATAGATGTAACTACTCGTGGGCATATGCGTAATATCACCTCCCGAAAGATACAGAAAGGGGTTCATTCTTTAGCCCCTGATCAGGGTAAAGCAGAAACCCCGGTATTAATAGCAACCGGCGATCCGGACCCTAATGGCAGACCTACGCTTATTTATGATGATTTAGTATCTGCCAGAAGGGAGTTAGATAATGTAGATACTCCACAAGAAGACAGAAGATTAATTCTAACCTCTGATCACTGGAACGATTTGTTGATGGACAGGAAAAACTTTGGAAATCTTTTAATAGACTATAACGCAGGAAAACCTGCCCCTATAATTGCCGGGTTTCAAATATACTCTTATATCAATAATCCATTATATGATATAACAACTAAAACAAAAAAACCTTTTGGGGCAGTAGCTACAGCCAATGACCGTAAAGCTTCCGTTATGTTTTATGCTCCAAACATAGGTAAAAAAACCGGTATAACTAAACAGTATTATTTACCATCAGAACTTAACCCCAGAAGTCAAGCAAATGAGCTGAATTACCGTCATTATTTTATTGTAACACCAGTACATAAACAGTATTTAGGAGCAATTATCTAAAAAAACAGATAACAACCTACTGTTTGTCGGTCAATGTTAATCTTAAAGTTAAAACGTAATTCATGGATGAAATCACCGACAGGCAGTATTTATTAAAAATATATAAAATATGAATCTAAAAAAAGCTAAAAGGATTATTAAATACTTAGTAGTTCATAGCGCCGACACTCCAGAGGGAAGAAACGATAAAGCTAAGGACATAGACCGTTGGCATAAAGAAAGGGGATGGTCCGAAATAGGCTATAATTATGTGATTGATTTAGACGGTACTGTTGAAATAGGAAGAGATGTAGACAAAATACCTGCACAAGTAAGAGGACACAATAAAAATTCTATAGGGATTTGTTACATAGGAGGAGCAGATAAAAATTTAAAAGCTAAAGATACTAGAACTGTCAAACAAAAGGAAAGCCTTATTAAGTTACTAAAAGAATTAAGAAAATTATATCCATCTGCACAAATTCTCGGACACAGGGATTTTGCTTCTGCAAATACTACCTGTCCAAGTTTTGATGCAAAAAACGAATACAATAATATTTAAAATCATGAAGCTATTCAAACTCAAAACATTTAGCATAGTCGCTTTTTATTCATTACTTTTTTCCTTCCTATTCATAGCATGTGGCGGGAGTAGGAAGGTTTTTACGCCCCCCCAATCCACAGAAAAAATAGTAACTGTAAAAGAAATCGTACGGGATACTGTTTTTCAAACCCATCCGGACTCAAGTATGTTACAGGCATTAATGGAATGTCAGAATGGAAAAGCAGTAATAAAAGAAATAATAAAGTCAGATCCGGGTAAATCTAATTTACAACCTCCTAAAATCCAATTTAAGGATAATATACTAACTGTTGATTGTGAAGCAAAGGTACAAAAACTCTTTGCTACATGGAAAGAAAAACATAAACAAGAAACCGTAACGGTTACCAAAACAGAATATAAAGAAATTCAAAAAAAATTAACTAAATGGCAAACCCTTTCTTTATGGGTAGGTCAAATTATAATTACACTATTTATAAGTGCATGTTTAGTATACCTTATGGGATTAGGATTAAAAAAATTAAAATAAAATGGATAAAATATTTGAAAAATACCCAAAAATAAATGTGTATTACAAAACTAATGATGGAAATTCTTTTTTTTCAGAATCGGACGCGAAAAACCACGCAAAAAGTTTAGATAATAAATTAGTTCAACCAATTTGCCGAGAATTTGAAAACATTAAAGTTAAAGAAGAAAAAGCTTTAGAAACCGATAAAAATTCTGTAGATGAATCTATAAAAGTAAATGTACAAGCTAAACCTACTAACATAGATAAAAAAACCAAATAATAATGAGTTTACCAAAAATTACCATAAATTTTGATAACGGGGTATTAGGAGCGGTAGCTGCTAATAATGATGGTGTATTTGGTTTAGTTGCCCATGCAGAAGCTGTTACCGGATCTTTTGAGTTAAATAAGGTTTATATGGTTAAATCCATGAAACAAGTATCACAATTAGGAATATTGCCAACCATTGCAAATTACGACTTGTATAAAACATTGTCTGAGTTTTATCAAGAAAGTGGAGAAGGTAGGGAAATGTGGTTTATGGGAATGCCTAAAAATTCTAAAACTTCTGATTGGTTTACTATCAATCCAAATACCGGAAAAACAGATGTTGAAAAGTTACTTAATGCTGCAAATGGTAAATTATCCGGTATTTTTACCAAATGTTCTCCGGAAACAAGCTATACCCCTATTATTGCCGACGGAATCGATACAGATGTTATACTTACTGCTTCTAAAGCTCAAATTTTAGCAGATAACTACACGGCTAATAAATATGCTCCCTTTTTTATATTACTAGAAGGTTATGGATTTACGGGTAATGTAATTGATCTACCGGATCTGACAACTTATAATTTTAATAGAGTGGCTGTATTACTTGGAGATACAGAAAAAAGAAATAATACCCCCGCATCTAAAGGATCGGCAATAGGTATTATAGCCGGAAGATTGGCAAAAAATCAAGTTCATCAGAATATAGGTAAAGTACGTGACGGAGCATTGAGTAATTTATATGCTTATATATTAGATGAGCCTGTTGAAACTTTTGATGTTGAAAGCTTACATGATAAAGGTTTTATATCATTTAGAACACATGTAGGTAAATCAGGATATTATTTTACTGATGATCCAACTGCAAGTGCTATAAATGATGATTACCATTATTTGACAAACAGACGGGTCATCGATAAAGCATACCGTATTACTTATCAAACGTTAGTAAGTTATCTTTTAGATGATGTTGATTTAGAAATGGACGGGACGATTAACCCTATTTATGCTAAAAACATGGAGGGAGATTTAGAAAGCGCTATAACATCTCAGATGACAGTTTACGGGGAATTATCAAGATCCTCAGAAAACGGAGATAATGGCGTAAAAGTTTATATTGATCCATCTCAAAATATAACTTCTACTTCACGTTTAAAAGTAGTCGTCAGAGTTCGTCCACATGGATATAACCGATTTATAGATGTATTATTAGGTTTTAATATTAATAAAAAATCATAATTAAAATGTTTGATAGTAGAGAATACGAATGGGCAGACTTTACAGCGATTTTAGGAGGTAGAGACTTAACCGGTATCAGGGGGGTAAAATATACCCGAAAAATAGAACGTGAAGGGGTTTACGCTAAAGGTAGAAATGCTAAAGCTATTCAATCGGGTAACATTACGGTTGAAGGTGAAATAACTTTACTTCAGTCTGAATACGAGGCATTAGTGGCCTCATCCAAAAACAAAGATATATTAAATCTCTGTTTAGACTTATTAGGGTCTTATGGAAACCCTACGAATGGGGATGTGTTGTTATTCGACCGTATTGTCGGTTTACGTTTTACAGAAGACACAAAAGGGTACAAACAGGGAGATAAATTTATGGAAATTACCCTACCGTTTGTAGCCTTAGATGTAAAAAAACAAGTTTAAAATAAAATAAAAAAATAATTATAATATGAATACTCAAATATCACAAGATCAAATCAATTTATGGAAATCTAAATACAAAGATATTTTTAAAATTACTGTTGAAGATAAAGTTGCTTACTTAAAAAAACCGGATCGTAAAATATTAGCAGCCGCAACTGCAGCCAGTACTAACAATCCTATGAAATTTAATGAAGTAATACTTTTAAATTGTTGGTTAGGAGGAGATGAAGAGATTAAAACGGAAGATTCATATTTTTTAGGAGTTTCGGCAAAAATAAACGAGCTAATCGAAGTTAAACAGGCCGAATTGGAAAAGCTTTAACCGCTGCAGAGATTGTTAATAAAAACACTGAATGGATTCGGATAAGTCATGCCATGCTTAGATATTATCTTCATATTGACCCTGATAATTTAACAGATGAAGAATGGGCAGCAAGAATTCAAGAACTGGATTACATAAGAAAAGAAGAAAATAGTAACCTTAAATAAATAATGTCTGATAAAGTAGATTACATAATAGCTATTGAAGATCATGGCTCTCAAACTTTGCAAAAAATAGGTATGGGGGTAGATTCTGCTGTATCAAAAGTAAAAAAGTTACAAAACGAGACTTTGGGGCTTTATCAGAAAATAGGTGCCGGAAACAGAAATATTGTAAATCCTGCTGCGGTTCAATCTGTAGATAAAACAATAACAAAAGTAAAGGATTTAGGGCTTGAAATTCAAAAAACAGATAATAAAGGTAAAACAGCGGGTAGTAGTTGGTTTTCAAGTGCTTTATCACAGATACCGTTTGCTAATTTACTTACTAATCCTTTAATATTAGCCGGAGCAGCGGCCGGTAACGCCATTCGTTTAGGTATTCAGCAAGATTTAACTAATACTTCATTTGAAGTATCATTAAAATCTAAAGAAGCGGCTAAACAATTAATTGCAGAAATAACAGATTATGGAACTAAAACCCCTTATGATAAAATGGGCATTGCCAACAATGCTAAAACCATGCTGGGTTTTGGGATTGACTCTGAATCTATTATGCCTAATTTAAAAGCCATAGGAGATATAGCAATGGGCGATTCTAATAAAATGACCTCTCTTACATTGGCCTTCTCTCAAATGTCCAGCACCGGTAAACTTACCGGCCAGGACTTATTACAAATGATAAACGCGGGATTTAACCCGCTCAATGAAATAAGCAAGAAAACAGGTAAAAGTATAGGGCAGCTTAAAGAAGACATGGAGAAAAGTAAAATTTCTTCACAAATGGTTAAAGATGCATTTTATTCAGCTGCAGCCGAAGGAGGCCAATTTCACAAAATGGCGGTATCTATGGGTCAAACCTTAGGGGGAAAATTAGCTCAAGTCATGGATAATATCAACGAAAAGTTTTTGATCCTGTATAATATTATCCAGCCTATTGTAATAAAAGGTGTTGAGTTTGCCGATGTTTTAATCAACGGTATAGTGGATGGACTTATAAAATTTGTAAACAAAATTAAAGAGGTAAATCCTTATGCAATGACATTTTTAATAATTATAGGCTCAATTACACTGGCATTAGGAATTATGAAACTGGCGACTATGGCCCAAACAACTTGGACAGCAGCTTTAACCTTAGCAACAAATTTATGTACTAAAGCCTGGTGGGCAAATAACGCCGCTTTGTTAGCAAATCCAGTAACTTGGATCATCGCGGGAGTAATAGCCTTGATAGCCTTAATTACACTTCTTATATATAAAGTTGACGGATGGGGTAAAGCTTGGGAAAATACTATTGAAGTTGTAAAAGCTTTATGGAACGGGTATTTGTCATATATAAAATTAAATTGGCTGGTATTTGAAAATATTGTACTTAGTGGAATAGATAAAATTAAAATCGGTTGGTATTCGGTAAAAAAATTATGGCGAGAAGATTCAGCCAATGAAGCTATAGAACAAATCAAGGCACAATCCGAAGCCCGAAAAAAAGCTATAGATGAAGAAAGTAAAAAAATAGTTGAATCAGGAAAAAAAGCATGGGAATACACTAAAAAAGCAGCGGGGAGCTTAACTATTAATAATAAGGGGTTTGGTGATGTAAAAAAAGATTTAGATTCTAAACTTGGCATAAGTTCGCCTAAAGGTGTAGCCGGTGCGGCAAGTATGGGGTTGCAAGATAAAAACACAAAAGAAAAAAAAGGAAATGGCGCAAAAACTAATCGCTCAATTGCAACAGGTGGGCAGCGTTCTAATTATATAACCATTCATCTTAAAGATTTAATTGGAGTATTAAATATACAGGGTCGAGATTTCAAAGATAGTACAGATCAAATGACAGAGCAAACAGCTGATGCATTACTACGATTATTAGCAATGGCAAATGCTACCGGTGGATAAAAATAATAATTATGGGATTAACGAATCAAAACATATTACTAGCTAGTTTATTAGGTTCAAAAATAGCTAAAAAGCTGCCGCGTTTTGAGGCGGTACAAAATGAAATGTCAAAACACGTATTACCTCCTATACCTTTTTTACCATTACAAAAAGAAGTAAAAATTGATCCGGTCGAAAATTACGATTGGGATGCTGATTATAAAGTTATGCCTACTCAAATACCGGAGAATCAACAATTTTTTCCCGTTAAATTAAAAAAAATTACCGGTAACCAATGGTATTTGTTGCCTTATGAACCAATGATAACAATTTCCGGTAAAAATAATATTGTAAAAAGAGATGTTGCGAAGAAAAAGAATTTGATAGGTTCAATAAAGGAACGTTGGAGTCAAAATGATTATGAGATAACTATAACAGGTGCGTTATATGGTGCAATTGAAACCGGATCTATTGAAGAGTGTTATCCAAAAGAACAATTTAAAAAATTACACGAATTTGTAACAGACCCTCAAGGTATTGCAATAGATTGCTACCCTTTGAAATTATTAGGAATTCAACATATAGTTGTAGAAGAATTTACTTTTCCTTTTACTAAAGGCGAAAATGTACAAGCTTATGAAATAAAGGCGTTTAGTGATGATTCTTACGAATTGTTAATAAAAAGAGAATCTAAAGATGTATAATAATGTATAATTTAGATTGGAAAATAGAATTTGAAAATGAAACGGGGATTTATGATTTAATGATGATCGCAGAATGCGAAATAAATAAATCAGTTGACACATTAGTAGACACCGCAATTATTGTTTTACCGGAGTATGTTTTAAATAAAGTTTTAAATGTGGAGGATAAAATATACAGAGGTACTAAAGTTTCAATAAAATTAGGTTATGATTCTTATTTAAATAATGAATTTAAAGGGTATATACAAAATATTACGGTAGTTGATAATAATATAAAAATTATTTGTGAGGATGATATGTACTTGTTGAAAAAATCGGTAAAAAATGTAGAATTAAAACCAACCTCAGTTAAAAAAATAGCACAATTACTTCTTGAACAGGTTATACCGGAATACACATTAAATTGTGACTACGATATTAACTATGAAAAGTTTGTTATTCATCAGGCAATGGCATTTGATGTGCTAAAAAAATTACAACAAGAAACGGGAGGAAATTTTTATTTAGATACTGAAAATAAAGTTTTACATATCCACCCGCCTTATGTTGAAAAGAAAGGAAATGTAATTTATTCTATGCAGCGTAATATAGAAAATGTCTCATTAGAATATAAAAAAGCCATTGATAAAAAAGTTGAAGTTACGGTTGAAACTACCGATAAAAACGGGAAAGTTATAAGGGAAACAGTGGGTGTAACAGGAGGTGAAAAAATAGTTAAAAAAGTTTCCGGTATGTCAATTTCATCTTTAAAATTAACAGCCCATGCAGAACTTATTAAGCAAACTTTTGACGGTTATGAAGGAACTTTTGACGGCTGGTTGATTCCATTTGTTGAACCAAGTTATACAGCTTTAATTATAGATGAAGATTACCCGGATAAACAAAGCAGTTATTACGTGGTAAGCGTAAAAACTAACTTTAGTTCTTCCGGAGGAAAAAGAACTATAACTCCGGGAGTACGCTTGTCAATTTAATTATGGAAAAGGTAGAAAAAATAAAACGATTGCTAAAGGAGCTAACCGGTTTAAACCCTAATTTACCTATTATTGGTACAGTTACAGAATTACAAAAAGAAACTTGTAATATGTCTATTAATTCTGATTTGATCATTACAGATGTTAGATTAAAGGTAAGTTACGGCGGTTCTAATAATTATTTAATTATATATCCCAAGATTGGATCAAGGGTAGCGGCTATTAGCGTAAACGGTGATCTTTCCGATTTGATGGTTATAAAAATTGATGAAATAGACAAAATTGAAATTAACCAAAATGGTTTAGTTCTATTGTTAGATAGTAACGACAGCAAAATTTGTATTAAAAATAACTCCCAAAGCTTACTAGATCTATTTCAATTATTAACAGATACATTAAAGGATTTAAGAGTATTTACGTCTACCGGACCCAGTGGCCCCCCTTTACCGGAAACTAAAAAAAAATTAAATGATTTTGAAACAGGGTTTAAATCTCTTTTAAAATAGTTTTAAATATGGCACTTGATAAAGAAAGTTTACAAGCAGGTATTAAAAGTTTGTTATCCGAAATGTTAACAAGGGATAGCAACTCAATAGATGAGTTTTCTAAGCGGTTAAGCAGCTTAATAGATAATTACGTAAAAACGGCAACAATAAAATACGATGGTGGTTTATCTTCCCCTAATGGAGCAGTAATCGGAACATTTAAAGGTAAATTGGAATGAAAGATATATTAATAACAAATGAAGGAGATTTAAAAATTGAAAACGGGGATTTTGTTGTAGATAATTCAACCTTACAACATCAGGCTTTAATGCTTGTTGCTAATCCAGGTGAATTTAAAGAATCTCCAAGTATGGGAGTGGGAATAGAAAATTATATACTTGATTCGGATATGAGCGGATGTGAATTTGAAGCACAAATGCAGTTTTCAATCGATGGTATGAAAGTTAAAAACTTAAATTTTAAAAATGATATTATAATCGAAGCAGATTACATATAAAATGAAAGACTTTTTTACAACATATGTAGGCGAATTTTTAACGGCATTAACGGCTGGTTTTGGCGGATGGTTTTTTGGTCGTAAAAAACAAAATGCCGAAGTAACATCTGCGGAAATAGACAACGAAATCAAGCTATCTGAATATTATAAAACTATGCTGGATGATCTAGGAAATAGATATGAACAGAAATATAAAGATGTAGTAGCCCTGTATGAAAGTCGTGAAAAGTTATTACGTGATGAAATAACTATGTTAAAAAATAAAATAAAAATGTTGAGGCAAGAAAATATTTCTTTAAAACGAAGAGTTGGAGAATTGGAAAAACAACTAAAAAATGAGAATAACTGTACGCAATAATCAATCATTATTAGATATATCTATCCAATATAAAGGAACTGTAGAGGCAGCCTTTACAATAGCGTTAGCTAACAATATTAGTTTAACAGATGATCTGATGACAGGTCAGGAGTTAATAATTCCTAATACTAAATATTATAATAAATTAATTTTAGATAATTATCAAGGAAAAGGGTTTTTACCGGCTACCGCTATAACTGACGAATTTATCAATAAAATGGATGAGCTGGGAATTGGAGAAATGATAATCAATGTAAATTTTATACCTAAGGCATTTAAAAATAGTTAATATATGGCTAGGAAATTAACGGATATAAAGGCGCAAATATTAAGCGAAAAAACTAAATACAGTGAATTAGATGTATTAAATTCAAAATCAAAGTCTTCAATTTGGAATTTATTTATATATATAATAGCTTATGCTATTTTTAATTTAGAATTATTATTTGATCAACACAAATTAGAAGTTAGCACCGCTATTTCCGAGCTTAAACCTCATACCGCCCGGTGGTACAGAAATAAAGCCCTTGCTTTTCAATACGGTTTTAATTTACACGAAGATACGGATAAATTTAATAATGAAAATCATACAGATGATGAAATCGAAGCCAGTAAAATTGTTAAATACTCTGCGGTTACCGAAGCAGAAAATCAAAGCAGGTTGATAATAAAAATAGCAGGAGAAAATAACGGAGAGTTATCCCCTATTACCGAACCTCAAAAAGAGGCTTTTATGACCTATATGGAAGAAATAAAAGACGCCGGAGTGCCATTGACTATTATAAATTATTTACCCGATTTATTATATTTAAGTATTACCATAAAACGTGATCCTTTGGTATTAGATGCTTCGGGAAATTCCATATCCCCTCTAAATGGTGATATACGCCCTGTTGACACTTCGATAAAACAGTTTTTACGGGAGTTACCTTTTAACGGTGAATTAATCCTGTCAAAATTAACGGATAAACTCCAAGCTACCTCGGGGGTGAAAGATGTAAATATTGACAACGCTTCCTCTGCGTGGATTGATGCGAATACTAACGATTACGGCAGCGCCATCGGGATTTATATGTCTGTAGTACCGGAATCCGGATATTTTACAACAAAAAAAAACAATCAAAACCTAATTAATATAAAATATGTGGTATGAGGTAAATATCAAAAAATTAAGCGTATTACTCTTGCCTACTCTTTTGAGAAAGCCCCGAATTATAAGCTATTTGTTTTCTTTGACAAAACCATTGGAAATATTGCATTACAACTGGCAGCAAATGCGCTCAGATAATATATATAAGTTGGAACACAACGGGCAGGTTTGTTACCTCCGTAAAGCGCTAAACGACCGCTTCGATCCCCAAAAAAGAAGAATTATCATAGTAGGTGCGCAACGCTATAAAGAACAATATATTTACACAAAAGGAGAAAAAAAACCGAAGTACTTAGGGACAATGTATTTGCGTCGCAGTACGGATTTCGGCGACAATGGAGTTGATTTTTTAGTGCTGGTACCTGCAGAGCTTTTGGACGAAAATAATTACGAAATGAAAGCGCTTATTGATTATTACAAATTGGCAAGTAAAAGATA
>NZ_LIVM01000017.1 GCF_001418685.1 Apibacter mensalis
ATGTAGTAAATGAATTTAAAACATATAAAAAAGATTATTCAGAAAATGCAGGTATTCAATTTTCAGAAATATTTGATGTTTCCTCAAGCGCTCTGGCAAGAGAAAAACGAAAAATTAAAACAGACATAAAGTTAGATACACATATTCAGATTAAATTAGATATTAATAGACCTGAGGCTTCTGAGGATTATCTAGAACAAGGATATGATCAAGAAAAGAAAATGTTTTATTACAAAGTATATTATAATTCAGAGATTTAAAAAAATATGGGAACAAATACAAAAAAGGTATACATAGCTGGAAAAGTTACCGGATTAAATTATCGTGAAGCTTTTACCGAATTTAAAAAAATAGAAAAAGACCTCATCGGTCAAGGATATGAGGTAATAAACCCTTTAGAAATAGTGCCCTCTAATAACAGCTGGGAGGATGCTATGAAAATATGTATTAGAGAATTAACCTCTTGCTATGCAATTTATTTACTACCTAACTGGCACCAGAGCAGAGGAGCTAAACTGGAGGCTCATATAGCCTCAGAGTTAGGCCTGGAGTTTACAGGTGAAGAAAGTTGTAAAAACACGATCTTAAAAATTAATTAAACTATAATTAAATAATATTTAAAACCTATTAAATCAAATGTTAGCTACAAAAAAACAAGTTATTAGAATTCAAGCAGCTGCTTCAAAAAGGTTTCAATGCCGTGAGGAGCGGCTTGCTTTTTTATCTGATTTTTTCAACAGGGAAATTAAAAGCACCAAGGAACTGGCAGAATGGGAAGCTTACGAACTTATTGTATACCTCAATACGGGTAAAGTACGGGATAATACTTCTTATGCTCGGTTTGACACGCAAAACAGCCGGCATCGTACCATACTTTCCTTATGCCACCAGTTGGGTTGGACACAGGATAACGGATATGTCGATTTAAACAAATTAGGAGGCTGGATAAATAGCAACCGGTGTCCTGTAAGAAAAAGGCTTAAGGATATGACAGAAAAAGAACTAAGTTGTAAAATAATTCCTGCATTGCAGAATATGTTAATAAAGAAATACCCATGACAACCTATTACAAGTTAGAAATCATAAAAACCGGCGCCACTCTTAAACTTAGTTTTCGGGGTGGCAAATTTTTAAGATTGGAGCATGTTTCCGGCAAGCTTAATGAATCGCAGCTACGCCAGATAGGACTGCTTATTCCCCCAAATGAAAGCCAGTTAGAAAATTATATAAATAGTTTAATAGATAAAGTATCATACACAAAAATAGAAAAAGGAAGAAGTTTATATACGCTTTTTATAAATGAATGGATCAATTTTTATACCCAGCATTTTGGGTATGCTCCTAAGTTTTCCCCCATAGATGGTGTATCCCTTAAATCTATCATCAGTTATTTAAAAACCCTTACCGGTAGTGAAGATGAGGCACTTGCTTTATGGGAAGCTATCCTGTATAATTGGAAGCAACTTGATGAATTTCATCAGAAAAATACTGATTTAAAATATATCAATAGTAGAATCAATGTAATCTTACAAAATGTCAAAAGAAATACTACAAAAAAACAAGCAGGAGTTAGTGGAGAATACCTCCAGTCAGTTATTAGAGATTTACAATCCTAATACTTGTTTTAAAACAATGAGTAAGTGTAATACACCACAAAAGGCCATTTTATCCAATACTCCTAATCTGGCATCTATGGTAAGAGAATTGGGTGCAACTAAAATAGAGTCTTACCTGAAATTATGGATTATAGATTTAAACAGCACACTTGATTTAAAAAAGCCGTTTACAGAAGTACAAATAGATAAGCTGGCCTTTCTAATTTTAGATGAATATAAAGCCTTAAATATAGCCGATATACATTTGGTATTTAAAAGAATTATTACTCAAGCCGAAGTGTACGACCGGATCAGCATCCCTACTGTAATGAAATGGTTTAACGATTATTTTAATGAGCGTTGCGATTGTGGTGAAGAAATGTCTTATCAGGAGTATTTGCAGAAAAAAGAACCTCCGGTTATGGATTATGAACGTAGTTCATGCAGGGATATTCGAGGAGAAATCCAACAGGCTAAAACCTTTGTAAACCAAGAAAATATACGAAAAACTACAAGTAAAACCAGACAAAAGAAGAATGAAGCCGGTAAATAACCATGAAATATGGAGGCTTTGTCCTCATTGCCAGAGTTATTACGATGCAAGGGTACATGACAATATGTGCCCTTATTGCCATAAATTAGTTTATGAAAAATAGTAAAAAAATAGTATTTTTGTTTTATGTCGTTTGCATTTAAAATAAAACATACTAAAGAAGAAAAGATTAATAGGCGAAATGAACTCATACGCAACCGTTTTTGTTATTTGATTAATGAAAAACATTACAGTACAGATTATGCCCTGACTATACTGGAAAATGAATTTTTACCCTTAAGTTCGCAGACGCTATGGCTAATAGTAAGTGAAACAGGATATTACAAAGGCCGATAATATGAAAAAATTACTATTTATTTTACTTGTTTCTTTTTCTGCGTTAAATGCCCAGACTACTTTTTCTGATGCGGACATTGCTGCTGCTGCGGGTAATCGTTATGAAACCCTATTAACTAATGTTGATATAGTAGACAGTGATGGTGCTATCCAAGGTTTTATGCAATTAGGATTAAACTTTATTCATAGTGACCGAAAATACAATATAAATAACAACCAGTATATACAGTATCGTTTTGAAAAAGATATATTTACAGATAAAAAAGAAACTATTTATATGTATTACCGCTTGTATAAAAAACAAATCCCGCAGTATAACCTTCCTCTCACTACCAAGGTAGAGATTTGGGGAGATTATGCAAATGTGATTAAGTTTTTTATCGGTTTCTGGTCTCGTCAATTAGATTTTGAAAACATAAAGCCCGGTACCGTGGTCAATACCCGTTTTTTAACCGACATAGCCACATTACGCGTGGATGGCTCCACCGCAAAAATTACCGTGGTAACCGCCAAAGATTATAAAAATTCCTCAAACCCGGAACCGTCTCTAAGTGTAGTTCCGGTGAAAAAAAAAGAAAAAACCGTAAAAGAATATATAAAAATCAATGATTTAACCGATTTTGAAAAGAAGGTTATTATAAATAATCTGCAAAGCCAGCTCCAAAATAACTGGCTTCGTTTTTCATCTCAATCGGTAAAAGAAGCTAATTTTACCATTAAGGTATCTCAGACTAAAGGGGATACTAATGCTTACTATCAGACAGAAGGTACTCTGCCGGGATTACAAGATTTTTTAACTCAACTATCTGCCGGAATTCATTCCCATACGGATGATTTGCAGGATACTTTACAGGTCAGTATCCATAAAGGACAGGTCAGTATTACATATCAATAATAAAATCCCCCTTTCCCGAAGCTTTCGGGAAATCTTTTTTATTTATATAATTAACCATTAAATCCGGTTCAATCTCCACCCGGTTTTCGTTGGTGTCTGCACTGCTATCGTCTACCATCTTACAGGAATATTCAAAAATAGTTACGATTAAATTCCCGTGGTCTTCATCGTCTTCATCCACTACCCGGCTCATATTTTTAAAGAAAGTGCCTGAAAGGTTTTGTAATGCCTGATGTACTTTCTCGTTAATATCAAAGAATTCCAGAGCCTTTTGCTGATTAATAGAACCCTCATAGGCATCTGCATAATTTTCCACTACAACACGAACCCGTATCACGGCATCGCCGAGCTGCCCTCCCATGCTTATATTGTTCCAGTCTGTCCGGCCATAGCTTAATAAAACCGCAGGACGTGGAAATACCCAGTTTCTCACGTTGTCCAGCTGTCCCCTGTATTTATCAATATATTTAATTGCCGGCACCTTGGTTTTAAGATGCTTTGTTATTTCTAAAAAGGTATGTTTTTTTACACTCATTGTAATGCTTTTTCAAGTTGCCGGGCAATCATACGGTCAAGGGCTACATACAAAGCCTTGCTTTCTCCTATAAATTGCCTTTTAGGCATGGTTAAATATTGTTTTTTGGTTAAGGCTAAGCTTTTATAATACTCATCCTGCGTTTCCATGTACTTAGCCCAGAAGAAACGCCTCATTTTTGAGGTAACCTTTATTTTTCCCCCACTGTTATGCAAAGCGGCATAAGGTATATGCTCACCAACTCCAACCACAACTACTTTCTCCGTTATTTTCAAAGGTTTGATAGCCCTTCGTGATTTCCCTGATTTTACCAGTATTGCCCGTCCTTTATCTTTTGGGTTTTTCCGCTCTGGCCATTTTTTAAACGGCTGGTCTACAAATCCCTGAACCTGAAAATTCCGTTTAAAAAAATTCTCAGCACTCATGGCGATACGTCTGGGTATCTGTGAACGGAAAGTTTTATATTTCTTTTCCAACTGCCCAAATGTAATGCTGTTATTGTTTGTCATAATTTACTTATTATTCGCTGGCTCTTATTTCCAAGTCGGTAATAGATTCATTAAATATATTCCTCAGTTCTCTTTTGATCTGCTCCGGAGTGCTTCCCAACTGGTTGCTTACAATGGTCAGCTCCTTGACAAAAGACTGAATATTAAAAGTCATATGCTTTTCTGTTTTCTCGCTACCGGAGGAAGGAACCGAAAGCTCTGCGGCTTCTTTTTTGTTTTTCCCATCTCCTTTTCCTTTTGAGCCTGCCCCGGCCGTACTAAGACTGCTAAAATCATTTTTTCCTGCAAAATCTTTTACCGGGGTATCTGCTGATACTTCAAATAAACCTTTACCGGATTTATTCTTATTCTGTGCTGCTTCTTTTACTCCCTGCTGGTAGGCATCTCCCATTTTCTGTCCTAATCCCTTAAACTTCCCGGCAGCCTTTTGGGCAGCTTCAATTCCAGTTAAATCTTTAACCGCTTGTTTTCCTGCATCAAAAGCGGCGCTCCATTCTCCTTTAAAAAACAGCATCAAAGCCCTGCCCATTCCGGTAATTCCTGAAATCATGGTTTTAATCCTTTCAATAACAAATATTTTAACCGCATCCCCAAAAGTTTTTAACGCTTCCCAAGCGGCTTTAATTCCACCTCGAAACCAGCCTATTTTATTATTAGCATAGATAATCGCGCCGATCAGGGAAACAACTAAGGTAATAACTGCCCCTATCGGATTGGCGGTCATGGCAGTATTCCACGCCCATTGAGCCGCTACCAGCCCCCCGATAATTGGAGCCAGTGGACTTATCAGGTCTATAAAAAACGCCAGTCCGTTGGAGAGTATTTCCACTACTACTGCCAAACCATTCATTATCGTTGTTACGGTTTTAAGCGTATTTCCTCCTGCGGAAAATCCTTTGAATAAGTTTACCAAAGAATCCCAGAGAGGGGACAAAGCCTTAAGTATATTTCCGAAAGCATCTTGGACGGGTTTAAGCATAGGAATCACAGAAGCTGCCCACTCAGTAAAAATGGTCATATTTTCCAGAACTTTTAATTTAACTCCTTCTATGATACCCCCGAAAGAACGCTGGAATTTTATTGCGGCATTGTTTTTCCGGTTTTCTGCGGCTTCCATGGAACTGGCAGCGGTCTGCATTCCCTCTCCAAAGGTTTTTTGAAGTTGCCCAGCAAAGGCGGGTAAAAAATCCTTGGTATAAATCTTTCCGTTATTTAATAAGTCTACAAATTTGCTTTCTGTCATCCCCATAGCCTCTGCTGCTATTTTTAGGGCACCCGGAATCCGGTCTCCAATCTCGCTTTGGAAATTTCCCAAAGAAACCTTTGAATTTTGAGAAAGTTTACTTACTACCCCCAACAGGCTTTCCAATTCCCCCCCTGTATTTTTTAATGCCATGGAGGCCGTGGAGAAACCCTCAAAGGTTTTATTTACTTTTTCGGAAGTGTATCCGGCCTGTAACATTTTAGCGTTCATCTGGTCATAGCCTTTATAAGAGGAATCCATGTCCAGATTCAACCGTTTGATCGTGCCGTCCAGATAAGAAATATTTTTTTCTCCTTCTTTTCCTGAACGCAGTAAAATAGAGCTGCTCAATTTATCGAAGGTTGTTTTAGTTTCCAACGCCTGAGAGGCAACCGAAGTAAGAGCGCCAACGGAAGCGATTACCCCCAAGACCCCTGCCAGTTTTATAGCTCCCCCGATAAGAGAGGAAAAACCGGAAGCTCCCCGTTTAGCCATATTGGAAATATTCCCCTGTGTTTTATTTACTGCTTTGTCCAGTCCCTCTGTTTCCTTGGTTGCTTTTCGGATTCCTACCCCAAAGCCCTTATCTATTAATTCTATTGCATATTTTAATCCGTCCATATATCATATTTTTTGTATATTTGTAAGGAAGACTTACGAGACTTCGCCCACAAAAGGAGCTCCGCCTGCGGCGTCTCCTTTTATTTTTTTAATATTCTTTCAAACTCCCTGCTTTCTATCTGTTTACGGGAAAACACATAAAATTTGTTATTATTGAATAATAGCCCGACAAAATGAATACGCCGCCCGGTATCGTTTTTTATTTCCGCCTGTAATGCCCGGATAATATCCTGTTTGTTATAATTATTCCCGTTGATATGCAACAGTACATTTTTATTCTGTTTGCTTCCCTGTTTCAACTCTCTTTTAATAGTATTAAAAAGATTTTTAAAATGCGTTAAAAGTTTAAATTCCCATGGAATCCCGTTTATTTTAGCATCAGGGCTTTTTAAGGCTGAAACTGGAAGCAATTCCACAGTAAATCCCGCCTCTTTCAATATTTTTGAAGTGAATAAATTTTGATTTAATTCGCTTATGTTATGTGATTTATGATAAACAATATAAGCACCTGTTTGTTTATTAATTCCCTTTTTAACATAGTCTTTTCCATATTCCTCATATTTTTTTATCCTTTGGCTAAGCTTCTGCTCAGGGGTATAAATAAGCAACCCTTTTCGGTAACTGTCCGGGTTAGTAATGATTTGCAGGCTTTGTAAGGTCGCTTTGTTTTGCCGGTCAAAATGTACCAAGGCTTCCAACGTACTGCCTTTGTAATATTTTATATACCGTTTGTAATGGATTCCTCCGGCTTCAAACCAGTAAATCTCATCTGCATTTTCCAATATATCCACAGCGGCTTTTTGCATTCGGGAATCCAGCCTGTCAAAATAGGACTTCTGTACCCATGCAGGCATATCCTGAGCATCCGTAATACGGATATTCCCTCCGCGGTCGGTTAATTGGTAGATATTCAGGGATTTTTCAGGCCAGCTGCTTTTCGGGGAAATAAAACCAAAGGGTTTTAAATCAAAGGCCGAAAAATCAAACATTTCAGGATTTATACTGGATATGCCGGCTTTGGTTAAATAATTTTGGGTAGCATTAAAGACTTCCTGTGCTTCCCCCCAGTTTACATCAAAGCCTTGTCTTTTCATTCGTTCGTATCCTTCCGGATCAGCCGTTACGGCATCAGAAAAACTGCTTATTTTACCGGTGTAAGTAGCCGGCACGTCTTCTGCATCGCTCCGACAATTAAAATGTAAAGGAGGTAAAAATACCGACGCTTTTTTATCTCGCTTATCAAAAACTATATTATCAAGCGAACTACAAACTAAAGTTGTTCCTTCATCTAACATCGCAACAAAACGCCAATAAGGAGCTATATCTATATCCCGCATCATTTCCACGTATTTGGCTCCCATCTGGGCAACTGCCCACGCATGATCCCATTCAGCGCGCAACCAGATTTCCTTATAATTGGCAAACATACGTTTTACCCGTTCCCGAAATTCTGAAAAATCCTTACTGGTTTTCAGTATTTCATTGAGTTGTAAGATTTCGCTTAGGGTCTTATCCATTCCGAAACGGTGTATATTGGCTTGGAAAAGCTCCATGGTCAAATGGTCGGTACTTTCAAAATCAAAATCAATGTTTCCCCAACCTTCTTTTAATGCCTCCAGTAATTTTTCGTGAGTATGGATAAAGTCTTTATTATTCCAGTTAACACTTTGCGGGTCTTCGTAGAATTGCCGTAAAAAATCTTCTTCCTGCGGGGTTAATTCTGCTTTTATATCCTGAATAACTCGGTGGTTTTCTGCCCCATGCACATTTACATGGGCATGGGGCATATTAAAACCCATATAGGAACTTTTAGGAGGTTCGTTTGTAGGCTCCGGGCTATTATTCGTATCATATTCTCCTATAATTCCAACATCCAGCTCTGTTTCGATCTGCTCCTTTTTAACCTTGTAACCTAATTCTTTTACTCCCTTAAAAATATCCAGACGTTCTTTCGGGCTGGTTTGTTCGTTATAATTCCACTGGAATTCATCCCCTTCTTCAAAAGGATACCCTAACCCCTGTAAAAGTGGCAGCAGATCATCATTTACAATATATTGCACCCGCAGCTCGTCGTCCAATTCTATCAGTCGCTGTGTACTGTCAATAATAGAATCTGCCTTAGCACGGCTTCCGGTATCCTTGGCCGTTTCCGCATTTCCCTCTAACAATATGGACAATTCCTCATTAGCAGCCTTGCGTTTTTCATTGAATACATTAAAACTGTCCCGGCTGGTGCTTTCTTTAATATCTATTTCCACCCCTTCTGGAAAACGTCCCCACTGAGAACTTCCCAAATCCTTTAACCATTTATCTATTTCTGCCTGTACCCTTTTATCCTGTATGGATGTTTTAGCTGTCCGTATAGGGATACCAAACATTTCTTCGAATTCATCCCAGTTCTGCCAACTGTGTTTCTTAAAAATCCATAATGGTGCAGCCTTATCCAACAAGCCTAAGAAATCCTCGTAATTTATCCATATCAGCCATTTATTTAATTCCGTATCTCTGAATTTAATTCCCTGTTGGTCTGCCATGTCCTTTAAAATAATTTCTTTTTCAGGTATAATATTTTGGCGAGGAATAAGTGCAATTTTCTTGATGTATCCGTTTTTATCCAGCTCTTTGGGATATATCAGAGAATATCCGAAATAAACCGATTCCACGGCATATTTAATAAACTGATTGAACCATTGTTTTTTCAACAGTTTGGTTTTCTCATAATCAATCTCTCCGTTTTTATTTACAATAACAAAACCCTTGTTTGAAATCCGGAGTTTCCGCGTATCTGAAATACCATAAATAAAAGCATCGCCTAAAATGTCCTCAAATAAATCAATCAATGAATTACGTCTTGGATTTTGAGTGGATAGGGCTGACATACGAGATTTTTTCCACTCCCGTATTTCTTTTTTATATAAGGAACGTTGGTTTTTTATTGCATTTACCAGTTGCCTTACCGTTTTTTCATGTTCTGTATGGGTTGCCTGAAAACGGCTGAGTATATTTTTAAAATTAATTTTCATATTTCTTTCATTAAACTTTTACAAATTCATTTCTTGGAGCGCAATAAATACGGCTGTCATCTGTTATTATCCGATAACCGATAAATCCTAAAGGCGAAAAATATTTTTTTACAAACTTGCCTTCTATCCCTGTATATATATGTTTTAATCTCGTCAATAATTTAATATCGTTCGGATACTTTGGGATTTCCCCCTGTAGCAATACTGCCGGTATAATCCGGGTTATCTTCCGGTTTTACTTCCGGTAATATAGGGTTAGCCAGTCCGGCTGCCACTTCTTTAAGCCAATCCTTTGCCTCTTTATATCTTTTCTCCCGTAGCTCCGGTACATCCTCAGGCTGTATATTGCTATGAAGATGATACAAAGCTATATCCACCATATACATAACAATTAAATGATTTCTTTCTCCGGGAGGTTGTGAAGTATCAAAAATCTTTTTAATATCATACCTTCCTGCCAGATAGGTTTCCATTTCTGCCTGTGCTGCACTTTCTGCATCTGTCAGTACATCTTCATCCTCATAGGTAATCAGGTTTTTTACCCATTGGCGGATTTGTTTTTTATAATCGTTATCGTTTAAAAATCTCATACTACCAAGTGTTATACTCATTTCTTTCTTTTTTTCCTTGGGAAAAAGAATCTTCTACATTTTCCCCGTCAGGGGCAAAACTCAGGTGCTGATCTAAATAATACCAAGCCCCCTCGTCAGCATCGGGAGCGTCATCCGCTCCGTTATATCCCGGCTCAATGCCTTTTACCTGCATATTCCCCTCTACCATGTCCGGGTCGTTTTCCTCATCAATATTATAGTACACATTACCCGCAGAATATTCCGGCTCCATTTTTACCATACGAGAATACTTATTGGGCTTTTTACGGGTATCTTCAATAATGTATAAAGGATAATTCCCATTTCTTTTCCGCACCCTTGCCAACGCGAGCTTAACCGGTCTTGTATAAAATTGTTTTTCTATATACCAGATAATGGATACTTTTTTAGGCAGTAATTTTTCTACATCTATCATCCACTGGAATACATCTTCCAGTTCCGAGCGCCGGACATAGGATTTATAACAATACCGTTTGCAATGCCTGAGCGCCCAAATCCTGACTGCTTTATAATCACTGGTCGGGTTATTTTCAAAGGAGGGGTCAAAATACCCGATAATTACCTGCATTTGTTTAAGCTTAGGAAGTACGGCAAACCGGAAATATTCATTTTTAAATATTTCCCCCTCTACGTCTGTTTCATGGAAAAATTCCTGCTTAGCCAAAACCGGCCCGGCTTTTTTGATTTTCAGCACGATTTCCGCCAAAGTGTACCGCTCTGGCCATGCGACACGGGCTTTTATAATATTGCCCTGAGCATCTTTTACTATATCATATAAGGCTACTATTTTGGAATGAAAAATACCTTCCCGTTTTTTGGCTCCCGGTTTTATATCCCCAACCATATGCGCTAGAATGGACTTGCTGTGTATCCGGTTTCCTCCCATACAGACCCTGCCGCCCTTAATAGATAAGGCAAAGTAAAAAGCCCCTAAAATACGCTTAACAATCTTTTTAACCCGTTTCTGGTTGTGTATAATTTCGTCATCGTCTATATCGTCAATTACCCCGTAATTCGGACGTTTCTCATTTTTCCGCGCTCCCCGCGGGGATTCATTCCTGCCGTAAGCAGCAAAGCGTATTCCGTCCTTGGTAGTAAATTCCCCCTTTTCCCAACTTCCGTAATTATACTGCTCCCCAAAATCATGGGCAAACAATTCGTTGTATTGTAATTGTGCCTGTACATCGGATAGTAAGTTACAGGCGTCATCATTATTTTTCCCCATGAGTATCATGCCGGTAAGCACTCCGTGGGCAATCAGCCACATAGGAATAAAAATAGTAAGGTGTACGGATTTTGCGTGTTCCCGCGGCCATTCGGCAATACCAAAAAAATTAGGGTCTGCCAGACATTTATTAGCAAATTCTATCTGCCAATCAGCACAATCAGAATCTGCATAATTGGGAAAATAGGTTTTTACAAAATAATTATATTCTTTTAGCCCCTTTTTTATGCGGGCTTTCTGCTCGGCTTCTGTTTCAGAAAAACTGACCGCTGTTTTACTCTGTACCTGCTGGCAGAATTCCAGCCACTCGTTATAATCCCGTTTGGTTATTACCGGTGCAGCCATTATTCCCCATTTATTTTATAATCCACATACTTTTTTTGCAGCAGGTTGATCTGCTTGGCTAGCTCTGCATTTTCAGAAAATGCCCAAGAGGTAAAGTCTTTAAATACATTAATAATGTGGCTAATAGTAACCTTCTTGTTTTGCAGTTTTTCAATAGTATTAGCCAGCTTTATCAGTTTATCCGCATCTATTTTTTCGGCACAGGAAAGTTCATAAGCTTTCTCATACAGGTTGGTAATAATATTCTTGGGGGTAATGGTCTGTGCCTGCTTAATCATATCCCACGCCCCAGACTGTTTCCATACGCTCAGGGTTTTTTCCGTAATATCCACGATATCGGCAATCTCTTTCTGGCTTTTATCCGTTTCCAAAAACAATTCCAAGGCCAGCGCCTTTTTATCTTCATTACTCCGTTTATTTGTCTTTGCCATAGTCTTATTTATACAGCAAATCTCTTTAAATAAGCAGGGATTTAAAAAAGATGTGTTTAGACACTAAAGAAAAATATTTAGTATTTAAAGATTTTTCTTTAGGCATTAAACGGTTGATTTTTATACGCTTAAATACTTTACAATCTTTGCGATATAAATAATGAAAGTGCATAATGAAGCATACCAATAAATTTACCTGTGAAGTGGTTAATCAGGCGGATAATAACGCTGAAATACATATCTACGGATATATAGGTAAATATGAAGATATTGATTACAAAGGTTTTCAGAATATATTTCGCCAGACCCTCAGCAAGAACAAAGAAGTAATAATAAGGATACATTCCGGCGGGGGTTCAGTATATGAGGGTTTGGCTATATATGATTTAATGCGCTCCTCTGATAGTCATATTACTACCATTGTAGAAGGCATGGCAGCGAGCATGGCCTCGGTTATCGCCTTGGGAGGGGATGAAATCCAAATGACGGAAAATGCTTTTTTTATGATGCACGCCCCTTCCGGTGGAGCTTGGGGGGATAAAGCTACTGTAAAATCGATGGCCGACCAGTTAGAACAATGCGAAAATCGTCTTTTCTCCATATACAAAGAACGGACTAAAGCAGAGGATTCTGAAATAACCAGCTGGTTTACCCCTAATCAGGATACTTGGTTGGATGCGGAAAATTGCGGTCGGTTAGCTATTTGCGATCAAATAATAAAACCAGTCAAGAAAAGACAGTTTGAAACTACCGATATGGAAGCAAAAACAGAGGAAGATCTTTTTGCGGCTTATGCGGGCGAACTACCAAAAAATAAACAAAATAAAAATATGAATGAGGAAATTATAAACCTACTGAAACAGGCGGGTATATCTTTAAAGGCTACTTCTGAGGCCGAGATAATACAAGAGTTATCCATAGTGGCAGAGAAAGCAAACAAGGCAGATGAAGTATCTGCCAAGCTTCAGGGCATAACAGAAACCAATGCTAAAAATCTGGTTGAAAATGCACTTAAGGCCGGAAAAATTACCGCAGCCGAAAAAGAAGAATGGTTGCAGGATGCAAAGGATAATTACGAATTGACGGCCAAAGCTTTAGATCGTATGGCTGGGAAACCTTCATTTGACGGGGTAAAAAAACCGCCACGGGAACCGGAAGCGAACCACGAACTTTTAAAAGGGCGTGAAGGCTGGACCCTGGACGACTGGAGAGAAAAAGACCCTAAAGCCTTAACACGCATGGAAAATGAAGCCCCTGAAGAATTAGAAAAATTGTATAACCAAAAATTTAATAAATAAAATGGGATTAATTGACGGATTATGGCTGGAGCAATATGTTGACCCTATATTGCTGGAAGAATTCAGAAACGTAAAGGATGATTTTATTGCCACTTTTACAGCGCCTTCCCCTCAGGCGATAGATAAGGACGGGATACGCTTTAACAAGTTAAAAAATGAAATCGGGTACCATATTAACAAGGATACTCCTTTTACTCCTATAAAAGTAAACGGGCAAAGAAACTTAGTGGAATGGGATAAGCTTGATACGGATTTAACGGAGGTAACCGATGCGGAAATGCGCGCACTTGCTTTTGACAAAGAAAGTGAAATGATGCGTTTGCATCAGGAATCTTTTCGTATTGGAACCCGTAATTACTGCATGAGGAAAATAGCACCCCTTAAGGACGGGACAGGCACCCCGGTTCTTAGAACAACGGGAGCGGATGATGGTACTGGGCGTAAAAAACTGCTTTATTCGGATTTGCTTAAATTCTATATAGCAATTACCGGCTTGAACCTTATCAATGAGGCCGCAGGATATATGATATTGACCCCGGAACATCAACAAGATTTACTGGAAGACCGTGCCTCAACCAATAATTACAGGGATATTGTAATAAACCCTGCTACCGGAAATATTGAGCGCTTTTTTACGCTTAAGTTCTTCCAGAATAACCACACAGTAAAATTTAACGGTAGCGGGGAACTGGTAGCTGACGGGGCAGTACCCGAAGCCACAGACCGCAACGGCTCTTTATTTTATTATGCTCCCAATATCGTGTACCATATAGAAAGCGTGGAAACATTGTATAAACCGCTTAAGATAGATACGAGAAACCCTGACCCTACAGCCGAATTCAGGATACATACCTACGGGCTTTGTGATAAAAAACAAGAGTATGGTGTGGGTGCTTTGGTTTCCGGTATTGTATAACCTGAATGACCTGATATAATAAAAAAATATGGAAATAGAAAAACGAACCAACGAGATATTTAAGCAGCACCCGGAAGCAAATATCTTATATGTGACAAAGGACGGCCAGATATTTTTTTCCAAGTTCAAGGCGGAAAGAAACAATAAAAACAAAGGTTTTACGGAAGACCCTCAAGAGTTTTTTCGTGAAGGGTACACGCCTGAAAACGGTGAGGACTTGGACGAAATGGGAATCCTTTTGGAGGAAACTTTACAGGAAAATAAAACCCTGAAAGACGCTAATGCGGAATTGGTAGAATCCATCAAAATACTTGAAAATGTAAAAAGTGAATTTGAGAATGTTAGTAAAGAGAAAGATGCTTTACAGGCGGAAACCCAAGAATTAAAAACTGCTCTGGAAGCATTGCAGACAGAATTAAATAAATTCTCTAAAACTGCGAAAAAATGAGACCGGGATTAAAAGTTGAAAAGCTAAACGGCGGTTTATTCCGCCGCGAGGCTACGGATGACATGATTACTGCCGTGGTCATGAATGCGGTAAGCACCAGTAAAATGGAGCTGGGAAAAATCTATACCTTTTTGAATATTTCAGAGGTAGAGGAATTGGAAATTACTTCCGAATACGACGACCAAAACGAAATTTTAGTATATCACCGTTTACAACGGTTATTCCTGCGCAATCCTTCCATTACTATTAACTGTATGTTTGTAGAGCAGGATGTTACCTTAACGGAAATGGCGGATAAAGGAAAGCCATATCTAGCTAAATTATTACGGGAAAAAGGAAATAATGTGCAGGCCATGATTGCTCGCAACCCTTTGCAAGGTTATACGCCTACTATTACGGATGGTTTGGATGAAGATTCCATTACTGCCGTTTATAAAGCCCAAGAGTTGGTAAACTTTGAATTTACCCGAGACAGGTATGTAGATATATTTATTGAAGGAAGAAGCTTTACCGGAACCCCGTCTGCGGTTTTGAATCTGCGAAAATTAACCAACGTATGTCCGGATGTATCTCTGGTTATTGCGGCAGATTATGGAATATCTCAGAAAAAAGATATTTATAAGAATTATGCCGCCGTTGAAGATTTTACGGGTATGATAAGCAAAGCAGCGGTATCCCAGAATGCCGGAGAATTAATAGAAGGTTTTAACCTAACCGATTCGTCCAATAAGGCATTTATAAAGGCGGGACTTTCCGGGGGGCAACCTATTGAGGATTACAGTGAGGAGGCCTTGGATATGTTGGATGAAAAAGGCTATGTGTTTGCTGCTCCTGTTTCCGGATTAGCCGGTTTCTGGATTAATGACACGCATACCTGTGATGTGATAACCAGTGATTTTGCCTATGTGGAAAATAACCGAACGATAAAAAAGGCTATAAAACTTACTCGTACAGCTTTACTACCCCGTGTAAAAGGGCGTTTTTATGTGGATGAAAACACCGGACAACTCAGAGGAGAAGATATAAAGGAGTTGGAGGGATTGAGTAAAGAGGCCATGCGCCCCATGTTGGTAAGTGGAGATATAAGCGGGGGAATTGATGCCTATATAAACCCGGAGCAGAATTTACTGGCCACCAGTGAGCTTATAGTGAATATTACCTTCATTCCGGTAGCTATCGGAAGGAAAATTACCCTGAGAATTGGATTTAAAAACCCTTTAAATAGTAATTAAACATGACAAATATACCTATTAATGGAGAATACCATAATTATGTAAGCCTTCGGGCAAATGTTTTCGGGCGAACGTTAAGAACCATACAGGAATTAAATTACATCCGTACCGATGACATAGACCCTGTGAAGGTAGCAGGAACCGCAAAACCAATCGGATTTACACAAGGAAACGAAACTTTCGAGGGTTCTATTACCCTTTTATTAGAGGAAGTAACGGCTATTCAGTACTCCTTACCTAAAGGCAAGAGTTTACCGGATATACCTGCTTTTCCTTTAAGTGTTTCTTATGTTAATAAGCTAGGCATTCAAATATCCCATTTACTTATCGGGGTTAAATTTAAATCCAATGGGGTAAAAGTAAGCGCAGGAAACAATGAGGCTATCACAGTTGAAATTCCTTTGTACATAGGAGATATTGATTTTACCGCCTGATGGAATCAACAGAAACCTTACAGGACTTAAAAGAACAATGCAGGGCATTGGAAATTATTGTAATGCCCCGAGACACACGCAAAATACTTCAAAACAAGATAAAAATAAAAAATATGAAAGAAGAAACTAAAAAAGGAAATATAACTCCGGAACAAATTGAAGCTTGGAAAAAAGAACATGGAAAAGTTTATGAGCTAACGGTTAAAGTGTCTGATAATGATGTGGCGATAGGCTATTTACGCAAACCTAAGAGAGACCATAAAGCTACAGCCTTAAGTATGTATAAACAGGATAAAATTTTGGAATGTGGGGAATTTTTACGAGATAACTGTTGGCTGGGAGGAGACCAAAGGTTAAAAACCGTGGAAGATATTGCCGATAGTGCTGCCATCCAAGCCTCCGGGATTGTAAAATTTTTAGAGGCTGAGCTGGGGGAAGTATAAGCCCCATTGCGCAAAAAGCGGGGCTTGATTATATAAGGAAAATTAACGGGTTACTATCCTATCATTTTAAAATTCCTTTTCCTGAGGAACTTTCCGACCCTGTGTATTGGGAAAAATGGGAGCAACTCAGGTGGGTATTATGGTTTGAGGGGGAACGTCAAAAAAGCACAAGAAATCATGTCAGCATATAGTATCAATATAGCAGAATTATTTAAACAGCAATTCCATATCAATGTGGGATATATAGGGGGGAGTGTAGCCGATAAATTTTTAAATGAATTCAAAGGCATTGAGGCGCTGCCCACCAATGAAGCCCTTACCCGTCAATCCTTACAGGGAGTACCGGTGTGGGATTACCTTAAAATACTGCCCAAGGTCATAGATGGCACGGGAGAAACCTTTGAAGGCTATGAATTCCCTCGTGAAATGGTAATTGAAGCCGTATTGCCGAAAAAAATAGTTACCACGGATATTGCCGGAAGGGATGGGCAGGTAGAGGAACTTATGGGGCTGGATGACTGGCAGATTTCTTTGCGGGGGTTTATTATCAACTACGATAGTACGGATTACCCGGAAACCCAAGTAAAAGAATTAATACGGGTATGCTGTATAAAAGATACTGTGCTGGAGGTGGAAGGAACCTTTTTAAATATGCTGGGTATAACCCATATCAGCCTGCATCAGTTGAATCCGGTCGCATCAATAGGATATTCCCATGTACAAAAATTTGAATTAGAAGCCAAAAGTAAAAAACCTTTTAAACTCAATAAAGACCATGGTATTTTGTTGTAAGATAACAATAGGCGAGTATGTTTTTCACGGGGTACATAGCTTGGAAATTAAATCCACTTGGAAAATGTTTACCCAGACGGCTAAAATTTTACTACCTAAAAAGATGTACTATGAGAAAGACAGCCGGTATTTTCCTGTAACCCAGATTAAAGACATTTTTAAACGGGGGGACAGGGTTCGTATTGAATTGGGATATAACAACAGTCTTGATACACGCTTTGAAGGCTATTTAAGCCGCAGTCCCCGCCCGACCATTCCTTACGAATTGGAATGCGAGGATGAAATGTGGATACTTAAGCAAAAAGAGGTAAGCGTAAACCGGATGAGTGCCACGGTAAAACAGATTTTACAGGAGGCCGCCCCGAGTTATGAAATTATATGCCCGGATGAGATTTACGGGGATTTTTCCCTGTTGCAAACCACACCGGTAAAAATATTTGATGAATTACGCAAAAAAGCAGGGTTATATACTTTTTTCAGGGGAAACCGCTTGGTATGCGGCCTGCCGTATGCAGACCCCAATATGACCGAAACCATACCTAATCTGGTATTTGGAAACAACATCATTGAAAGCACCTTGCAATATAGGGATATGGAAGACTGCCGGGTAAAAATTTACGGAAGCTCCGTACAAAATAATGGTACGGTAATCCGTGTGGAAGCCGGGGAAAACGGAGGAGATATTGTACGGGAGAATTATGGCACTCAACTTACTAAAGAAGAATTGGAAATTAAAGTAAAAAGAATATTAGAAACATATAAAACCCGTGGCGGTTATTCCGGGGATATTCGGACGTTTGGCTGGCCTGTAGTACAACACGGGCAAAAAGTACATATTCTGGATACCGGGATTTATGAAAAAAGGGATAGCATTAATTATGTGGAGGAAGTAGTTATACGGGTTTCTGCTTCCGAAGGATTTAAACAAACTTTAGTCATAGGGAAATCAGCAGTATGAAAGACTTCTTCGACCATATGGTGTATGAGCGTTTATCGCTTAGTATCGACAAAGGTAGGGTATATGAACTAAATGGGGATACCTGCAAGGTTAAAAGCCTGACCGGTACAAGGGATTATTTACGTTGTTCCCTTACTTCCAAGGTGGAAAACTCAATGGAAGTTTTAAAAGTCATTCCCAAGATAGGCAGTGTGGTAACGGTCGGAATTTTAAAAGATAATGCCGAGGTACTATTGCAAACCTCCGAGGTAGAAGCCGTAGAATATACCACAGGAACTACCCGGCTACTTATAAATAAGCAAGGGTATATTCTGGAGAGGGACGGTGAAAACCTGAGCAAATGCCTGAGTGATTTGATTGATGAAATTAATAAAATCGTGATTATTTACGGAAATGATATTAACCGGCCGTCCATGAATGCTATAAAAAAAAGGATACAAACTATTTTAAAATAAAGGTATGGCAATTACTAAAGCAGAGCTGCAAAAACGTATCAGTAATATATTGGAAAATGATTCTAATAATGTAAATACAAACCCTAAAGATGCCCGTAAGCGTTTAGCTGAGGGGTTAGCTAGCGCAATTAATGATTTTGTTATAGGCAGGGAAACGAAAATAATAGGAACAACCACAGACGGCAAAGGAGTAACCGGGCAGGGAATTATACAAAGTAACTAAGATGCAGGATTTTATAGTAGATGAGAATTACGACCTAGTAATAAAAAACGAGGATTTTGCCATAGGAGACAGCAACAGTCAGGAAATAGACCTGCTGGTACGCTCCTTTAAAGGTGACTGGAAACAATACCCTTTGTTAGGGGCAGAACTTTTAAGGCTGGTAAAAGGAAGGGCTACTGAGGTACGTATAAAAAGGGATATAACAGAAGAATTAAAAAATGACGGCTTCAATATCATAAAAATAAAGGTGGATTTGCCGATTGTGGAAGTTGACGCTAAAAGATAAAAATATGAAAGAATTTATAACCTCATATATAGGAGAATTTATAAGTGTGGTAATTGCGGGTTTTGGGGGCTGGTTTTTTGGACGAAAAAAACAAAATGCTGAAGTAACATCTGCGGAAATAGACAACGAAATCAAGCTATCTGATTATTATAAAACTATGCTGGATGATCTAGGAAGTAGATATGAACAAAAGTATAAAGATATTACAGCTTTATATGAAAGTCGTGAAAAGCTTTTACGTGACGAAATAACTATGTTAAAAAACAAAATTAAAATATTAAGACAAGAGAATATTTCTCTAAAAAAAAGAATATCTGAACTAGAAAAAGAAGTTATAAAATGATAGTTACCACTCTTAGAAAACAGAATTATCTGGATTTAGCCATACAATATATGGGGAATCCTGCCGAAGCTTTTAGTCTGGCTTACCAAAAGAAGGAAAGCCTAACCAAAGATTTACAGGCCGGAGAAGAAATAAGTATCCCGAAATATGATCAAAAATACCAAGATGTAGTAAACTATTTTAAAGCAACTAAAGCAGCTCCCGCTACAGCTTATCCTTTCCAAGAGGTGGGAATGCAAGAAGGTGTCGGATATTGGTATATCAATACGGATTTTATAGTGACTGAAAAATGAAGAATACAGAAGAAATATTTAATATAATCATTGAGGAAAAAGAACGGCAGGAAGCTTTAAATGGGTTGACCAGCACTAGCAGGGTTGCACAATGGAGGTTGTTTGCGTACGTTGTGGCCTATGTGATTGATCTGCTTAGGCAAATGTTCGAGGCCCATAAAGAAGAAGTAAGCGAGTCTATTTCTAAATTCAAACCTCATACCGCCCGGTGGTACAGAAATAAAGCCCTCGCTTTTCAGTATGGGTTTAATTTATTTGCAGATTCCGATAAATACAATAATAAAGGGCATACAGATGATGAAATCGAAGCCAGTAAAATTGTTAAATATTCTGCGGTTACCGAAGCGGAAAGCCAAAGTCGGCTCATAATTAAAATAGCAGGAGAAAATAACGGAGAGTTATCCCCTATTACCGAGCCCCAAAAAGAGGCTTTTATCTCTTACATGGAAGAAATCAAAGATGCGGGGGTACCGCTAACAATTATTAATTATTTGCCGGATCTGTTATATCTGAATATTACCATAAAACGCGATCCTTTGGTTTTAGATTCCTCGGGAAATGCCATATCCCCTCTAAATGGTGATATACGCCCTGTTGACACTTCGATAAAACAGTTTTTACGGGAGTTGCCGTTTAACGGGGAATTAATCTTGTCAAAATTGACGGATAATCTACAAACAACAGCGGGGGTTAAAGATGTAAATATTGACGGGGCTTCCTCCGCTTGGATAGATCCTAATAACAACGATTATGGAGATGCTACCGGTATATACATGAGTAAAATTCCAGAATCGGGGTATTTTACCACGAAAGATAAAAACGGAAAGTATTTAGTTCAAGTTAATTATGTGGTATAAAGTAGATATTAAAAAATTAGTCATCTGGCTTATTCCCATGGAACTACGTAAGCCTTATAGGATTGCGTATTTATTTTCACTTACTAAACCAATATCTGACATTCTTTATATCTGGCAGCAAATGCGCTCAGATAATATATATAAGTTGGAACACAACGGGCAGGTTTGTTACCTCCGTAAAGCGCTAAACGACCGCTTCGATCCCCAAAAAAGAAGAATTATCATAGTAGGTGCGCAACGCTATAAAGAACAATATATTTACACCAAAGGAGAAAAAAAACCGAAGTACTTAGGGACAATGTATTTGCGTCGCAGTACGGATTTCGGCGACAATGGAGTTGATTTTTTAGTGCTGGTACCTGCAGAGCTTTTGGACGAAAATAATTACGAAATGAAAGCGCTTATTGATTATTACAAATTGGCAAGTAAAAGATA
>NZ_LIVM01000018.1 GCF_001418685.1 Apibacter mensalis
TTCGGGCCTATACCTGATGATGGCGGAGTTACAACGACGTGGTCAAAATTAGGATACACTCGGCGCGAAACATTTACTTTCAATAGTGAGGATGGAGATACTACAGATTTTTTCGCCGAAGAATCTGATACAGCGATTGATTCTGTAACTGTACCGGGTAAAGAGACTTTTGAGTTTGACTTAATGGATTATAATTTAGAAACGCTGCAAAAACTTTTTGGGGGAACAGTTACCGGTACGGGGGATAATGCGGTTTATAATGCTCCTAATAAAATTGAAGCTAAAGAGTGGAGTTGCAAAATTACTCCTGAAAAAGGATTTGTATTTACCTACCCAAGAGTGTCAATAATGCCTAAATTGTCGGGGTCTTTTACAAAGACAGAACTATTGCAGATACATTTGGTGTGTACCGTTTTGGAGCCTACTAAAGAGGGCGTAACAAAATGGCAAGTACAAAAATTAACCCAAACATTAATCAATTTAAGTTCCCTTTTAAAATCAACAGATTTAGGAAAACTGAAGGATAATTCTGCCGAATGTATTTTAAATAGGGCTAAAGAACTAAACCCATTAATTGATCAATATAAAGTAGAAGTGTCTAATATAACCAAAAATTCCGCTGATATTAGTGAGAAGGAAGGGTTAGGATACATAGGATCAGTAAATGTTGGATTTACGATATAGTGTAAATAAACTTAATAAGGCTAAAATTAAAGAATAATTGTTTAACAGGTCTATATATCTATTTTTATATAGACCTTTTTAATCCCACCAAATATGGATTTATCTGAAAGACTTAATGCAGAGCGCAAAGAATACGATTTGCTCTTAAATAAAGGCGTTGAATTTTCAATCCCCGTTGAATACATAAAAAAAGAAAAAATTAAAAGAAAAGGCGTTTTCTCATTTTTGCCCGCAAAATATAAAAAAGTAAAATTATTTAAAGATAAAACTTTTTTTATCAAACAGCCGGTACTAAGGGTTTTAGACAGACTTTCAAAAGAGTTTTTAAAACTTGAATTTGATATTAATATAGATACTGCTAACCCAATGCAGTTTAACAAAGCTGTTATACCTCTGGTGCGCGAAAAAGCAACTGTTTTAGCAAAGATAGTAGCTATAGCGGTGTTAGGCATGGAATACAAGAATGATAAAAAATTAAAGGAATATACAGAACTTTTTTACAACTCTTTAACTCCTTCAAAACTTGTTGAAATAGCACTTCTAATTAACACCATTGGGAATTTAGTGGATTTTACCAACTCTATCAGATTGCTAGCCCCTCTGAGAACAGCAATTCCGAATCCGATAGAGGGAAACAAAGAGGTTTAAAATCTTCCTACGGAATAAGGGGTGAAGTTAAAAAAAACTTTGGTTTTACATGGAAAGAGATTAATGAAGAGATACCATGGGCGCTAATCCAAAGAATGATGGTAGATGCTTCCAATTACGAATATGATTATGATAAAAATGAAAATGATTCATCAAAAATAAAATCGAACAAAGTTTCCTTCAAAACTGATGAAGATATTATACAATATATGCAAAGTCAACAAAATAAAAATGTATCATGAACAATAACGATGGGGCTTTAAGTTTTTCCGCCGATATAGATATCAGCTTATTAAAAAAAGCTGTAAGTCAAGGGGAAAATTTGATAAAAAATTTTTCAGTCAATGCAGTAGCTGATTTTTCAAAATTAGATGAGGCAGTAGCCAAAGCAATCAAAAGTTTAGAGGGACTATTTGAAAAAAATTCATCTAAATATGGATTAGGGCTAAACAATTTAACTATACCAACTTCTCAAATTAGCATAAGTGGTGAAATCGTTAAACAAGGAGTTATAATTGAAGAGGCTAAAAAAAATATTAAAGAACTTTATAATGAGATTGAAAATTTTAAAAGGCAGCAAAAAACATTTGACGAGGGTTCAAAAAATTGGGAAGGTTTAAGAAATAGGATTATTGACGCCAAAGCTGCGGTAACAGCATATACTACTGAGCTAGAAACCGCTAAACAGAAAATAAAAGATTTATCATCAAATAAGCCTGTTAAAGCAAATATTGAGGGGGGAGACAAGGCAAAAAAAGATATTGAAAATTTATCTAATACCGTTAAAAATGAAACATCTAAAATGGACGGTTATTTTAAAGCTCTTTCAACAGGGATAGGAGCTTATTTCTCGGTTACTGCGCTAAAAGGGTTTGTAAATGAATTAATAAAAGTACGGGGAGAATTTCAGCAAAATCAAATTGCTTTTGAAGTAATGCTTCAAAGTAAGGCCAAAGCAGACAAATTGATGGGTGAAATGATAAATTTCGCTGCTGAATCACCTTTTGGATTACAAGCATCTTCAAAAGCAGCGAAACAATTATTGGCATATGGTAGTGCTGCTCATGAAGTTAGTAAAGAGCTGAAAATGTTAGGGAATATCGCTGCGGGAGTCTCTCAACCTATAGGCGATATTGCCTATTTATACGGTACTTTGAGAACTCAAGGAAGAGCTTACTCAGTAGATATCAGACAATTTGCAGGGCGAGGGATTCCTATTTATGAGGAATTAGCTAAAGTCTTGCGGGTAAATAAAGAACAAGTAAACGAATTAGTCGAAGCGGGTAAGGTAGGGTTTCCTGAAGTTCAAAAGGCCCTTCAAAATATGTCGGCAGAAGGAGGAAAGTTTAATGATTTAATGTTAAAGCAAACAAGCTCATTGACAGGGGAGCAAGAGAAGCTTTCAGATGCCATCGATGTAGCGTTAAATGATATCGGAACCAAAACTCAAAGTATACTATCGGGAGGGATTTCGGCCGCTGCTTTTTTAGTTGAAAACTATGAGGTTTTAATTAAAACGATAACTACCCTTATTGCAACGTATGGAGCTTATCGCACCGCATTAATGATTGTTAACTCACTTCAAAAAGCCAACGCAAGCATTAATATGGTTGCAAATGTAGTTAATTTATCTAGAGCTACTCAAGGGTTGACTTTAGTTTCAAGGGCTCGAGCGGTTGCCCTGGCGGCTGAAACCGTAGCTCAAAATGCTTTAAATGCGGCTATGAGCGTACATCCGTTTGTGTTAATTACTACCACTATTGTTGGCTTAACAGCGACTATGTGGGCCCTGCACGACAGCACTAACGCCCAAGAAGAAGCGCAAAAAAAATTGAATGCTCGAATGGAGGAGGGGCAAAAAAGAAGAGATAATGCTTCTCAATTGTTAAACACAATAAACTTGCAAACAAACTCAATTTATGCGCAAGTAGAAGCCTTTAATAAATTAAAATCCTTATATCCCGAGTATTTTAAAAATTTGGATTTTCATGCTTTTAAAGCAAAATCTACCGCCGAACAACAAAACCTGTTAAATAAGGCCATGGATGATGCCGATGTTAAGATAAATATTAAAGGTATTGAAGAGACGGAAAAGAAGGTGAAAGAACTAAGAGAACGTTACAATAGGGCTATAAATGATGGAGAAAATGGGTTAAATATAATTCATGTATCCAAATTGCTTGCAGCTCAAGAAGAAGAATTAAAATTACTTAAAGAGCAAAAAGAACTTAACGAGCAAAACGCCAAAGAAGCCGCTTATCAAGCATTATCAGAAAAAGAAAAAATTAAATACCTGGAAGAGCAAAAGAAAATTTTAATAGATCAGGCGTTGGCTATTTTGGATAGTCAAAATGTATTGAATAAAGAGAGCGCAACGCATGAAAAAAATATATCTTTAATAAACAAAGGGGTAGAAAGCTTATTAAAGCAAAAAGGATTAGTTATTGAGACAAAAAACGAAGTTGATAAATTAGGTAATTCTTTTTCTATTTTACCGTCTTATCTTACAACTACTAATTATGCCTTATCTACTACGCTTAATAGTTTAGTTAGCATTACTAATAAACTGTCAGAGGTACAAGAGCCTTCTGCGGTAAAAAATAAAGATTACTGGAAAAAAAGAGAAGATCAATACACCAAGCTATTGGAAAATCTACCTTCGTCAGGCAGAAATAAAGATCAAGAAAAGGAATTTAAAGAATATACGCAAATCATTTCGGAGGCGCGGAAAGAAATAGATAAATATAATATTTCGGTGGAAAGGACCTCTAAACAAAAGGTTAAGATCAAAAAGGAAGAATATCCGTTTGGGTCTTTGAAATATTGGGAGGATGTTTCAAGAAAAATTGATGACATTATATCTAAAACAGCTTATGAAGAGAAAAATAAAGAGTTCATTAAAAAACTTTCTGAACAGAAAATTGAAGCAGAAAAGAAGGTAGAAGAAATTAGACAAGCAATAACAAGACGAAGCATAGATGAGGAACTTTCCTATAGAAACCAACAGTACGCTAATTATTATAAATGGATTGAAAATTTAGGGAAAGAATCAGCCGATAAACAATTCTCTAATTTATTAAAAGATGGAGATACCTTTTTAGATTACTTGGAAAAGCAAAAAGCAGCTATTTTAAATAAGGGCGGAAATTTGGATTTGGTTGAAGGGAATAAGTTATCTGCTGTTACTGATAAAATTAATGAGATTAAAGGTATAAAAACGGCTTTTGACAAGCTTAAAGAAAGCGTTCAAAACGCTAAAGACGAAAGTGCCTCCTTGTTTGATTATGTTGAAAAGATCGCTGATTTTAGGCAAAAAATAGATTTAGGAGAAATTAAGCTTTATGGGGAACAACAAAATCAGGCATTTAGTTTCCTCAATGAAGAGACCGAAAAGACACAAAAAGAAATTTTAAATAATTTATTAAATACCTATAAAACCTTTGAAGCCCAACGAGAAGAAATTGTTAAAGAAGCGGAGAGAAATATACAATTAGCGAGAGAAAATGGGTATTCGGAGTTAATACCGTTAATAGAAAAGGCCAAAAATAAACTTTTAAGTGAAATGGACGCAGACGAAATACAAGGTTCTGAAATTTGGCAAAGTATCTTTGACGGAATGGGACATGTGTCTTTAGATGTGTTTGAAAAAAGCACGAAGAAGATAAAAGAAATGATAGCTAATATTAATGACGAAGAAATTAAAAAAAATCTTACCAAACAATTAGACGATTTCGAAACCTCTATTTCATCTTCATTTACTAATCTTAGAAAAGCTATAAAAAAATACAAGGAAGCGGAAGGAGAAATAGGCAAATCAAAGGCTCTTGATAACTTGAAAAAAGCTTATCAAGAGTTTGAAGATAAGGCAATAATGTCTTTAAAAGCAGTTTCCAACGGATTAACGGATTTAGGCTTTAAGACCGAAGATTTAGATAAAATCGTCAAAGGAATTGAGGGAGGAATGCAGGCTATTTCCGGTATATTAAATAAAAATCCGGCACAAATAATCGGTGGAGCAATGGGGTTAGTTAGTACGCTTTCCGACGCCTTTCACCGTAAATCACGAAAATTAGAAAGACGATCTAAAAAGTTAAAATCTGAATTGGCAGAAATTCAACGTTTATTTACAACCTTAGACCATGAAGTAGGAAAATCAGTAGGGGAAGATTATTATTCAACGCAAATAGATAAGATCCGTAATTTACAATCTCAACAACAAAAATTAAATGATTTAATAGCCAATGAACAAAAGAAAAAGAGTAAGAAACGAGATAATGGAGCTATTGAGGAGTGGAAAAATCAAATAAACGATATTAATAATCAAATTGATGATATTCAAAATAATATAGCTGAAACGCTTACTCAAACTAACTTTAAAGACGTAGCTAATCAATTAGCAGATGTTTTTACGTCAGCTTTTTCAGAGGGGAAAGACGCAGCTAAAGATTTTGAAAAGACTTTTAAGCAAATTATTGCTAATTCTGTAAAAAACGCCCTAAAATTACGCATATTAGAACCTGTTACCGATAAATTTGTGAAGGATATGTCCAATTATATGGGAAATAATAATAACTCTCTTTCAGGGTTTGATTTTGACAAATGGAAAAACCAATTAAGCGAAGCAGGGAATAGTTTTACCAATGCGCTCAATGAATTTCAGAATTTTTTTAAAGACATTAATACGGCGGATATGGACCCTCTATCCGGAGCAATTAAAGGAGTAAGCGAGGAAACCGCTAATTTGATTGCCGGTCAATTAAACGCCATAAGAACCAATCAATTAAACTCAGTAAACTTGATGAGAGAGCAAATTGCATTGATGAGCAAAATAGAGATGAATACATATAAATTAAATTCAATGGAAAAAATGATGAATGATATGGTATCATTTCTTAATAAAAACAAAGGGCTTGACGGCCCAAGGGCTAAAGGACTATTCTATTAAAAAAAATAAGACAATGAATAATAAACAAATAAGAAAAATAATGTTAGAAATGGGCGGACATTGCAAGGAATCACTTACAGATGTCAAAGAGGCCAATTCTGAGAAAAAATTATTTGAGGTTTTATTCGATTATATAAAGCCATGTATGGAAAAAGATTTTCCGACTTATAATATTATGGAGCATTTTAAAATATCCGGGGAGCCTTATGGAGTTTTTGTTGATAGTAGAGGTGAGTTTATTGCGAAAGAACAAAATATTCTTTACGGAGATTCAAATATCACATTAGTTGTAAAACCTTATGATATAGTAAGGATTTACCTAAAACATATATCGCATGCGCAATTAAAAATAGGAGAAAATGCTATCGTAATATTGTATAAATTTGATAAATCTACATTTGAAATAATTAAGGGAAATGACAATAAATTAATTGTAAGGGATAATATAAAATAAATTTTATATATTTGAGCGCAAAATTCATTTATATGAAAAGGGTATTTTTATTGTTTGTAATACTTTTGGTCGTTTACTCGTGTACTAACAAAGATAAAGATTACACTAATAAATATTATAACGAATTTAAAAACACATATATTGAAATTACATTATTACCCGCTCAATATGTACATATATTAGATATTTATGTAGATACATATGTTAATGCTGTTAATGACGCATCAAATACGTTCTTAATCAAAGATAGTGTTGAGATTTTTAATTTAACTAAAAAAAAATTAAAACCTCAATTAAACTCAGTTACTATTAAATTGAAAGAAATTGAAAATAAAATTCAAGCTCTTAAAAATCCTCCGAAAAAGTTTAAGGAGGGATATCGTGATTTGATTCATATTTTCCAGCATGTTAAAAGAATGGATTCAATAGTTAAAAACCCATCTAACACAATGGCTCCTGAGTCCCACAAAATAGCTCAAGAAATGATAAAAATTTCTGATAGTATCACAAAATTTATTACCGAAAACGAACCTCTATGACATGAAAAAATCTAATATAATAATATTGTTTTTTTTAGTACTAATTACGATTTCATGTAATTTTTCTAAGAAAAGTAAACTTGAATACGAACTAAAAAAGATTTATAATAAACAAATAAAAAAACAAAAAACAAGTGAAGGACTGGTTTACGAATTGAACTACTCTAACAATATCGGTGATGTGAAAAGAGATACTAGACTAATAACAAATTTTACAGATCGAATATTGAATTCTAATCAGACAGAAAAATATTTGGATACTCCAGGAGATAATTATTCTACACTTAATGATATATATTATTGGGATACCCCCGAAATCAGAGTTTTTTTAAAAGCAACCAGATCGTTAAGTAGTGATAATAAAATATTTTATGTGGTAACTGAAAAATAATATAGCTTTAAGTAATCTGCAAGTTTCGTTTTCATGGCACCTCTTTATTTTAAGGTTTCATTATTCTATACATTTAGTATGAAACTAGTCTTAAAATTAAAATTAACTATATAATTCCATAATATGTTTTAAATATCCGATGAGCTATTTAAGCTTCTTGAATTAAAAGAAAAAGGCGTTTTAATAGAAGAAGAATTTACTATTCAAATGTGAATTGCTTTCAAATTTCTTAATTTTGTGATACGTCACAACAAAAGCTTTGAGCCATATATGCATTTTGGTGTTGTGAATTGCTTTCAAATTTATTATTTTTGTGATACGTCACAACCTTGATAATGAACGATTAAACGCGTTGATAGTTGTGAATTGCTTTCAAATTTTTTTTATTTTTGTGATACGTCACAACTTCAAAAATTTAATCCGTTGATTTGAACGGATTTTTTTTGTTCATATTTTAAATCTTAGTTTTCTCTTTTATTACGCCTACTATATTTTGTAACTCCTCAATTGTATTCGCTCTAAAAAATTCTCCTTTATAGTCTATTAGTGCGGTTAAATCTTCATCTTTGGTATCATCAAATAAGTCTTTCACATCAACACCTAAAACATCTGCTATTTTTTCTAATGATGCATAAGAAGGGGATTTTAAAAGATTAGTAACATAACTTCTATTATCTTTTCTTCCTAGTAATTCAGCAAGTTTAGCTTTATTTAAACCTTTTTGATGTAATACTTTTTCAATATTTAAACCCATATCTTTAATTTGTTTTGGCAAAAATAAACATATATGTCAGTTAAGTTTTTTAATAATTAAACTTTAACATTATTTTAACAAAAATATTTAACTATTTGTTTGTTTTGTAATATTAAAACTTTATATATTTGTTGTATAAAAATTACTAAACAATTAAGAATTATAACCATGAAAACAATATTGAGTAAAATTATGAAAACCGCTTGGCAATTTTTCAAAACAACAGGTATGACATTTTCAGAATGCTTAAAAAAAGCATGGAAAAATTATAAGTTAATTAAAAATATGAAAGAGGGTATAGTTAAATTTTATTTTCAAAAAGTAAATGGAGAAATAAGGGAAGCTTGGGGAACACTTAATGAAAAATATCTACCTCAAATAACAGGTATAGACAACAGGAAGAAAAACGATTTTGTACAAGTATACTTTGATACTGAAAAGCAAGAATTTAGAAGTTTTAAAAAATTAAATCTAATATAGTAATCAAAACCTTTGTATGAAAGAAAAACCCACTTATATAGTGGGTTTTATAGTGGGGAGGCAGGGGGGGATTGGGCACAGAGGATTTGTCAGCTGACATTTATGATTGTTGGTTGGAATACATTAAACTCCGAGTTTTGCTTGAAATTAGCGTAACTATTCCGGATATTTTTACTAATTATATAAATTAATCAGTATGTAAAGGGTTTTACATACTGATTAAGGTAATTAAAAACTAAAAAAAATTTAAATTATTTGAATCCATTTTGAGAATGCGTATATCAATATAGCACTATTGCCAATTACGCTAATTACATCCACCAATCCCCTATTTTTTACAATAGATAGAATCTTATAGCCATTGCCATATACACTACACAAAGCAGACTCTGATCGTATGACAATTAGTTGCCCATCTTGCGGTTTGTTTGGCAGATAAATACGGTCATCTTTATTTGTTGATAGAACAAAAGAGGAATTTTTAGTCAAATAGACGCTTCCATTTAGAAGGGTAGTACTTAAGTATAATCCCATAGCTTTTAACACATTGATGTAAGCACCCCATGAAGGAGATGGGTCGTTACTGTAATTTTGCGCACTCGCGTAAAGTCCGCAAATTCCCCATTGGTTCCAAAATCTTTGGTCCATGGAACCATTCCCTTCAACTATTAAAGCTGCTTTAAATTCTGCTCCGTAATTTGTTTTATATACAGTTTTCCCTGCTCTATTAATAGTTATCCCCTGAGATCCAATAGTAGTTGCATGCCTTTTATTGTTCGAAACATATATTTCGCCTAATTCCGAGCTTATATTGATTTCATTTATAGTGTCTTCAGTAGCATTTTGCTCTGTATATATCTTTGCGTCATTCTTAAATCTTATGCCTCCATTTACTCCGTTTAATTGAGCTTTAGGGTCTCCTTTGGAAGTGGTATTTTGAGAAGTTATTTTGCCGTTTTTGATAATCCAATCCCCTATATTGGCATTTTCAGCTAATAAAGTATTAGTTGCGACACTTTCAAAATTAGCGCCAAAAGGAGACCATTTATGAGTGGCTAAGGGCCAAATATTTTCAAATTCCCCTGCGTCTATATTAGTTATATAGTACTGCCCTTGAAATTTTACTACTTCAACAATTTTAGGGGTGCCCCTGTATATTGTATGATCTTTATATTCTCCTCTAAAAACTAATGATGGCCCTGCGCCCCCGTCTTTACCGTCTTTACCGTCTTTACCGTCTAGTCCTTTTTCTCCTTTAGGCCCATCTTCTCCCGATTTAGATATCACCGTCCAAAAAGTTTTATTAGTCGGTGTATTCCCTGCAGAGGCATCATTTATCATCCTGAATGAAGATCCTAAATAGGTCACTTCATCCCCGACATAATATTTTTTTGAATTATCATATTTTCCTCTAAATACCCCTATAACATTTTCATCTCCTGAGGGGCTTTGCACAATAGACCCTTTTATTACTAATTTTCTGTCATTATTTTTATTCCATTCTATACATGCATTATTATCTCCAAATTTAATATGGTTGTTGTCGAGGTCAACAAATGAACTACCATCAGAAGAGGTTATTTTTCCTGTTCTTATAAATTTTCCATTTATGGTGGTGCTTCCATAAGTAAGAGAAATTGCCCTAACGTTATCTTGTACAGAATTAAGTACTCCAACTACGAAATGATAATAGTTTGAGTCGTTATCTGCCTTTAATTGATCTTGAGAAAAAATTATCAACCCATTACTCCCCATTTTTTCGCATCTTGCATAAATATAGTAAGCGTTGTTATTGTTTAAGTTAGTTGTGACGGTGCCTAAATTCCAAAATTTAACATCTTTAGCAACTGCGTAATGAACTAAATTACCTCCTGATACTTTTATAACATTACAATTACCTTGATAATTGGCTTCAAATAAGGTGTTTATCAAATCGAACTGCATGGATTTAGCGCCCACTGACAACATCATAGTATCAATACTTCCCGGGGCGATTTTTTCGGTATAATAATTTCCTTCGGTATCAAATATTAAGCCCTTTAATTCTTCGGTATCCCGCCAATTTCTCCTAATTCTCGCGGGATCATTTAAATTATTAACTTTAATAATTGAGTCATTTTTAATAACATTTTCAAGAATATTAGTAATTATATTAGTTTCTACTGTGTCAGATATGGTTAACTCATATTTATAAGGATTTATAAGGTCCCTCGTTAATGAGTTTATCCTTATACTTTTATCGACACCTATATCATTGTCTTTAATTTTTATCAAATCCCCTGCTTGGAAAAAATTAGTTATTGCGCCTTTACCTTCTCTTTTTTTCAAAAACAAAGGGTCTATTGATAAAGCATACTCTACGTAAGGTTGAGAATTTTGTTTATAATATTTTTCGCCTTTTTGTAATAATCTCTCTTCTGCATCATCAATATAGCTTTGAGGTAAATTTATATTTAATAATACATAAGTGTCATCAGGTATTATTTGAAATGCAGGATTCGTTTCATTGGGAAGCCTTAACCCTCTTTCATCATCAAATGGGATAATAGTAAATGTTTTTTTATTTTCATCAAAAGAATGAATGTCAAACTCATAACCTGCTAAATTTCCTGTTTGAAAATGTATTTTTGCGTTTACTCCTTCTATCAGCCATTTTGTCCCGTTTTCGTCTTTTTCGTTAAGATTAAACATATCTTTGTCGATAAATTGATAGTATTTTTCCCCTAAAGAAGTTACCTTGCCTGTACGACTTGGATATATATCATCAAAATTTATAACGTTTTCGATAATGCCAAATTTATTAACCACTTCTTCCTTTTCCAAAAAAGATTTTATTTTATTCTTCCCGGGCAAACATAATTTGGTTTGTCTGTATTTCGTACTTAAATTGTTTGAACCACCATATACAAATAATCGTGTTACTAAAGATTTATTGGTAGTATTATTTCTAGCTAATGAGTAAAGCCCACCCGCTTTACCATATTCAAAAGTGAAGGGGTATGTACTGCCAACTATTTGTTTAATATTTATGGTACATAAATCTTTATTATATTCGATTTCAAATTCCGTAGAATACTCATTACATAAGTTTTGTAGAACTTGGAGGCAATTTTGCCCATCATAAGCAAGATTTTTGTATTCTGTATTTTCCGGGCATTCCCCTAATTTCCATTTATCGCCAAATACTCGTTGAGTGTTGGTTATAATTGTCCCTAAGAACCCTTTAAGATCTGTAATTAAATAATCTCCTTTAATGTTTGCGTTTTCCTGGTTTTGTGGCAGAAGATAGGTACATTTTAACAGATCGTACTGCAAAGACTCAAATTTAACGGTATAGGTAAATTTACTTCCCCCTTCTTTATTGACAGATGGTATTGAATTTAATTTATAAATTTTATCAAACACGTAAGTATAGTCGTTAATTTGGAAATCTATAGGAGCCGCACTAACTACTGTCATGTTGATAATGTCGTCGCTAAGTAATGTAGTAGTTTGTGTCGCAATTGTTACTTGAGACACTTTATTAGATGAGTTCAATGTATATGAAACCTTATTTCCTCTATATACAGTAAAAAGTGATGTGTTTTTCATTAAATCCCGTTGGTTAAAATTATATATTCATCAGAAGCGGCTAAATGGAGTTCATTTATTCCCTCATTACAAGTTATAATTAAGTATCCTGAAAATTCTGTATCCTGCCAAGAATTCCAAAAAATAGGAAAATAATAATCTCCCCGGCTTATTAACACGTCTTTTTCTACCTTCATTATTCCGCCGTTTATTGTGTAAATATTAAGGAGTATATCTTGGGCGATGGGTTCTGTAAAAATCACAGAAGTAGCGCTAGGTCTGGCAATTATAGATATTTTCATCGGTTCTGGCTCAATAAACTCAAGAGTAAATGTTGAAAAAAAGACACCATTTCGCCATTTCTTTGTATGGGATATTTCTCCTGATAAATACACCGCATATACAAGTGGTTTAGTGAATGGGAAATCAACGACTAAACTGAGGAGTCCTGAACTGTTGTTATTAGTTAATAATTGATTTAATTTTAATGACTTAGTGATAAAATCTTCTTCATTCTCACATTTCATAAAGCAATTCAATTTTATCATTCTGGGGTCGTAAACCCTGTTTGATAAATCGACATCAATGCCGTGTTGGTCTGGCCAATTCGCTATTAAAGGTTCTTTTGTTTTTGGTAAATCGGTAAGGCCGTAAGATTGAGATATAATTATATCTAAATCCTTAATATTTTGTCCATTAAATTTATAAGCGATTGAGTACATTTAATACAATTATATAGCAAAATTACCTTACTGAAAGTAGTAGTTATTGATTTTAACCTAAAAGTTACTTTAAAAATTACTTTACTATCTATAAAAACGTTGTGCACAAAAGTATTTTTGCCTAAAAAATGCACGAATTTAATTCATATGAAGATGAAGGGTTAAGAGATTCTCATTTTCAATATAAAAATAAGAATGATACAGAAAAATTGCCGTATCCTAAAAGATATAAAGCAGTGAAAGTTACCGGATGGATTAACAATTATCAAGACTTAATTGAAAAAGTTAAAGTGTATTGCATTGATTATCCTAATGAAGATTTAGCACTTGGGGGTTTAGGTGAATTTAAAGTTAACGGTAAAACATATACTGATATAATAACTCTTATAGAAGATTTAAATAAAATAGTTTTTAAAAAAGGAGGTGGTGGGGTAAGTGAACAAAATTTACAAAGCGTAACAGAAAAAGGAAATACTACCGATAAAGATATTATAACCAATGAAGCTGTTATCGGAAGAGATAAAGCAACTAATACTATCAAGTTCGGTAAAGACGCGCTAAAATCTAATAAAACAGGGAAGCAAAATATAGCTATAGGTGATTTTTCACTCTCGGAAAATGAAGAATCTTCATTTAATATAGCTATTGGCTACAAAAATTTGCAAAAATTAAAAAAAGGTGAAGATAATGTATCTATAGGAGATGAGGGATGTGAAGAAACCCAAGAATCCAACAAATCCGTGATAATTGGAGTAGGTGCCGCGCAAAATGCACCTAAATTAACAAGTGATACTTTTGTTGGTGCTTATGCAGGTCACTATTGGAAAGCGGGCACTTATCAAATGCTCAGTAATCCTGACATCGCTCATGAATCCGGAAAAAATGTAGCTGTTGGAGAGCTTACCATGGCATACACTTATCGAGGGGTTGGGAATACGGTAATAGGTGCAAAATGTGGTATGGGTTTTAGGAACTATGGAGATTACAACACCCTGCTTGGGTACGGCATAACCGAGGGCAGTAATTATGCTGCGGATTGCTCGGTATTCCTTGGATCAAATTGCCCTACAAGATATCTAACCGTTGACGGTAAAGAAGCTATGTATACTTCATATTCATTCGCCATTCATTCCCAACCTCCTAAGTCCGAAGGTGGTTCTGTAGGTATAGACCCATTAATTTCTGGAAATTTTAAAGACAGATGGTTTACCATTAGCGGAACATGGAAATTACATCCTAAATATGTTTTGGATGCGGATAAGGACAATACTTTTACTCCTGTTAAAATGTTAGTAGCAGATGATAAGGGTAATGTAGGGATAAAAGAAATTAGCGCGGAATCCAAAGACGGTAATTATGTATC
>NZ_LIVM01000019.1:0-2743 GCF_001418685.1 Apibacter mensalis
GAGGGAGAGTGTGTGGTTGAGCGTGGACCCGTTGTTTGAAAAAACGATGACCCCGTATCAATACACCTACCAAAATCCACTTAAGTTTATTGATCCGAATGGAGAAGAGCCAACCCCAGAAGAAGCAGCACGTATGGCAGCCCATGTGTATGGAGATAAGAAAGATGATATTTTAATTGGAGGATGGAGAGTTTCGAATAGCGATTTTGGAATTAGACTAACAGATGAAACAAGTTTAAGATCGTTGGTCTATGAAAGAGTTGTAAATGGGAAAGTAACGGAATATGTTTATGCTACAGCAGGTTCGGTTGAAGTCAGAGATTGGGTTGAAAATGCTAAACAGCCTTTAGGCTTATCCACACAATATGAAAATGCAGCCAATAATGCTAAAACACTTTCAAAAGCACTTAGTAAAACAGAACTTAATTTTGTTGGTCACTCGTTAGGTTGTGGCGAAGCAGCTTTGAACTCTTTAATTACGAGTAATGACAAATTAATAGGTAGAAAAGCATTTACATTTAATGTAGCAGGTGTAGGAAACATAACAAAAATGGTAGAAGGAACATGTTCAACCCCATTTAAATCTGAGAAAAATATCCAAGCTTATATTCTTTTAACAGACCCATTGAATAAATTGCAAAATGGTAATTCTCCATTAGGAAAAATAATGCCCGATGTAAATGGTAATAGACATTACTTATTACCTAAAGATTTACTGTCAGTTTATAATGGACATAGTATGGATAATGTATTAAAGAATTTTGGAATTAAGAACTCAGATGTATATAATAAGTGATGAAAGCAATGATTATGCAATTTGTAATCTCTTGTTTGTTGCTTTCGTGCTTAAATATAAACAGGGATATACCGGTGGATAAAACAGATTTAACAGGCAATGATTACCGTCTTTTTCAAAATACACCGGCTTGGGAATTAGCTAAAGCGGTACAAGATGAAGATGTAAATAAAATAGATGAAATAGTTTTAAAAAATCCTGAATTAATTAACTATCAAGAGCCTAAATATGGTAATACGCTTTTGAAACTAACAGTTATGAATCAACAGCTGAAACCATTTAAAGTGTTATTGAAAAGAAAGGCAGATGTCAATATACATAATACTTTTGATGGTACATCTTCACTTATTGAGGCTTGTAATTCCAAATATTACAATATTAGCTTTGCTAAATTGTTAGTTGAATATGGAGCGAATGTAAATGATGCTGAGATAGGAGAAAGAAGACAAGGGAATAGTACGCGACTTACTCCTTTAATGGCGGCATCTAAAACAGGTAATTTAGATTTGGTTAAATTTTTGGTGTCAAAAGGGGCAGATATTAATTACCAGAATGAGTTCGGTCAATCGGCATTAAGTGCATCTGTAATGATAAACAAATATGAAATATCATATTATTTATTACAACACGGAGCAGATTACAAACGACCTATTTTTTACAGACCAGATTATTCAATACCAACAGAAAATAGAGATCCTAACGACAAAGGAAGACCAATGTATTTGGCAGATGTATTAAAAGAAAATGTAGCGGATGTTGATACAGACGAGTATAAATATAAAATGCTAATAATTGATTTTTTGAAGAGTAAAGGAATAGATTGATGAGCGATACTAATCTCAGATTACATTAAAAATAAAGCTCAAGAAAAATATCCTAAAAATTGGCAAGAATATTTAGAGAAATATTAAAATAAGCAACCCCGCCCTTAGCGGGGTTTTTACTAGAAATTAATTTCCTAAAAGAAGTAGAAAAACTTTAAACAAAAAGATAAAAAAATATTTTACAACACTTAAAAAATAATTACATTTACCCTTATGACTATTAGGAAGAATCCCTATTATTCACTATTTTTAAGGAACAATCTCCCGGCTTTAGACGAAAAAAACGTACGCAGAGCTGAATTGGATGAGTACTATTACGGGGCAAGATACTACAACCCGAGGGAGAGTGTATGGTTAAGTACCGATCCATTAAGCGGTTACAACCCGGTTCTGGAGAGAGAACATTACATAGACGGGCAACACAACGGGGGAGTGTATAACTCGTTTAATCTCAATACGTATATTTATTGTTATCAAAGCCCTGTAAAATGGTTAGACCCGAATGGAAAACAGGTAGTCGCTATCCATGGAACTTGGTCAAATGCCAATACATGGCAAAATAAAGAAGGAATAAAAGAAGTAGCATTAAAAGCCTTTGGAAATATAGAACATGATTTTAAGTTTAATTGGTCAGGAGGAAATTCAAAAGAGGCCCGAACTCAGGCTGCTTATAAACTAATCACACATGTTTTAACGGAAAGATTAAATGTGGATTCAAAAGAACCTCTAACCTTAGTAGGACATAGTCATGGGGGAAATGTAGCCATAGAAGCTATTAATTTAATGGTGGGGATGGAAGAATTTAAGAATGTCGATATTAATTTAATTACTATTAATACCCCTGTAAGAAATGATTACCAATTATCAGGAGAAGCAAATTCTCGAGTAGACCATATAAATGTATACGATAAGAAAGATCCTGTTCAGTCTAAAGGAGGGACAACCGGACCTCTAGAAATGGGGCCTGCTGGTCGTACTTTTGGAAGTGCAACAAATATCTCTGTAGACAATCCTCAAGGAGTAAGAGATGGAATAGGAATAGGAGATTTTCATAATAGTCATAACCGAGTAGATGATTGGAAATCATATATACAACCGTCTAATAATAAGTAATAATTATGAA
>NZ_LIVM01000019.1:3313-6269 GCF_001418685.1 Apibacter mensalis
GAGAGTGTGTGGTTGAGTGTGGACCCGTTGTTTGAAAAAACAATGACCCTGTATCAGTACACCTACCAAAATCCACTTAAGTATACCGACCCAACGGGAATGAAAGGGGAGGATTGGGTACAGCAAGGAAGTAGAATAATTTGGGATGAAGAAGTTACTTCAAAAAATAATACCAAACCAGGACAGATATATATTGGCAAAAATGATGGAGATGTTTTAGACTATTTAGGAGCTAATAATCAACAAGATTTTCAAAGAACTAAATATGGCTCTATATCTTCAGAAGAAGATGGAAATGTAGTTACGGAATGGACTAGATTAAGTTTAAATGGTAGAATAAGTATAAGTTTAAATCAACAAATCAATTTAGATAAGAATAAAGAAATTACTGGACTTCGTATTCAAGCATTTGTTGAAAATATTAATTCTTCCAATGGAAATATTACTCCAGTAGCAGGCGGAACAGCAACTCTCGATTATGCATATATGAATGGAGAAACTAAAACCTTGATGCCAACTGTAAATTCAATTCCATCTGGAAGAGAAGCTATATTTTCCATTCCATTAAGTAAGGCATTAGAGTATAAAGATTATCAAAAAACACTTTCCATGAATATAAATTTATATCATGAAAGAGATAATATGTATACACCAGTAATAATTCATCCAATTATTCTAATTCCAGTAAGTTTACGAATAGATTCAGGAAAAGGCGGAGGCTTATTTGGCACGAATAGAGGGTTACCATTAAATAAAAATACAAATGCAAAAAAAGCTATTAAATATTAGTTTATTATCACTAGGATTTATATTTGCTCTGCATTCATGTATAAGAGTAAAAAAAAACATCTTCAGAAGGATTAAGTGATTCCGATAAAAAATATCTAGTAAAAATAGAACGACAATTTAAAAATGATTCTTTAACTAAAATAGAGTATGCAGTAAAAAAATCAGATTTATTATTACGAAGACGAGAGTATGATAAAGCAATAAAATTTTATGAAAGTTTAGATAGTTTAGATGCAGGTTATTTTAAATATCCAATTGAAAAGAAAATTTTATTGAATGATATTATGATTTTAAAATATAATAAAGAAGAAAAATTTATAGAAAGGGATAATTTGATTCACGTTGTATTAAATTTATTTAGAAAAGAAGAACATAAACTACAAAGTGGTAAAATTAAGCCATCTCAAACTTATTCAAATTTTTTAACAGATAAACAATTTCAATTTAATAATATATTATGGTCTTATGAAAGGATTAACTTAGATATAGATGGAAGTATAAAAAATGAAGGCAAATAATTAGATAATAAACCCCGCATTTTGCGGGGTTGTTTCTAGTAATTAATTTCCTAAAAAAAAGAAGAAAAACTTTAAACAAAAAGATAAAAAAATATTTTATAACACTTAAAAAAAAATTACATTTACCCTTATGACTATTAGGAATAATCCCTATTATTCACTATTTTTAAGGAAAAATCTCCCGGCTTTAGACGAAAAAAACGTACGCAGAGCTGGATTGGATGAGTACTATTACGGCGCAAGATACTACAACCCGAGGGAGAGTGTGTGGTTAAGTGTGGACCCGTTGGCAGAATTAGCACCAAATATGAGTCCGTATCGTTACGCTTTTAACAATCCAACTAACTTTGTAGATCCGTACGGATTGTTTGAAACAAGGAAAGAAGCTGGTCAGTACAGGAGAGAACATGGAATTGATGGAAAAATACATAAAGCAAAGGATGGAACATTCAGTATTGATGATTACCGAAACAGTGTGAGTTATTCGCGTTCTTTAGATACTAACGAAGTGGAGCAAGCAATTTTAGTGGTAGGGAATAAAAGTGCTTTACCCGGTTATATAAACAGAGCGTATCGTAATGCGGTATCAAGCGGTCAATATGGAAGATACAGCCCTTATAGAAATGATGCATTTAGTATCAGTTATACAGTTTCCGCAAGGGGGGTAGGAGTAGAAGGCGGTTTTTCCATAGGAGTAGCTGTTGGTAACGGGGATGCAGCTTTAGTAGTTGGTGCCGGAGGTAGTGTGGGAGTAAAACCGGAAATTCCGGGGTTAAAGACGGGATTTCAATTAGCAATACATGATAATTATGGAGGAAATAATGATGTTTTAGCTGGGCTTGCAGGTACGGATATAGGATATGAAGGTTCTCTATTATTAGGTGGCGCATATTCGGTGTCCGCTGAAAATATTAGTGGAAGATTACAAAAAACTCGTCAAGGAGTACGAACCATAGGGATAAATGCAGGAATAGGTTTTGGAGCAGGAGCTACCGTGTCTCAGGCTGAATCTTATAAGCTAAGCAATGGAATCCGTAGAATAGGCAGTTGGTTTACTAAAAAATAGAATTGTAATGAAAAAGGTATTTATTTTATTAATGGGGACTTGTTCATTAATTTCTTGCTTAAAAATTGACTGTGATAAGGCAGCACAAGCAGCAAAGGAAAGAGAGTGTTTACTTATTATAGAACAAGAATTATCCACAAGTACACCTTATTTGAACGCAAAAGGAAGAAATTTGTTAACTAAGGAGCCTTGTGAATGTAAAGATGAAGGACGTTGGTGGGTACAATATAGAGAATATATGTCGGTAGGGGATACGTTAATAAAACGAAAAGGAGAATTAGTGTTTTATATTCATAAAAAAGATACAATACTAAGTTTTCCATGGGGAGAATGTGAAGGTAAAATATATGAATAAATTAACTAAGAGAATAATGAAAAAGCGGAATTAGTTGTTCCGCTTTTTCTTAATAGTTTGTAAGTAATAATTTTATGAAAATATATTCTTTAGTACTGATCCATTAAGCGGTTACAACCCGGTTCTGGAGAGGGAACATTACATAGACGGGCAACACAACGGGGGAGTGTATAACTCATTTAATCATAATACCTATGGGTATTGTTATCAAAGCCCTGTTAAGCTGGT
>NZ_LIVM01000019.1:8094-11447 GCF_001418685.1 Apibacter mensalis
GAATGGACCGGAGTAGAAAAAAATTCCAATGGCACATATACCGTAGTGGCAGGAAAGGCAGATAATGACAAGAAGATCTACGTCATGAAAGATGGCGAAAGAACGAGCGAAGTCATAGGTGAATCCTTAACAGAATATTCATTTCATGGCGAAGATGGACAGGCAATATTAGGAGCAGTGATTAATCCAAATGATACCAGTGGTATAGATTTTTTAAATAATGAGATCATAGATATTCCTTACTTAAATTTAGCCTACTACATGAAAAACGCTACCGGAGGAGGAAAATATGATTTTAAAACTAGGGGAATCGATGAAGATTTAAGTGAAGAAAAGAAAAACCAATACAAATATCGAGGCGTATTATTTCAAGGAGTACGAGGATTTTCCCAAGGATCAGCTGGAGGAACAACTACTTTTGCTTCCGCGCGAGATATAGGAAATTTGGGAGCCGGATATGTAGCAGGAAGTAATGGTATGCCTTGGGATGTGGCAAGATTAGGCTTTGATGGTTTGGAAACTAAACAGAAGTATAATTCATTTAACCCAATAAAATGGAGATCATGGGAGGTAGAAGGTCAACCAACATATAGAGCTGAGCGTGTTGGTCATAATGCAGGTATGCGAATATTTAAACAAAAACTGCTTCTATCTGCTTTTAGAAGTTTTCCAAATTTTATATATTAAAAAAGGAATTATATATGAAGAAGAAGAAAATTATAGTAATAATAATCAGTATAATATTATTGTTTTTAATATTAGATTTTTGGAATGAAATGTCGAGAAAGTATTACTGTTTAACAGAAGATAAATGTATAACCGTATGGAAAAGATCAGATGGATATTGTTATATCATACCCGGAAAATATACCAGTTGGTTTAAACCGAAAGATAATTATATTAAAGCTGATAATTTAGATGATGGATTTGGGATTTATTGGTTTAATAATAATCCTAAAGAAATTATAGTAGATTCATATAATTATTCTATTGTTAATAATAATAAAGATAATATCCAAATGTTAGAGTATAATAAGAATCCTAAATATTTTGAAAACTTATTATACGATGCAGATGGATTAGGAGACCTCTATTTAAAAGGAACAGTATCAAAACTTTTAATTGATATTAAAGATGGATATGCTTTTACAAATGATGGTAGAAAATTATAATTTATTGATATTATGTAAAAAAAGCGGAACTGAAAAGTTCCGCTTTTTTATTGAATTATACATATTACTCAGACCCCACAATTCCAGTTCATCGTAGATAATAAGAGCTTAAATAAAAGAAGATTTATCGAGGTAACAGAGGGAATAAAGAGTAAAACTATTTTTTTATCTTTAAACTAATTAGTATTTTTACCACTCCGACCATTTGGAGGGCGTTGCGTTAAAAAATGCATGAGAATCATTTTAGCGACGAGCCAGCCTGTCGCGAGGGAAAGTTATATTACTAACTTAGACGGCGAAATCGTACAACATGTAGAATATTTACCGTTTGGAGAAGTGTTTATAGAAGAAAGAAATAACAGTTGGAATACCCCTTATTTGTTCAATAGTAAAGAGTTGGATGAAGAGACCGGAATATACTATTACGGCGCAAGATACTACAACCCGAGGGAGAGTGTGTGGTTAAGTGCCGATCCATTAAGCGGTTACAACCCAGTTCTGGAGAGAGAGCATTACATAGACGGGCAACACAACGGGGGAGTATATAACTCATTTAATCATAATACGTATATTTATTGTTATCAAAGCCCTGTTAAGCTGGTTGATCCCAACGGAAAGCAGGTATCAGCAGTTTATGGTTTAGATTCAGCGGAATTATTAAGTCCATCAAATTTTAATACTTCTACTTCAAGAATGACAGGAGCTATCTATGGAACGGGTAGAACGTTAAATTATTTAGGAAATAATAATGTTTCGACTCGAGGAAAATTGGCTAATACTACAAAAGGTACTTCCATAGCCTCTCAGTACTTTAGAGAAAAGTTTGGAAATAAACTATTGCCTAAACCATTAAGGTTATCTGGGGAAAATTTATCAAGAATAAACAAGCCTTTAGGTCCTATTTATTCAAATAATTTAGGGGGAGCTATAGGAAGACTTACTCCTGTGGTAGGAAGAGGATTAGTAGTAGGAGGAGTAGGAATGTCAATATATAATATATCAACTTCAGATAATAAACCAATAGCCACAATAAGAGAATCAGGAATTTGGGGCGGAGCAATAGCTGGAGCAGAAACTGGAGCAACACTTGGTGGCGCCATTGGAGGCCCATTAGGAGCAACGGCAGGCGGAATAGGAGGCGGAATATTAGGAGGCGTAGCAGGAGAGTCAGCTGTAAAGAGTCTGCTTGAACCTATAACCCCATGTGGCTCATGTAACAGACCAAGTGATAATTATTTGGAAAGCGGAATGAGAATAGATGGAGGCTTACGAGCTATTCAAGATAGAATTAATCAAAATCAACAAAATCTAAATAATTAATGTTATGAAAGAATTAACATTAGATAATCTAGAAAAGATTATCTTAAAAAGATTAGGTTTTGATGATATTAAGTTTACGAAAGATACTGTTTTACGTACATACATAGATGGAGATGATGTGCTTTATTTATTAGAAGAATTAATGAATAGATTTAACGTGACTTTTGAAAATTTTGACTTTACAAGGTATTATCATGAGGAATCAGAAATTATTAAAGTAATAAATTGGTTTGGTTTAAAAAAGATGAGAAAAATAGAACATGAATTAACAATAGGCGAGTTATATGAATATATGAAGAATAATAAAAAGCAAGAATAAATTATAAACAACCCCGCAACTTGCGGGGTTGTTACTAGAAATTAATTTTCTAAAAGAAGAAGAAAAACTTTAAACAAGAAGATAAAAAAATAATTACTTTTAACATTTTACCAACACCTAAAACAGATAGGAGACAATTTAAAACATCTGAAGGAGAAATAGTTCACGAAAAAACAGGAGCTGTATATCGTAAATCCAATACCACCCATAGAGGTAAAGAAGGAGAGTTTAAGATATGGCCTAAGGGCACTAAGGATTTTGGAAAAACCAGTAAGACCACAGGACAGAGAATTACCACGGACCAAAACGGGAAGATAATAGGCCATTAAAAGAGAAGAAATTATGAAGAAAAAAGAAAAAATCGAAGAAAAATATTTTGAAGATATATTTTATCCTATCAAGAAGTTATGGAAAGGTGTTTATTATTTACCTAATGTAAAGAACACAAAGACATGTGTTGAATCAATTGCAGAAAATTATGATGAAGTCGATTATATTACACAATTTGAAAATAAAATTAAGTATAATGAATGGGATCTTAT
>NZ_LIVM01000020.1 GCF_001418685.1 Apibacter mensalis
CCGGCATAGATATTTTTTTCTTCTCGTAATTTATTACCTACCGACTGCACGGTCATTTTAGTTATTACTGCATGTTTTAAGTTTATCATTATTAAAATAATTTAAGTTGATTTTTTCTAAATTCTTTTCCATATTTCCTGTTTTCAATATGCATTGACAAATCATATTTTAAGTGGCAAGCTTGACAAAGCGCCGCTAACCTTTCATCTTTAACCTCATGATTTTCGCTATCATGGTCTAAATGCGCAATCGTTAAAATAACCTTTGTTCCGTTTTCTTTTATAGAGTAATTTTCTATTCCGCAGAACTCGCATTTATTTTTAGCTCTTTTAATTACTCTTGGCCTTAATTCCGAGAGCCAATTTTTAGGGTATTTTTTATAATCTATGGGCATTTTATTTTAATAATAAAGTTCTTTTATCTACTCGGGTGTATCTTTTCCCTTTTAGTATGTTTTCTTTTTCTATTTTTTTCGCTACTTCTAAATTCTTTATTGCTTTTTCTCTGGATATTTTTATTTCTTTATGAGTTATTTCGCCTGTTGGTCTATAATCTTGTTTTCTCATTTGCTTTAATTTCTTTTTTAAATTCTTCATAAGAATTGTTGTACTTTATTTTTATACAATTTTCTACTACTGTATACCCCATACTATTTATAGATTCCTGTATTTGTTTTTCCATCTTTTCTGCTCTTATTATTTCCATAAAAATTTCATACTCTGAGGGGATTTGCATTTGATTGGATTTGCTTTCTATATATTTTATTTCCGACATTGATATATTTATTTACAATAACAGTGTTTGTTTTTCGCTTTTATAAAATTAAATTACGCTGTTTTTAATGTAATTTGGTTGTGTATAAATTCCCTACCTTTCTCTGTCCATACCGTTAACATGCAGGATCTTTCAACCCCGTCACTACCTATGTATAGGTTAGTTTTGGTTTTTGTAAATCCTTTGTCTTGAAACTTTCGACTCAACACCCATACCCCCGCTTGTTTGTACTGTATTTTCTTTTCCGCTAAAATTTTGTTTAATGTTCTAGCACTCATGCCTAATTCTTTGGCTATCAAATTAATATTATAAGTGTTTTCAGCGTTAAGCACGTTGTTGTAATACTCAACTTTGGGCGCTTGTTTTTTAAGTTCCTGAGCTTGTAGTTCGGACTTATATTCAAGTTGAGCTACCTTATTTTCAAGAATTTGCCTTGATCTCATTAATATGTAATCATCTGAATTTAAAGTTTTTTCCATTTCATTAAACGCATTAATGAAGTCCAACTTGAATTTCAACGCCTTTTCTCCCGTAAAACCCATCACCAATAAACTAAAACCGTCACGGTTCATTATGTACATGGGGTAAGTTCTATTACTAGTATCTATATATGAAGACTCAATAAATAGATGTGCGCAATTTTGCGCAGATGATAATAAGTCTCTAATTGAGCGTATTACATCACGATGATTTTTATTGAATTTCTCAGCTACTAACAAGCTGTTAGTTACTGCTCTGTTGTTTTCTATTTTTACTAATGTTTCCATGGTTTTTGTTTTTATTGATTTTCAAGCTTTTTTAATTCCGATAAAAGGGATTGATAGGAATTAAATTTTTTTAAATATTTGCTCACTACAATATCTCTGCATTGTTGCTTTACAAATTCTACGGGTATACCGGTAATTATTTTTTTCTTTAAATCTTCAATGTTGGAAGGGTTTTTCAAAAAACCGACATCAAACAACTTACTTTCTTTTATATCTTTTTTATTTTTAATTTTTTTTAAAAATAAATACGCTTGATACCTGTATAATCTTTTAGCTAATTGCTTTGAAATTTTAATTTTATCCTTTATTATCGGATATAAATATGTTGCTTTATCTGTATATCCTATATCTTGTAATTCTTTGAAAATAATCTCACAATAATTGCGTAAAATTTCTTCTTTTTCTTGGCGGATTTTATCTTCTGTTTTTGATGTTAGGGTTAACTGAGATAAGATTTGCTTTGCCTTCCAAACCCTGTCGTTATTTTCTTTCTCAATAACATAACTCCTTAATATTTCTGCACTTTGCTTTATGGACAAAACCTGAAATATCTTAAACATTTTCCCCTCTTCATCTAAAAGATTTCCGTTTAGTGCCATTACATGGGCGCCATAAACCTCTAAAGAAGTTAATTTTTTAAATGGTGAGGCAAAAAACCAAGACGTCCAATCTGCGTGGCAAGCCTTGTCTTCAGCGATCGAGTATAACCTACAAATTTTATTGAGAACTCCATTTTCGGAAATTAATTCGCCAATTGTAACCGGATTATAGCAAATTTCCCATTTCAGCATTTCTGGCAAGTTCTCTAATGATTTTCGCGGTATCTGCTTTAGCGATCCTCTTAACCTTATTTTCGTAATTTCCTGCTTCTGAATATCTTTTTTCATCGTTATTTTCAGATTTTAGCTTAAATAGTCCTGTCCATCCATTACTAATTGAATTATTTACAATTTTACGCGCTTGTTCTTCGTCGCCTTTTGAAAGCTCTATAAGTCTATTTACTGCTATTTGCTCCCATTTCGAACCTGCGTAACTTTTAATTCTTGCGGCTTTGCGATATGCTTTCCATTCTTCCCAAATAGGCTCAAATGCTTTCGGTATTACTATCTGCTCGGGGATTTTTTCTTTTTTATTTGTGTGATAATCCTTGTTTTCATTTACTTTAATTTCTTTTTCTTTACTTTCATTTAATGTTTGAGGGAGGCTTAAAGGAGGCTTAAGGGTAGCTTCAATGTCGCTTATTCCTTGCTTTGTTTTAGCTTCTCTTTTTCCTGATTTCGATAACTTTTTACGCATCTCATCTAATTGATACACTCGGTTGTTAAGACTAGATGAAAAAAAGTGTTTTTTATCTTCTGAAAATTCAAACAATCCGAAATCTTCTACTATCTCTTTTACTTTTTTTGCGTCTACACGAAGGTCAAAAGCTACAACGTTGTAATCTTTGACACTCATATAATTTGCGCTCTCCAAAAGTCTTTCAATTATCATAAAATATATTCCATAACCCTCCGCACCATACCTCATCCGTACGGCGATAATTTTTTCATCGTTACGAGCGTTGCAATCATGCGAAAAATAACAGGTTTCTTTTAACATATTTTTTTTATTTTAATCTGATTCGTTTTATAGCGTTTTCATTGAAATAAAGTTTAAATCTCCTTATATCCTTTATCTTCTTGGTAAAATCCTAATTCATAACCTTGTATTCTCCACCCCTTAAATCCGTCTTTTCTCATTTTTTCCAGCAGCAAATAATATTTCTCAATGCTCATTTCTTTTTTCATTACTACTAATATTATTTCGTTGGGGTTTTTGTATCTTTTTTTACTCATGACAAATTCAGATATTACTATTATTTTAAATTTTTCGGAAAAACCCATTTTCGTCAAAACCATACGATTCATCGACATCTATTACCACCCCTAATATCTTTTCTCCTACTTTAACTGCGTGTATTTTCTTTATTGTTTTTTTATCTTCCTCGTATTCTGCTATAACGATAAATCCTTTTTGAGCACTCGCTATAGAACCATATCCTAATGCGCAGGATACTGAATTTTTACCTTCTGTGATGCTATCTGCATACGTCCCCATCGTGATACTGTGTGAGTTTTCGCCTTCTGTGAAATTGGTTGCCCTTTTACCTGTAGTGACGCCGTGCGAGTTTTTGCCATATGTTCCGATATCTGCACACTCTCCCATAGCGACACCGTGTGAGCTATCGCCTTTCGTGGATATGCCTGCAAATTCTCCCATTACTACACCGTGTGAGTTTTTGCCTTCTGTGTAGCCGTGGTCCTCTTTACCCATCGTCACGCTATGGGAATTATCTCCATATGTGAAACTGTATGTCTTTTCTCTCATGACTACACTGTGAGAACTATCTTCTTCTGTCCTACTACTTAAGATATCTTCTGTTATAATACTGTGCTTTGTTTCTTTTTTCATTTTTTTGTTGTTATTTTTAAAATGGCAAATCGTTATCCTTCTCTTCTTCTTGCATAGTAGGGGCATATGGCGCAGGAGATACATGAGCGTAAGGTGATGTCATAGGGTTTTCTTGTACCATTCCAGAAGAAACAGGAATTAATTTTTCTATTCTCCAGCCTGTAATGCTGTTAAAATATTTAGTTTCCCCTTGTGGATTTACCCATTCACGCCCTCTAATGTTAATAGATACTCTTACATCTTCACCTATATTAAATGAATTAATGATATCTGTTCGTTCTCCTACAAGCTCGATTAATATATGCTGAGGATATTGTTCTTCTGTAGTTATTACCACCTCTCTTTTTCTAAATCCGCTGCTAAATGTTTGAATGTCTGATATTGATTTTATTCTTCCTGCTATTTCCATGGTTTGGTTTATAAATATTCTTTATTGTTTTCTATCTGAATTCTTATTTCGTTTAAAAAAATTAAGTCTTTGGGCTCAGGTAAGTAAAACCCATATTCTTTTGCTGAATAATTTCTAAATCTTTCTATTGCTGTGGTCATTTCTTTAGTGTTTAAAGAGGCGGTACTTTTCCATGATTCTCGTATTTCTCCTGTTTTTCTGTTTATAAATTCCGTTTTGAAAAGGTCCCTGTTAACTTTCTTTTTAAATATTTCCAGTTTTATATATTCAAGTGTGTCTCCATATTCCAATGCGAAAAACCCTAATAACAAATACAAATAATTGTTTTGACTTAAACTTCTAAAATGTTGTTTTTTAGTTAGTTCAAACATTTTTTTATGTTTAATTAACCAATTAAAATATTCTTTAGCTCTTTGAGCTTCTATTGGGTTTTCCGCGTTGTAGTACATAATGTTTACCTGTCTTTGAATATTTCGTTATCAAATCCTTCAATCCATTTAGGCTTATAAAATTTGGTTTTAGACCTAAAAAAATTATAGGATTTATTAAAAGCATTTTCCTCTATCATCTTATTTAAACAGTTAATTTTAAAATCAACTTTTCTCATTGCGTAATCTAAATACCCTTCATCTACCTCTATAATGGAGTAGTTAAATTTATCGTCATAGGTGATGAATTTGAATTTCGGATTAAGGCTTAACCCAAGGATGATTAATCCTAAGGAATATACCCCAAATTGAAGGTCGTAATTATATTTACGCATGTCATATTCAAATTTGTCGGGGGTGCTATCGGACGTATATTTGAAATCGTAAAAAACTTTAGGTTGAAAAGCGTCTAATATTCCTTTAATTTTCCATCCTTTATGTTCAAATTCTATTGTTTTTTGAAATTCTTCAACTTGCTCTAATTCTGCTAATATTTCATCTTGCGATAGTAAATTTTCACTTATATCTTTGCATTTTTGGTAACATTCATCACTGATACCCTTCTTATTTTCGCAAATTGAATCTATATAAGGTATTAAATGGTTTAGGCTTTCCCTACTTCCTCTTTTATAAAACACTTTAAATGTTTCGTCTAATAGTGCTTCAAAATCGGGTGAATTTTTATCTATTTCTTTACCCTTTATTTTTTCAATTACCGCATTGCAAAAATTAACTTGCAATTCTGTTGTTGGGACGTCTTCTAAAACTGAATAATTTTTATTGAATAATTCAGGGGTAGTAATTAGAGTATCTATGACACTTCCCATGGTCATCCCTTCGTTGGTTTTTTTGGGAGACAAGTAATAGTTCATAAAATTTATTGGGCTATCAAGGTGCTTTAACGAAGAGTAGCTTAATGTTTTTTGCTTATTTTTAAGCTCTTCTATTAAAATATCTTTTTCTGTCATTTGCTGTTGAGTACTCATTAAGTATTCTTGTTGATTTTCTAAGTAATATTGCTCTGAATATTGAGCTGCCAGTTCACCGGATACACTCATTTTATTTGTTTTTTTAATTCCTTTATTTTTTCTCTTATAGCTTCTTTATATTGAATTTTCATCCCCTTAGGTGCTGTATTCCATTGTACACCGAATTCTTTTAGGTATTTTATATCCGTTGAGCTTATCGCTTCTTGAAATTCTTTTTCTGATAACCATTGGGTAATTCGGGGTTTTTCTTGCGCATTTTGAGTTGCTTTATTGCCATCATCATCTTCGGCCTGCAAACCTAAAAGAGATTGCAAGCTATACCTGCGGTAATAGGTAATTGCGGAACCTGTTTTTTGAGGATCTTGAAAAACAGGTAATTCTATTTCGCTGGTTACACTTTCGCCCGAATCTATATCTGTTATCGTGGATATTACTTTATTATCCTTTAAGGGCTGCAGAAGAAGAAGGTTATTTTTGTGTAATAGTGGATCAACGTGCTCAATGAGCTGATTAACATCAAAGTATTTCGATTTAAAAAAGGGGTTTACCTCATTTTTTAAAAGTTTACCTATTTCTAATTTTACCTGAAAAAGTTTTTTATACAGGTTGGTTTTATTTTCCATGGTGTGATTATTTTAAAATTTTGTAAATATTCCGTCATCGTCAAAACCATACAATACATCTGCATCTATTACCACCCCTAATATCTCTTCCCCTACTTTAGCTGCGTGTATTTTCTTTATTGTTTTTTTATCTTCCTCGTATTCTGCTATAACAACAAATCCTTTTCTAGTAGCTACTTTTGAATCGTACCCTAAGGCGCAGGATACGGAATTTTCGCCTATTGTGTGACTGTATGCATCTTCTCCCATCGTCACACTGTGAGCGTTTTTGCCATCTGTGAAGCTGCATGCATGTCTCCCCATCGTCACACTGTGGGAATTGTTACCTTTTGTGTAACTGTCTGAATTTTCACCAATAGTGACACTGTGAGAGTTTTCGCCTATTGTGAAGCTGCATGCATGTCTCCCCATCGTCACGCTATGGGAATTATCCCCTTTTGTGTAACTGTATGCATCTTCTCCCATCGTCACACTGTGGGAATTATTACCTTTTGTGTAACTGTCTGAATTTTCACCAATAGTGACACTGTGAGAACTTTCTTCTTTTGTCACGCTACTTAAGATATCTTCTGTTATAACACTATGTTTCATTTCTTTTTTTTATTTTTCTGTTGTTTTTATATTACTCACTTCTTCTT
>NZ_LIVM01000021.1 GCF_001418685.1 Apibacter mensalis
GCAACATTTCTTGGTGTGTCATCAGTATAGGGGTCATACTGCATAAGCATTGAGGGTGCCAACCTACAAACTTAAAATACTTGGGGTATTTTCCCTTTAATGCTTCACAGGTTTTGCAGGGATAAGGGTTGTTGCTTCTCTTGATTTCATAGCCAACCACAAAAGGCATAGATTCCCATCTTTCAATATCTGCAGTTTTGTAGGCTATGTTTATCTCTGTTCTTGTTAACCGTAAAGCGTTCTTTTTGCTGCTTCTATATACTCCTGTGCCCGGCGAATATTCTTTAGCGGCTTTTGACAAGGTTGTTTTATTATTTTGGTCTTTTACTTTCCTAAATAGTTTGTCTGGTTCATTTAAATATTTTTTTATTTCAGAGCTGAGTGAATGTGCAGATTTTCCATCTCTTAAACACGCATCAATACATAACTCCAACTCTTTCCTGTGTTGAGTTGTTAAATTCCATACTCTATTAGATAAATTCAGCCCATTTCTTTTGCGTTCAAAAAAAGCGTGTAAAGGGGCTTCATTACGTTTATAGTATTTAGTGTTATTTTTAAGTATTTTTATTTTATTTACTAATTCGTCATTTTTTTTATTTGATAAATTCCACTCGTTGGTAATTGATTTTTTTAAATGAAAATATAATTCAGAATACATATTCCTTGTTATTACTTTTGCTTTTTTTGCTAATAGAGCATAATTGTAAAAAGAAAATGCTTTTTCATTAAGAATGATCTTATGTATTAATACTAACTCTATTAGCAATAACGTATACTTATCATACGTATTTTCAATTTGATAGCAATATTCATTTAGTCTGTCAAACTCATTTTCAGTAGCCATTTTTAATATCCGCTTTCAAATATATTTACCGCCCTCTCTTTTTCTGTTCGTTCTTCTTTTTCTATTTTAATTTTTTCTAATTCTTCCGATGCGTTAGCTACGTACGGATTCAAAGAAACGGCGCTTTGTTGTGAAATTATTTCATTTTGTTTTGCATCAATTAAATCGTTTAGTAAAATGGAAATATCTTCATCAAACGGCTCCTGGAACTCGTGAGAAATGACTAGTGCTTTACATTCGTCTTTTAAGCTGACATCTAGAATATTAGAAATAATAGCAATTATTAAGCTCGAAAATCTATCCAACATAGCTCCATATATTTCTTTATTCATATCGGCCTTTATTTTCGCCAAAACCATTAATTGCTTTAAAGCTTTACCCGACATAGCACTAGTACCTTTAATATTTTCATAATCTATGCTTGGCGTAAATGATCCTCTAAGGATATGTTTATCCAAAAAGTCCATTTCATATTTTTTGCCCTCAGGTAAAGAGTCATAGGTTAAATAACTGGCACCTGCGTCTCCCGTTAATTTTAATACTTTTCCTTGTTCGTCTTTTTCGGGCAAAGAAACTATTTTATCCGTGTATATTTTGAGCATTGGGGATGAAAAATAGTCATTCGTGTCGGCGTTAGTTGAAGCTAACCATTCTTGCCTTTCAATTAATGAATTTACGTCACCAAATTCAGTGTTTTGCTGAAACAAAATTACTGGGATCTTTTCCGCTAAATTGATTTCTATATTTATATCCCAACCTAAATTAGATTTTACGCATCTGTAAATAGTTTCTTTCGTGTATATATCGCAATGTTGTTTAATTTCATTGTTAATTTTTAAATTATACACTCTAGCGAAGCTTAATAGTCTTCCAAATTGATCTTTTGAATAATAAATATCATCACCTAATGATTTAGCTAAAGGTTTGGCTATTAAATCTGTGTATCCTTTCTTATCTTTTTCCCAATGAATTAATAAAGCGCTTTCAGATTCTGCCCCCGCGATTCTCTTACATTCTCTTATAATGTAGTTAAACCTGATTTTTTTTAATATTTCCATAAACTTTTGAAAGGCAGCCTCCGTGTTCTGGGACGTCTGCATCCACTTAACGGGATTCCCGAACAACATCACTAAAGATATCTCGTTAATATATTTAGGGTAATTTATGGGCAACTTCCATTGTTTTTTTATTCCCGTCCTCTGTCCTTTCTCATTTGTTAATATTTTATCCTCTCTATTGTTTATAATATGGGTGCTTACATTGTATTTTTTAATATTGTTTGAAGCATATTCGCTATTATTTTCCATCGTCGATAAAACCCCGTTTACATCTTTATCGGCTAGCAATTCATCAAATGTTTTATAGATCTCCATTATCAATTATTTTATCATATATTATACTAAATAAATCCGAATACTTCTTTAGATATATTATCAAATATTCCAGTATCTCGATATTCAAAATACATCCGCATTGTGAAACAGTCCAACCAATCTGGCGAATGACCGATAGTATCTTTTATTTCTTCTTTTGGTTTAACTTCAAGTTTTCCATCTCCGTCAACTTTCCAAGTTTGCAGATTAGCCAATTCGAGAATGATATTTTCTTTTTCACTCTCGCTAATGTCGGCATCAAACCCTATTTCATTATTATTTATTTTTTCCGCTAATTTATAGGCACACTGTGTTTTTAAATTTTTATAATTCTCCTCGTTAAATGGCTTTGAATTATTTTTGAACCCTATTACACCACAATTATCAACAACCCCTCCCCCAACTCCGTCTTCATCTACTAATACTCTATAGTTAGGTATTTTATATACCTGCTGTAAATGTTTTATATTCATTTGTATCTCCGTTAATTTTGAAGTCCCAAATTGATTGTGGTATATAATTACATACCCATTCCATACGGTTATTCTTGCGACGTCGGATCCAAACCGGGCGACATCACAAACTATATAATATTTTTCGTTTTTAATCGACAATGTATTATTGAAAATTTGAACTATTGATTCATAAGTACACAGAGCATTAGGGTTGTCTTCATAATCCCAATTACCTTTTAATAATCTCTCTATTAATACTACATTATTAGAGGTTTTAAGGTTATTAATGTATCCTGAGTCTATAAAAGGGTTTTCAGTAACCAGACAAGGTAGAAAAGACGCGTAGTCAGGTAATGTGTTTTTTACAAATGGTTTATAAAATTTATTATAAAGCCAATTCTTTTTGGGGTTACAAGTGATAAATATTTTTCCTACTAAATTATATTTATCATTCATCCATCTGTTTATCCTGGTTTTAAGGATGTCGTAGGCGCCTACATTAATTTGACCGGCTTCTTCTATCCAGCCTCCTGTATATTCTTTAGAGCCAAATCTTTCATATAAAGGATCTTTCGGCAAAAATTGTAGTTTTAAAAAATCAATTCTACTGCCATTTATGAATTCTATATAGTTATACTTCTCATTTATTTTAAAATAATCCTTATCTACGCTATATTGTTTAAAAACCCTTCCGAAAGTTTGCCATGTGGATGTCATTATATCTACTAATGTTTCTCGTCCGACAAACCACTTGGTACCGGGGTACAGTAAACACATAAAAGTTAAATAGGTGCACCCTGTCCAGCTTTTCGCTCCCCCTGCAGCTCCACCATATACAACATCTGAATGATGGGGGTCTGTAAGCAATTTTAAGCACTCTTCTTGCTTTAGATGACTTTTGTTTTCTCTTTCAATTATAAAGCTGAAATTATGTCGCTTAAACAACTCAATACGGGTAGTCAATAAAGGATTATAAGAATATGGATTAAGCATTTGTTTAGTGGTCATTTTGCCCTTCACGAAGCATCTTTTCTACTTCTTTTAATTTTTCAGTCGATATTTTTGAAAGATCAAAGGCTTTAAATAAATCTTCACCATCTTTCCCAATATGTTCGTTATATTGTTTGTTTTTCCAATTTTCCGAATCTTGGTTTGTCAAAGTAAATATTATCGCTGCGGTATCAGGTTGAATGTGTTTTCTAGTTATTGTTTGTTCTTCAGAATTTTTTCTTTTAACAATTTTCGTTTCTTCGACAACGTATCCTTGTATTTTTTTTAATAAAGATTTCTCCGCTTCGTTAGCGAACATTTTATATCTTTCTTTCCTTGCCTTTTTAACTTGCTCTAAAAACTCGGGTTTTGAATTTTGCCATTCAAAAAAAGTGCATTCAGCAATACCTACTCTTTTACAAATCTCGGAAATAGTATAGCTATCAGATTTCAATAAATTAGTAATCTCTTCTACTATATCTTTGCTATACTTTGCCATATCAATAATATTTAAATTCAAATTAGTTTTGAATTATGCTTTAGTATTTTTAAAATTTCGTTTTCAACTTGTATGTATTTCTTTATAAAATTTTTATCATATTTAATATCCTCATTGAATTTCTTAATGAAATAATATATACTTACTATGTGTCTATTAAGTTTTTTACTAATCTCATAAGTGGTCAATCCGAGCTTTCTTGCATAATATACATATATCATTCTGCTTTGGGCGTATTCTAGTTTTTTAGATTTAGAAAAAATATCATCCGATATGTTGAACACAAGTTTAATTATCTCTTCTATTTTATCTAGAACAGAAAGATCTATATCGCCTTTTTTTACAAAATGAAAATAATCAAAACCACATTCTTTTATTCTATAAAGTTTCTGTTGAATGTGCTTGTCAGAGCCTTTTAATGTGCCGATAAAAATTACCTCCAATATTTTTTATTTAGTTAAATAATAATTCAAATTATAATTACAAAATTATATATATTTTAAATATATAACAAATTGATTTTAAAAAAAATATTAAATTTATTTAAAGTTATACTTTAAGTTTATTTTTTTATTTACGGAAATCAATATGTCTTTATAAGTAACAAAAAAAACCTGCTTTTTAGCAGGTTAATTATTTTTGACAATATCTGTTTCCTTTACTTATATCACTATTCTCAATTTCGTTTCTATTTTTTTCTTATTTGGTGTTGTTATAACCGTATTAAATAACTCATTTACAACATTATCTTTATACCCTAAATCATAAAAAAAATTATTTTTTTCTTTAGTTATTAATTCAAATGTTTGTCTTAATAACTGTGTATTATCTAATTCAAACTCATAAGGCTCCTTTTTTCTATACTTTGCTAACTTTGTAACCCATACCCTATATGTGTCCGAAGATATTGATCCTATATCTTTTGCTCTATATAACAATGCGGCTATTGACAGCTTCCATTGAGATTTTAAATCACATAACTTATCAAAAGTTAATCTTTTAAAAGAATCTCTTATTTCCTTTTCCGGAGCTAAAAAAGCCGATGCAAATTTATTAGCTTCATCTTCTATATCCCTGTTAATTGAAATTATATTATCAAAATGTGCTATTAAATGAAATAACTCATGCGCTATAGTAAAAACCTTCCTTGAATTGGGTATTTTATTATTAATTAACATTACAGGGGTTCCTTCAATATAGAAACTTACTCCATCAAATTTTCTGTTTTCCGGAGAAATAAACGAATAATCAAAAAAATGAATTATAACTCCATTTTTCTCTAATAAGTTAACTATATTCTTTATAGGACTTCCATTTAATCCCAGTTCTAAACGAATAGTTGTCGCTATCTCTTCAAAATTTAAGTTAAAATCTTCCGCATCTAGTTTAGGTATCTTGTTTTCTGGCAAATCGACTATTTCTAAAACTTCTTTTAAAGCCATTGAAATTAGATTTAATCGGGCTTCAAATAAATTTAACGTCGATTTTGGTGTAGACACCAATTTTCTATAAAATAATTTCTGATTTGGTGCATCAATATTCTTTTTAAAAAAAAATTCGTTAAAATAATCCGAACATTTTCCTACAATATCCGCTTCTAATACTTTTTGTCCTTTTTCTATTTTACTAATTACAGCTTGGGATATACCTAATTTTTCGGCAAAAGATGTTTGGCTTAACCCCATATAGTCTCTCACTATTTTTAGAGTTTCACTATTATAACTATTGCTTTCCATGATTTCTTTTAATTTTAAAGTTGTTGATTTTAATTCAGATATTCCGTTACTTTTTCAATAAACTCTTCAAATGAATAACATACTTCTGTTTTATAGCCCTTGTCTTGTGCTGTTTTAATGAATTGCTTTTGATAGGATGATAATGTATTACTTCCGGTTTTCATCTCAACAAATAACCCATTATATCCGTTTTTTCCGCTCATTACAAAAAGGTCTGAAACTCCTTGTAATACCCCCTCCCCCTTCATGATTGCAGCTTCAATTTTACTTCTTTTCCCCCCATTGGGTATGGCAAATATTACTTCTTGGGGATATTGATATTTAAACCATTTTATACATGCTCTTTGTAATTTGCTCTCTAGGTTATTTCGTTTGCGTGCTATTTTTTTTTCTTTATCAATAGGTGGGGTACTATTATATGTTTTTAAGGTTTTACTCATCTTTTATTATTTTAAATTAATATGTTTTTATTGTATTTGTTTTCATATTTTTTTAAATCTCTGAATTATAAAATACTTTGTAATAAAACATTTTCTTTTCTTGATCATATCCTTGTTCTAGATAATCCTCAGAAGCCTCAGGTCTATTAATATCTAATTTAATCTGAATATGTGTATCTAACTTTATGTCTGTTTTAATTTTTCGTTTTTCTCTTGCCAGAGCGCTTGAGGAAACATCAAATATTTCTGAAAATTGAATACCTGCATTTTCTGAATAATCTTTTTTATATGTTTTAAATTCATTTACTACATTATAATTTTCCAACAACTCCTTTTCTAAAATTTCTTCAGTAATAGTTTCGTTC
>NZ_LIVM01000022.1 GCF_001418685.1 Apibacter mensalis
AAAACTTTAATATATTTATATTCATAATTTAACTATATGTTTTTAATTTATTACATGTTTATATTCGATATAAATAAATGTTAATTATTAAACAATGCAAGTAAACTATCGAAAAAAATAAATGAAGTAAAAAATTCTCATAGTATTTAGAACCATTTATTCATTTCGAAAGTACCAATTTTTTAATTTATTGATCATATGAAACATTTCATACAACTTTTGTTATATGAGCAATAATTAATCCAAAAAAAAGTGTAGGAGATTGCAGTATGTATAATAATTAAAAATATAAAAATATCATAGTCAAACATATATGTATTTTTTGAGCCATAATACTATAAAATTTTAACAGTAAGATAGAGTTTAACTTTATTGAAATTTTCTAAATAAATTTTTCAAGTTTAATTTTATCAAGCTTTAAAAAAAAGCACAATCAAAAAGGGATACAGTAAAACATTAACTACCGTATTTTAACGGTGTTAATATTTATATTTTACCCCCAAACACATCAGGTAAAATAAAAAAATAAAAAAACAAACGGGAAGAATATTAAAAATCCAATACAAGGATTGTTTACTTACATATTAGGGTTTAACGATAACTATTGGGATGCGAATCTACTGAGTATATATATATAAAAAAAGCCTTGCATATTTCTATACAAGGCCTTCTATTTTAAAAAAACTGGCGGCTACCTACTCTCCCGCTTTTGCAGTACCATCAGCGCAAGTAGGCTTAACTTCTGTGTTCGAAATGGGAACAGGTGAGCCCTACCGCTATAACCACCCTAAATATCTTAATGGGATTTTATATAAAATTTTTAAACTTCTACGGCCAATTTTTTGCTTTTTTTTTGGACGAAATCTCCGGGTAATTAGTACTACTCGGCTATGACATCACTGCCTTTACACCTGTAGCCTATCAACGTGGTAATCTCCCACGACCCTATATCGAATTCTTATCTTGTGGCGAGTTTCGCACTTATATGCTTTCAGTGCTTATCTCTTCCAAACTTAGCTACTCAGCGGTGAACCTGGCGGCACAACTGATACACCAGAGGTTTGTTCAACTCGGTCCTCTCGTACTAGAGTCAACTCCACGCAAAATTCTACGCCCGCAATAGATAGAGACCGAACTGTCTCACGACGTTCTGAACCCAGCTCGCGTGCCACTTTAATGGGCGAACAGCCCAACCCTTGGGACCTTCTCCAGCCCCAGGATGTGACGAGCCGACATCGAGGTGCCGAACCTCCCCGTCGATGTGAGCTCTTGGGGGAGACTAGCCTGTTATCCCCGGAGTACCTTTTATCCTATGAGCGATGGCCCTTCCATACGGAACCACCGGATCACTATGTCCTGCTTTCGCACCTGCTCGACTTGTCGGTCTTGCAGTCAAGCACCCTTATGCCATTACACTCTGCGCACGGTTGCCAAGCGTGCTGAGGGTACCTTTGAAAGCCTCCGTTACTCTTTTGGAGGCGACCACCCCAGTCAAACTACCCACCACGCAATGTCCTTCTTGTTCAGAAGTTAGGCTCCAGATAAATAAAGGGTGGTATTTCAACGTCAACTCCTCGACTCCTGGCGAAGCCGATTCACAGTTTCCCACCTATCCTACACATCATTTACCCGAAGTCAATACGAAGCTATAGTAAAGGTTCACAGGGTCTTTTCGTCCCATTGCGGGTAATCGGCATCTTCACCGATACTACAATTTCACCGAGCTCATGGTTGAGACAGTGCCCAGATCGTTACACCATTCGTGCAGGTCGGAACTTACCCGACAAGGAATTTCGCTACCTTAGGACCGTTATAGTTACGGCCGCCGTTTACTGGGGCTTCAGTCAAAGGCTTCGCTTGACGCTTACCTCCTTCCTTAACCTTCCAGCACCGGGCAGGTGTCAGACCCTATACTTCATCTTGCGATTTTGCAGAGTCCTGTGTTTTTGATAAACAGTCGCCTGGGCCTTTTCACTGCGGCTCCCTTTTTATTGGGAGCGACCTTTCTCCCGAAGTTACAGGTCTATTTTGCCTAGTTCCTTAACCATGATTCACTCGAGCGCCTTAGGATACTCTCCTCATCCACCTGTGTCGGTTTTGGTACGGGCGCTGTAAACTTACCTTAGAAGTTTTTCTTGAGAGCTCTTACCTACACTATCCATTCCACCGTAGCTTCCTGGTACTTTCACATTCGGCATCCGAAACGCATTTTACTATCCCAGATTTACCTACTTGCTTTAACGTACTATTCCGTCAGTACGCGGTAGTGTCATTACTCTGTCACTCCATCGAATTTACAGCCGGTATCGGAATATTAACCGATTTCCCATCGATTACTCCTCTCGGATTCACCTTAGGTCCCGACTTACCCTCAGCTGATTAGCATAGCTGAGGAAACCTTGGATTTTCGGCGTGAAGGTTTCTCACCTTCATTATCGTTACTTATGCCTACATTTTCTTTTCTATACGCTCCACTTTAAGTCACCTTAAAGATTCTGCGCATATAGAATGCTCCCCTACCGAAATTTTAAATTTCGCATAGCTTCGGTAGTATACTTATGCCCGAGTATTATCCATGCCAAACCGCTCGACTAGTGAGCTGTTACGCACTCTTTAAATGAATGGCTGCTTCCAAGCCAACATCCTAGCTGTCCAGGCAGTCTGACCTCGTTTGTCCAACTTAGTATACATTTCGGGACCTTAGCTGTTGCTCTGGGTTCTTTCCCTCTCGGACATGGACCTTAGCACCCATGCCCTCACTGCTAAGAAACATATAATAGCATTCGGAGTTTGTCAGGATTTGGTAGGCGGTGAAACCCCCGCATCCAATCAGTAGCTCTACCTCTAGTATACTTCTCTTAACGCTGCACCTAAATGCATTTCGGGGAGTACGAGCTATCTCCCAGTTTGATTAGCCTTTCACCCCTATCCACAGGTCATCCGAAGACTTTTCAACGTCAACCGGTTCGGTCCTCCACTTTGTGTTACCAAAGCTTCAACCTGCCCATGGATAGATCACAAGGTTTCGCGTCTAATCCCACTAACTCCTCGCCCTTTTCAGACTCGCTTTCGCTCCGGCTCCGTAGCTGAACTACTTAACCTCGCTAGTGAAATTAACTCGTAGGCTCATTATGCAAAAGGCACGCCGTCACATCTTATTGATGCTCCGACCGCTTGTAGGCGTATGGTTTCAGGGTCTCTTTCATCTTTCTTTTCGAAATACTTTTCACCTTTCCCTCACGGTACTTGTTCGCTATCGGTCTTCAAGGAGTATTTAGCCTTGGAGGATGGTCCCCCCATATTCAGACAGGATTTCTCGTGTCCCGCCCTACTCTTTTTCATATGTATATAGATTTCACTTACGGGACTATCACCCTCTGCGGTTGTCCTTTCCAAAACATTCTGTTATCTATATAGATACTTTTGGGCTCTTCCGATTTCGCTCGCCACTACTCTCGGAATCTCTGTTGATTTCTTTTCCTCTTCCTACTTAGATGTTTCAGTTCGGAAGGTTTGCCTCCCCTTACGGGAATACTATACTCTTGTATAGTGGGTTGCCCCATTCAGATATCTGCGGATCATTTCGTGTGTGCCAATCCCCGCAGCTTTTCGCAGCTTACCACGTCTTTCTTCGCCTCTTGAAGCCTAGGCATCCGCCATACGCCCTTAACGATTTCTTTTCCTTAGCCTTTTATTGGCCGCTCGGTTTATTTTTTCTTATATAAAATCCCAATAATGTCAATGATCTTTATACAACACCGGTCCTATTTCTTTACTTATTACTGTTTTATTTAGAACCTTGTGGAGAATAAGGGAGTCGAACCCTTGACCTCCTGCGTGCAAGGCAGGCGCTCTAGCCAGCTGAGCTAATTCCCCTTCTTTCCCTTGGTAGTCTCAGGCAGACTCGAACTGCCGACCTCTACATTATCAGTGTAGCGCTCTAACCGGCTGAGCTATGAGACTGATTGATTCTTAATTCTCCTCTTTCGCTCCTTCACTCTCTCTTGTCTTACCTTATACTGCAGGGGCTTCTAAGGGGGTGTTATATATCTTTTTTGTTCTAACTTATTGCTTACTCTTTTTTATTCTAATAAAGTAGGAAACACCTGGAAGTCCTAAATCCTCTCGATAATTGTACCTGATTATTGACTTTTTACTCTAAAAAAGAGATGTTCCAGCCGCACCTTCCGGTACGGCTACCTTGTTACGACTTAGCCCCAGTCACTAGTTTTACCCTAGGCAGCTCCTTTTACGGTCACCGACTTCAGGTACCCCCAGCTTCCATGGCTTGACGGGCGGTGTGTACAAGGCCCGGGAACGTATTCACCGCAGCATGGCTGATCTGCGATTACTAGCGATTCCAGCTTCATAGAGTCGAGTTGCAGACTCCAATCCGAACTGAGACCGGCTTTTGAGATTCGCATCCGGTTACCCGGTAGCTGCCCTCTGTACCGGCCATTGTAGCACGTGTGTGGCCCAGGGCGTAAGGGCCGTGATGATTTGACGTCATCCCCACCTTCCTCGCGGTTTGCACCGGCAGTCTCATTAGAGTTCCCGACTTCACTCGATGGCAACTAATGATAAGGGTTGCGCTCGTTATAGGACTTAACCTGACACCTCACGGCACGAGCTGACGACAACCATGCAGCACCTTGAAAATTGTCCGTAGAAATACTTATTTCTAAGTACGTCAATCTCCATTTAAGCCCTGGTAAGGTTCCTCGCGTATCATCGAATTAAACCACATGCTCCACCGCTTGTGCGGGCCCCCGTCAATTCCTTTGAGTTTCAACCTTGCGGTCGTACTCCCCAGGTGGGATACTTATTACTTTCGCTTAGTCACTGAGGTTGCCCCCAACAACGAGTATCCATCGTTTACGGCGTGGACTACCAGGGTATCTAATCCTGTTCGCTCCCCACGCTTTCGTCCATCAGCGTCAATCGGTATTTAGTAACCTGCCTTCGCAATCGGGGTTCTGTGTAATATCTATGCATTTCACCGCTACACTACACATTCCAGCTACTTCAATACTATTCAAGATTAACAGTATCAACGGCAGTTCTACAGTTAAGCTGCAGGTTTTCACCGCTGACTTATCAACCCGCCTACGGACCCTTTAAACCCAATAAATCCGGATAACGCTCGCATCCTCCGTATTACCGCGGCTGCTGGCACGGAGTTAGCCGATGCTTATTCGTATGGTACCTTCAGAACATTACTCGTAATGTGGTTTATTCCCATACAAAAGAAGTTTAAAACCCATAGGGCTGTCGTCCTTCACGCGGGATGGCTGGATCAGGCTCTCACCCATTGTCCAATATTCCTCACTGCTGCCTCCCGTAGGAGTCTGGTCCGTATCTCAGTTCCAGTGTGGGGGTTCACCCTCTCAGGCCCCCTAAGGATCATCGCCTTGGTAAGCCGTTACCTTACCAACTAACTAATCCTACGCATGCCTATCTGTATCCGATAAATCTTTTAATATCACTCAATGCTGTGTAATATGTTATCCGGTATTAATCCGAGTTTCCTCGGGCTATCCCAGTGATACAGGTAAGTTGCATACGCGTTACGCACCCGTTCGCCGGTCTCTCTTGAAGCAAGCTCCAAAATACCCCTCGGCTTGCATGTGTTAGGCCTCCCGCTAGCGTTCATCCTGAGCCAGGATCAAACTCTCCATTGTAATTTCTTCTTAAATTATCAATTTCATGGCCTCATATCCTCAAAAGAATCTTCCTTTAACTTCCAGGTTGTGTTTTGCTACTTTTTCTTTCGTAAGCTTTGTTATAAACTTTTTTATTTCAACGATCTTTATGCTCGTTCAGGTACTCTCTCTTCTCTTTTCTCTCTTCGTTATTCCTGACTTGCGGATGCAAAGATAGTTACTTTTTTTTTCTTCGCAAGTTTTTTTTAATCTTTTTTTCTTAAATACTTTGCCTAACCC
>NZ_LIVM01000023.1 GCF_001418685.1 Apibacter mensalis
TGTATCTCCCTTATAGATGGCGAGTGCCATCGGAAGTTTTTCCGGCTCAAAGCAGTAGTCCGGGGTATAAAGGCGGCGGTTTTTGTCGCGTATGGAATCTAAACAGGAGGATAAAATATTCATTATTAATAGGAGTAGTATTAAGGGGGTTAATAAGTGTTGGGTCGACATGAGTAAATAATCAAATATTTTTAAGTAATAGTAAAAAAAATTATACTGATTTATATAGGAAAAAGTGTATATATCTCAATCTAATAAAAATTTACTAATAAATGGCTTGGGAGTTACATTAGGGGCATTATCATTATTTTCTTCTGTTGATGGATTATTCTCTTCGGGTTCTTCATCAAATAAACCGGTTATTTTATATTGAGCAACATATTTCAATTTTTCACTCATTTGTTCTTTTACATATAGTATCGCTTTTACGAATTTTTCCGTTTTTTTATGAAAAAAGTATTGAGATTCTATTTTAAATGCCGGCATAAATTTAGATTGCAGCCTATCTGCATATTCTTTTTTGTATAGTTCATTAAAATGTTGCAATTCTGTGGCAGGAACTGCCGCAAATAAGGAAAATTCCAGGTACTCATTATTTTCCTTACTCGTATATGACCAATCGAATTGTATATTTATTTGGGGAAATATCTGTGAATTTACCGACACATTTTTTTTTAAAATTTGCGGATATAGAACGGGATATCTTAAATCGGATCGGGGACAAAAAACTATTTGATACAACATATTCATATTTATAGCTTTCGTTATATTTTTAAAAACCTGATCATATTGTTCAATGATAATTTTCACAAAGTCATCCTGTAATTCAATTAATTTTATATCTTGAAATTTAATTTCTTCCCACTTTTTCCATATTTCTTGTTTGTTTACTACCTCTTGTATGGTTCCGTCTTTATTTAGCGCTAATTCTAAATGATTCGTAGATTCATTAATTTTATTTATAATTTCTATAAGTGCTCTTATTTGTGCTGTGCTCTTACGTATTTTCTTATTGGTGATATCGACATGTGCACATAAATTATTTTCAGAAATTTTCCAAGTATTTTCGGTTTCGTTTTCACTTATGGGTTCATCATTAACCAGTAAAACATTTTTAATTTCTACTTTATATTCGCTCTCTTCAGCAAATGAAAAATGATTAGTTATGATTAATTTTTCTTTTTCGGTAAGTTGCTCGGCAGGAAGTAAAATTTTTTTTACATGATTGGGTATTTTTTCCGTCCCAACCAATAAGTCAGTCAATTCGCAATATAAATTGTGATACTCTCTAATGACTGTTACTGAAATTTGAAATTTTTCCGCAATATTTTGTAATGTATCTCCTTTTTTTACCGGGTATATCTTATGTTTCATTTGCTATTACACACTAAATAAACAAATATAATTAAAATAAATTAATTAATTTTTATGTTGTAATAAACACAATATATCTTACTATGTGTAAAAATTAATTATTGAGAAAGTTACTTATATAAAAGAAAAAAAGATCGTAACCATACGATCTTTTTTATAGTTTCTTATGAGTAATTTTAATTTACTATTTTTTATAAAATATAATTGGCAAAATTATCTCTATAAAATAATTTTATTCCGCAAAAGGACCGGAAATTAAATTGGTAAGCACCCCTTTCGGATCATTTGCAAGGGACTTGTAGCTGAAAAATATACTTCCTTTAATTTCAGGAAACTCCCTATTATAATAAACTTGTTCTACAAGCTCATTCGGATTTTTCCATTGGTTTACTCTATATGCAGCCATCCCTATATAAAGCTTGGTATCCGTTTCTTTAGCCACGCTGCTCCACCAATCTACTAAAGTTTTATAATCGGCAAGATTGTGTCCTCTATGCCAGTACAATTGAGGGGCAACATAATTCAACCATCCTTTTCTCATCCACAGTAATACATCCGCATACAAATCATCATAATTCTGTAATGCTTTGGTTTTAGATCCTTTAGGATCAGTACTTTGATTTCTCCAAACACCAAATGGACTAATTCCAAATTCTATATCTTTATTTTTAGCCTTAATATTCTTATATAATTTTTGTACAAAGGTATTAATGTTATCTCTTCTCCAATCCGATTTACTGGCAAACGTTACCCCATATTTAGTATAAGCTGCGTAATCAGGATAATCCAGTTTTCCTACTTTATAAGGATAAAAATAGTCATCCAGGTGAATTCCATCAACCTCATAGTTTTTAACTACTTCCATAATAGACTCAATTACATAATCGCGTACCTCAGGGAGACCTGGATTTAAATATAATTGATTGGCATATCTGACTACCCAATTGGGGTGCTTAAATGCTATATTATCAGTTGCTAATGAACTCCAATTTGCATTGGCCGCTGAGAGCCTAAAGGGGTTAAACCAGGCATGTATTTCTATATTTCTTTTGTGTGCTTCTTTTACCATAAATTCCAATGGGTCATAACCCGGATATACTCCTTGTGTCCCAGACAAATAACCGGACCATGGACTTAATTTAGATGGATATAAAGCATCTGAAGCAGGTTTTACCTGAACAATAATAGCATTCATATTCCATTTCTTTACATTATCCAATAAGGTTATAAATTCTTCTTTTTGTTGGTCGGCGGACAATCCGGGTTTTGAAGGCCAATCTATATTTAAAAATGTTGCCACCCATACTGCCCTGAATTCCTTGGTTATTTGTTCTTCAATATTTTCTTCTATTGGTTCATTAGTACCGGCAAAAATGATTGCAAATGATAAAAAATTTAGTAATATCAAAAATATTTTTTTGCTTTTCATTTATCTTATTGTTTTATTACTTAGAGAATTTATATAACTAATTTATCAAATTTTACGATACACTGTTTTTAAAAATTACGGATCATTTTCTAAAATTTGTGCTTTAGTAAGAATTTCTTCAGGTAAACTTTTCTTTGCTTTTGCACCCATTTTTTTCAGATTATGGATTTGAGAAACAAGATTTCCTCTCCCTTCAATAAGTTTATTCATAGCATTTCCATATTCGTTTTTAGATTCATCTATTTTTTTTCCTATACGCAGCAAATCTTGTAAAAATCCTTCAAACTTATCATATAAATTCCCGGCTGTTTTAGCTATCTCATAAGCATTCCTTTGTTGTTTTTGATTATTCCACATACTATCAATTGTTTTCAAAGTTGCTAAAAGTGTAGAAGGAGTAACTATTACAATATTTTCCTCGAATGCTTTATTATAAAGTGATGAATCTTGATTCAAAGCTACAGAAAAGGCAGTTTCAATAGGAATAAAAAGTAATATAAAATCTAAAGTATGATTTGCATACATCTCATAATAATTTTTTGATGAGAGTTGGTTAACATGTTTTTTTATAGAGTTTATATGATTTTTTAAGTGTAGTTTTTTTTCTTCTTCACGATCTTCGTTTACATAACGCTCATAGGATACTAGAGAGACTTTAGAATCTATGATCATCTTTTTATTATCCGGAAGATGTATAACTACATCGGGAATGTATAGTTTTCCATCTTCAGAATAGAATCTTTCTTGTGTAAAATATTCTCTTCCTTTTTCTAATCCGGATTTTTCTAAAACCCTTTCTAAAACTAATTCTCCCCAGTTTCCTTGTATCTTGGTATCTCCTTTCAATGCTTTAGTAAGATTTTCCGCTTCTTGTGAGATTCTTATATTTTGGGTTTGTAAATGAAGTAATTGTTCTTTTAAAGATGCATGAATACCTATATTTTCTTTTTGGCTCTCTTCTACTCTTTTTTCAAAGATGGATATCTTCTCTTGTAAAGGATCTAATAGAATTTTTATGTTATGCCTGTTTTGTTCTGTAAATTTTTCTGTTTTTTGCTCCAAAATTTTACTTGCTATAATTTCAAATTCTTTTTTAAAATTATCTTGAATTTGCTGTATTTCTAATCTTTGCTCTCTATTTTTTTGCACTAGATTTTCAAAATCGACATCTTTACGAGCTAATTCAAGCAATAATTTTTCTCTTTCTTTTTTTATTTCTTCCTTTTCAAACAGTTCCTTATCTTTTATCATTTCACTTTCATTCAATTTAGAATTCAAAACCTTAATTTTTTCGTTTAAAAGAATTTTTTCTGAGTTATTAGAGAGAGAATTAATTTTCTTACCTATAAATATCCCTATTATCAAAAAAATTATACTAAAAAATAAAACTAAAAATAATTCTACCATAAGATTATAAATATAAGATCGTATGAATGAAAAATCAGTTATGAATACGTTTTATATGTTATTATTTATTTTTAAAGTTTTCTGTATAATAGTTCAGAAAATACGGAATGGTTTCAATACCTTTATAAAAGTTATATATTCCATAATGCTCATTAGGAGAATGAATGGCATCACTATCTAACCCAAATCCCATTAAAACAGATTTAGCTCCCAACAATTCTTCAAATAATGAAACAATTGGTATACTTCCACCTGTTCTGTATGGTAAAACTTCCTTATTGAAGGTTTTTTCCATAGCCAATTTAGCTGCAATATATCCGGGATTTGAAGACGGTAATACATAAGCATTACCTCCGTGATGAGGGGTGACTGTAACTTGAACGTTTTTCGGAGCTATAGATAAAAAATGCTTGGTAAACAATTCAGTTATTTCCTCCGGATTTTGATCCGGAACCAATCTCATTGATATTTTAGCATGTGCTTTTGATGGAATTACCGTTTTTGCTCCTTCTCCTGTATATCCCCCCCAAATACCATTTACATCTAAAGTAGGTCGTATAGATATTCTTTCTAAAGAAGTATACCCTTTTTCTCCTTGAATTCCTTTCAACCCGATTGAATTTTTAAATTCAATCTCATTAAATGGAAGCTTATTTAATTCGGATCTATCTTCAGAGCTTAACTCTTTAACCCTATCATAAAATCCTTTAACTCTAATTTTCCCATCCTCATCGATTAAAGAAGCTATCATGTCACAAAGTACATGGATCGGATTAGGAACTGCTCCACCATACAATCCGGAATGTAAGTCTCTATTAGGACCTTCTACCTCTACTTCCACGTAGCTTAAGCCTCTTAATCCAGTTGTAACAGTAGGGACCTGATTTGAAAGAATATGTGTATCCGAAATAAGTATTATATCACATGAAAGTTTACTCAAATTCTCTTTTAAAAAATTACCTAAGTTAACAGAGCCTATTTCTTCTTCTCCTTCTATAATTAATTTAACATTACAAGGTAAAGAATTAGTTTTAATTAAAGATTCAATAGCTTTTACATGCATGAAGAATTGACCCTTATCGTCAGCAGATCCTCGAGCATAAATAGCTCCTTCCGGATGTATTCCGGATACTTTTATAACTGGATCAAAGGGATCAGTTTCCCAAAGATTTATTGGATCAGCCGGCTGCACATCATAGTGACCATAAATTAAAACTGTTGGTAAATCAGAACTGATAATTTTATCTCCATATATTATCGGATTTCCTTGAGTCTCACATATTTCAACATTTTCAAATCCTGATTCATTTAAATTTCTTGATATACTTTTTGCACAATTTATTATTTCATTCTTATAAGAAGAATCTGCGCTGATAGATGGTATTCGTAATAAATCAAATAATTCATCTAAGTATCTTTGTTTATTTTCAATTTGGTATTGATATACTTTATCCATTTAATTGCTATTATAATAACAAATATATAAATAAAAAAATCGCTGCTATGATAGTTTATTTAATTAATACCCCCAAACACATCAGGTAAAATAAAAAGACAAACGGGAAGAATATTAAAAATCCAATACAAGGATTGAAAACTTTAATATATTTATATTCATAATTTAACTATATGTTTTTAATTTATTACATGTTTATATTCGATATAAATAAATGTTAATTATTAAACAA
>NZ_LIVM01000024.1 GCF_001418685.1 Apibacter mensalis
ATTTTGGGAAATAGATATGCAAGTGAAATTTTCGTTAGAAATTTTTTAAATGATAAATATACGCCATGGGCAAAATTAGCTATAGATAACACCGTGCGTGCCAATTTAAACTTTGACAGTACCTCTTGTATAGAATGTGAATTCGTTGATAACCAAGAAAATAGGTTAGATATAAATTTTATAACACAAGGTAAAGATTTTAAGGATTTTTCTCTTTGTGTGTTTAATTCATCTTCACAATTGGATGTTAGCTTTTCTACTATAAACAAAATAGGAGATGTAATAGTAGATATCAATGAAAAAAAAGACAGGATGCGGGTTTATTTACCGCCTTTAGGAATAGGGATAGCAACTATAAAAGTATCCTCGGAAGCAAGAACTAAAAATTTAACATCCAAAGTAAACTTAATGAATAGAGAGGAAGGATGGGGGAAATATTCTAAAACTATAAATGTGACGAATGGGTAATAGATAAAGAAATATATGATATAGCCTTCAGGTGATAATATTAGAACAATTAAATGAAAGAAATAATAGAAAAAATAATGTCATTTGGCGATTGGTTTATAGGGAATGCTTTTAAAAAAGAATTTTTATTTCTTCTTGGACTTGCGCTTATGTTGATGCCTACCTATATATTTTACAACCAATTAGAAGATAAAAAAAGAGAAAAAATAGAATGCGATAAAAATAGAGAAGAAGAGAGAGATGAATACTTCCTAGAATTAAAAAAAAGAGACGACAGGTATGACGAATTGGAAAGAAAATATTTAGAACAAACTCAGAAATGCTATGAAAAATGGGTAGAATACTTAGATTTTACAAAAAGAGAATTCTACAATTTAAATAAAGATATACAAGATAATGAGAAGATAATTCGTGAAGCCAATGACGCTATTTTAAAATTAAAAAGAATAAAAAAAGAAAAATAAAATAGTATGAAGTTTAAAATTATAATATCTATTTTTTTGGTGATAATTTTTTGTTATTTACTCACACCTTACCCATTAAATTATATTGCGCCAAAAGAAAACAGGGAATATAAGATACTTCATCTTCAAGAAGATATATTGCCTAAAATTGATTCCTTAAAAACCATTGCGGCTAAAAATGTAGATAACATTAAGGCTAAAAAGAAGGTTTTATTGAATTCTGAAGAAAAGAAAAATAAGGTATTATCGAAATTAAAAGATGAAATAGTTCTAGTTCAAAAAGAAATTGAAGATGATTTAAAGAAAGATAAAGAAATTATTTCGACAAATAATAATAATAATAATAATAATAATAATAATAAATCAAGAAAAAATAAAACTTCAAAAAATTAAAAATGAGAAAGGTAGCAATAGTTGTAGGTCACACTAAAGACAGTAAAGGCGCTTATTCTAAATGGCTTCCCTGCGAATTTGAATATAATATCCAGGCAGCAGAAGAATTAAAAAAAATAAATCCCTCTTTATATACTGTTTATACACATGACAGCTATTTGGGTGGTTACTACGCCATGGAAAAAAGGACGGCGGACACAATCAACAAAGATAGTTTTGATCTAACGTTGGAGCTTCATTATAATTCGGCCTCTCCATTAGCACATGGCACAGAATGTTGTTATTGGTTTGCCAGTAAAAAAGGGAAAGAATATGCGCAAAAAATTTCCTTAGAAGTAAGCAAACACTTGGATACCACTAATAGAGGCACAAAAGCGCTCTACAATAAAAACGATAGAGGGTATTGGTTTACCTATCTTATGAAAGCCCCCGCGGTAATTGTCGAGCCTTTTTTCGGATCTAATGAATTCGACGCCTTGAAATTTCAAGACCCCAAGAAATACGCACACGTTTTAAATGAAATTATTTCTACCCTATGAAATATTTAGGATTATTTTTATTTATACTTCTTTTTAGCATTTCTTGTTCTACAAGAAAAAAAGTAATTGAAAAAGAAAAGGTTGTAAAAATATACGATACCCTTTATAAAAGAGATAGCATTTTTATTACTAAAGATAAAATCATTATGTTACCTTCTGTGTTAACAGAAGTAATATCTAACCCTTGCGATTCCAGCGGGAACTTAAAAGTATTAGAAAAGGTGATTAAAATTCCTTACGGCCAAGTTAAAATAAGTTCTGATGGGAATAATTTAATAACTAAAGTTAACACCGATAGTATAAGTTCGATTTATGAAAAACAATACGAAATACGCAACGAAAAACAACTAAAAAAAATATCAGAGCTTGAAAAGGGAAACAAAACCTTGAAAGTAACGCCTTTTAATTGGTGGAGGGTAGGGTGTATTGTTTCTCTTGTGGTTAACGTTGTTTTTGTGTTGAAGCACTTTAAGACTTGTTAAAAGGGAGTGTAAAAGCCCTCAGTATCCTTTTAAGTTTCTACGAAAAAATATAAAATTAAAATGAAAAAAACATCGAAAACATTATTAAAAATATCCTTCTCAGGTTCCAAAGCAAATAGGGTAATAGAAATAAATGAATTAATAAAAAACAAAAAATATAAAAGAGTTGTTGAAGTTTTCGGCGGATCTTGTTGTATTTCGAATAACTTAAAAAGGGATAATATAGTGCCGGAAGTAGTGGCAAACGATTACGACAAATATTTCGACAATTTCGAATATCATATAAATTATAAGGAAAAACTTATTAATCAATTAATAGAATTAGGTTTTGAAAAATCGAAAAGAGCCCTTTGTGAAGATCAAAAGGAAAAATTACAAAATCTAATTATCAAAATACAGGATAACAAAAATCTACTAAAATATTTATCTAAAAATTTTGTATTTAGTGCCGTACGTAACATGGGAGATATAAAAGTATCTGATTTTTCGTATTTTATGAATGATTTGTCTACAAAGCAGGATAGAGAATTCTACATAAACTTAAAAAATGTACATTTAGATAGTTTGGATTATAAAGATTTTTTACAAAAGTATATTACATTTAACGATAGAAATACTTTAATAATAGTAGACCCTCCTTATTTGAATAGTTTTCAGAAACAATATAGTAATGGCACTTATTTTGGATTGTGTGAAACAATAAGACTGTTAAAAATTGTAAAACAGTTAAAAAATGATTTCATTTTTTTTAATATGATAGAAAAAGACAGTATAGAATTACTTAACTTATTTGGTTTCAATTACACATATAATACTAAAAATACAAATGCATCAAGAAATAATATTCGCGAAGACTTTTTAGCATATATTACTTTTGATGAAAAAGAAAGCAAGCGTAATACATGTTTAAATTAATAACTCTCATCTTTTTATTACTATATAAATGTAAAATTTTATCTAAAACACAAAATAAATTTTACTAAAAAAGCCTTTAATATTTAGGTTTTAATTTGTTTTTTTATGATTAGTATCGGCTCAGCTAAATCAGTATGTAAAGGGGGCACATTTACCTAAAAGAAATTTTAGGCATTTTATTATTTACATCTTTATTACCTAATCCAGCTTTGTCAAACCAATAAGCGACAAACATAGGCTTTACATTGAACTCTTCAGCCATATTATTTATAATATCTTCATTAGGACGTTCTTTTGTTATTTTATTTAACGAAAATATTTTTCTTTGTATGTCGCCATTAGAAAATAGTAAAGAAGACGCAAATTGATTAGCTTCTTTTTCTATTTTGGAAGTTATGCTTTTAGAAAGATCATCGAACTCAAAAATTTGTTTATTTTTATGAAGTAAAACATGACCTATTTCATGAAATAGGGTGTGCCAACAAACGGGTAATTTTTTATCTCTATCAGAAATCTGAATAAGAGGTCTATTATTTATCCAATTTACTAATCCATAAACTGTTTTCTTAAGGTATGGCTCTAAAATTAGTCCTATTCCAAATTCTTTAAATATGTCAGGTAAATTTTTAAAATAATCAACATTTTCAACAAAATATTCCCACTCTTTATTATCAATCCATTCTCTTAGCAAACTTTCATTATATTCAGGTAAATCTTTTTGTTTAAACAATTCTTCCCCTCTTCTTTTCCAAACAAAAAGACTCAAATTATCTATTTGTTGAGCTTGAGAAGTTTTTTTTCTATATAAAGCGTTAATTTTTTCATCTGAAACTATAAATATATCTTCTTCATTCTCTATGCCTAAGAAGTCATAAAAATCTCCCAGCTGATCTATACTTAAATTATAATTTGTAGTGGTTAATGGGATTAAATTTTTCAGTTTACTGTATATCTTTTTATATTTTTTATAACTTGTTTCTGCTTCTTTTTTATCTGATTTATATTTTTTTTGAAATTCTCCCAAATAACAGGCTAATGAATCTATATTTAAAAATTTCTCTATCTCTTTTAATTGATCTTTATTTATAAAAGTAATTTCTTCAATGTTTGGGGCTAGCTCAATGTCTTTTAAAAATTGTTCTTTTGATAGGTTATTAGCTTCTAAAATATCAACCAATTCTTCTCCAACTGTGGTAAGTAAGGATGAAGGATCAAATACCTCTATCTTTTCTTTTGTTTTCATTGTATTCAATATAAAATAAAATCAAACAATATGCCAAAACCCTAATTAACTGTAATCGTGGTTATTAATATCTATAACAAAGATCCGTTTAATTTCTTCAAAACGTCCATCCCAATCTTTTTTTAAACAATATTCTTCTGAAGATAACACGTATCGGAAAAATTTCCTAAAAGCTTTATTTATTCTAATTTTAAACTCCTGAGGGTCATTATCTTTACATCCTAATTTTAGTTCTATTTTATTATCGCTACCTGACATTTCGTTATATGCTTTTCCATTTTTAGCTAGAATTAACCTATCGTAAATCCTAATAGCTTGCTTGTCAATTTTGTTAAACTTTTTATAGAAATCTATTTGAACTTTTCTATCAGAACGATTTAGTACTAAATTTTGATAAATTTCACATAGTTTAGTTTTGTCAAAAAGAACTTCCATAATATAGTTACCTGTATAAAATCAAGCAAAAATAATATAAAATTTATATTTATAAAAAATTTTTCAATGCTTCTAATAAGTAGCGGTCACAAAACCCCATCCATTCTTTTCCCGAAAATTTGAGTAATAATTTTTCAAAATATTTTACAACAAAGTTATTCTTCCAGATTAAAATATAAATAAAAAAATCCGTTTAAATTAACGGATTAAATTTTTGATGGTTGTGATGTATCACAAAAATAATAAATTTGAAAGCAATTCACAACCTCTAGAGAATTAAATGAGTTTAAAGGAGGTTGTGACGTATCACAAAAATAAAAAAAATTTGAAAGCAATTCACAACAGACAATTGTAGGGGTAATATTACCCTATAAAAATAGCGAAAAAAAATCAATACAAACAACATTTAAGGGTAATGTTACCTTTTTATTAATTCTTGATATGGTATTTTCCAGTTATAAAATTTTACATATTATTGTAGGGAGCACATAGGTTAATTTATGTTGGTAGAGTGTTAGCATGATAAAGTATGGTTAAGAATAAGTAGGACAAGCAAAAACTGCTTGGTAATATAATTCAATTGTTATCTATAAATTAAAAAAGTTTATTCCTAATAAACTCTGAGATATAAATTGATACATATTTGATACAAAATAACTTAAATATTTGATATTCAGAATGGTTAAAATCCTTCCGCGGTCACT
>NZ_LIVM01000025.1:0-1550 GCF_001418685.1 Apibacter mensalis
GTTGAGCGTGGACCCGTTGTTTGAAAAAACGATGACCCCGTATCAATACACCTACCAAAATCCACTTAAGTATACCGACCCAACGGGGATGAAAGGGGAGGGAGCTCAAAGCGATCCGCCGCCGGGCGCACCGTTTTCACATGGTACTGTTTGGAAAGATTCTGATGGTAAGTGGAAGTGGGATGCAAAGAATAGACTATGGGAAGGGTTAGAAGGCTCAAAAGATATTGGTAATACATCATTTAGTAAGTCTATTTTTAGTAGAAGTGATACAAATTCAAGTACTAGTATGCATGCTGTTCAAGTAGGAACGTCTTACGAAAAAAAATATGCTTCTCTATCAGGGAATGCAAAAGCTCTTACAGCTGTGTATACTAATAATACAGGAGATGGAGCAGTTCCATTGGCAGCTGATATATCAGGTAAAGCATCTACACTTTCAGTACAAACAGATGCAAGATTAGGGACAACCAATTATAATGTCTTTGGTGGAGCAAAAGGTGATTTGATGTCGACAAATGCTAATTTATCAACAGGTATATTTACTGGAGAAGGGGGAAAATATGGATTATTATTTGATGGGAATATAGGAGCTAAAGCACTTTCAGGCGATGTTTCTTATGGAGGGACATTATTTGGTATAAGTTTAAAAGCAACAACAGGAGCAACAGCAGCATCAGCGCATATAGGAGCAGGAGCAGGATTGTATTATGATAGTAAAAGTGGAAGTGTTAATCTTAAGTTTCAAGAGAACGTAGGTTTCGGCTTTGGAGAGGCATTTCGGGTAGATGTTAAAATTCCAGTACCATTTATAAATAGGTAAAATAGATATTATGTTTATAATAATGCAAGTTTTATACTCACTGTTTTTTTTTATTTTGAATTTTATTTTTTTTATTAAAATAAATAAAAGGAAGTGTGAAATTTCTCTAATGTATATTAGTACAATACTTTTTATTATGATTATTTTTTTTGTAATTAGTATTATTTGGAATATTATGCCTATTGGCTTACTAATATTGTTGATATTATTTTCTTTAGGTATAATTATTCTTCATTACATGAAAGAAATAGTTAATTTAAATAATAGTAGTGTATTTAAGAATAATGAAGAGTTTGCTAAGAAGTTCATTTTAGGTAGAGATTTTTTAGTTGATAAATTTATTCCATTTATGGTGTTTATTTACCAGCTACTATTAATTTGGATGCCTGTTATTTTTAATAATATGATAAGTGATAAAGAATAATAATCATAGGAATAAATTCTTTATTATTTAGAGAATAGAAATTAAATAAAAATTTCAGACAAATATTACAGTAAATAATTATTAAATAAGACCTCGCCCTTAGCGGGGTTTTATATTGAAGTATACATATTACTCAGACCCCACAATTCCAGTACGTAGTAGAGAATAAGAACTTGAATAAAAGAAGATTTATCGAGGTAACAGAAGGAATTAAGAGTAAAACTATTTTTTTATCTTTAAACTAATTAGTATTTTTACCACTCCGACCATTAGGAGGGCGTTGCGTTAAAAAATGCATGAGAA
>NZ_LIVM01000025.1:2847-5419 GCF_001418685.1 Apibacter mensalis
AAAACTTTAAACAAAAAGATAAAAAAATATTTTATAACACTTAAAAAATAATTACATTTACCCTTATGACTATTAGGAAGAATCCCTATTATTCACTATTTTTAAGGAAAAATCTCTCGGCTTTAGACGAAAAAAACGCACGCAGAGCTGAATTGGATGAGTACTATTACGGCGCTAGGTATTATAATCCGAGGGAGAGTGTGTGGTTGAGCGTGGATCCGTTGGCAGAAAAGTACCCGAATGTATCGCCGTATGCGTATACATTCCAGAATCCGATTAAGTATATAGATCCTCGAGGCTTAGAAGGAGAAGGAATTGATCCTGAAGATCCGACAGACCTGCCTGAAATAGTTATTACGGGAAAACGAAGAGTTTCTAACAATAAATATATTACAAATACAGAAACTATTTCAACTAAGGTTGATATATTACCAAAAAATATATTTGCGACACTTACAACATATAGTTCTTCAACAATTGGGAATGCAGGGATATTAAATATAGATAATAAAATTACTAAAAACATATCACAAAGAATACGTGAAATCTCCCAAGACTATCAAGTAGATTTAAATATATTTAAAGGTAATGTAGAAGTCACTAAAGAAAGTTTAGGAGCAGGAGTTGGGGTTTCCCTTTTAGGTCGTTTAGATTTAAATATAGGAGTTAACTTAAATGCAGATATTTTGAATAGTGAAATATATTTTAATGGAAGTGAGAATATAAATAAAGATAATAATTCCAATGGTTTTAGCGTAGGAATAAAACCTGTAAGTTTGATTATAGGAACGATAAATTATGGTTTACGTAGGATATTACCACCAACTATTGTACAACCATCTTTATACACTACTATTTTTGGATCTAGTAATCAAGGACAGGAAATGCACTAATTAATTATTATTATATAAAAATGATTACTCACAGAACTTATACTAAAATACTTAAACTGACAGTTTATTTAATAATTGCTTATTTTATTTATAATATTATCTATTATTATATTTCATATAGTAAATTACAAGTAATTAAAGAAAGTCATAAATTCAAAGTAAGTTCATTGATTAATATTTCAGAAAATAGATTAACTTATGAAGCAGAATATTATTTAAAAGATCATTTTTTAGGGATATCTTGTTTGTTAGACAGTACATATTACTTATCTATTACTAAAGTAGGTCAATTATCTACAAATAAATCTATGCAAGATATAATATACTTTTCATCAATTCCTTTTCTTGATAGAAATTCTTTATTTAATAGAAATGATATTATAGCCAAAACTGTAGTAAGTACTAATGAAACTTCTGCGATTTTTTATAATGTATCCATTTTACCAATTATTCAAATAAGTAAAGTAAATGTATATTTAAAAAATAAGATGTTATCAAAAAACATTATATCAAAAGATATAATTGAATATATAATTAATTCATCAAATATTGATTTATCTTTTAATGATTTTAATAAAAATGATTTTGGATACGTTGGATTTGATGGAGAATCAAGTCTTATTTTTCTTAGAGATATATCTAATAATTTATATATAATGAGTTTGTCACCAATTATAGAACTTAAAGAAGATGGGAGTTATAGATTTAAATCTCCGTATAGAAGTTTAAAAGAAATATTACAAGAATAATTATATAATTATTTTAGAATACTAACAAAAATCCACTACTAAGTGGATTTCTATTTTTAGATAATATTATTCTTACAGATAAGAAGTCTAATAATTACAATAGTGCTGAAAGTGTGCCATTGGTATTGCCCTGTGAGTTTAGTATATTATTGTCAAGATAGCAAGATTACAAAGGGAGTTGAGAAAAAATATAATTTTGTATGATAAAAAGATAAATAAATTTTAAAATTAAGTATTAAAAAGCTAATTTAGCTAAATGAGCTATTTGAAAAAATATATTATTACGGTATTAGATGTGATAATCCAAGAGAAAGTTAATTGAAGGAGGACAACGATTAATTAATAAAAAGATAGATAAACTACCGGGGGCAAGTAAAGCCACTAAAGACATATTAACACAAACCGTGGATATGACCATTAAAGCAGTAGATAAAGCAGCTGCTGAGATCTTTCAAAGTCAAAATTCCACCCCTCCAACGGATGTTAATAAAAAAACACCTAATAACCCATAAAAAACAAAATAATATTTAACTGTAAATAATTATGGAAGATTGGATACAACAACATCAGGCAGGAATCTGTGGAGCAGGCTTGCTTATATTAGGCGTAGAAACATTATTTTATATGATAAAGTATGGAGATAAAAAAGAAGATAGAGTTAATGAATCCGCTATGTCTAAATCAAATAGATTGGGTTTATATTTTATGAGTGGAGTAGGAATAGTAGGCGGTATATTTATACTTCTGCGAGAACTATTCAGTTAACCCCATAAATGTAAATAAAACAAAACCCCGCAACTAGCGGGGTTTTTACTAGAAATTAATTTCCTAAAAGAAGAAGAAAAACTTTAAACAAAAAGATAAAAAAATATTTTATAACACTTAAAAAATAATTACATTTACCCTTATGACTATTAGGAAGAATCCCTA
>NZ_LIVM01000026.1 GCF_001418685.1 Apibacter mensalis
CGGTTGATATCGCCCCTGGGATTTCTAATGAATTGGTAGATTTCATTCTTTGCGTTTCGAACTTCTTTGATGCGCTCCATTTTGTCATAAGAAAATTGAACTTTCTTTCCGTTCTGTTCTCTCATAATCAGACTTCCCAAAGGAGTATATTGGAACGATACTTTTTTATTCCCCTCAAGAGCCTCGATAATTTCTTCGTAGGCATTGTAACGAAAATGGGTTTCTTGGTCTTCACAGCGTACAGAAATGACTCTTGAGAGCTCATCGTATCGAAAATGTTGATTGATGCCTTGTGCATTTTTTATTCGAGTTACATTTCCTCGAAAATCATAACTCCATTCAGTAGTTTGTTTATTCTTGTCAGATAATGAAATAAGATTGTGTTGTTGGTCGTATTCTAAAAATAGAGAATTGCCGTTATGACTAATTTCAGATAACAGGTTTTTCTCGTTATAATGAAACACCGTATACCGGTCATCCGGTTCAATGATGGCATGGAGCAAGGAACTTTGTTTTTTATATACATACGATTTTTTATGACCTTCGGGAGAAATAACCAGAGAGAGGCGGTCTTTTTTGTCATACATAAAAATTTGTTGACTGCCGTCAGCATAAGTAATAGCGGTTTGGTTTCCTCGCTCGTCATAGCTGTATCCGGTACAGTTGCCCTCTTCATCTATTTCTCTATATAATTCCATGAACTCGGTATAATGAAAAAAACGAGCGTTTCCCAGCGGATCTTGTATCTGAGTCACCAATTGCTCGGGAGTATAGTAATAAAGAGTTTTTGCTCCTTGTGAATCGGTTACGCAATTATATCCTTTTTGAGGGTAATATTCTATGCTACCTTCCTGTAAGCCTCCGTCTCCCCATGTGTGAATGCATTTTGCGCCCACGGCATCTCCGTTGTATTTCCAATAAAAAGATTGTCCGTTACGGTCGGTTTTTTTAACCATTAAATAGCCTTTATATTGTATACGAGTAGTTTGGTTACGGCTATCTGTGATAGCATTCATATTATCGTTGCCATCATACTGATATTCCACCAGGGTTTCTTCCGTATTAATGTCTTCTCTTACCAGAGCAATACGAGTTATTTTTTTTTCGTTATTGTAGATTCTTATTTTTCTTTGAGCAGTGTCAATTATTTCTGAAAGGATACCAAAAGAATACTTGAATTGGAGAAAAAAACCGGCAGAATTTTGTATTTTACTAAGTTTATAGTGGACTTGAGAAATTCTATGCTCATAAAAATAGGTTTCCTGGTTGGAGTGAAAAAAAACTTCAAAACCGTTTTTCTTTCTCAATAATGTCATTTTTTCCTCTCTTAAGTAAAAATCTTCGTCTTTTTCGAGCAGAGGAAATTCTATTATTCTCCCGTCCTCAACTCGCACGAGTATTACTTTTTCTTCAGGAAATACTTCAATATCCAGATCGTAATTTGCATGCACCCCATGCCCCAAGGGGCCAAGATAGTCTGAATCCGAATACCAAGCTCGTTTCCATTCCAAGGGAATAATTCCCGGCAGGGAAAAATCGGTACCTTCATAAACCACTGCACCGCTGACTAAATTAACAGGCTCAAACCCCAATTGGCATAAAACATTACTCAACTTATTAGGACCTTTTTTTGCTTTTAAGTTGTGATTGAATTTAGTAATGAGATTTTTAGTTTTTTTTAAGCCTTTACCTAAGCCTTTCATAATTGCACCAAAGCCAAAGCTCATGGCCAAGCCGCTTAGTATTCCTCCCCAGTCCGGAGGATAGGGCCCCCCCACATTCACTTTAGGACCAAATGAAATAGGTAAGGAATAAGAAGTAGGGGCAAAAAGAGTAGGGGTGAGTTTCCAAAACTTTTTCTTTCCGGGCTGCAAAGAAAGCGGTATGCCAATATCGTTACAAGTCATAAGCATATGCCCTTTAGGGCTCAGACGAGTGCTTTCAGCATATACGTTTTTTGAGGCAAAAAAATTCATGGATTGATGTCCAATAATCGGTGTCATAACCCAAGGAGGAGTAAAAAGAGGTATATGCTTTAGGGTAAGTATTATTCCGTTTGTATCGGAAACGCCTCTTTTTTGTCCATTAATTTGTACGGTAGCTCCTACAAAAGGAACGTAATCCATAGGATCCATGACAATTCCTATATAGGGATGAAATGGATTGAATGGAGGAAGAGTGGTGAAGTGTATATCGATACCTAATACCGGGGTAAAATGATTATCTGTAAGTAACATTTTTTTTGTATTTTAGTTCAATTAGGGAGAGGCTTGTAATTTAGAATAGGCTTGATGCCTCCACTTATGTCCATAAAGATTTACCATACGTTCATTAATCGTTTGATATTCTTTTTGGGTCAGGATGCGAGAATTGCTTAAATAATAGTTAGCAATGAAGTTGAACTCGGTTGCTTTAATAAATTCATCACCCTGCGAATATACTTTTTTAAAAAAACCGTTTTCCATGTAATAATTCATATCTGATTTCATGAAGTGTTTTTCAGCTACGATTATGGCATTTTTACAACTGCTTATGGCTTCCATTATATGTTGATGATGCATGGCCTCTTCTGTACTTTTAATAAAGCATTCCCAAGCCTTAGCGGGTTTGTTTTCTATACTGTAATAAGAGGCTTTGTAATTATATAATTGTAATAGAATACTTAACGAAGAAGTATCATTATTCTTTAATTGTGATTGACAAATGGCAATTCCTTTATCTAATAAGGGGTGAATATTAACGTCTTTAAATCCGAACAAAAAACCGGCAAATATCAGATGTGCCGATGCCCAGATGCTTTTATCTGCTGTGGATTGTCCTATCTCAAGTAATTTTTTTCCCCAATGGTATACTCCTTTCTTATTTTGTTCAGATGCTTTTTTACCCATTTCCAACATACAAGTATTAAATTTTACTTGCGGGTCAGCAGGATTTCCGCTTTTAATCAGTTCCTCATAAGCATCTTTCATATTTTGACTTTCTACTGTTAAGGAGCAACCGCTAAAGTTTGAATTATTCATCAATCTTGAGTAATACAAGTTTTGAGTATAATCAGTCAGTACTATTCCTATACCTTGAGGTAATTGCATGGCAAACTTTTCAATCCATTTTGCAAAATCCTGATAACTGCTTATTTTTCTGGGAATTATTCCTATCCTTAAGTTTTCTGTTTGATTGGGCATACACTTTTGATAACTGGAGAGCAGGTCAATTAAAAGACGCCCTTGAAGTTGTTCAGGATTTGCTTGTTGGAGTTTCTCTTTATATTCTGAAAATTCTTTCCAGGGAAGGTTAGGATGTTTACTTAGATTTTTTTCATATTCACCAATCCAATCCTTAGCTAATAGGTACGAGTATTCATTACTATTGACAAAATCTGTTAACATTACAACTAAGACTTCGTCAATACTTCGGTATATGGAAGATTCCAGCTTATAAAAACCGTTTATAAGAGGTAAATCATCTTCATCCTCTAATAAAAAACGTACCACTTTATAATTTTTTCCTTGTATTTTATCTTTCCATTTCTGCTGTATTCGGTTTATCCGTAGAGCAATAGGGTTATGTTCATTGTTCATAATACCAACATTAATTTAATAAGTTAGTTTAATTAAGGTTGACTGAATCGGATCCTTTAATATTTGATATTGTGGATGCTACCTCAATGGTTTGTCCCGATTTTATTTCTACTTGTCCTTCGGCTTCTATGGTTACCTTAGGAGCTTCTTTTTTAATGATAGTATCACTTATGGTTTTTACTGACTCTATTCCTGTTGTTGTGTGTGATTTGGTCTCAGTTTCGATTTTGTCTTCTCCTTCTATTTTAATTTCTTTGCCTTTAATTAAGATTTTACCATCTTTTTTAAGCTCTATGCTGGATTCTCCACAGGTAATAATTATTCTGTCTCTAGAATCTAAAGCGGTTTCTCCCGCACCATCCATGACTAATTTTGCCGGTATTTGATCTGCCAACGTCATGGAGCCTTCTTTGTCATTAAAGGTAAGATTAGACCCTGCGGCCGTTTGCAAGCCTTTCATATAATTTCCGGCACCCCCATGTCCGGATTTAGCTTCCCCGTTGAACATGGCACCCAAGCTCACCGGCTTTTCGGCATTTCCGTTCTCAAAAGTAACGATCACCTCTTCGCCTATCTCCGGTACAATGTGCATACCCTTTCCTTTCCCTGCATAGGGAGTAATGGAGCGGATCCACGGGGTCATTCCATTAAAGGGCTTCTGCCAGGGAAATTGTACTCGTATTCTGCTCATTCCTTGCGGATCGTTGTTATCGGTCACTATGGCCGATTGCTCTTCGCATAGCGGCAGAGCATCTTCGTCCATATATTCCGGAACGATGTTATGGACAGGTATTCCTACCAATTCATTGTAATAACCTTCGGTAATGTCTTGATAATGGGTGACTTCTATGATCTTGTACTGCTCCAAAGGAACTTCTCCGTCCTTAAACAGCCCACTTTTAGGCATCCAGGCTTTGAGCTTCACGATGTCTCCCAAACGTAAATTAGGATTATTGGTCTTAGCTTCTAAAAACAACACGTGCCGGCGTTTAAGCTTTTGTCTTTCCACAGCTTGGCTCACTTCAACCGTACCTTTTTCCAATAAGG
>NZ_LIVM01000027.1 GCF_001418685.1 Apibacter mensalis
TTATTTCTTTCTTCTATAAACACTTCTCCAAACGGTAAATATTCTACATGTTGTACGATTTCGCCGTCTAAGTTAGTTATATAACTTTCCCTCGCCACAGGCTGGCTCGTCGCTAAAATGCTTCTCATGCATTTTTCAACGCAACGCCCTCCTAATGGTCGGAGTGGTAAAAATACTAATTAGTTTAATGATAAAAAAATAGTTTTACTCTTTATTCCTTCTGTAACCTCGATAAATCTTCTTTTATTCAAGCTCTTATTCTCTACGATGAACCGGAATTGTGGGGTCTGAGTAATATGTAAATTATAATAAAAAAGAGGAGCATTAAATGCTCCTCTTTTCTTAGTTTTTTTAATTATTTATTAATCCTTAAATATAATTTCTCATTTTGTAATCTTCAAACGATTTTTTCAAATTGTTTTCTAATTGATTAAAATCACATTTTAATGAACTTGATGAAATAGTTATGGGTGTTCCATAATATCTCATGTTAAGTTTTCTCAACTTGTTTTTAATTATCCCATCAGAAAGATACAAATAAACATTAGGTTTTTTAACATATACCAATAAAAATTTTGTAGACATAACTTGATTTTTTTTAATAGATATAACATCATCCCATTTTATTTCACCTACTGAAGAATAACTTGAATGATCTATTATACCATATTTATCTATAACTAATCCTTTTTTTTTTCTTAGGAAAAGCTCCTTTGATATAATCAATATTACTGCTCCAAAAAATAATATAGATAATATTCCTGATAACCGTATTAAAAATACACTTTTAAACACTGGTGATACAAATTCTTTAGGATAAAAAATAAACAAAATACCTAGAAAAATAAATAATAATGCTATAAAAAATTGAATTATTACTTTTTTCTTACTTATGAAAATTTCAATTTTACTCATATAAAATTTTTACTTTAAACTTTCCTCTACTACTACTTCGGTTAATTCTGAGCCAATAAACCCTCCTGCTACACCTCCAACAAATCCCCCTACAATAGCTCCCGGTACAGCTCCAATACCTCCAAACCATACACCTACAGATGCTCCTACTTCAGCACCTACAGTTGCTCCTGCCCAAGATCCAACTATTCCTCCTGCTACTCCTGCTGTTGCAATTTGTGCATTACGTCCGTATGCCCAATTATCTTGAGACATTCCATAGGCTATCTGCCCAGCATTTATCATATGCCCAATAGGGCCTGTTACTTTGGTGATTCCTTTTCCATATTTAAGTAATGGGACTGTCTTCACATATTGATTTCCATAAAATACCCTTCCTTTAAAGGTCTCTAAATATAACTTTCCATTCGTTCCCAATCTTGTCTTTCCTGAATTATTAACTAAAGATCCTCCTATATTGTCAAATATGTCATTCACTTGCCCTATTACACTTAAGGTACTATTTCCATTTGTTTTTTTATTCCCTACCACTAAAATTGCTTGCTCCACTTCGTTAGTATCTAAAGAACGCGAATAACTCACACTGTTTCGGTAATCATCAATACTGAATGTTCCATCCTTTGCTTTATGTATTTTTCCATCAATTCCATGTTCTCTCCTGTACTGACGAGCTTCTTTCCTTGTTTCAAACAATCCGTACGGATCTACAAAGTTAGTTGGATTGTTAAAAGCGTAACGATACGGACTCATATTTGGTGCTAATTCTGCCAAAGGATCCACGCTCAACCATACACTCTCCCTCGGATTGTAGTATCTTGCGCCGTAATAGTATAACCCCGTCTCTTCATCCAACTCTTTACCATTAAACAAATAAGGGGTATTCCAACTGTTATTTCTTTCTTCTATAAACACTTCTCCAAACGGTAAATATTCTACATGTTGTACGATTTCGCCGTCTAAGTTAGTTATATAACTTTCCCTCGCGACAGGCTGGCTCGTCGCTAAAATGCTTCTCATGCATTTTTTAACGCAACGCCCTCCTAATGGTAGGAATGGTAAAAATACTAATTAGTTTAATGATAAAAAAATAGTTTTACTCTTTATTCCTTCTGTTACCTCGATAAATCTTCTTTTATTCAAGTTCTTATTCTCTACGATGAACCGGAATTGTGGGATCTGAGTAATATGTATACTTCAATATAAAACCCCGCAACTTGCGGGGTTTTGGCTTTTATTTAGGTTTTGCCCATTCGGGGCGTTCTTTCCAACCGCCCGGGGGGGCTTGCTTTATGCTATCCGGTACAGGGATATCCTGAAATATATCTGACTCTTTAGGATCTTCTAATGAAAATTGGATCAAATAATACCTCCCTTTTTTAGGATTTGCATCTTCGTCATGTATATCACCTCCTGAATATTTTTTACCGTTTACGGTATATTCATAACTTACTCGTTTATAAGATATTATAGGCCAATAGATCCGATCTATATATCCGATCGTGTAATTGCCATATCTTACCGGATAATGCTTATGATATAAGTATATGGTTAACACGATAAAAGGTATTATAACAAATAAATAATTCCATTTTGATTCCTTTTCAACTAAATAATAACGTAAAGTTTTTAAAAACTTATTCATTAGGGTATCTTTCTTAATCCAATTTATTTTGTATTACATTTACTCCATAATCCGGGGCATTCATAAGTACTGTTGCGGCTTTGCTTCCTGTTGTTTGGCCAAAGCGGACGCTGGTTTGCATATAAGTGCCGATTACGGTTCCTTTAAAAAATCGTGAACCACTGATTCCTGTAGCTGCCGCTCCCCCTATTACGCCTAAGGCTGCCTGGCTTAAAAACTTATCTCCATTAAGTGTTCCATTAAATATAGATACTTGTCTATCCATTGTTATTACTGTGGTTGCAGATAGCAGTGCATTGCCTACATAATTCATTCCAAAGCCGGCTAATCCACTTTGGGTTAAGTTGACGTCTCCTATAGCTTTGGCTATATCTCCTCCATTGGTAGTTAAGTTTGCCGCTGTTTGTACGGCTGCATCTGTTCCCGCTCTACCCAAAACGGCTGTAGTTGAACCTACTCCGGATAAACTAAAGAAGCCTGCTGCTATGCCTTCAAAAACTGCAAAGGGTCCGAAAATAACCCCCATTGCTCCTAACGTCCAGTTCTTTACATCTTGAGTATGCATTAACGGTTTTCCTCCAAAGGCATCTGTATAATGTTTATAGGCTGCTCTTGATCTTCTTTCTTTTTCTATTTGTTGTAACGTAGCTACATCTTGTCTTGGGATTCGTTGGCCTGTTACTACTATCTCCGGTATTTCGGTCGGATTATTCGGATCTACTCCCTCCCCTTTCATTCCCGTTGGGTCGGTATACTTAAGTGGATTTTGGTAGGTGTACTGATAC
>NZ_LIVM01000028.1 GCF_001418685.1 Apibacter mensalis
GACCTTACGTATCAAAATTTATTAGGTTTTGATGAATATCTACGACAATTTATTAAGTCAAGTCCTACGCTCTATAAACGGCATAGCCTTTTCAAAGGTTATATTAATGAAGCGGTTAAACGAGGGCTTTGTAAGCACAACCCCTATGATTTATTTTCTATTCCTAAAGGGAAGTCTAAAGATCCGATATTTTTAACTACAGACGAGGTTATTCAAATCGAGCTTTTTGAAACAGATAATAACCGGTTAGATAAAGTCAGGGAATTGTTTATATTTCAATGTTACACAGGTATGGCCTATGTCGACACTCAAAATTTTAAAAAAGAAGACATTATAGAAATGGACGGTTATAAGGTGATTCGGTCCAATCGTAAAAAAACAGATGAAAGTTTTATATCACTTCTATTACCGGAGGCTGAAAGGGTATTAAGGAAATTTGAATATTGTTTACCCAAAATAAGCAATCAAAAATATAATGATTATCTGAAATTAGTAGGCTTACACGCCGGAATTAAAAAGAAAATAACCAGCCATGTAGCGCGTCATACCTTCGCAACCTATTTGCTCAATAAAAATATTCCTCTTGAAACGGTAAGTAGAGCGTTAGGCCATACCAATTTAAAACAAACACAACATTACGCTAAATTGTTGGGTAAAAAAGTCATTGACGATATGAAAAAATTAATAAATTAATTAGATTATTTATTATTAATAGCTTTAATCAAATTGCTAAATATACTTTTATTCTTTCCTTGAAATTCAATGACTTTATGTAACAAATCACCTTTTAAAGAAAAAGCATCTCAATTTTACCTAAAAAATTATGAAAGAAAAATCCCATATCAAGAATTAATAAAAAGGTAATATTACCCTTAAATGTTGTTTGTATTGATTTTTTTCGCTATTTTTATAGGGTAATATTACCCCTACAATGGATAAATTGGATATAAATAAGTTTCTAGCAAATACTTTTTCTAATAAGATTGAGCAACTTGATCTGGAGTTATTATTCAAAGAAAAAGCTAAAAGTTACGGATTGAATTTTACTCAAGCAGGAGAATTACTAAATATAGAAAGAAAAGCTCTTATTCCTATATTAAATGGAACTGCTCAAAATCCCAGCCCTGTAAATCTTTTAAAAATATCTGATTTTCTTGAAATTGATATAAAAACTGTATTAGCGAGTTTGGTTAAAAGTAGTGAATCAGTTTCAAAATTAGAGCAAGCCAGAGATGCGTCTTTTGTTGCAAAAAATTTTGATGTTGATAGATTATATTCAGAAGGTTTTTTATCATCGAAAAAAGACACCGAAAAAATATTAGACAGAATACTTAATTTTTTTGGATTCACCAGCGTTGTTGAATATTTAGAATTTAAAGATAAAATAAATTTAGTCCTATATAGTAAATCTAAGAGAAATTTCGTTGATAAAATGAGGAATTTTTCTGTGGAATCTGCTTATAGAATTTTTGAATTAATATCTAATCCAAACCAATACAAAAGGGAAGAACTCATTGAACTGTTACCAAAAATTAAGCCCTATTGTCAAGATATAGAGAAAGGACTTTATACGGTATGTAGAGCCTTATTTTCTCACGGCATTACAGTTATTTTTCAAAAGCATCTAACAACTTCACAATATAGAGGAGCTACTTTTTTTGTTAACGGAAAACCTTGTATTGTTATAACTGATTTAAGAAAGAATTATGTTACTATCTGGTTTGCACTACTACACGAATTATATCATGTTTTATTTGATGAAGAAGAAATAAAAAGAGAAGGTTATCATTTAACAGGAGAAGTACAACTTACATTAGTTGATGAAAAAGCCGCTGATAGCTTTGCCAGCGATTTTTTTGTTGATGATGCAGAATTTAGATATATAAAGCCACATATTAAATCCAACTTACTTGTTAATAATTTTGCAAAAAAAATTAGAGTACATCCCGCTTTTATATATTCAAAATTCCAATTTTATATGCAAGATGTAGAAAATAAGATTTATTGGGGAGCGTTTAATCAATATTTTCCAGATTATAAGAAAGCTGTTAGTAAATTAAACCCTATCTCATGGAGAGAAGATTATTCAATTTTATCAATAGTTGAAGATTTAAAACAAATTTTTGAAATACAAATTAATGAAAAAAACTAATATTAATAAGGCTCAAGAAGATAAAAAATATCTGGAAAAATTAGAAATTTTACAAAGAGCTAAAGATCAAAAAGAAAAACAATTAATTGTTGATTTTGAAACAGATAATATTGAGGAAATAGATCGAGTAAAAGAAATTTTAAATAAAAATTTTGATGATCCTCAAGAAAAATACGAATTGTATTATAATGGAATACAAAAAGTATTGATGAAATATTTGCCTAAAGGAAAAGATTTTAAGGAACAAAGACAAATAATTTACGACGAAAAAAATATGTTTCTAAATCGAGGAAAAGCGAAGAATGAAAAAGGTATTCGAGGCAGTGATGGTCGAATGACTTATAATGAGGATATGATGAAGTTAACTAATTTAATTTCTGATTGGGTTACCAGTTCGCAAGATCCTGTTGATTTATATCAAAAATTATATGATTTAAACGAAAAGTATGAATATGGACATCAAAACTATGATTATACAAGCCAATCTTTCCATAAATCAAGTAAAATTTCAAATAAAAAACACTAAACGAAATTCTTAAAATATTTACATAATTTTATTAAATATAATAAATTCAAAAGGATTAACCTTTTGTTAATACCCATAGTCATACCTATATTTTGAATATTATAATCCTTAGAATTATAATATTAATTATATGTATAGAAAAGGGCCCGTAAAAACATCAGGTTTTGGATAATTCAATCATTACTTTTTTGAAATCATCACTTGCTATTTCTTTGGCTAACCGATTAGAAAAACATATGAAATTTTTGTAGTAATCAATAATAACCTGTTTCTCTATTTGAATGTGTTTTTTTCCGAAAACATAGGCATTGCTCCAAGGCGTATTTTGCTGATGAGTAAGGTCCACCAATAAGAAAGGAGCTTTAGTTCCATATATCGATAATACCTCATCTATCGAAATTAATATATCACTATGTATTGTTTTATTTGCACTCATGTTAATTTCA
>NZ_LIVM01000029.1 GCF_001418685.1 Apibacter mensalis
CGTTTCGAACTGGAAATCTTAGATAAACTCAACGCTTAAATAAAAAAGCCAACTTTTTTAGGTTGGCTTTTTTATAATATTAAAATTTCATCTTGATATTTTATTCATATAATTCTTCAATTTCATAAAATAATTTTTCTGGAATACCTTCTATATACCCATTAGGATATTCTATATGTTCTCCCTCTAATAGCGTAAACATTATTTTTGGTATTTCAAAAGCCCCATCTTTATTATATTCTGTCCAATCATCTCCCTCATCATCTTTAGGATTAAAATAAATATTCTGATTATTATAAAAATTATTTGTATAACGTTCCTCTAATAAAATTTTATTTTTAAATCCATGACTAGGAGAAGATTTCCAATAAATCATTAAAATAGTAGCCCTATCTGTTTTTGGATTATTTATTAACCAATCCAAAAAATTATATTCACTATCCCAATTCCAATCCATAGTCATTTGATGCCAAACTTTTGGATTTTGAGATTCTGCAAAATCTATTATTTTTTTATTTGCTAATTCTATAATTTGTGATTCTTCCATTTATTACTTTTTAATGACATTTTATTGTTGCTCCTTTATTATTTCTTTGACTTAACCTACTTCTTTCTTCTGCTTGAAGTTTACTTACTTCTTTTCTAGCCTGTGTTCTTGTCAATTCTCCATTATTATACTTATTTACAATATCATTTAATCGAGTTTCCATATTTATATTTATATCTGGATGACTACCTCGATGATAATAATCAAAACCTAAACTATTTGCTACTTGTTGATTTTTAGGTAAAAACACTCCATTTGCAGCTTTATCTTTAGCTCCTCCTAAGCCTACTTTATCAAAAAAATCTTGATTGTTAATCCAAACTTCATGAGGTATAACATGATGTGCTTGAAAATCTCCTCTTATGAAAGGATCAAACCCATGTGTCATGCCTGCTTTGCTCATATTACGCCCTAAAGTCCCACTACCTTCACTGAGCCCGAAAATATCCACCATCGTATTCGAATCACTTACATACGCATAAAAATTCGGGTTGTTACCTGCCAGTTTTATGGGATCTTGGCTAATATATAAACCACTTTCAGGATTATAATAACGGAACCGATTATAATAAAGCCCCGTTTCAACATCCTCATATTGCCCCAGTTGCCTGAACGGAATAAACGGCTGATTGTTAAAGGTATCTTCCCGTATTCTGCCATAGATGTCAAACTCCACCTGCCAAACCAGTTCCCCTTTGTCATCATAGACCTGAGCGGGGCGGCCCAAATAGTCCGATACAATCGAGTAGGACTTACCTTCGCATAGCTTAGCGGTGGTGACTAAACTTCCTTCCTCATAAACCCAAGTGGTCAGGTTTTCGACCGGTTCGGGTCGGTCCAACATAAGCATTTCCAGCTCGTCAGTAATAACTTTAGGACGCCGTGCACACTGATAATGCCATTCATGCAATAAAACATTACCATTCCAAAGATAGCGATAAATCTTTGTATGAACAATTTTCGCTGTTCTTCTTCCTAATGCGTCGTATTCAAAGCGAATCCATTCTCCTTGTGGATTGCAAAAATTTTTCCTTTTTTATTTTGCTTTTGGAACGGAACGTAATTTAAAAACCGCTTCGAAGAAAGCGGTTTTTGTTTCTTATTCTTCGAGCTTTCCTGTTCGTTCATCAAGTAGCTTTGTTATGGTATCGTTTCCGTCCATATAATGAAAAGTACTATCGGTAACGTACAATTTATTACCAACTTGTTTTGGATATTTTTCTTTGCCATTGCAAGCAACGGTAAACAGTAACGATATAATGAACAAGGTTAGGCGTATAGGTTTAGATTTAGGTTATCAAAATATTATTGGCAATTTCTCTTAACTCTTCGTTATCTTCTTCGTGTAAATATTGTTCTAATATTGGCTTGGATAGAACTATATTATATTGACCAATTGCGGTAAGAGCATTGTATTTAATATCAAAATCATCCTCTCGTAAAATCTTATTTAATAATGGTAATAGTTCTGATGAAAGATAATTAGCTGCTATTTGTACATTCCAATAGCGAACACTATATTCTTTGCTATCTAAAGCTATTTTTAAATATGGTACAACATCTTCCGATGAAAATTGCAAAATAACATCTTCTACAAGTTGATAAACCCCCAATCCGTCTATATAACCAAAGGAGTTTAAGAATAGTGGAACACACTCTTTATTACTATTTTGAAGAAAAAATTGGCGCACTTCATCATATTTGCGTATCAGTTCTTCAGATAAATCTTCATCTTTTGGCATCGGTTGATGTTCCTTTAAAAAATTTAATGCTTCTTCTTGTGTCATATTAGTGGCATCCTGTTTTTGGTGTTCTTGGTGGCTTATCAAAACCTCCAAGAGCTTTATTTTGTCTTATAAGTTCTTGTAATTGACGATTAACGACTTTAGGGTCATATCCTGCATCCAAAAGGATTCTTTTCAAGTCTTTTATATCAGCGGCAAGATTATTTCTTAATCCAACAATTGATTTATCAACAGGAACTCTATATGTTCTTGTTAGTTCGTGTAAATCTTTATTAAGATTAATAGTAATCCCCTTTCCGTGTGTTGTTTGGCTTAGTGCATTTTGAACAACGTGGTGTGGTGTATGAGTTGAATTTAGTCCAGATTTGATATTACCTGCTCTTACTTGGTTGTAAGTGCCAACAAATAAATCCTCTCCAGCTCTAGCTAAAGGAATGTCTGGAGAAAGCCCAAATACATCTGTAAATGAATTAGAGTCGGAAACATATGCGTATGTATTCAATCCCCCTAAGATAGAGATAGGGTCGGAACTGATGAAAATTCCACTTTCAGGATTATAATACCTAAACCGATTATAATAAAGCCCCGTTTCTACATCCTCATACTGCCCCAGTTGCCTGAACTTATATTAATAATAACAAGCCAACTTTTAAAGTTGGC
>NZ_LIVM01000030.1 GCF_001418685.1 Apibacter mensalis
TTTTTGTTTACCGCTGCCCAGTATATTATAATTTAACGGAACAATGGGACTGGTAATTTTACCTTGATAATGGGCAAACATTTGTACATCATTAACAAATAGTTCCCATTTAATATTAGCGCTGTAAATTCCGACATAATAGAACGGTTCTTGCTTGTACTGCTTAGGCATTTCAATTGCTTGCATAGTTTCTTGAATTATTTGTTTATCTGTTTTTGGTGCTTGTCCGCAAGAAAACAGAAAACAACTAAGTAAAAACACGCTGATTAATTTTTTCATCATGAATTTATCTTATTACCTCTAACTCGTCAGAGCCTTCGGGTATGTGGAAACGGAAATTGAATGATCCTTCAAAGTTTGTATTATTGTCTTTATATTTACCTTTAAAAGGAATACCCCAAAAATACATGTCATTGCCATCCATTCTTAATTCAACGATCCTATTATTACCCTGTAACAATAGAGTGTAATTTTCTATTGGCAAAAAAGCTACATCATATGAATCATCAAAATGATTTGATATTTTGTTCTCTTGAAGAGCTGATTCCATTATTTCCTTAGAACTATAAAAAGAAGTATATTTTTCGATTTCTCTATTTTTTATAGCATCAAGATATTTAGCGTCATCATTAGCTTCAATAATTTTTTTAAGATCCTTTAACTTTTCTAATAATTTTTGTTCTAGGTTAGGAACCTTAGTTAAATCTTTTGATTTTGTCCACCCCGTTAGCTTATAAGGAACTGTTGCTTCAAACTCAAACGATTTTTCAAAATAAGGTAAATCTTTAGTCTGTTCATAAGGGAGTTCAAAATTTAAAAAAGAATCATATTCTTCCATATTTCTTTTATCTGGATAGTATTCACCCCGAAGTTTAAAAGTTGCATATTCGCCTAAATGAGTTTTTCCTTCTAGTGGATATATTATTACTTTTATTATTTGCTTTCCTGAAGCTAATATTCGCATATTTAATGGCAATTGAACATTTATAATATCGCCTTTTTTAGCAGGAAAATGGTATAACAAAACATCATTCACATAAACATCCCATCTACAATTACTACTATAAACCGGAGCATAATATACAGGTTGTTTATTTGGTGAATTTGGAACTAAATTGATTATTTCTTTCATAATTTTTTGATAATTATTATTTTGTGAACATGAAACATTACAAAATAGTATAAATATTAATAATATAATTTTACTTTTTATTTTCATAATTAAAATATTTTCTTCCTCCAAAAATAGGTTCTTTCGGTGCTTCAACAATAACGATATCTTTATTAGCACTTTTTCTAAGACCATCAATTTCCCCATAAATTTCCATGACTATTTTAATACCCGTAAACTCTACAGCCCCTTCTAAATAGGGACCCTTTTCATCTGCCACAAAACCGAGTGTGGGCTCAAAAAAACTGCTGGCAGTAGCGCTAGCCCCTGCTTTCATAGTATGTTCATCCCCCCAAAGTAACCAGGTTTTTATTTTCCACTCTCCTTTTGCGGAAAGTTCTACCTCTAAACCAAAGCGACCATTGGCTTTTACACTGTAATTATTTTCGTTAAAAAATTTAAATCCTGTTTTTTCATGATATAAACCCGATACTATGATTTCAAACCCTATTTCTCCTATTGCTGATACAGCGAATACAGCATTTATATTTAAGGCAACCAGTGCAGTATCTACCGTTCTCACTATGCCTCCAATATACGGCATTCTGGAGGCAATCGCAATTAGGTCTAACGTTCCTTTTCCGGTTAAAAAAGGAGAAAATTTTAAGTGTGCTTCTAATTGACGAACTACCGACAAGGGGGAAGGGGGATTGTATACGTTTTTATAATTTAACTCAAAACTTACGGATGGAGAGCCTATTTCTAACATTACGGGTTGTCTTTTAAGTTTAGCAGCAAGGGATGCACAAGCGTTTTGCATATCTTTCGGTAAAAAATTAAACCCATTTTTTGCTTCATTTCCTCCGATTAACTTATTTATCGTATTTTTTATTTTCAAAAATGTTTTAAGAATAGGTCTTATTTTTCCTGCAAATTCATATGAAATCTCTTTTTGAACATTATTATAAGTTACACCTGCACCTACTTTGAATTTAGTCTCTAAATCTCCATCATATCCGTCTATATCACCAGCTTGTGCCTTATTCACAGCATCATCAACTCGTGCTTGCCTCATTGTAACCCATGAATCTCTATATTTTATTGGATTTTTACAGGCATATTCAACTTTAAATTCCCACTCAATATCGGGGTATACATTAATTTTTACGGGTATGGTGTATCGGCAGGTTTCTGCCATGATCAAAACCATATTAATAAAAAAACGGCGGAGTTATCCGCCTGTTTTATTTATCTTATTACCTCTAATTCGT
>NZ_LIVM01000031.1 GCF_001418685.1 Apibacter mensalis
ATAGTTTAACAATTGAATAATCTTAAAAAAACAAATAAAAACACAAACATATGTTAAACATAAGACAAAAATGGATTAAGGAATATAACCATTTATATGACTATAACGGAGCATGGATAATAAGCGAAAATGACGGATTTCGTACTCCTATAGCTATAATTCCAGAACCTATAGGAATGAAAAGTTTAAAACAAGCACAAAATGCAAGGCTTATTGAAAAAACACCTGAGCTATTAGAAATTGTTAAATCTCTAGTTAAAATATCGAAAAATCCATCTTTAGAACATCTTTATAGTCTTAATGACATTATTAATGAGGCTAATTTCTTAATAAATAGAATTAAAACCACTTAAACTTAAATATATGAATACAATTATAACACAAGCTAAAATAACAGCAACCAAAGTGTTTTCTTATATATTATGGGACAGATTTGTAGGATAGAAAAAGAAGATAAACCATATCCTAAAAGAGTAGAATATAGAAAGGTATAACAATGAATACAACTAATGAAATACTACAAGCATTAGGTATAAGCTACTGGCAATACGACCATTACAGAGAACAATGTTTTTACCGATGGTGTATAGAACATTCCTATAAAAGTTTTATAGACATCCGGCAGCTATACCAACACGACGGAGTAAGAAACTGGTATTTAGACACATGGGTATTTTATGTAGAAAAGCCTTTTATAAGAGAAAACAAAGATTTCTTTGTCTTAAATGAAAAACAGCACTTAGTAGAAATACTTACCCTATATACCTATAAACTAGAGAGATTTTATCCGCAAACCTTATTAAAAATCATTAAAAAAGAAAACCATGCAGTACTTAACAATCGAAGAAGTAAACGAGAGGATAACTTCCTTAAATAGTTGGTTGTTTGCTCACCAAGAGACACACTTCATGTATAAAGAAGTGAAGAAGGAACGTGATTTTTATGTGAATCAAGAAATAGAAATGAGGATGAACGGCTTGGAAGAAGATTATATAAAATGCGCTACTTCTTATTATGCACAGATACAAAGAGATATGATATAAAAAAATAAACAACAAAATTAAAGATATACATCATGAATACAAAGAAAATCAACAAATTGGAGGAGAAAGTAGCAGAAATTTTAGGAATCTATAAAGGGGGGGCATATGAAGAAGATGGGTGTATTTTTCTGAAAACTCATGTAGTAAAAGAATTAGACCACAAACAATTAAAAAAACTTATGGAATTAGGTAGAATTACCTTAAAAAGATCAGGAAACGGTACAACAATAATAATAAAAATTTTAGATTAAAATCATGAATATAGATATTTCACAATTATCAGAAGCAGAATTAGCCACTGCTCTAAAAGCCAAAAGAAAACAAAAAGCAGCAGACGTAATAGCTTACAACGATCTGGTTAATGAGACCATCCCAGGTTTATTTTTACTGTTAAAAGAATATTCAGAAAAAGGTACAGAATTAAAGGCTAAAATATACTCGTCCATAAAATCCTTATTAGAGTTAAAGCATAAGATATATGGAGTAAAGACAGAACAACAATCCCATACTTTCAGTACTGATAACGAAACAATTACTATCGGATATAACGTAAACTCAGGATATGATGACACTGTATATATAGGAGTAGCCAAAGTAAAAGAGTTTATAAATTCTCAGATTGAAGATGAAAAAACCGCAAAACTGGTTAATCAGATCAATAGGTTATTAAGGCCTGATAAAAAAGGAAACTTTCGTCCGGAAAGAATCCTGGAGCTCAAACAAATGGCCAATGAGTATAATGATTTTAACTTTATTGAAGGAGTGGAAATTATTGAGAAATCCTATAAGCCCACTCGCTCCAGCTGGTACATACGAGCTACTTATAAGAATGGTGTAGGAATAGAAGTAAATTTACCTTTATCTATTTCTACTGCACCTTTTCCCGTAGACTTTGATCTAAGTTTTCTATTACCTAATGTCACTCAAGATGAAGGTAATTTATTAAAATAAAATGCCCATAGATTATAAAAAATACCCTAAAAATTGGCTCTCGGAAATAAGGCCAAGAGTACTTAAAAGAGCAGATAATAAATGTGAGTTTTGCGGTGTAGAAAACTACACCATAAAGCCTAATGGCACAAAAGTCGTCTTAACTGTTGCTCACTTAGACCATGATAGCGAAAATCATGAGGTTAAAGAGGAAAGATTAGCCGCGCTTTGCCAAGCTTGCCACTTAAAATATGATTTGTCTAGGCATATTGAAAACAGGAAATATGGAAAAGAATTTAGAAAAAATCAACTTAAATTATTTTAATAATGATAAACTTAAAACATGCAGTAATAACTAA
>NZ_LIVM01000032.1 GCF_001418685.1 Apibacter mensalis
TTTGACATCTATGGCAGAATACGGGAAGATACCTTTAACAATCAGCCGTTTATTCCATTCAGGCAACTGGGGCAGTATGAAGACCAAGAACTAGATGGACTTTATTATAATCGTTTCAGGTATTACGACAGTAATACAGGAACTTATATAAGTCAAGACCCTATCGGGCTAGCAGGTAATAACCCGAATTTTTATGCGTATGTGCATGATTCGAATACGATGGTTGATGTGTTCGGGTTGATGGAATTATTTAGATCAATGACTAGAGCAGAATATTTTGATATTATTCAGAATGGTTGGAAAGCCGGCGGAGATACTGGAGGTATGGGGGCAAAATGGTTTGCTGAAAGTTTTGACAATGCTGTAGAATGGGGTAAGACTATGGGGCATGGCAGCGATTCAAAATTTTATGTAGTATCTTTTGATGTAGATGATGCAGTAGCAAAAGGTGCATATAAAGTAGATCACCTAGACGGAATAGGTCCCGCGAGAGCTATTGAGGTTGCTGATTTAAATGGAAAGACTGAAGTTAAAAAAGTTAATTCAATTAGAGTAAAATGTAAAAAATGAAATCACTAATTAATTGGGATAAGAATATATTTGATGGAGAAAAAAGACTTTTACCATCAACGAAAGTTTTACATACTCAAATTCATTTACCAGAATTAAAAGAGAGTTGGAGTATTGGTTTTAAATTTAATATTACGCCGAGAGATCAGGGATATAGGACAATAGCAGACGAAGTATTTTTTTTGTCAGAAAAAGCCCCGAAAGAAATATTAAAAGAAGGATTAAAATTTAACTTTATGGATGGTCCTAACATTATTGGAGAATGCATATTGTTTCAAGAAAAACTTGTAGAAATGGAAGATGTAATAGACAGGATTAAATTAGTAGAACAAGAAAAACATGAATTAAAAATGTTTATTACCTCAATAAATAATAGTTCTTTTAGTTATACAACAAATGAACTTGAAGAGTTAATTAAATATAGTTCTGATTACCCATATATTTTTTCTTTTGTATTAAATATTGATAAAAATATAGCCTTAAAATATTTATCAAACAATTATTTAGTAAAACTTAATAATGTTTTAGAATCATCTAATTTGCCTTTATTTTTATTTAATATTGAAAAGTTTTTAGGAAAAGAAGAATTTGATATGTTTATTGAGAAACTTCCTAATGAAATTAAGAAGAATGAAATATTTATAAATTCAATAGAAGAGATTTTATAAAGGGGATAATAGAGTAAATACAATTAAAAACAAACCAACTTTTTAAAGTTATTTTTTAAGAAGATAAGTTTTCCATTCCATTCCGGCAACCGGGGCAGTATGAAGACCAAGAACTAGACGGGCTTTATTATAATCGGTTTCGATATTACGACAGTAATACAGGAACGTATATAAGTCAAGACCCTACCGGGCTAGCAGGTAATAACCCGAATTTTTATGCGTATACGTTTGATTCTAATTCGGAAGTTGACTCGTTTGGGTTGGTTTTAGGTAAGTCGAGGCCCTCAGGTGGTTGGAACTACGATAACATGCCTAAAATTGATAATTTTGAGTTACATCATGTGATCCCTAAATCTTTAGCAAGACATGAAGTATTACAAAAAATAGGATTTGATGTAAATAAGCTAGATAATTTAATTTACTTGCCTAAAGATATAGGAGATTATGGAAATAGAAGTGCTCATAAAGGATATAGTGGCAATCACTCTAAATATAACCAAAATATGAGATCAGAGTTAGTGTAGCCGATCCAGTTTTAGAACCTTGGAAATATGGTAGTTTGTTATAACAAGTTGAAAAATTATGAAAAAAGTAAGTGAAGAAAAAAAAGCCCATGTAAGTAAGCTTTGCGAAGAAGGCATTAATAAAATTGATAATATTTTTAAGAATTATTCATTTGATGATGAGTATGAAAATATACCTGTTGGAGCCTTAAAAAATGTTAAAGATGAATTTATTAAAATGCTCAATACTCTCGATAAGAGGCAATATGCACCTATTTACCCTAGATTTTTATTAGATTATCCATCAAGTGAATTAAGAACTTACTTTATTCATATAGCAAATGAATATGATAAAAAAACATAAAACTTCAAAAGCATAGTTTAAAGATTGTTTTTTTATTATGAAGACGAGTAGTTAGACGGGCTTTATTATAATCGGTTCCGTTATTACGACAGTAATACAGGAACGTATATAAGTCAAGACCCTACCGGGCTAGCAGGTAATAACCCGAATTTTTATGCGTATGTGCATGATAGTAATGCTTGGGT
>NZ_LIVM01000033.1 GCF_001418685.1 Apibacter mensalis
TATTCCAACTGTTATTTCTTTCTTCTATAAACACTTCTCCAAACGGTAAATATTCTACATGTTGTACGATTTCGCCGTCTAAGTTAGTAATATAATTGCTACTGCCCAAATGGTCGGAGTGGTAATAAAACTGCATTTTTTCGTAGTTCACGTTTCCGGTGCCTATGCCTGCTCGCGCAGCAACGGTTGGGGAACAACAGAATCCTTCGCCGTTAACGTAATCGTCGTTGTCTTTGCCATGGTATGGTATTTCCAGGCTTTGATAACTGTCTTTTAGGGTCTTTAGGCTACTTTGGTATTTGTCTTTCCAATTGATCGTTACTCGTGGCATGCCCGCGCCGGCGTATTCTATTCTTCGGGGATCGGCGCCGAAGCTTTCGATGTCGCCCAGCTTGCTGACTATTCTTTGGGTGCCTATGTAGTAATGTTTGGTGTATTTTCCATTAGGGCTTACTACAAAGTATGGGTTGATGTAGGCGGTGAAATCGCCGGTATCGGTTCTTCCTCCGGAGTATTGGGAATTGATGTATACGTGTTCGCTTGCTCCGCTGGTTTTTATTACTCTTTCTCCGGTGGCGTCGTATACGTAGTTGCTTACGTAACCGTTGTCATGGATGGCCAGTAATCGGTTTTCTTCATCCCAAAGTAGCTTTCTTTCGTGAGTTTTTGGGGTCATACTTTGGTCTTTCTTTTCTAAATCGGTACTTACATAGATAAGGTTTCCGTTGGTGTCGTATTGGTAATTCTTTTTTTCTTTTCGTTTTTCTTGGGGTTGATCTGCTTCGTAGCGATAGTTGTCATCTTGGATGCTTGTTATTTGATTCTTTTTTATGGGATCGTAACTGTATTGTAAGTCATAGCCTGCTTTCAAGCTTCCTTCGAATACTATTCCTATTTGTTCCAGATCTTGTTTTTTGGTTACAATGTTATGCAGGTTATCGTAGGTCATATCCAGGGTATAGGTGGCATTTTTTACGTATGAGTCTGCAATGTAAAGGGCTTCGGCATGGGTCAGACGATACAATCCGTCGTACATATAGTCGTAGCGAAGGTGTCCGCCTTTAAAATCCGTGCCTTCCGGAGGCAAGATGGGTTGGCTTACTATACCTCCCAGGTTTCCTACCGGGTCATATCCGTAGTAATTTTGCATTATTGTTCTGGAATTTTTCTTTCCGGGGTGGGTTACTACCACCATGCCGGAGAGTCTTCTTCTATCCATATCATACGTATAGTTGGTTTCTGTGCCGTTGCAGTAGCTCTGATAGGTTCTTTGTTCGAATTTGTCGTAGCCTATTTTGTTTACATAGTTATAGCTGTAGGCTTTGCTGCCTTTTACTTGGGTCAGTAGGCCGGCTGCATTATAATGGTAATCTACTTTTTCTTGATCCGGATAAATGATTTGCTCCAGGCGGTTCCAACTGTCGTACTTGGTTTGGGTGACATAGGTGGCAATGGCTTGATTGGGTATGATCACGGTTCTGCGTACTTCGGTTATTTCTCCCAGGCTGCCGTATTTGTATTCTTGGGCGCCTGAAGCGTCTTCTACTAGCATGACTCTTCCTACTCGGTTGTAATGAGAGTTTTTGTTCCCGTAATAGTACGTCACGTTGTTTTGTGGGTACTGCGGATAGAGGATCTTTTGCAAATGGGTATAGTCATACTCATAGTTGATACGGGTGTGTTGGGAGGCCAGATTGGAAGTTTGGCGAGACAGTACGTTTCCTGCCGGGTCATATTCCAGTTGGGTTAGCCCTGCGCTCGGATGTTCCAGTTGGGTTCTTCTACCGGCCAGGTCATATGCCGAGCGTGTTTTTTGTCCTTCGGTATCGGTTACTTCCAATAACTGGTTGATGGCATCGTAGGCATAACGGGTGCTTATGATTCCGTCCGGGCCTGAGAGTTGTTCGGTCTTTGCGGTAAGTCCGGATCCGTTGGTATAGGTTTTCTGTTT
>NZ_LIVM01000034.1 GCF_001418685.1 Apibacter mensalis
CATCAATGGAATATACAGTTTGAAAACGGAGAAATAAATCAATGAACTATAAAGAATACATAACCGCTACTTTATCTCCTTTAGGGGTTGAAGCTGCTACTATAGAATTGATTCTTTTAAATCAAAACCTTGTACCTGATAAAGAAATTATGGGAAAAGAAGATGTGTTATTATTAAAAAAAGCACTCTTTAAAGAGTTTACCGTATATCTCCCCAAACAAAAAACTTTATCAGAAGGAGGGTACTCCATTTCTTGGGATATGGAAGCTATACGGTTATGGTATTCTTCATTAGCAAAAGAATTAGGAGAAGATGATGAAATTTATAATAATTCATACGTGAGTTCGCCAAATTTATGGTAACGCAATATCCCTATAAATTAGAAATACTTGTGATTGTGGGTTCTGAGCAAGATGACAACGGTGATTATCATACCCAAAAAACTTATTGGAAATATTATTGTAATTGCCGAGATGATGCGGGTAATGGAAAAATAATAAAAAGCATAGATGGGATTAATTACACATATACGGCGTTGATACAATGTCCAAAATATACAACACAAATAGCCTCCGGTACAATAGTTCGAGTAATAGGAGTAAATGGCGATATTAGAGTACCGGAGTTACCTGTGGTGAATTCACGTATGGATCAACTCCATACAAGGATATGGGTTTAAAAGCTAAATTTAATTCTGACGCACTAAAAGCTAAATTTAACAAATATTCTGCGATTGTCGAAAGCATAATATTGGCAAATCTAAGTTATTTGGGAGAGGAGGCTATTATGGAAGCTAGAAATAATGGAGATTATAAAAACATTACCAACAATTTGCGCTCATCAACAGGGTACATAATTGTTAAAAATGGAAAAATTCTTCAAAAACTAGGTTTTAATAATGTCGGAATAGCTAAATATAATGAAGAGGGAGCTGAAATAGGAGAGAATTTAGCATTAAAATTAGCGACAGAGCAACCGGTTGATAAATATTCTTTAATAGTAGTTGCAGGAATGAATTATGCAATATATGTGGAAAGCAAAGGTTATAATGTACTTACTTCTTCAGAAGAACTGATTAAAAGAGAACTTCCCAAAATGGTTAAAAATTTAAACAAACTATTGAATTGAGAACAAATATAGAGGTTATAGATTTAATTTACCAAATATTAAAACCATTGGAAGAAGGGTTATCCGGGGGTATATATAAAATTCAGCGTCCCGCAAATTCTAATAAGGAAGATATTGTAATTAACTCTTTAATACTTGCAAGTGGGGATATTCAGAAAGGCACATTTAATATAAATATCCACGTACCCGATTTGTTGATAAAATTTAAAAACCAAACGCAAAATCAGCCTGATTTAAAAAGGCTTAAAGAATTAAATAAATTAGTAAAAAGCAAAATAGATGAAATTTATAATGAAGATTACAATCTATTTGTCCTTTGGGAAAACACCCTTAAAGACATAGACGCTAAGAATCATTATATAAATATAAGAATACAATTTATAAGCTACAAAGCATATTTTAATTAAAATTATAGAAAATGGCAACAGATAAAATGATAACCAGAGGGCTACAAAAGCTGGAATTCGGGCCTATACCTGATGATGGCGGAGTTACAACGACGTGGTCAAAATTAGGATACACTCGGCGCGAAACATTTACTTTCAATAGTGAGGATGGAGATACTACAGATTTTTTCGCCGAAGAATCTGATACAGCGATTGATTCTGTAACTGTACCGGGTAAAGAGACTTTTGAGTTTGACTTAATGGATTATAATTTAGAAACGCTGCAAAAACTTTTTGGGGGAACAGTTACCGGTACGGGGGATAATGCGGTTTATAAT
>NZ_LIVM01000035.1 GCF_001418685.1 Apibacter mensalis
GGAAAAGAATGGATGGGGTTTTTTGACCGCTACTTATTAGAAGTATTGAAAAATCAATTCTTAAAATACCCTTTTAAAACAATATACATTAAGCCTAAAACATTAATTGTAGTTGTACCTAGCAGAGTTATAATTACAGCATCTGACAGTGGTTTACAAAACATAAAAATAATTATAAACATCAATAGAAATATTAATAATAAATATATTGAAACAACCCACATTACCCATCTTGCTAAATTATTTTTTCGTATTGTGTCTTTTCTATATCTATCAGATTTGTTCTTTTTAAATTCTTCATCATAACTTTCTTTTTGTTTATAAAGATCGTCAGAGTCTATATCTGTGTCATTTTCAGATGTGCTATTTTGTAAAAGCCGTTTAAAATAATCATCCAATCCTATTTTATCGTTTTTATACATTTACAAAATAAGATTATATGATAAATTCTTTGAAATAATCTTTTATATAATTATTGGGAATGGGGGTATTCCACTCAAAACAATCTGTATCAACTGTTTTTTGCCACGGACCCTGCGGGTCGTGTGACCAATTGGATAATTGAGTTGCTGTATAGCCTGAAAATTTGTCTATTATTTTATTTAAACAATCGGTTAATTCAAAATCCTCTTTAATTTCTGAAAATTCATTATCAGATGTTTTCTGTATCTTGGAATAATTAGCTTTTTTTCTTGTTTTAGGAAATACAGGACCGTAAGGCCATGCCTTAGGTTGCTCATCTGTAATTATTCTATTTTTTTCAGCCAATAATAAACCATAAGCCATATAAAGAAGTTTTTGTACTTTGGTTGTGTTTAAAATAACTCCTTTTTCGTTAGCTAATGCTAACAAATAATTTGCTACCAAAACGCTGTCATATGGTTTGTTTTTATTCATAAAAGACGAATACTACTTTTCAAAATTACAACAAATAAACCAACTGTTATTTGTTTTTTCGGAAAATTCGAGCAATATAATTTTTCCCGCAAATTTTTATTTCTTATCAATTTACATAATCAGCAAGTATATACTTATGTCGCCTTAGGCTGTTTTTTAATGTTTTTAGGCTTTCTGACGAACTTTTTTATCAAAGATGAGCATTTGTTCATCTGATGTATTTTGAGCGTCTTAAATCGCTTGTTTTTTCTTTTCTTTTTTTTGGGCGAAACTTTTTTTTCTTTTCTTCTCTTCGAGGTGGTTAAGTTTGATATGGCTGATTAGGGAATTTGATTTTTTTGAAATTGGTTTTGAAATTGAATTTTTTTGAAAAAATTTTTTTGCCCTTTATAAACGTTTGTTTTTTTCTTTGTTTTTTTTTCTTTGGTTTTTTTCTTTGATTTTTTTCTTTTTTTTTTTTGGTTCTTTCTTTTCTTTTATTTATTTTTTTCTTTCTTTTCTTTGGTACTTTCTTTTCTTTCTTTTTTTCTTTTTTTCTTTTCTTTCTTACTTTTTTTTTTTTTTTTTTTTTTT
>NZ_LIVM01000036.1 GCF_001418685.1 Apibacter mensalis
TGGAGAGAGAACATTACATAGACGGGCAACACAACGGCGGAGTGTATAACTCGTTTAATCTCAATACGTATATTTATTGTTATCAAAGCCCTGTACTTTTAGTAGATCCCAACGGGAAGCAGACGGAATTTTGGAATACCCAAGAGCCCTCTATGGCAGAATATATAGTAAGCGCTACAGTAGGCTTTATAGGAGAAGCCAGAGCAGGAGTAATGAATTTAGCCTCTCGAATACTAGGTGAAGAAAGCCGATATAGAGGAGATGGCGGTATAGGAGTAGTAAAATTACCAGAGGGTTCCACCACCAGCATTGTAGAAGATGTATTAGATGCAACGGTAGGCATAGTAACAGCCAGATTTGGTGTATCAGCAGGAGTCTTAGCTCAGGAAGTAAAAGGAGGCGCAAACGAAGGGAAAAATATAGTAAAGGATATTTCTAAAGAAGTAGGCAAATCTGTATCTAAAACTATTCATAATGGGAAACAAGGTAAACATATAGTAGGACATAATAATTATATAGAAGGAAAATCAATATTAACAGAAAATGCTCAAAATTTACTTAATTCATTTCACGCAGGAGATGTTAAAAATATAGAGGCAATATCAGATGTTAAAACTAGAGTAGATTTTGGGAAACATATAGGGATTTATATAGATCAAAGTACAGGTCTTCCTATACCTACTACAAAAGGGATAATTCATAATTCAAAATCTGGAGCTCATATAGTTCCTTCTGCACCAATACCAAAAACTAATTAAAAATGGAAAATACAGAAATAAGAGTTAAAATTTTACTTTCTATTCAGAGAGCTTTATTGGGAATGATATACTCCTCGATTAGAGCTATAGCAGTAGGGTTCGAAAAGACTGAAAAATTAAAAGTAATTTATTATTTAGATAAAAAACCCACAGAAGATGATTATGATAGTATAAGTGAGGTTACTACTGAAGTTTTGGCGGATATAGATTTTTCTGAAGTAGAAGAAAAATGTATTTTTACATTAGAACCTATTTCTAAATTAGATAAATTAAATTCTTGGGTTTATATGAGAAAAGAGTTATGAGATTAGTAGTTTAAATAAAAAACGCTTTTCTTACTTACAGTCCCCAAGATTAAAGACAAATTAGACTTTAAATATTCAGTAGATATTAATAGAAGAGAGTCCGATTTATTCGGGCTTTTTTCGTTTTATTCTTTATACATTAAATCCAAGAGTTCTAGCTCGTCAATAGGGGTAAGTGAACGAATAAGAGAAATAATATTGAAAATGTCCCATTGGTTGTGTTCCGAGTAATTAGGGTAGGAGATATCCATCATAATAGCAGTTTGCGTAATTTTACAAAGGGAATAAAGAGTAAAACTATTTTTTTATCATTAAACTAATTAGTATTTTTACCACTCTGACCATTTGGAGGGCGTTGCGTTAAAAAATGCATGAGAAGCATTTTAGCGACGAGCCAGCCTGTCGCGAGGGAAAGTTATATAACTAACTTAGACGGC
>NZ_LIVM01000037.1 GCF_001418685.1 Apibacter mensalis
AGCGAAAATTGTCCACACCAAGATTTATCGCTATCTTTGGGATGGTAATGTTTTATTGCATGAATGGCATTATCAGCGTGCACGGCGTCCTAAGGTTATTACTGACGAGCTGGGAATGCTTATGTTGGACCGACCCGAACCGGTTGAAAACCTGACCACTTGGGTTTATGAAGAAGGAAGTTTAGTCCCCACCGCTAAGCTATGCGAAGGTAAGTCCTACTCGATTGTATCGGACTATTTGGGCCGTCCCGCTCAGGCCTATGATGATAAAGGGGAACTGGTTTGGCAGGTGGAATTTGACATCTATGGCAGAATACGGGAAGATACCTTTAACAATCAGCCGTTTATTCCGTTCAGGCAACTGGGGCAGTATGAGGATGTAGAAACGGGGCTTTATTATAATCGGTTTCGGTATTATAATCCTGAAACCGGCTTATATATTAGCCAAGATCCGATAGGACTAGCAGGTAATAACCCGAATTTTTATGCGTATGTGCATGATAGCAATGCTTGGGTTGATCCGTTTGGGTTTGATCCTGTTAACTGGACTCCTCATGGATTTAAGCACTTTCCACCAAAAAATAAATCTTGGGCTGAAATAGTAAAATCAACTAAAAATGGACCAGCAAAATATATTTCAGAGATAGATGTAGAAAATTTAGAACGAACAATTTGGAAAGAAGGAACTCCTGTAACTAACGGAAAAAATTGGAAGGTTATGGAATTCAATGATATTATTGGAGCATCAGAAGGAAAACCTACAAATTTTGTTCGTGTAGAAAATAGTGGAAATACAATTCATGGGCACCCAATATCAAAAAGCGAATTTAAAAAATTAACAAAATGTAAGTAATATGGACTTTAAAAATGTATTAGGAAAAAGTACAGGAATCATTACTTATGATAATTTTAGTACTTTGGATGTTTCTTCAGGTATAAAAGGGAATATAGATAATTTAAAAGAGGATTTGTTACAAATAGAATATCATAATAATTTGATTCTGGATTTGGGTTGGTATCCTTCGTTTAATAAAAAAGGTGCTTTTTCTATTAGTATAATCAAAGATTTTAATTGGGAAAATCCTATCAAAGTACAAAAATGCAAATCATTTGAAGAATTAGGAAATTTTATTACTGAATTTATAAATTATTGTAATAATTATTAACCAACTAAAAGCTCAACTAAATGTTGAGCTTTTATATTTATATCTTTGTTGTATTTTTATGAGAGAAGAGACTGTACATATAGAAATTAAAATACAAGAAACAACATTACAAGATTGGTTAGTTTTAAGAAGTGTTTTCGAGCAAAAATATGATATAGAATATTGTAATACAATCGCTTCCGATTTTACGACAGTAATACAGGAACTTATATAAGCCAGGACCCGATAGGGTTAGCAGGTAACAACCCGAATTTTTATGCGTATGTGCATGATAGTAATGCTTGGGT
>NZ_LIVM01000038.1 GCF_001418685.1 Apibacter mensalis
CTCGATAAATCTTCTTTTATTCAAGCTCTTATTCTCTACTACGTACCGGAATTGTGAAATCTGAGTAATATGTATACTTCAATAAAAAAGCGGAATTTTTCAGTTCCGCTTTTTTTTGTATATATTAATTTTACTTTTTAAAATGAATTAAGTAAAATAATACATTAGAATAAATTTACATATTAGTCAAAACTGTAAATTTATCTTCTGCGTGAGGATCTGTAGGATTATACCAATAAAAAGATAATCCATCATTACACATTCTAAAAAACTCAACTCCTACTTCATAAATTCCGCTATCCCATAAATTAATCAAATTTAGTATCATTTCATTATTTAATTCATTTAATACAATTATAAGATTTCCCAAATAGAAATCATCCGTTTCAATAATATTTTTGATATCCTCTTTTAATAAATTTATGCCTTTAGTATACAAACATTTTTTAGAATTTATTTTAGTTTCTATATATGACGATGTAATATCATATATTATAGAATTTTTTGTCGGTTTCATTTCAAATAAAAAACATTCTTGCTTTCCTATTTGATTAAATATAAAATTAAGTATAACATCATTTTTATTTAAAAAACTTGAATCAAAATCTATATTTAAAACTACATATTTATTAAAACTTATCATAATAATTATTTAACTGCTTGTTTAGCTCCCTCTTCTGCTAACCAAGATCCTCCAAAGGCTCCTGCTATTCCACCACCTATGCCTCCTATACCCCCCCCTATCGCTGCACCTGGTGCTGCACCAACACCACCAAAGAAAAGTCCAATTGAACCACCTAAATATGCACCACCTTGCGAGCCGATTGTTGCTCCTGCATAAGCACCTGCCCAGCCGCCTGCAACACTTGAACTTGTAACAATCGTATTCTTTCCTATAGTACCTCCATCTTCATGTATCGCATTACCTATTCTTACTACATCAATACCTATTGCAACGGGTTTTGCCACTTTGCCTATTACATCAAGCGTTTTCCCTGAGTTCTCTAATATTTTTAATGTCTTTGTCCCTCCAGGTATTGGTGTATGTGGATCAACTACTCCTGTTGCTTTTGGATTAATGTTAAAATGTGGGTCTGGTGCTCCTTTATGTGCTTGGTCTGCTCTAATTACCCACTCACCAACAGGCTTTCCTGTTTTATTGCTTACCCTACCTGCTTGAGTATCTCTTAATCCTGTCTTTGTATCACCTCTTGCAGGTTCTAATTGAAATCTTTGTTTAGTTCCAATATCAACTCCTTTAAGTGTGTTATTAAATTTAGTTACCAACTCTTCCCAAGTTTTACTAGGTGGTGGATCTACTCCCTCCCCTTTCATCCCCGTTGGGTCGGTATACTTAAGTGGATTTTGGTAGGTGTACTGATACGGAGTCATCGTTTTTTCAAACAACGGGTCCACGCT
>NZ_LIVM01000039.1 GCF_001418685.1 Apibacter mensalis
ACTGACGAGCTGGGAATGCTTATGTTGGACCGACCCGAACCGGTCGAAAACCTGACCACTTGGGTTTATGAGGAAGGAAGTTTAGTCCCCACCGCTAAGCTATGCGAAGGTAAGTCCTACTCGATTGTATCGGACTATTTGGGAAGACCTGCTCAGGCCTATGATGACAAAGGGGAACTGGTTTGGCAGGTGGAATTTGACATCTATGGCAGAATACGGGAAGATACTTTTAACAATCAGCCGTTTATTCCGTTCCGGCAACCGGGGCAGTATGAAGATGTAGAAACGGGGCTTTATTATAATCGGTTTAGGTATTATAATCCTGAAACCGGCTTATATATTAGCCAAGATCCCATAAAACTGGCGGGGAATAACCCGAATTTTTATGCGTATGTGCATGATAGCAATGCTTGGGTGGATCCGTTTGGGTTGATGGCTGTAACAAATACTGTTGATTTTACAGGACATCCCGATTTATTTCCAACAACAGGAAATCAAAAAAATATTGTAACTATAAAATTGCAAGGAGATAGGAGCGCAGATTTTACGCAGGCTTTTAAAGAAGCTGGTATAAACAAGGCTGATGCTACGGGTTATACTTGGCATCATGTTGCTGATTTTGATCCAACAACAGGAAAATCTACAATGCAATTAGTAAAAACACAAACACATGAGGCTTCTTTACCACATAAGGGATCAGCAGGGCAATTTGCAGATCATTTTGGAATAGAATACGATACTTTTGAAGCTAAACAAAAAGCTTATGATATGGGATATAGAGAAAAAGCTCCTCAACGAAGAGCTAAAAAAGCAAAAATAGAGTGTAAATAAATAATTATTCCTATGTTTAATAAATGTGCTATAAAATTAACAATTGAAGATATTCAAGAAGTTGAAAATCTTATACATTTAAACTTTCCAAAAGACTTTATAGATCATTATCTAAAATATAATGGTGGAGTTCCTCCAAGGACATATTTTTACATGGAAGAATATGAAACTTTTGTGGAAATTAGCAGTTTTAAATCTATTAAGTACAAGTCTGATTCAGAAGATCCTAGAATCGAAGATACATATCAAAATTTATCAATAGAAAAAAATATTATCCCAAAAAATATGCTACCTTTTGCTATGGATTGGGGGGGGAATTTATTTTGTATGAATGTAGAGACTGAAGATATTTACATTATTTATCTAGATTTAGGAGAAGTTAATGAATCAAATGGAAGTATAAGGTTTTTAATAAATGGATTTTCTAATTTTTTAGATAATTTAGAAGAGAATGGAGATGAATAGATAAAATAAAACAAAAAGCCAACCTAAAAAAGTTGGCTTTTTTATTTAAGCGTTGAGTTTATCTAAGATTTCCAGTTCGAAACG
>NZ_LIVM01000040.1 GCF_001418685.1 Apibacter mensalis
CTCGATAAATCTTCTTTTATTCAAGCTCTTATTCTCTACTACGTACCGGAATTGTGAAATCTGAGTAATATGTATACTTCAATAAAAAAGCGGAACTTTTCAGTTCCGCTTTTTTTACATAATATCTAATTAAAATAAAGTAAACTTATTATTAGGAATAAACCATAATAATAATGAAATAAAAAAACCTACTAAAAATAAATTAACAATACGTATAATATCAACTTTATAAAAGACCTTATCTTTTTCTTCATCATAATAGAAATCCGCATCATTAAATCCTAATTTTAAAACACTAACATTAGCTTTAATATTTTTATATAATTTACTTTTATATTCAATATTACATTTTGAAGATGCTTTTGCCATTTTTGATAATTCAACTATATTACATATTATAGGTTTCTGGTTTTTTTTTATAAATCTCTCCCTCTTTACATCCATATAAGAATTATATAGTCCAATTAAAAAGATAACATTTAAAGATAAACAAAAAACAATTTTCAATTTCATTATCATTCTTGCTTTTTATTATTACTATATGTACCTGTAGTTATTGTACTAGCTCCTGCTGTTGCTGTTTTAGTAACAACATCATTAATACCGCCATAAAATTCTTTTTCTTTCTGGGCTTTATTAATTTTAGCTTCTTGGGTACGTATTCTCTTAGCTTTCCCTGTGGTATTTCCTTTCCCTGCTTCTATTTTAGAAATTTTGCTTTCAGCCTTACTTATTACATCATCTTGTTTTTTAATATATCTCTGAAGACTTGTACCATCAAGTATTTTGCCCATGCCTAATCCTGTAAGGGTTGAAATTAATGTTTGCTTTAGATCAATATCATCATCTTTAACGTATTGTTTTAATATATCTTCTATTGAATCAAGCCCCAAATCAAGCATCTTGATTAAAATTTTCTTTCCTTTAGACGTCCCTGCCCATTTTGCAAACTTAGCCATACCCGAAACAGATCCTACTCCTGCTGCTATACTGATATTTCCAATATCACCCCATCCTATAATCTTATTAGCTTCAGAAAATGACATGTTTTCAAATAGCATCCTCTCTCCAATTATTGATGCATATTCAGTAAATGCTCCTATTATTGCTCCTGCTATAGCCTGCTTTCCGTTGGGATCAACCAGCTTAACAGGGCTTTGATAACAATACCCATAGGTATTATGATTAAATGAGTTATACACTCCCCCGTTGTGTTGCCCGTCTATGTA
>NZ_LIVM01000041.1 GCF_001418685.1 Apibacter mensalis
CGGTCAAAAGCAATTTCCCGGTTGATATCGCCCCTGGGATTTCTAATGAATTGGTAGATTTCATTTTTTGCGTTTCGAACTGGAAATCTTAGATAAACTCAACGCTTAAATAAAAAAGCCAACTTTTATAAGTTGGCTTGGGTTTTATTTTGTTAATGAAAATTCTGAGAAATTATGATTTTCAAGATTAAAAATACATTTTTTTTCATAATTTGAATTATCATTACTTAATAATACAACAGTCTGTAACATATTACCTTCTAAATACCAAATAGAGTAAATACCATAAAACTCAGGTGATGACATACTAGGATTTGAAATACAGTCACCTTTTTTATCATATATAAACATATTATTTTTTCCCTTTTCTCTATAGTCTGCTATAATTAATATTTGGGATAAAAATCTAATTTCTACAGCCTGAAAAATTTTTTTCTCAAAACTTTTGCATACTATTAAACCATTATTATACCAAGAAACATTTTTTTCAGAGGTATCAATTTTAAAATTACTAATCATGTCATCTATTCTATTTTATAATCTGAAATGGGTTTAAGATAATCCATTCTTTCAGCTGGTGGCACATCTAATTGGATTTGATTTCCTCCTCCATGATAATAAGTACCATCTAATCCATCGATTTGAGGACCAACTGTGCCTGTTTTTACAGGAAGTTCTTTTATTACTTCATACTCTTGAACATATGCTATATTTTCTTTAAACTCTTTAGTAACTGCAAGTTTCTCTCTAACCATATTTACATCGGGAATCTCATCAGTAGTTGCCCAACCTCCTGGTCTATTTGAAGGCTGTCCTTCACTCATAGCCATTCTTATTTTTTCTCCAGGGCTTAATGTTTCTTTTTTAGGAGCGTAATCATAAGGCCAAGGACTTTTATTTACTTTTAAATCATTATAAGCCCTAGATGCTTCTGACGAATTTTTAAAAACTCCTTTATGCTGCTTTTGAAACTTATTCCAACTATTTGATCCACACTCACTAAGCCCGAACACATCAAACATCGTATTCGAATCATGCACATATGCATAAAAATTCGGGTTGTTTCCTTCAAGTTTTATGGGATCTTGGCTAATATATAAGCCGGTTTCAGGGTTATAATATCGAAACCGATTATAATAAAGCCCCGTTTCTACATCCTCATACTGCCCCAGTTGCCTGAACTTATATTAATAATAACAAGCCAACTTTTAAAGTTGGC
>NZ_LIVM01000042.1 GCF_001418685.1 Apibacter mensalis
AACACAGGTAAAGCTATTGTTTCGGCTTTTATGAAGTCTGTTTGATTGGAATTTTGTTTTACCCCAACCCCCCATTGAGAAATTCTGATTCTACCGTAATTTGAATAAGTTACACCTTCTTCGGGCATGAGTTCGTTATTAGTATACGAATTTTTGATAACTCCTAATTTTCCCTCAGGAACAAATACAAGGTTCTTATCATTAAAAAGACTGATCGTCTTTATGGATCCATCAGATTTACGTACTGCTACTTGACGCTGAATAACATTAAATTTAGGCAATCCGTTTCTCTCCATAAATGAATTTAATTCGGTTATTAATAGAGGAGAGTCTCTTTTATCAGCACCAAAAATGACTTGTTTAAATTTTTTGGATTTTAACAAATAACTAAGCCGGGCTTGTGAAATCCATATTTCAGCCAATTTAGTATTTTGTGCGGCCGCAACTATGCTTTGAATGTCTTCAAAAGGGTCAACCGTGTTTATGTTAGCTTCCGTCCATTCAATGGTTGCTCTACCTTTGTTTGAATTCGGCATTTGATAATCTATTTTTGTTTCTATCCCCTCGGGGTTGTTATTCTTGTCTATATTATAAACCCCTTCGTTGGATAACGCTCCTAAAAATATCATATCTAACTTGGCTTGGACCCCGTCTACTGCGTCTTTAACCGTATTCATCATGATCTTCATCAATTCATCCCTTTTCTGACTGTCCTTAATAAAACTGTGGCTTAGCAATCCTAATATTTTCCTATATTCTTGTACAGATAAAGGGAAAGAATGTGCGTGAGTGAGATTTTTTGCTTGAATAGAGCTTAGCCCTTTAGGTTCTCTTATTGGCTCATTCGAATTGTCTTCTATAGTGGTTGCCGCAATGGACAAATTATATTTACCGATTATTTCTTCAAAATTTAATTCTATAGAGGGGGTATCCCATGTCATGTATCTTTCATAAATGGGCGTATCGAAAAATTTTTTATTCAGGCGTGAAGTCTCATCAATCACTACCTGAACGGTTTTTGTTAATCCTCCAAAAATGGAGCTGTATAAAACTGGTGACATGTTTTTATTGATTTATAAATAAAATATTATGATTATTTTTTAAATAGTGATTATCTTTCCATTCGCTAGGGAAATCTCCTAATACGTCTTTGAGAATGACGGCTTCATA